>JBDGUB010000050.1:0-29693 GCA_042216245.1 Halobacterium sp.
CGTCGAAACTCCACCGGGGTTGTGTCGCAGTAGGCCGCCGCAGATCCCGTTCGTTCGCGGCGAGACCCGCGTCGGTTTCCACGCGAGTAAACGCGTGAGGTGTTCACACGCGTGGATAGGGAAAGCTTCAACGGGTGTGCCGGCGACGCTCCTGACATGGACGTAGACGACATCGAGACCATCGCCGTTCTCGGCGCCGGAAACATGGGCCACGGCATCGCGGAAGTCGCCGCGCTCGCCGGCTTCGACGTGCACCTCCGGGACATCAAAGAGGAGTTCGTCCAGAACGGCTACGAGCAGATCGAGTGGTCGCTGAACAAGCTCGCGGAGAAAGAACAGATCGGTGAGGACGAGGCTGAGGCCGCCCTCGACCGCGTGACGCCGATCGTCGACCTCGAGGAGGCCGTCGAGGACGTGGAGTTCGTCGTCGAGGCCGTGCCGGAGAAGATGGACATCAAGAAGAACGTCTACCGCGAGCTCGAGCAGCACGCGCCCGACGAGGCCGTGTTCGCGACGAACACGTCGAGTCTCTCCGTGACGGAGCTCTCGGAGGTCACGGACCGCCCCGAGCGGTTCTGCGGGATGCACTTCTTCAACCCGCCCGTGCGGATGCAGCTCGTCGAAGTCATCTCCGGCGAGCACACCGACGACGACGTCCTCGACCTCACGGAGGACCTCGCCGAGGCGATGGGGAAGACGCCGGTGCGCGTCCGGAAGGACTCCCCCGGGTTCGTCGTGAACCGCGTGCTCGTCCCGCTGCTGAACGAGGCGGCGTGGCTCGTCCACGAGGGCGAGGCGACCATCGCGGAGGTCGACTCGACGACGAAGTACGACATCGGGCTGCCGATGGGCGCGTTCGAGCTCGCCGACCAGGTCGGCGTCGACGTCTCCTACGACGTCCTCGACTACATGCAGAGCGTGCTCGGCGAGGCCTACGAGCCGTGTCCGCTGCTCGTCGAGAAGGTCGAGGCCGAGGAGCTCGGGAAGAAGACCGGCGAGGGGTTCTACGACTACGAGGACGGCGGCGCGGACGTCCCGACCGACGAGGTCCGCGAGGACGTCGCGGACCGCCTGGTCGCCGTGATGGCCAACGAGGTCGCGAAGCTCGTCGGGAACGACGTCGCGGACCCCGCGGAGATCGACGAGGCCGTGATGCTCGGGGCGGGCTACCCGGAGGGCCCCGCGAAGATGGCCGACGAGGCCGGCGTCGAGCACCTCTACGAGACGCTCGCCGACCTCCACGAGGAGACGGGGGCGGCGCGCTACGAGCCCGCCGACGAACTCCGGCGGCTCGCCGAGTCGGGCGGCCAGTTCGACGAGTCCGGCGGCGAGGACGGCGACGGCGCGCCGACGTTCGAGAGCGTGAGCATCGCGGTGGACGGCAACGTCGGGCACGTGGAGATCGACCGCCCGCACCGTATGAACACCATCAGCGGCGACCTGCTGGACGAGCTCGCGGACGCCGTCGACCTGCTGGACGAGGACGACGACGTGCGCGCGATCCTGTTGACGGGCGCCGGCGAGCAGGCGTTCTCTGCGGGCGCGGACGTGCAGTCGATGGCGGGCAGCGCGGACCCCATCGACGCCGTGGAGCTCTCCCGGAAGGGCCAGCAGACGTTCGGGAAACTCGAGTCCTGTGACGTGCCCGTGGTCGCGGCCATCGACGGCTACTGTCTCGGCGGCGGGATGGAGCTGGCGACGTGCGCGGACCTCCGCATCGCGAGCGAGCGCAGCGAACTCGGGCAGCCCGAGCACAACCTCGGCCTGCTGCCGGGCTGGGGCGGCACGCAGCGCCTGAAGAACGTCGTCGGCGAGGGCCGCGCGAAGGAGATCATCTTCACCGCGGACCGCTTCGAGCCGGAGACGATGGCGGACTACGGGTTCGTGAACGAGGTCGTCGCGACCGACGAGTTCGAGGACCGGGCGTGGGAGCTCGCCCGCGACCTCGCCGCGGGGCCGCCGATCGCCCAGAAGTACACGAAGCGCGCGATGCTCGCGGGCCGGGATTCGACGGACGCCGGCCTCGAGATCGAGGCGCAGGCGTTCGGCCAGCTGATGAACACCCAGGACCTCATGGAGGGCATCAGCGCGTTCTCCGCGGACCGCGAGCCCGAGTTCGAGGGCGAGTAACCGTACCACGGCCCCGGGAGAACGACACGTTTAAAATACTCTCGCGGGAACGAACTGGTGTCGCTCGGTTGGTGTAGTCCGGCCAATCATGTTGGCCTTTCGAGCCGACGACCAGGGTTCAAATCCCTGACCGAGCACTTTTCGAACGGAGTGAGGAAAGCGCGCAGGGAAGGGATTCTGAACCACGGCAGCCCGAACGCAGTGAGGGCTGGCATCGGGTTCGTATCCTTGACCACGCACTTCCTACGTACAGGGCCGCGTAGCGACGCGCGTGCCGTATTCTGATTGGGACGTTCTGTGAGATTACGGCGGGGTCAGTTGACGGGTTTCTTGTTCCCCGCCCTCGACGCTTCTCGTATGCGATTCGACGTGACCACCGAGGACTGCGTCGCCGCCCGGGACGTGACGTCGACGGTGCGGGACGCCGTGCCCGACGACTGCGAGCGCGGCGTCTGCACGGTGTTCGTCCCGCACACGACGGCCGGCGTCGTGGTGAACGAGGGCGAGTCCGGGCTGCTCGGAGACGTGGAACAGGCGCTCGAGAACCTCGTTCCGGCCGACGAAGGCTACGAGCACGACCGCGTGGACGACAACGCGGACGCACACCTCCGGGCGATGCTACTCGGGGAGAGCGCGACCGTCCCCGTCGAAGGCGGCGACCTGGCGCTCGGAACGTGGCAGTCGGTGCTGTTCGTGGAGTGCGACGGTCCGCGCACGCGGACGCTGGACGTCACGGTCACCGAAGCATAGGTAGCCACGTGCTCCGAGCGAGGGGGACGCGCTCCGGACGAGCGCGTTGAATCCGGTGGTGTCAGCGCGTCGCGACGACGTAGAGGCCGCCGGTCATCGCCGCCCAGAGGACGGCCGCGGCGACGCCGAGCAGGAGGAGGCCGGGGGTGCCGAGCAGGCCGCCGACGAGCCAGACGAAGACGCCGGCGGCGGCGAGCGCGTGTACGTTCCGGCCGCGGGTCGGCGGCTGCTCGCCGTTCAGCGAGCGGTAGACGCCGTAGGCGCCGAGCGCGAAGCCCGTGAGGTAGAAGACGGCGCCGAGGACGCCCCACAGGGATAGCAGGCCCGACACGAGGCCGCCGCCTCCGCCGTCGCCGTCCTGTCCGGCGGGGGTCGTGCTGGGCGTCGGCGTCTCCTGGGGCGTCGTGGTCGGCGTGGTGGTCGGCGTCGTCGTCTGCTGGGCCGACCGCACGCGAATCGTGACCGAGGCGGCGTCGACGCTGTCGACGCCCATCTCGTCGACGAGCGTCACCGAGACCTCGTAGGTGCCGTTCTCCGCGAACGACCGCGTCAGCGTCGGGTCCGGGCCGGCGGCGACGGTGGCGCCCTCGACGGTGAACCGGTAGGTCGCGATGCGGCCGTCGTCCGTGGAGCCCCGCGCCGTGAACCGGACCGGCTCACCTGGCTGGACGGTGGTGCGGTTCGCGACGAGCGCGGGCTGGGGCCGCCGGTAGTCGGGGCCGTAGGACTCCGCGGCGAACGGCACCGGCTTTACCGTCCCCTGGTCGGTCTCGATTGCGTTCCCGGCCCCGTCCGGGTTGATGCTCGCGTGGAACGGCCCGCTCTCGGCGCCCCAGTAGTTGTGGTCGGCCTCGACGCTGCCGTTCGTCGCGGCGCGCAGCCCGACGAGGTGGCCGTAGACGTCGTTGTACCGGAGGGTCACGTTGGACGCGGCGCCCTCGACGAGCACGCCGGTCGCGCGACCGACCGACCCGGGGGCGGCGCCGGCGCCTTGCGTGTTGAACACGATGGAGTTGTTCGCGAGCAGCGTCGGCGTCGCGCCCGCGACGCGGACGCCGACCTCGTTGGCGGCGACCGTGTTGTTCTCGAGGACGACGCGGCCGGACGTCGCGACGTGGTGTTCGACCTCGATGCCGATCGCGCCGTTGTCCAGCGCGCGGTTCTCCCGGACGGTGACGCCCCGCATCTCGCGGGCGGCCCGGACGAGCAGCCCCTCGTCGCGGTTGTCGGCGAGGGTGTTGTCGGCTGCGGTGACGCCGTAGACGCTGGCGCCGGCGACCTCGATGCCGGTGTCGCCGTTCCCGCGGGCGACGTTGTCGGCGACGACGGTGTTCCGCACAACCGGCGACGTCACGAGCGCGCCGTCGCGGCCGTTCCCGGCGAACGTGTTGTTCCGGACGTCGAAGTCCTCGATGGAGACGTGGTCGGTCTCGACGCGGAGGCCGTAGCGCTCGTTCCGGCGGAGTTCGTTGCCGTTCACGTGCATCGTGACGTCGAGAATCGGACCGGAGAGCCGGCGCTGGTCGACGTGGACGCCGGTCGTCGCGCCGACGACCGAGTTCTCGGACACCGTGAGGTCGTCGAGGTCGATGGCGCGCACGACCTGGATGCCGGTCCCTGGGACGCCCCGCACCCGGTTCCCGTACAGGGTCACGTCGCCGAGGTGGCCGCCGGCGACCGAGATGCCGTCGCCGCGGCCGTCCTCGACGGTGGTGCCGCGGACGACGACGTCCCGCACGTGGTAGTCGTCGGCGGACGGCGTCCCGGTGGCGTTGCGCGCCGCGACGAGCGCGACGCCCGTCGTCCGGAAGTCCGCGACCGTCGAGTCCGCGACCGTCACCCTGGAGATCTCCCGGGCGCGAACGAGGACGCCGTACGTCCCCGTGTTCTCGATGGTCGTCCCGCGGACGACGAGGTTCCGCGCGGAGTCGAGGAACGGCGTGGGGCCGTCGGACTCGAACGCGATGCCCGCGTACCCCGTCGCGGCGATGCGGGAGTCGACGACGCGGGTCGCCGGGACGCTGGCGACGCCGTCGGTGGCGATGCCGGCGCGGACGTGCGAGCGCAGCGTCGAGTCCGCGACGGCGACCCGGCCCTGGCTGGACGCGACGGTGACGCCGGTGACGGCGTACTCGACGGTCGCGTTCTCGAGGCGGAGGACGGACTCCGCGCCGCCCTCGTACCGGATCGTCTGCCAGGCGCCCGGTTCGGGGCTCGGGCGCGCGGTGGTGAACGAGACCGGTGCCGCGGCCGTGCCGTCGGCGACCAGGCTCCCGCGGACCGTCACCGTGGACTCCTCGGCGAGCTGGACGGTCGTCCCGGCCTCGACGGTGAGCGTCGCGCCGCGTTCGACCGTAACGTCCCCAGTCACGACGTAGGGGCCGTCCTCCGCGGTCCACGTCGTGTCGGTCGCGACGTCCGAGGAGACGTACGTCGGACTGGCCGCGTCGACCGGCGCGGGGGTGCCCGCGGCGAACAGCGCGACGGTCGCCAGCACCGCGACCGCCAGGGCTCGCCGCGTCACGTCGCCACCCCCAGCGCGGCGGCGAACGCCTGCAGCAGCCAGCCGACGACGCTCCCGACTCCCCGGAGGCCGTCGGCGCGCTCGCGGGCGTCCCGCTGGTTCGACCGGTCTTCGGCGTCCGTCTGTTCGTCGCTGCGGTCCTGCTGGTTCTGCGTCTGCTCGCGATTCACGACCGTCGGGTCGGTCCCGCGGAGTACCTCGCGGGCGTCCGGGACGCCGTCGCCGTCGGTGTCCCGGGAGAGGGGGTTCGACTGGAAGCGCTGGACTTCGGCGGCGTCGTCGATGCCGTCGCCGTCGGTGTCCGCGCGCGTCGGGTCGGTGTCCGTCTCCCGGTACTCCGTCGCGTCCGAGAGCCCGTCGCCGTCAGTGTCCCGGGCCCGCGGGTCCGTCCCCAGTTCCAGTTCGACGGGGTCGACGAGGCCGTCGAGGTCCGTGTCGTCCGCCGTCGCCGAGGACTCGCCGTCGAGCTCCGGGACGTCCTCGATGTCGTCGCTGTCCGTGTCCGGCGCTGCCGGGTCGGTGCCCGCCCGGACCTCCTGGGGGTCGTCGATGCCGTCGCCGTCCGTGTCCAGTAGCGTCGGGTCGGAGCCGAACACCTGGACCTCGTTGCCGTCGCCGAGGTCGTCGTCGTCGGTGTCGAAGTCCAGGAACGACGTCGGGCCGTCCACTTCCTCGAGGTTCGTGAGGTCGTCGCCGTCGACGTCGCCCGTCTTCCGGACTGCGTGCACGACCACGTCGGTCTCGTTGATGCGGCGGTCCTCGCCGGGCGCCGGCTCGTACGTGGTGACGTGCAGGCGGTGGAACCCGGGTTCGAGTTCGCCCGCGGGCACGGTGAGGGTCACGTTCCGCGCCTCGAGTTCGCCGAGCGTGACGCGCCCGACGGCGAGTGACTCCTCGTTGCTGTCGTAGGTCGCGTCCCGCTCTCGGGTCAAGCGGACGACGTACGTCTCGTAGTAGGACTCGGACTCCGTGACGTAGTCCCCGATTGTCGCGTTGAAGTCGGTCGGTTCGCCGGCCCAGACGTACTGGTCGCCGTCGACGACTGTCGCGGCTCCCTCCCCCGTCACGTCGACGCCGACGACGCTGGATTCGACGTCCAGCGACGCGGCGGAGGCGGCCGGACTGGCGAACAGCGACACCGCCACGACCACGGCGACCACGGCACGTCGGGACCTGTACACGAGTACACCACCGCCCGTATCGTACTTGAAAATATTGGTGGTGGCGACGCTGTACTGTCACTGCTGGAGAACGACGACGGCCGAGAGGACGAGCGCACCGCCGACGACGGCCGCCGCGAAACGGACGCGCCGGGGTCGCCAGCGAGTTACGCCGCCCGACCGGTGGCACTTAAGAGACAGGGAGCCAACAGGTACGGTATGGCCGACAGCGACCCAGAGACCCCCGGCCCCGAATCCGACCCCTCCAGTACCAGTGCCCACGCCACAGCGTCGGCCAGTTCCGACGCGTCCCCCACCGGCCCCGGCCGGTCGTCGCTCCTCCTGAGCAAACCCGTCGACTGGCTCGTCGCGGCCCTCCTGGTCGTCCCGAGCCTCGGGTTCCTCGCCGGCGGCGTCGCGCTCTACACGGGCGCCGACCGCCGCGAGATAGCCGAACTCGTCGCCGAAGGCACCATTGAGTCGACGTTCCTCACGGACGCCGAACTCGTCGACGTGTCCTACAGCATGGCGACGTGGGGCGGCATCGGACTCGCCGTCACCGGCCTCCTGGTCGCGGGCGTCGGCGTCGCGTACCTCGCGCACCGCTCCCGGAACCGGACCGGCGCCGGCAGGCCCGACACGCTCACCGTCGCCGTCCTCGGCGCCGTCGTCACCAGCGTCGTCTCTTTCGTCCCGTTCTCCCCGGTCGTCGGCGGCGGCGTCGCCGGCTACCTCGCCGGCGAGACCGCGGCCGCGGGCGCCCGCCTCGGCGCCGTCTCCGGGCTCCTGCTGGCCGTGCCGCTGACCGTCCTGTTCGCGTTCCTCACCGTCGGCGTCCTCGACGCCGGCGTCGTCTTCCTCGCTGGCGTCCTGCTGGTCGCGTTCGCCGTCTCCGCGCTGTTCGTCGTCGCGTTGAGCGCGCTCGGCGGCTACCTCGGCGTCTACGTCGCCGCCGAACTCCGGGACTGACAGGGGGAACGCTTACCTCGCGCCGCCGCCTCGCCGTGGACGTGCACTCGTTCCCGCCGATTCCGGCCGTCGCGTCGGCGCCCGCGTCGCTGCTCGACGGCGGCCACCTCTGGCTCCAGGAGTGGGTCGCGGGCGGCCGGCTGCGCGTCCAGCTGCGCGCCGACGGCCTCCTCCAGTTCGGGGACGAATCCCGGGAGTTCCCGCCCGGCGACGTCCCCGTCGGCTACCAGGCCGCCGCCCGGAGCGTCCGCGAATCTTTCGACCGGGATGCCCTCCGCGGGGCGGTCGACGACCCGTCGTCGGTCACGTTCTTCGGCGTGGCGCCGCGCCTCGAGCCCGTCGCCTACGACTGGGAGCGGACGCCGTCGTTCCTCGGGTTCGACGTCCACCGGGCCGGCGAGGGATTCTTCCCGCCGGACGCCGCCGAGCGGACGTTCGAGCGACTCGGCCTCCCGCCCCTGAACGCCGTCGCGAAGGAAGTCAGGGCCGCGGACTTCGACCCCGGCGGCTACGACCTGCCGGCGTCGAACTGGCGGGACGGCGACGCCGCCGGCGTGCTCGTCCGGAACAAGACCGGCGACCGCGCGCTCCTCGCCGGGCCCGCGCTCGACGAGGAACCCGACATCTTCGAGGGCGACGCCGAAGCCGCGGCGGCGGAGTTCGCGACCCGTGACCGCGTTCTCGACGCCGCAGCCGAACTCGGCGACTCTCCCGGCGTCGACGCCGTCGCGGACCGAGTCGTCGAGACCGTGGCGCGCGAACAGTACGCCCGGCTGTTCGGCGAAGACGCCAGCCTGGACCCCGAGGCGTTCCGGTCCGCGACCGCCGGGCGCGTCAGCCGGCTGCTCGCCGACGGGTGAGTCGGCGGCGCCCCCGGCAGTTCCCGGTTCGGGGACCGCTCCACGTCGGAGACCCGAATCCGTGCGCTGATACCGCCCCGCGGCGTACTCGAGTCCGATGACTCGCCGGTTCCGCTGGACTCGCCCCCTGTCGGAGGACGCGGACGTGACCGTCACGCGCGTCGTCGGCGAACACGAGGACGGCGAGGACGCACAGCGCCGGTACACGCTGGACGTCGACGCGGCAGCGGACGCCACCGTCGAACCGGTCACCGGCGCCGGCAGATGCGACGGAGCGGACGCCAGTCTCTCCGTGCAATTGGCGGACGGCACGCACTGGGTGACCGTCGAGGACGGCGCGGGACTCGCGCGCGTTCGGATTCTGGTGGACGACGGGTCGGCCGTGGTGCGGCTGCCGGGGCCGTCCTTCGACGAGCGCTGCACCGCGGCCGTCGAGGGCGACGGGGGCGCCGCCCGCGAACTCCTCGAAGCCAGCCGCGGTGCCGTCGCGCTGGCGTTCGCCGTCGGCGAGTTCCTCGCACCGGCGTCGCTCGCGGCCTTGCTCGACTGGGTCACCGCGGCCGACGACGGCGCGTCCGATGCGATACACGCCGCCCGCTACGACCTGATTCGGGCGGCGGTGACCACGCACGCCGGCCCCCGAATCGGCGACTTCGGGGACGTCGAGGCGCTCGCGGCCGGGCTCGACGACGCGACGGCAATCGGCGACGTGGACGCTGTCGACGCGCTCGCGGACGCGATACACGTCTCGTGCGACGCGCCCGGGGAAGCCCGGGCGCTTCTCGCGGACCTCGACGTCGAGCCCGACGAGGTCGCCGAGGGGAGCGACGGTCGATTCCTCGCGTACGACCTCGCGCACGCCGCCGCGACCGGCGGCCTCGGCGCCGCGCGACGCCACGCCCGGGCGTACGAGCGCGACGTCGACTACGACGACGCGACGGCGCGCGCCGAGCGCGCGGACTACTGGGACCGCGGCGCGGCGTGGCGGGACGCCGTCCCGGCCGCCGCCGGCGAGAGCGACGCCGAGTTCGCGTACGTCCTCGCGAACGCGCTCTACTGGACGGGCGAGGTCGGGCGCGGCGACTCCCGCGCGGCCGAACTGTGCTTCGCGGGCGCCGCCGCCGCGGCGCGACCCATCGACCTCGCCTGGGTGCTCGGGCACGCGCGCTTCGAGCGCGCCAGAGCAGTCGGACACCGCCACCGCAGCAGCCGCAACCACGCGCTCGCGCTCGCCGCCTTCGACGAGGCGCGGGCGGTCGCCGACGAGTACGGCTTCCTCGACCCCTGGGAGCCGACGTACAGCCGCGCCGTCGTCGCGTCGAACCGGAAGTCCGCCGCGGGCGACCACGAGGCCGCAGTGCGCGCGCTGGAGGCGGGCAAAGACGCGCTCGCCGACCAGGACGTCCCCGAGGAGCGCGCGGCGGCGATGCTGGGCCACCTGGACGCCCAGCGCCACGAGCGCCTCGCGATTCTCCCCGACGACCCGGAGACGCGGCTCTCCCACCTGGAGACGGCCGTCGAGAAGTACGACGCGGTCGGGTTCGAGCGCTCCGTCGAGCGCGTCCGGGAGAAGCGCGAACGCGCTCGCGACGCCGCCGACCGCGCCGCCGACCCCGGCGACCAGTCAGGGGCGTTTTCGGGAGGTTCGGGCGGTGAATCGGGTTCAGCGGACTGGGGCGCGGGCCGGGGCGCTCCGCGCCGGTCGCTCCGGGCGAGCGAGCGACGGGGGCCGAGCCTGGCCGACATTCCGTCGCTGCACGACTTCCTCACGGAGCCCGACCCGGACGCCGTCGGGAGCGCCGATCCGGGCGTGCTCCCCGACGAGCGCGGAGGCCCGCCGAACGGCCCGGACGAGCCACTGGACGGAGCTGGCGAGCGTGACGACTACTACTGACCGTCCTCGTGTGGGAGCGAGAGGACGACCGCTTCGCCGGCGACCACGGTCTCGTCCGCCTCGGCTCGCGTGTCGACGCGGAGGCGGTCGTCGCCGAGGTCCTCGAGGACTTCGACGTGCGCGGTGACGGTGTCGCCCGGGCGGACGGGGTTCTCGAACCGGAGGTCCTGTGAGAGGTAGACGACGTCCCCGGGGAGGTCGGCGAGCGCCGCGCTGATGGGGGCGGCCGACAGCATCCCGTGGGCGATGCGGCCGCCGAACATCGTCTCGCTGGCGTACTCGTCGTCGCCGTGGATGGGGTTGTGGTCGCCGGAGAGGTCGGCGTACGCCTCGATGGTCTCCTCGGTGACGGTGATGGACGCGTCGGCGGTGTCGCCGACGGACGCGACTGGCATACCGGACGGGGCGTCGCCGGCGTCGAAAACCCCCCGGTTAACATGTGAAACAGGGGGTTGAAGGCGGGAGTCCGCGTCGGTGTACGCATGCAGACGGTAACCCGGGACGGCGTGACGCTGGCCTACGAGCGCGACGGGCCGCGGGACGCCGAGACGGTCGTGCTCGTGGAGGGGCTGGTGTACGGCCGCTGGATGTGGAACTGGCAGCGGGACGCGCTCGCCGACGACTACGACGTCGTGCTACCGGACAACCGGGGAACGGGGGACTCGGACGCGCCCGAGGGCCCGTACACGATTCCGATGCTGGCGGCGGACCTCGACGCCGTGCTCGCCGACGCCGGCGTCGAGTCCGCGAACGTCGTCGGCGCGAGCATGGGCGGGATGATAACCCTCCAGTACGCGCTGGACTTCGACCGCGCGGCGTCCGTCGGCCTGCTGTGCACGTCGCCGGGCGGCGACGTCGCGGCGCCGACGCCGCCGGAGACCCAGGAGCGGATGTTCAACGTCCCCGAGGACCTCGACGAGCGCGAAGCCATCCGGTACAAGATGCAGCCCGCGATGTCCGACGCGCTCGCCGAGGACGACGAGCTACTCGAGCAGATCGTGGACTGGCGGCTGGAGTCGGACGCGCCGCCCCACGCGCTGCAGGCGCAGGGCGCGGCCGTCGCGGAGTTCGACGTGAGCGACCGCCTCGGCGAGGTCGACGTGCCCGCGCTTGTGATGCACGGGACGGCCGACCGGGTGCTCCCCGCGGAGAACGCCCGGGTTCTCCACGAGCGCCTGCCGGACAGCCGGCTGGAGCTCGTCGAGGACGCCCCGCACCTGTTCTTCATCGAGGACGCGGCGCGCGTCAACGACGCCCTCCTCGAGTTCCTCGATGACTGACGTCGGCGACTGGGTGGGCGACTGGGCCGGCCGCCGCGCGACGCTCTCCCCGAACGAGGTCGCGCTCACGGACGCGACGACGGGCGACGCCTGGACGTACGCGGAGCTGAACGAGCGCGCGAACCGGACGGCGCGCCTGCTCGCCGACTACGGGGTGACGGACGGCGAGCGCGTCGCCCTCGTCTCCCGGAACCGCCCAGAACTCGTCGACCTGGTGTTCGCGTGCGGGAAGACCGGCGGCGTGTTCGCGCCGCTGTCCCACCGGCTCGCGCCGCCGGAGCTCGCGGAACTCCTCGACACCGTCGCGCCGGAACTGGTCGTCCTCGAGGAGCCCTTCGACGAGGACGTCGCGGACGCACTACCCGAGGGTGTCGACGTGCTCTCGCTGGCGACCGGCGGCGACCACGAGTGGCCGGCGTTCGACGGCGAGGTGCCGGCGGACGGGTCGGCGTTCGACGGCCCGGCGCTGTCGACGGACGACCCGTTCATGTTCCTGCACACCGGGGGGTCGACGGGCACACCGAAGGAGACCGTGCTCACGCACGGATCGGTCGCGTGGAACGCGACGAACACGGTGACTGCGTGGGGGCTGCGGCCGGGGGACGCGACGCCGATGGTGTTCCCGATGTTCCACACGGGCGGCTGGAACGTCCTCACGCTCCCGCTGTTCCACGTCGGCGGCCACGTCGTGATCGCGCGGGACTTCGACCCGGGCGAAGTGCTCGAACTGGTCGAGGTCCACGACGCGTCGGTCCTGGTCGCCGTCCCCGCGGTGCTGCGGATGATGACCGAGCACGAGGAGTGGGCGGGGACGGACCTGTCGTCGCTGCGGCTCGCGAAGAGCGGCGGCGGGCCGTGCCGGCGCGCCGTCATGGAGGCGTGGTGGGACCGCGGCGTCGACCTCTCGCAGGGCTACGGGCTCACGGAGTGCGGCCCGAACAACTTCGCGATGCCCGCCGGCTGGGACCGCGAGAAGGCCGACAGCGTCGGCGTCCCGGCGATGCACGTGGACGCGCGGGTCGTCGACGACGACGGCGAACGCGTCGAGCGCGGCGAGGTGGGCGAACTCCAGTTGCGGGGCCCGCACGCGGCGGCCGGGTACTGGCGGGCGCCCGAGGAGACCAGCGAGGCGTTCGGCCTGCCGGCTGTCGCGGACCCGACGACGGTCGACGTCGAGGACTACTGGGTGGCGACCGGCGACCTCGCGCGCGTCGACGAGGACGGCTACTACTACGTCGAGGGCCGGAAGAAGAACATGTTCGTCAGCGGCGGGGAGAACGTCTACCCGCCGGAGGTCGAGGACGCGCTTGCGGACCACCCCGGCATCGACGAAGTCGTGGTCGTCGGCGTGCCCGACGACACCTGGGGGACCGTCGGGAAGGCGGTCGTGCAGGGCGACGAGTCGTTGACCGTCGCGGACCTGGAGTCGTTCCTCGACGGCCGGCTGGCGCGGTTCAAGCACCCCCAGCACGTGGCGTTCGTCGACGAGATGCCGACCAGCGGCCCGTCGAAGATCGACCGCGAGGCGATCGAGGCGCGCTTCGGCGGGGGAACGGAGTAAACGTTTTACCAGTCGTTCGTAAAGTTAGAAAGGACAGGAACGATGATTAACGTCAGCATGGAGGTGGAGCAGTACGACTGCCCGTTCGTCCATGCCAGCGACCGCCACGAGGTCGCGTTCTCGTCGATTCACTGCGACGCGCGCCCGGACGCCACCGAGGTCCGGATGGTCGCGGAGGCCGCTGACCGGGACGCCCTCGAGACGGGGCTGTCGACCGTCCGCGGCCACGACGAGGTCGACGACTACGAGCTGTTCTCGAAGGTGGACAACGTCGCGAAGTTCCGCACGGTCGTCGACCCGACGAGCGCGATGCGGACCGTCCGCGGCCACGACGGCTACGTGACCGGTCCGTTCTTTGCGGAGGACGGCGTCGAGACGTGGCACGTCGGGTTCGACGAGTCCGAGCGCGCCGACGACGCGCTCGCGGACCTGGAGCGCCACCACGAGTTCGACGTCGTCGGGCGCGACGACACCGACGACGCGGAGCTCCACCAGCTCGTCCAGAACGCGGGCGCCGCGATGACGCTCATCGAGGGGTGCCGGGACCTCTCGGACGTCGAACGCGACACCCTGGAGGCCGCGGTCTCGGACGGCTACTACGAGAACCCTCGGGACGCCACGCTCGGGACGCTCGCCGACCGCTTCGACGTCTCGAAGCCCGCGGTGTCGAAGAACCTCCGCCGGGGCGAACAGAAGATGATTCAGCGCGTCATCGACGCCATCGAGGACCTCGAGTGACCGTCGGTCGGCGGGCTGTCCGCGACCGCCCGGGCGGGCTTCCGGCCGGTCGTTCACATGTTAACCCGGCTGTACTTGCAGGAAGCGTAACAGACAGGTGGAGTATGCCGGAGTTTGGCACGTCACGACGAAACGTACTGAAAGCGCTCGGAGCCGCGAGCGCGACTGGCATCACCGGTCTCGCCGGGTGTGCCGGTCTCGGCGGTTCCGGCAGTCCAGACAACATGAAAATTGGTGTGATGCAGCCGTTGTCGGGGAGTATCGCGTACTACGGGAAGCAGTCGCTGTGGGGGTTCCTCTCGGGGCTCGCCTACAAGGGCGACACGGAACCGATTTCGAACCCCGGGACCGGGAAACACGAGGTAGAGGTCGACGGCACGACGTTCGAACTCGTCGTCCGGGACTCGAAGTTCTCCGCGGACACCGCCCAGTCACTCGCGAACAACCTCGTCACCGAGGAGGAGGTCGACATGCTGTTCGGGTGTGCGTCCTCCGGGGCGGCGCGCCGCGTCATCACCACCGTCCTCGGCGCCACCGACACCCCGTTCATGGCGGGGCCGGCGGCGTCCGCGGGCATCACGTCGAACACGGAGACGTGCTCGAACCAGGTGTTCCGCGCGAGCGAGAACACCGCGATGGACGCCCGCAGCGGCGGCCGGTACGTCGCGCAGAACTCCGACGTCAGCTCGGTGTTCCTGTTCGGCGCCGACTACTCGTTCGGCCACGCGGTCGTCAACAACTACCAGCGCGTGCTCGAGGACGCCGGCGTGGAGATCGTCGGGAAGCGGTTCGTCGAGCGCGGGCACAGCGAGTGGCAGGGCCTCCTCCAGCAGGCCGAGGAGGCGGGCGCGGGCGGCGTCGTCGGCGGCTTCACCGTCGCGACGCTCCCGTACATGTTCGCGCAGTTCCTGCAGGGCGACTACTCGTTCCGGCTGTTCGGCGGGTTCGCCACCGAGATCGCGACGCGGACGCTCGGCCAGACGCTCCAGCAGGTCCTCGGCAAGCCGCTCACCCAGGAGAAACTCGACGGCGTGAAGGCGGGACCGTTCACGACGCGGTACCACTGGAACCAGTACGACAACGAGATCAACAACGAGTTCGTCGACATGTACTCCTCGGCGTACGGGAAGGTCCCGGACCTGTTCACGTCCGGGACGTTCACCGCGGCGTCCGCCATCGTGCAGGCCGTCCAGGAGTCCGGGTCCACGGGCGCCAGCGACATCACGGACGCGCTGAAGGGGATGTCCGTCACGGACACGCCGAAGGGCGAGAACGGGTACACGTTCCAGGAGTACAACAACCAGGCGCGGTCCTCGATGACCGTCGCGGGCGTGAAACCGACCACGGACGAGTGGTCGAGCAACTGGAACGCCCCCATCATGCCGACGGAGCCCATCGAGACGGTCCCCGGGGAGGAAGCGACGATTCCCGCGGACAGCGACCAGATGAACTGCTCGCTGTAGATGTTGCGCACGCGGGACCTGACCCGGCGGTTCGGCGGCCTGGTCGCGGTCGACGGGGTCGACTTCGAACTCGGCCGTGACGAACTGTGCTCGCTCATCGGGCCGAACGGCGCGGGGAAGACGACGTTCTTCAACCTCCTCACGGGGGTGCTGGCGCCCAGCGACGGCGTCGTCGAGCTCCGGGACCGCGACGGCTGGCGGGACGTCACCGACGCCGGGCCGGCGGCGACCGCCCGGCTGGGCGTCCACCGGTCGTACCAGATCACGAACGTCTTCCCGACGACCAGCGTCCTCGAGAACGTCCGCGTCGCCGCGCAGGCCGGCGACGCGACCGGCCGCCGGTTCCACCGGAACGTCAACGCGTTCGACGACCACTACGAGTCCGCCTGGGAGATTCTCGAGCGCGTCGGGCTCGCCGACCAGGCGCACGCGGCCGCACAGAACCTCAGCCACGGCGCCGCCCGCCAGCTCGAGGTCGGCATCGCGCTCGCCGGCGACCCGGACGTCCTGCTGCTTGACGAACCGAACGCGGGCGTCTCCTCGGAGAGCGTCGACCGCATCGTCGACCTCATCGAGGACGTCGCCAGCGACCACGCCGTCCTGCTCGTCGAACACAACATGGACATCGTGATGAACGTCAGCGACCGCGTCGTCGTCCTCGACCGCGGCTCGGTCATCGCCGACGGTTCGCCGGAGGACGTCCGGAACGACGAGGCCGTCCAGCGGGCGTACCTCGGCGGCTACGAGCGCGAGGAGGGGGAGGCAGCGTGACGGGGTGGTCGCCGTGACGTCCCTCCTCGAAGTCGAGGGCGTCCACACGTACTACGGCGAGAGCCACGTCCTGGAGGGCGTCTCACTCGAGGTGGAGCGCGGCGAGGTGGTCGCGCTCGTCGGCCGGAACGGCGTCGGGAAGACGACGACGCTGCGGTCCGTCCTCCAGCTGACGCCGCCCCGCGAGGGCGACGTCCGGTACGACGGCGAGAGCCTCGTCGGCCTCGACACCCACGAGGTCGCGGACCGCGGCCTCGGGTGGATTCCCGAGGACCGCCGCGTGTTCGCGCACCTCACCGTCGAGGAGAACGTCCGGCTCGCGGTCCCCGAGGGCGGCGACCAGCGCGCCGGCCTGGACACCGCCTACGAGGCGTTCCCCGACCTCGAGGAGCTCGCCGACCGGGACGCCGGCACGCTCTCCGGCGGCCAGCAGCAGATGCTCGCCATCGCCAGGGGGCTCGTCGGCGACAACGACCTCCTGCTCGTCGACGAACCGAGCGAGGGGCTCGCGCCGCTCATCGTCGAGGACGTCGTCGACTCCCTCGAAGCGGTCGCCGAGGACACCACCCTGCTGCTCGTCGAACAGAACCTCCCGCTCGCGCTCGACCTCGCCGACCGGTTCTACGTGCTCGACCACGGCACGGTCGTCGACGAGGGCAGCACCGAGGGCGTCACGACCGACGACGAACGCTTCGAGAGGCTGTCAGCATGAGCGCCGCCGGCACACTCGTCGAAGTCCTCGTCTCCGGGTTCGCGAAGGCGTCCCTGTACGCGATGATGGCGGTCGGACTCACGCTCATCTTCGGGCTGCTCGGCGTCCTGAACTTCGCGCACGGCGCGCTCACGATGGTCGGCGCGTACGTCGCCGGCCTCGTCGTGGTGACGCTGAACGCCGGCACCGGCCCGCTGGCGCTCGGCGCGTTCGTGGTGGCGGCGCTCGTCGCCGCCGCCGTCGTCGGGCTCGCGGGCGCCTGGATGGAGGTCGCGCTCATCCGGAAGCTGTACGACCGACCGCCCATCTACCAGATCCTGTTGACGTTCGGCATCACGCTCGTCATCCAGGAGCTGGCGCGCATCGTCGTGCTGTTCTACGGGATGCAGCCCCGGACCGACTGGCGGGCCGCCCTCGGGTCGAAGCCGACGTTCCTCACCGAGTCCGTCGGCGTGCTCGGCGGCACCGTCGCGCACCTCGAACTGTTCGAGATCGCGTGGGGCGTGCTCACCGTCGCCGCGGTGTGGGCGTTCCTCAACCGCACCCGGTACGGGCTGATGGTGCGCGCGGGCAGCGAGGACGACGAGATGGCGGCCGCGCTCGGCGTCGACGTGCGGCGCGTGTTCACCGTCGTGTTCGCGCTCGGGTCGGCGCTCGCCGCGTTCGCGGGCGCGCTCCTCATGTGGGACTCCGCGTGGGGCGCGAGCGTCCCGCTCGCCTCCGAGACCCTGCTGCCCGCGTTCGTCGTCGTCATCGTCGGCGGCCTGGGGTCGTTCCGCGGCACCGTCCTCGCCGCCGTGCTCGTCGGCATGGTCGACGCCGTCACGACGCACCTCTTCAACGAGGGCATCGTCACGTTCTCCGGGCTGCCGGAGCTCACCGTCTTCCTCATCCTCGTCGGCGTGCTCGTCGTGCGCCCGCAGGGCATCGCCGGCCTAGCGGAGGTGGGCGGCCATTAGCACCGAGTCGGTCGGCCGCGACCGCGCGGCCGACGCGGACGCGAACTGGGTCCGCCAGTACGCCCGCGACCACGTCGCGCACCTGCTCGTCGTCGCCGCGCTCGGCGTCTACCCAGTCCTGTACTCGGTGCTGACCACCGTCGGCTTCGGCGGCGTCGCCGAGGCGTTCCTCCCGAAGACGGAGACCATGATCGCGGTGTTCTACTTCGGGCTGTTCGCGATGAGCTTCGACTTCATCTCCGGGTACACGGGCTACCTCTCCTTCGGGCACGCCGCGTTCTACGGCACCGGCGGCTACTTCGTCATCCTCGTCGCGAACGGGAAGGTGCCGCTGCTGTCCGCGGACACGCCGTTCATGGTGAGCATGCTGCTCGCCGGCGCGCTCGCGGCGCTGCTCGCGGTCGCCATCGGGTCGGTGTCGTTCCGGCTGTCCGGCGTCTACTTCGCGATGATCACGCTCGGGTTCGCGCAAGTCCTGTACGTCTTCCTGCGGGACTGGAGCTACCTCGGGTCGAACCCACGGGACGGCGTCGCCGTCGCCCAGACCCACCCGCAGGGATTCAACATCGGAATACCAGGGGTAGACGCTCTGAACGTCGCCATCGGGCCGCTGCGCGGCGACGAACTCCGGTGGCTGTTCCTCGACCTCGGCGCGACCGAAGTGTCGTACTACATGGTCGGACTCGTCGTGCTCGCGTGCTACCTCGCGATGCAGCGAATGGTGCACTCGCCGTTCGGGCGCGTGCTCGTCGCCATCCGGGAGAACGAGGAGCGCGCCCGCGCGGTCGGCTACGACACCTTCCGGTACAAGCTCGGCGCGTTCGCCGCCAGCGGGTTCTTCGGCGGCGTCGCGGGCGCGCTGTTCGCGGGGTTCCGGCGGTCGGTCTCCCCCGAGAACTCCCTGTACTTCCTCGTCAGCGGGGACGCCCTGCTGGCCTCCATCATCGGCGGGTTCGGCACGCTCGCCGGCCCGCTGTACGGCTGGCTGTTCGACCAGTCGGTCCGGGAGTTCCTCTCGAAGACGGGCGGGGGCGGCGGCCTGCTGCCGCTGCTCCGCGAGTACCTGCCCGCGCGCGTCGTCGACACGGGCCTCGTCGGCGGAATGACGCTCGGCGAGGGCATCGAGACGTTCCTGAACGGCCACGCGCCGCTGTACCTCGGCCTGGTGTTCGTGCTGTTCGTGCTCTACGTGCCCGGCGGCCTCCTCGGGTCGCTGCGGCAGCGCCTCGGCGGCACCGTCGCGAAACAGCTACCCGACTACCTCGCGAAGTTCCGCCGATGACCGTCTGCCTCACCGGGTACGGCGTCTACACGCCCGACGGCGTGGTGACGGGCGAGGAGATAGCCGCGGAGAGCGGGATTCCCGAGGACGTCGTCGTCGAGAAGATGGGCGTCCGCGAGAAGCGCGTCTGTCCGCCCGACGACGACCACGCCACCGACATGTGCGTCGCGGCCGCCGAGGACGCGCTCGCGGACGCCGACGTCGACCCCGCGGACCTCGACCTCGTGTTGTACCACGGCAGCGAGTTCAAGGACTACGTCGTCTGGAGCGCCGCCGCGAACGTCGCCGACCGCCTCGGCGCCGCGAACGCGTACGCGACCGAGAGCTACACGCTGTGCGCGGGCGCGCCGCTGGCCGTCCGGCAGACGCGCGCCCAGCTCCAGACCGGGGACGTCGACACCGCGCTGCTCGTCGCCGCGAGCCGCGAGGAGGACCTCGTGGACTACGGCGACGAGGACGCGTCGTTCATGTTCAACTTCGGGAGCGGCGCGTCCGCGATGGTGCTGGAGCGGAACGCCGGCGACCGCACGCGCGCAGTCGTCCACGAGTCCGCCGCCGTCACGGACGGCAGTTTCTCGGAGGACGTAATCATGCCCGCGGGTGGCTCGAAGAAGCCGCCGAGCCGCGACACCGTCGACGCGGGCGAGCACACGCTCACCGTCGCCAGCGACGACATGAAAGAGCGCATCGCGCCCGTCAGTGGCCCGAATTTCCTGTCAGTCGCCGACGACGCCCTGGAGCGGTCGGGGCTGACCCGCGAGAACCTCGATTTCGTCGCGCTCACGCACATGAAGCGGTCGTTCCACGACCACCTCACGAGCGAACTCGGCGTGGGCGAGGACGGCCACCACTACCTCGACGAGTACGGGCACGTGCAGAGCGTCGACCAGTGTCTCGCGCTCGACGAGGGGCTCGACAGGGGGTACGTCGAACCCGGAGACACCGTGCTGTTCTTGGCGGCCGGTACGGGCTACACGTGGGCGGCGACCGCGCTGACGTGGCGCGGGTAGCGGTCACAGCACGCCCGCCGCCGTCGTCGCGAGCGAGTACGTGACGACCGCGAGGGCGACGACCGTGATGGCGAGGAAGGGGAGGCTGTCGCGGTGGCGCTTCATTTCGCGGTTCTCTCTCAGGACGACGTCCCGGAGGCCGAAGATTAGAAGGAATGCACCACCGAGGAACAGGCCGGTGACGTCGAGGCCGCCCGCCCCGTACCCGCGGAGCAGCCCTGTGGCGGCGAGTCCGGCGCCCACGTACAGCCACGCCGCGGCGAGTGCGTCTGCGCGGTCCATCACACTGAACACGAGGGGCCGCCCCGCCACCGCCGGTAGCGGTACGCGGCGCCGAGCAGTGCGTACACTGCGACGAGCCAGACCGCGGGGGCGATGAGCGTGTCGGCGGCGCCGGACAGCGAGACCGCGTCGCTGGCGGCGCGTGCAGCGGCCAGTGCGGCGGCGCCGGTGAAGACGCCGGCCCAGCCGGAGACGCCGTAGCCCCACTTCGAGACGGTGGCGTCGAGTCGGTGGAAGGCCGATAGCAGGCCGCGGGAGTCGGTGTTCGAGGGCATGGCTGTGAACGCGAGCGTGTAAAGCTCGCTTTACAGTAAAGCGTGTTTTACACCCACTTAGTTCCACCGCCGACGCGACGCGCGCAGAACTGTCTGGAAGTCAGGCTGCGAGGAGAATGGGAGGAACTGAGGCGTCGGGTCAGCCGGGCGGCGGTCGCGCCGCCGCCCGCGACAGACCCGGGACGACCCCATGCTAGCCGAACTCCTGGACGGGGTCGCCACGGGGCGCCGCGGCGGGGTCGACGCGGAGGTCCTCGACGGCCTCGACGCCGAAGCCGTCCGCGAGCGCCGCGTGCGCCGCGCCCTCGACGTCGGGCGCGTCCTCCACGTCGACGGTCGCGGTGACCGTCGCGTCGACCAGCAGGTCGTTCAGGCGCGGCCGCAGGTCGGTCACGTCGACGGCCTCGACGGCGCCGACCGCGTCGATCCGCGAGACGACGGTCTCGGCGCCGGCGTCGAGGTCGCCGGTGGCGTTGCGCGGGACTTGCATCGTGAGGTCCGCGACGAAGCGGACCGTCTGGCAGGCTGCTGCCATAGGCTCCCGCCGAGAGTCGAACTCGGTGGACACCACGGTGAACCCGTCGGGAGCGGCGAACAGCCCGCGGACACCCGGAATCCAGGAGAGAAACGCAGTACCGTCGGCGAACGGCGACGGCGTCCGCGTCCTCCCGGGGTGGGCCGCCGCTTCACGCGGCGAGGGTGGACGCGGACTGCGCGGTCGGGCGATATCCGGCCACCACGAACCCCACGCGGGTGCACACAGACTGTCCGCTGATTGCGGACGCGGTCTGCGCGTGGGATGTGGTGGTCTTCATCGATATCACCCGGCGGACTCGGCCGACCCGAGTCGCGCTTCGATTCCCAAATTTTGCCCCCATACAATAAGCTTTGTCTCGGTGTGTGAAGGAGTCCCGCGTACGATTCCGTCGAACGAGCGCTCGGTCCCGCCGACTCAGGCGGTCGTCGTCGACTCCGCGGTAGTCTGATTCGACTGCGCGTCCACGGTCGGCGACGTAGTGGTCGCGGTCGCCGTCCCCTGACCACCGACGCGCCTCGGGCACGCCCACTTCGAGTGGACGTCCACGGTCACGGACGCGTTGAAGCCGGGAGCCGTGACGTTCACCACGACCTCGTCGCCACCGAACGCCGAGTTGTACTTCGCGGTCTCGCCGGGATCGAGTTCGTCGTTCGGGCTGAGTCCGTTGTGACCGCCCGCATCCGCCGCCCACTCGACCGACTGGACGGTGAAGGAACTCGAATACTGGTTGGTCACCCAGATCCGGACGGGAGCCGCCCCGTTGCCGTTGCCGTTCCCCTTCGCACACGCCACGACGCCCACGTACGCGTTCTCGCTCTGGACGACGTTCACCTGGACGCCCCGGTCGGCGCTCACGCTGCTGTACCCGAGGCTGCCCGTAGCGAGCGTCATCGCGGCGGCGACCGCGAGCGCGACGCTGAGCAGACGTCGTTGGTTCACGGCTACCTCTCGAGTTCCGGCGGTCGTTCAGTCTCCCCGATGCGCTGGCGGCGCGAGTAGTACGTGTGTACGAGCGCCGAGACCGCGAACGCGACGACCACGGCAATCCCCCAGGTGAAATCCGTAGCCATCGTGAACGGGTACGCGTCGAGCCCGACCGCGGCCATCAGCGCGACGGCGACGCCGGAGAGCCCGAGGTAGTAGACGCTCCACGGGATCTCGCGGCCCTGCACGACGTCCATGTAGACCTCCACGTCCTCGAGGGACTCCGTCGGCTCGACGACGCCCCTGTTCTTGTCGAACTCTACGACACCTGCGTCGTCCATCTTGGGGAGGTGGGACTGCTGGAGCGCCGTGTACACGCGCTTGCGCTCGTCGTAGGACACCTGGTCGACGTCGACCTCGTACTCCCAGGCGGCGACCTGCTCGGCGACGTCGCCGATCTCGACTTGTCCGTGCGCGCGCTTGAGCGCGTGGACGGCGTACCGGCGACGCCTGTTCGAGAGCACCTCGAAGAGCTCGTCGTCGGTCGGCACCGCCGACGACTCCCGGTTGCCCGATCCGGTGTCGGCGTCACTCGGCTCCCCCGCCCCCCGCTGCTGTGGTACCGATGACACAACAGTCGCAGGTATCTCCTAAACCAACATAAGTGTTGGCTATAGTTAATCTGCTATCCCGTGGCTCGAACTCGAGTTAACGACCCATAATGCGGTTCTGAGTGACTCTCGCGGAAAATTACCGGATAGGAATCCGGATTTATATCGCGAAACAAACCGTTAATTCGGGCTTCAGGTAGGGTCTGACACGAAGTCAGGAACGGTCTGTCTTCGTCACGCGAGTGTCAAACGTTCCCAGAGATTTAGCGCCTCGTCTACAGGCACGCGCTGAAGCATCTCAGTCGTGTCAATACTACTTACCAATGGGGATATGGGAGAAGTGAGCGCTCCCCGGTGGTGCGGTACGCGGGAGCGCACAACGAGGTAACTCGAACAATGCAACGCCGCAAGTTCATCGCTGGCGTCGGATCGCTCGCTGCCGCATCGGCAGCTGCAATGGGTACGGGCGCGTTCACGAGTGTCAAAGCAGATCGCGCCATCAGCGTCACGACTGCGAACGACGCGAACGCGTTCCTCGGCATCGAGGCAATGGATACGGAGAACGGCGAAGAGTATGTAGAAGATACTGACGGTAATGGAACAGTAGCGCTGGACTTCACGGAAGCGAATGCGTCGGAAAACGGTGGCGGGTCTGGCGTCAACAAGGACTCGTTTACGGTGTTCGATGATCTCCTAAAGATTACGAACCAGGGGACCCAGCCGGTCATCGTCGGTTACCAGCAGGACTTCCAGCCGCAATTGGGAGCACTCTACCACGAGGACCAAGAGGTCACGCAGGTTGGAGAGAGCTCCCAATATGACTACTCTTCGCCAAACAATTCGGGCATCATAAATGTTGACACTGCTGACGTTAAGAATCTCCCCGTCCTCAGCCCCGGTGAAAGCCTCACCAACATTGGATTCTTTGTCACTCCCAAGGGTTCAGCTACCGAAAACTACATTGACGGGAATATCACCTTCCTCGCTGGTGCCGAACCGTCTGACATCGGGCTGTAATTCCGGGGGAGAATCTAGATTACTACAATGCAACGGCGTAGATTCCTCGTCAGCTTGGGCGGGTTGGCCGGCGCGACAAGCCTGGCACTTGGAACCACCGCCTTCACCAGCGTCAGTGCGACGCGGTCGGTTAGTGTAACAGTCGCTGACGACGAAAGAGCGTTCCTCAGATTGGAGCCCCTCCGAGTCGACGGTTCTGGCGGACTACCGACCGGGCGGTCCAAGTCCTACGGGGAGCAGGTTTGGTTCTCGCTCCCGGGTACAGGACCAGGTGAAACCACGGAAGCGGAGGGACTGGGGGTGGAATCCGTCTACGAATTCCACGAACTCCTACGAATCGAGAACCAGGGGACCCAGCCCGTAGAAGTCTACAGCACGTACGGTGGCGAGACGTTGGCAAACCTGGCACTCGTTCGGGACAGTGGCGTCCTGCGAGATGATCCGCCAGTGCTCGATGTCGGAGAGGCTGTCGATGTGGGTCTTCTCGTCGACACCCACGGGACTCCCGTCAGAGAGATGGAGTACAACGAGACGCTGACAATTGTCGCTGACCAGCCCGACGCATAGTCGGGCACCCACGACGGTCTTCACGGCGGTTCGACTCCGCCGGTGGGTTTCGAGGACTGAACGGCCAATGAGACGACGAAAATTCATCGCCGGAATCGGTTCGGCCGTCGCGGCGTCGGCGGCTGCACTCGGCACGAGCGCGTTCACCAGCGTGAGCGCGGAGCGGTCCGTGAAAGTCCAGGTCGCGGACGACAGCTCTGCCTTCCTGATGCTCGACCCGTCACTGAAGTCGTCCACGAACGACGTGTTCGCGTCCTACGAGGACGGAATGCTCGTGCTGGACTTCGACGAGACCGACGTGGGCGGGCAAGGCGTCAATCGAGACGCCGTGACAGTATTCGACCAGGTGTTCAAACTCAAGGCGCTCGGAACGCAGCGCGTGAACATCTGGTTCACGCACGACCTCCCGGGCGTCACGTTCTACCGGTTCGACCCGGACTCGAACAGCCTCACTGGCGCGGAGAACGCAAAAATCGGGTTGGCGGCCGGCGGCCACATGAAGATCGGCGTCGAAATCGACACGACCGTCGACGGGTTCGACGGCGTAGACCAACTGGACGGGACCGTGACCATTCACGCGAGCGCCGAGGACCCGACTGGAGGTGCCTGAGAGATGCGACGGCGGAAGTTCATCGCTGGATTCGGCTCGCGCGCTGCGGTGTTCTCCGCCGCGGGGGGAGTCGGTTCGGTAGCGAACTGATGAATATCGGTGCCGTCGACGATTCGTCTGGTTCCCAGTCGTCGCCTGAACCCACTTCAGGCATCCCAATACTACAACCACGTAGTGACTTTAACCGACAACCCCGGGGGGATGACGTGACCGGTCGCCGCCCACCACAGGTGTCAATCGAGACGTGATAGTACGACGCCGCGTCGTCGCGCTCGTCGCCGCAGTCGCCGTCGCAGGAACCCTCGTGTTCCCCTCGGGAGCCGCGGTGCTGTTCGCCGGGCCGACCGACGCCGTCAGTTCGAACGTCCAGCTCGCGCCGAGCAGCGAGTACGCGACCCTGGAGGACGGCGAGCTTGCCGTAGACCTGTCGGCGGGCAACGCCGACGTCGCAGGCCGCGGTGTCAATCCCGACGCCGTCACCGGCATCTCCGACGTGTTCCGCGTCAAGTACACGGGGTCGCGGTACGCGCGCGTCTGGCTGTCCCACGACGCCGAGGGGGTGACGCTGTACGCGAACGGACGCCCCATCGAATCCCTGGCGAACGGCGTGCGGCTCGCGCCGAACGAGACAGTGTCGGTCGGGATCCGCGTGAACACGACCGGGGAGTCGACTCCCGACGCGATTCTGAACGACGTGACGGTGCACGCTCGGGTAGCCGAACCGAACGACGTCGACGCGGACGAGGACTTCTCGACGTCGTCGTTCGACGGGGATGTGGTCCGGACGCGCGTGCTGTCCGAGACGTCCCGAATATTCACGGCGCTCGGGGGAGCAGCCGACGAGATGGTTCGCTTCGACGCGCAGCGGCTGCCGATCGACCAGTCTGGGGGCGAGACGCTGACCCTCGACGAACTCCGCGTGGAGTCGAGTGAGGGATCCCTCTCCCTGACAGCGCGCGCCGTTGACGCTGACGAGGCACCGGACCTCGGCGTGGGCGCGTCGCCACTGGGGGGTGTGCGAGTGACAGTCGAGACGGGGACCGTCGAGACAGCGACCCTGCGGTTCAGCGCCAGCGCAGCCTACCTCGAGTCGCGTGGAATCACGGCGAGCGACCTCGCCGTCTTCCACGAGTCGGACGGCGCGGTTCGCGCGCTCGACGTGACGATGACGGATCGACGCGACGGTCGCGTGTTCTTCGAGGCGGAGACCAGTGGGTTCTCGACGGTGTGGGTCGCGGCAGAGCGACCGTCCATCGGGGTAACCGACGCCAGCATCTCGCCGACGTCGGTCGAGCCGAACGAGTCGACGACGGTCACGGCGACGGTGACGAACGACGGGCTCGCGCGCGGCGGACTGACAATCCCGGTGCGGGTCGGCGACAGGGCGGTGGCCGAACTCGTGGTCGACCTGGCGCCCGGAGAGACCGAGACGCTGACAGTCCCGGTCTCGGTGTCGACGCCCGGCGAGTACCGGGTCGTGGTCGGCGAGCGGCCTGCAGCAACTCTCGACGTCGAGTCGGTCGGGAACACGAGTGCCGCTAACTCCGCGGATTCGACGTCGAGACCTGACGCGACCGAGCCGCCGTCGACGCCGACGCGGGAGCGTAGCGGCTTCGACCTGGGTCGGATCGCTGGCCTGGTCGCTCTGGCTGTGCTGGTCGTCGCAACCGTGACGCTGGTACGGCGCCGGCTGGCGCCCTGACGGCGCAGCACTTTTGGTTAAGTGATACGTCTCCGCGAGTGACATCAAATGTCCGTGAGGCGCGTCGCACGAGTCGGTGTCGAGGCGGCCGTCGTCGTCACTGTACTCGCGCTCGTCGCCGGCCAGGTGCTCGGATACCCGGTGTTGTTCGGCTACGTCGAGACTGGGAGCATGGAGCCGACGCTGGAGCCGGGTGACGGGTTCGTCGCAGTGCCGACAGCGATCGACGGCGAGATCGAGGAGGGCGACGTCATCGTCTTCCGCGCCGAAGAGGTCGGCGGGGGTGGATTGACGACGCACCGCGTCGTCGACGTAACGGAGCGCGGATACATCACCAGGGGGGACGCCAACCCGTTCCCCGACCAGGCCAGCGGGGAACCACCGGTGAAGGACGCCCAGGTCGTCGCGAAGGCGCTACAGATCGACGGCCACGTCGTCGTAATTCCCAACCTCGGAACGGCTGTCATCACTGTCCGGGGCGCTTTCGCAGAAGCGCAACGCCGCCTCGCTGTCGCCACGGGTTCTCGCGCACTCCTCGGCACGCAGGGGTTGGCGTACGTCCTGCTAGGACTCTCGGTACTGCTGTACATCGTGGACCTATTCCTCGCGGACGACGTCGAGCGAGACCGCTCTCGGACGCGGGGGCGTGACGTTGGCGTGTCTAGCAGCGTCGTTGTCGGCGTGCTCGCTTCGGTGCTCGTCGTGTCCGCTACCGCGGCGATGGTAATCCCCGCTGGCACCCAGCAGTACGGGATCGTCAGCGCCGAGTTCGCGTCCGGGAATCCGACGGTGATTCGGGCCGGCGAGTCCTCGACGCTTCCCTACACGGTGAGCAACGCCGGGTTCGTCCCCGTCGTCTCCTACGTCGAACCTGGAAGCGATGGGGTCACCGTTACGCCCGGCCGCGTCCAAGTACCGGGACGCTCCGTTCGGACGGTGAACGCGACGGTGTCGGCACCCCCCGAGACCGGCTACTACCGGCGGTTCGTGACCGAACACCGCTATCTGGCTGTCCTTCCGTTGCCGGTCCTGGACGGTCTGTACGAAGCGCACCCGTGGCTCCCGATTCTGGCGATCGACTGCCTGTTGGCGGGCTGTGTCGCCGTGCTCGGGCGCGTCTTCCTGGGCGGACGCAGGGTCCGTGTGCGCAGCCGGGATTCCGAGCACAACCGGTCGTCGTTCCGGCGTTTGGTCAGGTGGCTCACGCCCTGACCGGGCAGGCAGGAACCAGATCGGGACCTATGATTCACCACTTCGATAACAATCACCAACAGGTCTATGGAGTGTCACGTCACAGGAGGGTGCATGGACGAGGGGACGTTCTGGGTCAGGGCCCGGGCGGTAGCAGAGGAGTGGTTCACCGTGCTCGTCGTCGCGGCGGTATTGCTGGTAGCCATCGGCGGGTGGGCGACGGCGACAGCGTACGTTGCGCCGGGCAGCGTCGAGGAAGAGCGAACCGTCAGGCACTGGTCCGTGACCGGCGAGTTCAGCCATTCTGCGACTGTCACTCGGGAGAACCCGTTGTTCCCAGTAGGCACCGACCTCTCGAACAGGTCGACGTACTACTCGCGGATCGCGCCAGTCCTCGACGGGCAATTTATCGCCAGATACGTGGGGGGTGGTACTGGAACGGTGTCGGCGAACGCGACACTGGTCGTCGAGTCGGTCGGCGAGAACCAGGTGTTCTGGACGGAGCGCCGCCGGCTGAACGCTACCACCGCCACTGCTGTCGAGACCGGTGAGACCGCCGTCGTGGCCTTCGACGTGAACACGACACGCGTCGCCAACCGCATCGACACCATTCAGTCACAACTCGGCGGTGGCAGTGGAACGATTCAGACGTCAGTCGTCGTCGACGTGACTGCTGCGGGGGAGGTGAACGGACAGCCAGCCCAGCTGTCCTTCTCCAGGGCGCTGTCTATCTCACTCAGCGGGGATACGTACACCGTCAGTACTCCGGGAGCCACGTCGAAGTCGATGACGACCACGCGGACCGTGACGGTCCCGAGGGACCGCGGCCTGCTCTGGTCGGTCGGTGGCCCTCTCCTGTTGCTCGTGGGGGGACTGGCCCTCGGAGGGCTCGGCTTGGGATATCGCCGGGACGCCCTGGGCGTGACCGAGGCCGAGCGGGAGTACCTCGCGTTCCGTGACGAACGCGACGAGTTCGACGAGTGGGTGGTTCGCGCACGCCTCCCCAACGAGGTGTTCGACCGCCCACGGGCGGAGGCGGAGTCCCTGTCGGACCTCGTTGACTTCGCAATCGACACCGATACCGGTGTCGTAGAGGACCCCGACGACGGCACCTGTTACGCCGTCGGCGAACAGTTCGTCCTCGCGTACGACCCGCCTGAAATCGGGAGCCAGGGACGACCCGACCCGCTCTCCGGAACCGACGCGGAGGAAGAAGCAGACAGCGAGGCGCCGGATGCTGAACAGCGAGTAGGCACCGTCGAGGAAAGTGCGGTGCAGGACGGTTCTGGTGGAGAGTGAGGAGCGGGAGCGGAAACCGTATCGCAGTGAAACCACGGGTGCAAACGTGTTGCGTCAAGTGGTACCGAGGGCGCCGATTCGAGTTGGAGTTCTCTGAGGGGGACCAGACACGTTCGGGGCACCGCTTGGGCGTTCACAATGAGCTCAGTAGGCCGAGGTTCAGCACAGTGAGAACGACACCGACGACCGACAGTACGAGCGGTGGGAACACGTACAGCACGCGGTCCTTCCAGGCGTGCATCGACCAGAGGCTCAACGCGAGACAGCCGAAGAAGACCGCGAGTTTCACCGTGACGAGCCCGCCGAGTCCGAGCGACGCGAGCGCCGCGCTCACGACCGGGTTCCCCTCCCTGACACCGGGTGCATAGTAGACGAGAGCGACCGTCGTCACGACGTCCCCGACGCCGTACGTCGCCGTCGCGAGAATCCAGAGCCAGTAGAACTCGTCTTCGGTCCCGATGCTCTCGTCGACGCTGTACCACTCCATTAGCGCGTATTCGAACTGGTCGAGAAAATACTTCCCTGCATCGGTTTCCCTCCCGGGGGAATGGTGCCCACAGCGCCGCCTCAGTACGGGATGACGCGGAAGCCTTCCGGGAGGACGACGCCGAGGA
>JBDGUB010000017.1:0-29579 GCA_042216245.1 Halobacterium sp.
TTCGCCGGCGCGTTCGAGCGCGCCGTCGCCGCGCTCCCGGTGCCCGGTGAGCCGGCGAGCCCGCGGGCTTTCGACGGCCCGGACTGGGCGGCGGCGTGCGCGGTCGCGCGGCTCGCGGCGCCTGGCGCGCCCCTGGTCGTCGGGAGCGGCGTCTTCGAGCGCGCGAGCCGGGCGCGGGCGGCCCTGGACGCCCCCGTCCTGCTGGTGGAAGTTTAAGCCCGATTGCGGGGCCAGTGCCGCCATGCGACTGGAGACCGAGACCCACCGCCGCGGCGGCGTGACGCTCGTCGCGGTGCGCGTCTGCAACGACGGCGACGAACCGACCCGGGTCCGGGTGGCGAACCGGTGTGCGGGCGCGGTGTGGCCGCCCCGCGAGTACGGGCTGCCGGCGCCCGGGTGGGACGACGGCGGCTGGGAGGGCGTCGTCGACCCCGGCGAGACGCGGCCGCTCGGGTACGCGACGCCCGGGGAGCCCGCGGACCCGCCCGCGGAGTTCGCGTGGACCGAGCGCGCCGCCGACGCAGAACTGACGCCCGGCGACGCCGTCGCCGACTTCGGCGACCCGCGTCCGCCCCGGGACGCCGTGGGCGAGCCGGCGTCCGCGCTCCCGGACGGCGTGCGCGAGTACCTGGACGGGGTCGCCGAGCGCGCGGCCGACGGCGGGGAGACGGACGTGGACCGCGAGCGCGTGGCGGCGCTGGCGGCGCGCGCGAGCCGGCTGCGGGAGGCGGTCGACGAGTGATTCTCGCGGTCTGCGGCGGGAAGGGCGGCGTCGGGAAGACGACCGTCTCCCTGAACCTCGCGGCGGCGCTCGACGCCGTGCTCGTGGACGCCGACCTGGGGATGGCCGACGTGCCGGCGGGCCGCGGCCCCGACCTGCACGACGTGCTCGCGGGGCGCGCCACGGCTGTCGAGGCCGTCCGGGAAAGCCGCGCCGTCAGCCTGCTGCCGTGCGGGCGGACGCTCGCCGGCGCCCGCGAGGGCGACCCGCGGCGGCTCGCGGACGCCGTCGAGGACGTCGCGTCGGCGTACGGCGACGTCGTCGTGGACTGCCCCGCCGGCCTCCGGGCGGACGTGGGGGTGCCGCTGCTGGTGGCCGACGCGGCCGTCGTGGTGACGACGCCGGACCGCGCGGCGGTCGCGGACGCGCTCCGCGCGCGGTCGCTCGCGGTCGAACTCGACGCGGGGCTGGCCGCCGTGGCGTACAACCGTGCCGGGGCCGCGAGCGAGGAGGTGGCGGACGCGCTCGGCGCGCCCGTCGTCGCCGTCCCGGAGACGGCGGCGGTCGCGGCGACGCTGGAGACCGGGACGCCCGTCGGGGAGTCGGCGCCAGAATCGGTCCCGGCGGGTCGCTTCGCGGCCCTCGCTGACCGCGTCCGGGCCTGCGAGGAGTAGACCGGCGGTTTCGGTTCTACCGTCGCTGTGCGGCGCCGCTCAGTCCTGCAGGTCGTAGTACGTCGACCGCAGCGTCACCGGGGTGACGTCCGCGACGTCGGCGGCCGCCGTCTGGGTGACGTGGTGGTCCCCGCGCTCGGCGGCGGTGTACAGGCAGGCGGCGGCGACCCCGCTGGGGTTCTTCCCGGAGACGAGGTTGGCGTCCTCGGCGGTCTCGACGAGGTCGCGGGCGCGGCGTTCGACGCTCGCCGGGAGGTCGAGTTCGGTCGCGTACCGCGGCAGGTAGTCCCTGGGGTCGATGGGGCCCGTCGGGAGGCCGAGCTCGCGGTTCATCGCGTCGTAAGCCGCGGAGAGCTCGGCCTCCGTGCCGCGGGCGACGCCCGTGACTTCGCCGAGCGTGCGGGAGAGGCCGTTCGTCCGGCAGACCGCGTACACGGCCGCGGCGGCGAACCCCTCGATGGTGCGGCCGCGCAGCAGGCCCTCGTTCTGGGCGGAGTCGAACAGCGCGCACGCCTGGTCGCGGACGCTCCGCGGGAGGCCGAGCGCGCCGACGAGCCGCCGGATCTCCGTGAACCCGTACACCTGGTTGCGGTCGGCTTTCGACCCGATGGACGCGCGCTTGTGCTGGCGGCGGAGGCGCGCGAACTTCCGGCGCTTCCGGCCCTTGAGTCGCGTGGACCGACCGATCTCGGTGGAGAGCCCGCGGTCGTGCCGGGAGCGCGTGAGCGGCGCGCCGGTGCGTTCGGGGTTGCGGTCGTCGTCGCTGAACGTCCGCCACTCGGGCCCGCGGTCGATGCGGTCCTCGTCGACGACGAGCCCGCAGTTCGCGCAGACGCGTTCGGTGTCTCGCTGGCGGACGACGCCCTGGCACTCGGGGCAGTTCGCTGACTGACTCATCGTGGTTCGTACTTCGCCCGGAAGCAGTATTTAAGCGTAGGTCGAAACCCCGCGAATCGGGTCGCTCCGGCCGTCTGAAGGCACCGGTCACCGGTACCTTCCGCGGCCGACCCGCGGTTCTCTGCTCTCGCCGAACTGGTAATTTTATGGTGGTGAGCGAAAAACGAACCCGCATGGGACTGTCGGACATCGCGGCGGGCGTGTCGGTGACGACCCGCCAGCGGGACCGCGGCGTCGCGAGCGTCGACCGCACGGGCGACTCGCTCGCCGACCGGCTCGCCGCCCTCGACGACGCCCTCCCCTGCGAGCCGGACGCCGCCGCGGCCGTCGCGGAGGCCTACGCCGGCGGCGCGAGCGTCGGCGACGCCGCCGGCGACGCGGGAGTGGCACCGACGACCGCGGCGAAGACGCTGCACCGGCTCGGGTTCGCCGGCGTGACGCCGTTCTCGCCGCTCCAGCGGGACGTCCTCGCGGACTGGCTGGACGCGCGGCTCACGCGCTCGGAGGCCCTCGAGCTGACGGGCGCGGGGGAGCGCGAGTTCGCGCTCGCGGCGTACGTCGCCACCCACGACCCGATCGAGGGCGCGATGGAGGCCGTGGAGAGCGCGCTGTCCTCGCCGGGCGACGCGATGGTGGACAAACGGGACGCGCTCGCGGCGGCGATGCCGGACGCGGGCTCAGGGTAGTTTCTGGCGGGCGGCGTCGACCAGCGAGTCGTCCGCGACGTCCGCGTCGACGGTGACGTCGAACGCCGTCTCGGCGAGCGACGCGACCGCTTCGACGAACGGCCCGGCCTCCGCGAGCGCCGCCGGCGCCTCGGGTACGTCGGCATTTTCGCGGGCGGGAACGGCGACGTCGGCGTCCGGGGGTGCATCCGCGGGCGCGTCCGGGACGCGGTTCGCGACGGCGGCGTCGAAGCCGGTGCCGACGTCGGCGAGGCGGCCGCGGGCGCGCTGGAGGCTGTCGACGCCGCGGTCGCCCGGCGGGACGACGGCGACGGCACGGTCGGCGGCGGTGACGGCGGCGACGGCCTGGTTCGCGGCGACCGGCGGCGTGTCGACGACCACGTAGTCGTGGTCGGCCGCGAGGTCCGCGAGGACGCCCTCGAGGCGTTCGGCCGCGGCTGGCGACTTGGCGTCGGCGAGCCCGGCAAACGGCGCGAACGCGGGGTAGAGCGCGAGCGTGCCCGGTGTCTCGGGAGCGAGGTCGTGCCGGACGTCTCGAATCGCCGCGTCCCCGGTGAGCGCGGCAGTGGCGTCGGGATCGATGCTGCCGGGGACGTACTGTGAGAGTCCCTGCGTGGCGACGGCGGCGTCGAAGACGCCGACGGAGTGGCCGTCGCGCGCGAGCACGGCGGCGGTCTCGACGGAGAGCCTGGTCGCGCCGGCGCCGCCGGCGACGCCGACGAACGCGGCAGTCGGAGCCTGCATGCCAGCAGCTTCTCTTCGTCTCGGTGTTAAAATTTACTCGTTTCTCGGCGTCATTCTACTCGCTGGACGCCGGTTACCTCGAAGCGCGCGCCGCCGGACTCGCTGTCGGTCACCCGGACCGCCCAGTCGTGGGCGTCGGCGATGCTCTTCACGATGGCGAGCCCGAACCCGGTGCCGTCCTCGGCGGACGTGTGCCCCGGCTCGAAGACGGCGTCGCGGTCGCTGTCGGGGATGCCGGGGCCGTCGTCCGCGACGTAGAACCCCCGGGCGTCGCCCAGCACGCCGACGGTGACGGCGGCGTCGCTGCCCGCGTGCTCCACCGAGTTCCGGAAGAGGTTCTCGAACAGCTGGACGGTGCGGTCGCGGTCCGCCTCGAAGCGCAGGTCGTCCGCGACCGTCAGCGCCGCGTCCGGGGTCGCGACCGTCTCCCAGCTCTCCTCGGCGACCGCGCGCAGCGAGACGGGTTCGGTCTCGCCGATGGTCTCGCCCTGGCGCGCGAGCGCGAGGACGTCCTCGATGAGGGCCTCCATGCGGTCGAGCGCGGTCGCGACCGCTTCGAGGTGTTCGCTGTCCCGCTGCTGGCGCGCGAGCTCGAGGCGGCCCTCCGCGACGTTCAATGGGTTCCGGAGGTCGTGGCTGACGACGCTCGCGAGCTGCTCGAGGCGCTCGTTCTGGCGTTCGAGCTCGCGGCGGTGGCGTTCGCCGCGCGTGACGGCCGAGAACAGGAGGATGCGGCCGACCTCGGTGCGGCCGACCGTGAACGGGTTCGCGGTGGCGAGGTAGTACCGCGTCTCGCCGCCCACGTCGAGGTCGAGGACGGTCTCGTCCTCGCCGAGCGCCGCCTCGAGCCGCGGCGCGACCGCCCCGAGTGCGCGGCCGTTGGCGCCCTCGAGTTCCGGGAACAGGTCGCGGGCGCGCTCGTTGACGTCCTTCACGTTGCAGTCCTCGTCGACGAACACGACGGGGTCGTCGACGTCGCCCGTGAGCCGGACCGCCTGGAAGCGCTCGGTGAACACGTAGAGGACGCCGACGGCGAACGCGGCGACGCCGACGGGCTCGTAGGAGACGTCGACGAGCCGCGGGCTCACGTAGCCGGCGACGTTGAACGCGACCGGGAGCGCCGTGAGGCCGGCGACGCCCGCCAGCGGCCTGGTGTCGAGGCTGGTCTGGTCGAACAGCTCCAACAGCATGAAGTAGCCGACGGCGGCGAGCGCGTACGCCAGCCTCGTGGTCGTCCAGTGGAGGACGTGGTTGTGGACGACGAGGTACCGGAACGGCTCGCTCGCCCACGTCGTCGAGAAGTAGAGGTGGTGGACGGGGTTGGTGACTTTCACCGCGGTGACCGCGAGGAACACCGCGACTGCCGCCCGCCGGTACCGGGGGTCGCGGTGGAGGCTGCGGCCGCTGTACGCCGAACAGAAGTACAGCCACGCGCCGACGGTGGCGAACCCGACGACGAGGCCCGCGACGTGGAACGCGACCTTCAGGCTGCCGCCGGGCGCCACGAGGAAGCCGTCCTGCGCGAGCGCCCACCGGTGTTCGTCGCGAGCAGCCACGCGAACCCGCGGCGGGCGTCCTCGCTCTCGACGCGGCCGGCGTGCCGGAGGCCCGCGAGACAGACGGCTGCCGCGGGTGCGAAGACGCCGACGTACGCCGCGAGTTCCGGGTTCACCACCGCCGCGTCACCTCGCTATCCGCCGCTGGGCGTGGACGTGCCGACCCGACGACTCGACGCTCGCGGGCCAGCGCCGTCGCTCGGCCGCGGTCGCGACGTACCGTCGGCGACGGCGTCACTCCGCCGCCGCCTCGATGTCGGCCGCGACGTCGTCGAGTTCCTCCTCCGAGAGCCCGGGGCGGGAGCCCGCGACGGCGTGGATGGGGTTGCCGCCGTCGTCCTCGAACCGCGGGATGATGTGGCCGTGGACGTGCGGGACTTCCTGACCGGCGGCCTCGCCGTTGTTGAACGCGACGTTGCTGCCGTCGGCGCCCACGGCGTCCTCGACGATGGGGGTGAGGTAGTGCAGCGCCGCGAACATCATCTCGCCGGACTCCGGCGGGACGTCCCCGAGGGTCTCGTGGTGGGCTTTCGGGATGACGAGCGTGTGGCCGGGCGCGAGCGGGTTCGCGTCGAGGAACGCGAGGACGTCGGCGTCCTCGTAGACGACGCGCGCCGGGACGTCGCCGTCGACGATGCGGCAGAAGATGCAGTCCTCGTCTGGCATACGTCACCCGTGACGCCGCTCCACCAAAAGATTACTCGCGGCCGACGGCCTCGCGGAACTGCTCGCGGTCGACGACGCGGAACGAGAGGTCGCCGGTGGCGACGGCGGTGCCGTCGTCGCGTTCCGCGCGGCACGCGAACGAGAGGTCGGGGCGGTCGACGCCGACGAGCGTGGCGGTGACGGTGACTTCGCCGCCGACGGCGACGGGCGCGAGGTGGGAGACGCTGGCGCCGCGTTCGACCACGCCGCTGCCGTCGGGGAGGTAGCCGCGGAGGGCTTCCCGGGAGACGGTGCCGAAGTGCGCGAGCAGGTAGGCCGTCCCGAGGACGGGCGTGGCTTCCCCGGGTGCGGCGTCCGTCGCCGCGGGCTCCCCGGGCGGGTCTTCCTGCGCGCCGAAGGCGGCGGTGGCGTGCTCGGGGTCGAGGGTGAACGTGGCGGCGCCGCGCACGTCGGCGTCGGCGAGCGCCGCGAACGCGTCGGTCATGGGCGGGGAGACGACGCACGTCCTGTTAGTCCTGTCGCCGGGCGGTCGGTCGGCAGTTGCCCTGCAGATGAATCGCGCACTCCCGGCCCCGGGCGGTCAGTGGCCCTGTGCGCGGGCCGCCGCCCAGAGCGCGCCCGCCGTCACGGCGAGGGACGCGACGAGGACGGTCCACTCGGGGAGGCCGAACCGCAGCATCGCGTACCCGTACGCGGCGACGAACGCGCCGGTGGCGGCGACGGCGTTCCCGGCGTGGACGGCGGCGTACTCGGGGCTGGTGGCGCCGTGGTAGTTCGCGAGGAGGTCGGCGCGCCGGCGCACCCGAATGTACGCGCCGACGGCGGCGACGCCGACGCCGACCGCGAGGAACGTCCACGCGGCGACGACTTCCTCGGACGGCATCCTACTCCGTGAGCGGCAGCGCGATGCCGAAGACGAACGGGCACAGCACCATCCCGAGGACGCCGACGACCTCGAGGTCGAACACGAGGGTGAGTTCCCAGCCGGGGAGGCGGCCGGCGCCGAACGTGGTGCCGGCGGCGCCGACGACGAGCAGGGCGAGGCTGGCGAGCGTCCCGTACTTCGCGAGGTCCGGGTAGTCGAGTGTCCCAGTGCGAGTCATACCGGGCGTTCAGCGCGGGGTGTAGTAAGCGCACCGGAAAGGCTACAAGCGGCGACGCGATACGCCGTGCTATGCTCGAATCTCTGCCGGAGCTGGTCGACGCGGCCGTCACGCTGGGCTACGCGGTGCTGGGCGCCGGACTCGTCGGGACGGGAGTGCTCGCGGAACTGCGGAGCGCGGCGACGCTCGGCGGGGGCGAGACGGCGCTCGGCGTCTGGTTGGCGGTGATGGGCGCGGTCGCCATCGCCGCCGGCGTGCTGCTGTTCACCGACGAGGTCCGCGAGCGGGTCCCGTAGGCTGTACAACCGATTACCCTTTTAGGTGCGAGCGAGACGGCTACGGGTATGAGTGGATTCGGCGACGTGCCCGACCAGTACGAGCCCGAGTCGGTCGAGGACCGGGTGTTCTCGTACTGGGAGGACGTCGACGCCTACGAGAAGACGAAAGCCCACCGGGCCGACGACGAGCCGTTCTTCTTCGTGGACGGCCCGCCGTACACGTCCGGGTCGGCCCACATGGGTCACGCGTGGAACAAGAGCCTGAAGGACGCCTACATCCGGTACAAGCGGATGCGGGGCCACCGCGTGACCGACCGGCCGGGCTACGACATGCACGGCCTCCCCATCGAGACGAAAGTCGAGGAGGAACTGGACTTCGACAACAAGAAGGACATCGAGGGGTTCGGCGTCGAGAACTTCCTCGAGGAGTGCCGGGAGTTCGCGGAGGACTCCCTGCAGTCCCTGCAGTCGGACTTCAAGTCCTTCGGCGTCTGGATGGACTGGGACGACCCCTACCGGACCGTCTCCCCCGAGTACATGGAGGCGACGTGGTGGGCGTTCTCCGAGGTCCACGACAACGGCCTCGTGGAGCGCGGGAAGCGCTCCATCAGCCAGTGTCCGCGCTGCGAGACCGCCATCGCGAACAACGAGGTCGAGTACGAGGACGTCGAGGACCCCTCCATCTACGTGAAGTTCGACCTCGACGACCGCGAGGGGTCGCTGGTCATCTGGACGACGACGCCGTGGACGATTCCCGCCAACGAGTTCGTGGCCGTCGACGAGGAGACGACCTACCAGCGGGTGCGCGCGACGATGGGCGGCGACGAAGAGGTGCTGTACGTCGCCGAGGAGTGCGTCGAGGACGTGCTGTCCGCGGGCCGCTACGACGACTACGAGGTGGAGGCCGACCTGCTCGGCAGCGACCTCGTCGGGTGGTCGTACACGCCGCCGCTCGCCGACGAGGTGCCCGCGAACCCGACGGACGCCGAGGGCACCCACCGGGTGTACCACGGCGACTGGGTGGAGGTCGACCGCACGGGGCTCGTGCACTCAGCGCCCGGGCACGGCGAGGAGGACTTCGAGCGCGGCCAGGAGCTCGGGCTGCCCGTGTTCTGTCCGGTCGGCGAGGACGGCGTCTACACGGAGGAGGCCGGCGAGTACGCCGGCGAGTTCGTGCGCGACGCCAACCGCGCGATCATCGACGACCTCGAGGTGAACGGGTCGCTGCTCGCCGAGCAGACGGTCACGCACAGCTACGGGCACTGCTGGCGCTGCGACACGGGCATCGTCCAGATCGTGACGAACCAGTGGTTCATCACGGTCACCGACGTGAAAGACGAGCTCCTCGAGAACATCGAGGACGCCGAGTGGTACCCGGAGTGGGCGCGCGAGAGCCGGTTCCGTGACTTCGTCGAGGACGCGCCCGACTGGAACGTCAGCCGGCAGCGCTACTGGGGCATCCCGCTGCCCATCTGGACGCCCGAGGATTGGGACGGGTCGATGGAGGACGTCGTCGTGGTCGGCGACCGCGAGGAGCTCGCCGAACGCGTCGACCAGGACGTCGACCCCGACGAGGTCGACCTCCACAAGGACACCGTCGACGACCTCACCATCACCGAGGACGGCACGACGTACACGCGCGTGCCGGACGTCTTCGACGTCTGGATCGACTCCTCGGTGGCGTCCTGGGGGACGCTGAACTACCCGTCGGAGACCGAGGACTACGAGGAGCTGTGGCCCGCCGACCTCATCCTGGAGGCCCACGACCAGACCCGGGGCTGGTTCTGGAGCCAGCTCGGCATGGGCACCGCGGCGGTCGGCCAGTCGCCGTACGAGACCGTCCTGATGCACGGGCACGCGCTGATGCCGGACGGCCGGTCGATGTCGAAGTCCAAGGACATCCGCATCGACCCCCAGGACCTCATTGAGGAGTACGGCGCCGACCCGATGCGGCTGTTCGTGCTGTCGGTGACCCCGCAGGGCGACGACATGCGGGTGTCCAGGGAGGAGGTCGCGAACATGCAGCGCGACCTCAACATCCTCTGGAACGTCTTCCGGTTCCCGCAGCCGTACATGGAGCAGGACGGCTTCGAGGGGAACGTCCCCGCGGCGTTCGGCGGCGACGGCGGCGCCGTCGGCGTCGCGGACGTCGACCTGGAGCGCGTCGACGAGTGGCTGCTGTCGACGCTCCAGCGCGTGAAGGCGGCCGCGACCGACCACTTCGAGGCCTTCGAGCAGCACAAGGCCCTCGACGAACTCCTGGAGTTCGTCGTCGAGGACCTCTCCCGGTACTACGTGCAGGTCGTCCGCGAGCGCATGTGGGAGCCCGGGGACAGCGAGTCGAAGACCGCGGCGTACGCGACGATGAACCGCGTGCTCCTGGAGGTCGCGGCGCTGCTCGCGCCGTTCGCGCCGTTCGCCACCGAGGAGCTCTACCAGCACCTCACGGGCGAGGACGGCTACGACACCGTCCACATGTGCGACTGGCCCGACGTCGAGGAGGACTACCGGGCGCCCGGCCTGGAGGACGACGTCGCGGTGCTGCGCGCCGTCGAGGAGGCGGGCAGTCACGCCCGCCAGCAGGCCGGCCGGAAGCTCCGGTGGCCCGTCACGCGCGTCGTCGTGGACGCCGACGACGACGCGGTCGTCGACGCCGTCCGGGCGCACGGCGACCTGCTCGCGGACCGCCTCAACACCCGGGACGTCCACGTCCTCGAACCCGGGGAGTCCTGGGACGAACTCGCGTTCAGCGCGCGCGCCGACATGAGCGAACTCGGGCCCGCGTTCGGCGACGACGCCGGCCGCGTGATGAACGCGCTGAACGAAGCCCACGTCGCGTCGCGGGACCTCGACGCGCTCGCCGACCAGGTGAGCGAGGCCACCGGGATGGACGTCGAACTCACCGAGGACATGGTGGAGTTCGTCGAGGAGACGCCGGACGGCGTCGCCGGCGCGGACTTCGACGGGGTCCTCGAGAGCACCGCGAGCGGGGGCTCGTCGGACGAGCAAAGCGAGTCCTACAGTGGCACCGTCTACGTCGACACCGCGCTGAACGAGGACGTCGAGAGCGAGGGGTACGCCCGCGAGGTCATCCGGCGCGTCCAGGAGATGCGCAAGGACCTCGACCTCGAGATGGACGCCGAGATCCGCCTCGACGTGGCTGTCTTCGACGAGCGCGTCGGCCGGCTGGTCGCCGAGCACGAGGACCTCATCAGGGAGGAGACGCGCGCCCGCGAACTCGGCGAGGTCGAGGACGGCTACCGCGAGGAGTGGGACGTCGAGGGCACGAAGCTCGCGCTCGAGATCGAGGAAGTGTAGGCGGCCGCGTGGAATCGCGGCAGGTGTCAGCGGTCGCGGGTTCCCGCGGCCGCCGTCGTTCTGGTAGTTCGTCAGCCCGGTCTGGGAGTTCGTCAGCCCTGGACGGGGACGCTCCCGAGGCGGACGACCGCCTCGGTGCGGCGTTCGCCGCCGTCGGTCCGCGTGACGCCGGCGACCGCCATCGTCGCGGGCGTCGCCCCCGACGGCAGCGTCCAGGTCGCCGACGCTGTCCGCGTCTCGCCGGGCGGAATCCAGTCGGTCTCGGCGCCGCCGCCGACGCGCCGGCCGCCTTCGGTCGTCACCGCGCCGAGACTGAACCGGTAGGGGGCGTCGCCGGTGTTCTCGACGCGCACGCTCGCCTCGAACGTCCACGCGTCCTCGCCGACGCGGACGACGGCGTCCGTCAGCGTGTCCGCCGGCGCCGTCGCCGGGAGCAGTTCGTCGCCGACGTGCGTCACCGGCCGCCGGGTCGTCGAATTCGTCTGCTCGCCGTCGCCGCCGCCCCCGAACAGCCGGGAGTTCACGAGCCCGAGGAACGTCGCCGCTTCGACCGCGACGGGGACGCCGATGCCGAGCCCGACGAGCAAGCGAATCAGCCAGCGGCGGCTGACGCCGTCCTCGTCGTCGTTGCCGTCAGTCATCTCGATGAATCACTGGAAGTTGTGGGAGCTGGAGTTACCGGGCGGTCACATCGGGACGGCGGGCGACCCCGGCGAGAGGACGCCGTTCTCGAGCATCCCCCACAGCGGGAGGCCGTACGCGAGCACCACGAGGACGACCGCGATGGCCGTCCAGAGCTTGAGGTTGTCGAGGACGCGCGGGCTGTCCGCGGGCCCGGACAGCGGCGCCGGCAGCGACCCGTTGACGCGCAGTGGCGCGGCGCCCGCCCGCGACAGCCACGTCCCCGTTATCACCACGAGGAACATCACGAGCGACGTGAACAGCAGGACGCCGCCGACCGCGATCTGGAGCTGTATCTCGGCGATGGAGCCGAGCACGGGGTCGAACGGCGCCGCGCCGGCGCCGCGGAACAGCGGCTGCGCGGTGCGCCGGGGGAGGCCGGCGAGGCCGCCGCGGTGCATCGCGTTCGACATGAGCGTCATCCCGACGAACCAGAGGTACGGCTGGACGGTCGCGATGCGCCGGTGCTGGAGGCGTTTGCCCGTGAGCTGGGGGTACAGCCAGTAGCTCGTCGCCATCGCGGTGAGCGCGAACGCGGTGCCGACGGTGAGGTGGAAGTGCCCCGGCACCCAGAGGGTGTTGTGGATGAGGTAGTTGATGTTCATCCCGGCGTTGATCATGCCGGAGAACCCGCCCGCGGCGAACATCAGGCCGGCGAGCGCCATCCCCGCGAACGCGGGTTCGTCCCAGGGGAGCGCGCGCAGCCACCCGAGGTAGCCGCTGCCGCCGCGCTGGCGGGCGCCGTGCTCCATGGACGCGACGACCGTGAACGCGGTCAGCAGCGACGGCAACAGCAGCATCATGGTGTTCGTCATCGCGACGAACTTGAACCCTTCAGCGATGCCTGGGTCGAGGTACTGGTGGTGGAACCCGACCGGCGTCGACAGCAGCAGGAACAGCACGAACACGACGCGCGCGAGCGGGTCGCTGAACAGCCGGCCGCCGGAGAGCTTCGGGAGGATGGTGTACCACGCGAGGTAGCCGGGGAGCAGCCAGAAGTACACGACCGGGTGGCCGAAGTACCAGAACAGCGTGCGCGTCAGCAGCGGGTCGACCTGGCTGATCCAGCCGAGCGACCACGGGATGAGGAAGACGACGACCTCGATGGCGACGCCGAGCGTGGAGAGGTACCACATGAGGAAGGTCGCCAGCACCATGAACGTCTGCAGGGGGATGCGTTCGTCGGGGTTCTCGGCGCGCCAGTCCCGGTACGTCAGGAAGTACGACGCGCCGACGACCCACGACCCGACGATGAGCAGCGCGGCGCCGACGTAGAACGCGGGGGGGGCTTGCAGCGGCGCGTAGAACGTGTAGAGGACGTCCGCGGAGTTGAACGGGAGGCTCGGCGCGAAGCCGTTGAGGATCGACACCGCGGCGAGCGCGGTGCCGACGGCCATCGCCCAGAACCCGAGCCACGCGACCCGGGGGGCAGACAGCGGCCGACCGAGGCTGCGCGTGACCGCCCAGACGAACATCCCGCAGATGAAGAACGTCGTGAACACGAGCGCGAGCAGGACGCCGTGGCCCGTGAGCACGGTGTAGTACTGGGAGGCGTTGATGGGGAGCGCCGACCGGAACGTCCCGGTGCGGTACAGCGCCTGGAGCAGGCCGAACAGCCCGCCGATGGCGAGCGCGACGAACGCCACGCCGAAGTGCCACCGCGTAATCTTCGCCGCTCCCGGGTAGTCGTCGACGTACGTCACGAGTCAGTCACCTCCGCGGACTGCGCGCTGTACTGGTCGCGCGGCACCACCTGGATGGTGCCCTCCATGGCGTGGTGGCCGGCGCCGCAGTACTCGTTGCAGGCGATGTGGTACGTGCCGGGCTCGTCGAACTCGACGGTGAGCTCGGCGACCTGGCCGGGGATGACCATCGTGTTGATGTTCGTGCCGACGACGTTGAACCCGTGCGTGACGTCCGCGCTCGTGACGTAGAACGTCACCTTGGTGTCCGCGGGCACCCGGATCGGGGAGCCGGTTCCGGGCGCGAACGCGAACTGGCGGGCGATCACGTAGACGTCGTAGCCGCCGTCGCCGTCCTGGTAGACGCCGGGTTCGCGGAAGTTCTCGGACGCCGTGGGGTTCGTCGGGTCGACGGTGCCGCCGGAGTCGTCGACCATCGTGACGCCGGCGCCGAGCGTGCCGTAGACGATTGTCGCGATGAAGCCGACGATCAGCAGGAACGACGCTGCGAGCCAGACCTTCTCGAATCTGTGTATCTCCATCCTGGTATCACCCGATTATCGTCGGACCGTTGCCGAGGAAATCGACGAAGTACATGAACACCCACATCCCGACGAGGATGAGGAAGTACACGACGACGAGCGCCGCCGTGCCGACGGGGTCGTAGTCGTCGTGGCCGAGTTCCTGGACCGGTTCCTCCGCCGGCGCCTCGGGGATGGCTTCCCGCTCGCCGTCCTCGGCGTCGCCGCCCGGTTCGTAGGTGAGGTCCCCGGGGCTGCGGCGCCGGTAGTAGTTCGCGAGGATGGGGGCGAGCATCGCGAGCAGGATCGTCCCGAAGAACGCGGTCTCCCAGAACGGCGCGGGCTGGACCACTTTCGGCTGCGGGGTGCCGCCACCACCGCCTCCGCCACCGCCGCCTCCGCCGCCACCGCCGGGTGCGGCGCCGACGACGATGGCGCCCTTCATCCCCAATGTCAGGTGCGGGTTGCAGTAGTACTTGTAGACGCCCTCGGTCTCGAACGTGTGCGAGAACGAGAACCCCGAGTTCTCGATGGCCTCGTGGCCCTCCCAGCCGGCGCCGTCCGGCTGCGACTGGACGACGACGTTGTGCGCGTTCGACGCCCACTCGAAGGTCACCGTCGTTCCGGGGGAGACGCGGACCGCGGGCGGCGCGAACGCGAACGTGCCGCCGTTCCCGTCCGCGCCGACCGTGACGGTCACTTCGTCCTGGCCGGTCCTGTCGGCGGTCGTCCCGTCGTAGTTGCCGGTCGCTCCACCCTTGGCGTCGCCGGTGAACCAGCCGTCGTACTCGGCGGGGACGCCGCCTCCGCCGCCACCGCCACCACCGCCGGCGTCGCCGGGTTCGACGACGATGGCGCCCTTCATCCCCAATGTCAGGTGCGGGTTGCAGTAGTACTTGTAGACGCCCTCGGTCTCGAACGTGTGCGAGAACGAGAACCCCGAGTTCTCGATGGCCTCGTGGCCCTCCCAGCCGGCGCCGTCCGGCTGCGACTGGACGACGACGTTGTGCGCGTTCGACGCCCACTCGAAGGTCACCGTCGTTCCGGGGGAGACGCGGACCGCGGGCGGCGCGAACGCGAACGTGCCGCCGTTCCCGTCCGCGCCGACCGTGACGGTCACTTCGTCCTGGCCGGTCCTGTCGGCGGTCGTCCCGTCGTAGTTGCCGGTCGCTCCACCCTTGGCGTCGCCGGTGAACCAGCCGCCGTAGTCCTGGGCCGCGGCCGTCCCGGTCGCCGCCGCCCCGGCCGCGACCGCTGTCGCGGTCCCGACGGCTCCCCGGAGGACGCCGCGGCGCGAGAGTGTGTCGTCCTGTCTGGTCATGGGTATCGTGCGTTGGTCGTACTTCGAGTCACTGGTCACTGTCAGCGACCCGTGCAGTCGGAGACGCCGGCGGCCGGCGGAACAGCGCGCTCCCGAACGCCGTGTCTCCGTTCACGCACCCACCTTCCATCGGTTCTATTGAACAACTGTCGCCGATTCCAAGACTCTGGGAATCACGCCAGTCGTTTTGCCCCGGGGCGCCGAACCCGCGTGCATGAACGTTCGACCGCAGCTCGTCGCGGGACTGGTTCCGTTGCTCGCGCTCGTCCCGGTGGCGCTGTACGCCGTCGGGCAGTCGGTGCTCGCGGTGACGGCGCTCGTGAACGTCGTCCTCGTCGCCGGCTGCCTCTGGTACATGTTCTCCCCGACGGACCAACCCCACCACGGCGTCGCCCACTGACCGCCGTGATGACGGGGGGAGCCGCGGGCGTCGCCGCCGCGGCGGCCGGCCTGCCGGACGCCGGCGTCGCGGCGTTCTTCGTCGTCGGCCTGCTCGGGGGCGCGCACTGCCTCGGGATGTGCGGGCCGCTCGTGACGGCGTACGGGGACCGAATCGACAGCGACGGCCGCGGGCCGACGACGCGAGCCGTCCGCCAGCACGCGCTGTTCAACCTCGGGCGGACCGCGAGCTACGCGGCCATCGGCGCGGCCCTGGGCGCGCTCGGCGGCGTGCTCGTCGACGCCGGGTCGCTGGTCGCGGCGGGCGACGTCGTCCGGGGCGTCGCGGGCGTCGTCGCGGGCGTCGCCGTCATCGCCGCCGGCGTCGGCTACGTGGCGGGCGGCGGGTCGGTGCTCGCCGGCGCGTCGGTCCCCGTCCTCGGGACGGCGTTCGCGGCGGTGAGCGGTCGGCTGTCGGCGCGCGTCGACGAGTGGGCGACCGGCCCCGGCATCGTCGGGCTGGGCGCGATACACGGGCTGCTCCCCTGCCCGCTGCTGTACCCCGCGTTCCTGTACGCGCTCGCGACCGGGTCGCCGGCGACCGGCGGCCTGACGCTCGCTGCGCTCGGGCTCGGGACGTTCCCGACGCTGTTCGCGTACGGGACCGTCCTCGACGCCGTCGGCGCTTCGTTCCGGCGGCGCCTCCACCGCGCGCTCGGCGTCGCGTTCCTCGTCGCGGGCACGATTCCGCTCGCGAAGGGACTGACCGCGCTCGGGTACCCGGTCCCGCACGTCCCGCTGCCGATGCCGCCGATGCCGACCTGACCACGACACCCATCGACCCATGACCTGTACCCTGTGTGGCCTGCCGACGCCGGACCCGCCCGTGACCGACCCCGACGTGGACGGCGAGTTCTGCTGCCGGGGCTGCCTCGAGGTCGCTCGCACCGTCGACGACCCCGCGAGCGCCGACGCGGAGGCGGCGGCGGGCGGCGTCGACACCGGGCCGGACGACGCCGCCGGCGAGACCGCGTTCCTCTCCGTCTCCGGGATGCACTGCGCGACCTGCGAGGCGTTCGTCGAGTCGCGGGCGACCGACTGCGAGGGGGTGCGGGCCGCGGCCGCGAGCTACCCCACGGAGACGGTGCAGGTCACGTACGACCCCGAGGCGGTCGACCGGGACGCGGTCGCGGACGCTATCAGCGGGCTCGGCTACGAGGCGGACGCCCGCACCGACGGCGACGGCGGCGACGACCAGGCGTCCGTCGGCCGGCTGCTCGTCGGCGGGTTCTTCGGGATGATGACGATGCTGTGGTACGTGCTGTTCCTCTACCCGGCGTACCTCGGGGTGCCGGCGGAGACGCTCCTGCTGGACCTGACGGGGTCGGCTGGCGCGTACCTGCTCGCGAACGTCTGGGTGATGGCGACCGTCGTGCTCGCGTACACGGGCTACCCCCTGTTCCGGGGGGCGTACGTGAGCCTGCGCGCCGGCCACCCGAACATGGACCTCCTGGTCGCGCTCGCAGCGGCCGCGGCGTACGCGTACAGCACGGGCGTCGCGCTCGCCGGCGGCACCGAGGTCTACTTCGACGTCGCGGTCGTCGTCGTGCTCGCGGTCACCGTCGGGAACTACTACGAGGACCGCGTGAAGCGGCGCGCCGCCGGCCGTCTCGCGGACCTCGGCGCGGAGCGCGTCGCGGACGCCACCCGGAAGACGCCCTCGGGGACCGAGGAAGTCGCCGTCGAGGCCCTCGAACCGGGCGACGAGGCCGTCGTCACCGCCGGCGAGCGCGTGCCCGTCGACGGCCCCGTCGTCGCGGGCGCCGCGACCGTCGACGAGGCGCTCGTGACCGGCGAGTCGAAGCCGGTGACGAAAGAGCCCGGGGACGACGCGGTCGGCGGCGCGGTCGTCACGGACGGCCGCCTCGTCGTCGCGGTCGGTGAGGACGCCGACAGCACGCTGGACCGCGTGGTGCGCTCGCTGTGGGACGTCCAGAGCACGCGGCCGGGCGCCCAGCGGCTCGCGGACCGCATCGCCGCCGCCTTCGTCCCCTTGGTGGTGCTGCTCGCCGTCGCCGCCGCGGGCGTCCACCTCCTGCTCGGCGCGGCGCCGAGCGAGGCGCTCCTCGTCGGGCTCTCCGTGCTCGTCGTCTCCTGCCCGTGCGCGCTCGGGCTCGCGACCCCGCTGGCGACCGCCAGCGGCGTCCGGGAAGCCCTCGAGTCCGGCGTCGTGTTCACGGACGGCGCCGCGTTCGAGGCCGCGCCCGAGGCCGACACCGTCGTCTTCGACAAGACCGGCACCCTCACCACGGGCGAGATGGCGGTCCGCGAGGTAATCGGTGACGACCGCGCGCCCGCCCGCGCCGCGGCCCTCGAGCAGTACGCCGACCACCCGGTCGCGGACGCCGTCGTGGAGTACGCCGACGCGGCGGGCGACGTCGAGGACTTCGAGCGCGCGCCCGGCCGCGGCGTCACCGGACGGCTCGCGGCGAGCGCGGACGGCGGCCGGCAGGCGAGTGAGGCGCCGCGCGAGGCTGGCGTCGAGGTCGCCGCCGGCAGCCGCGAGCTGTTCGAAACCGGGGACTGGGAAGTCCCGGACGAGTACGCCGAGCGCGCCCGCGAGGCCAGCGCGGCCGGCGACGTCCCGGTGCTCGTCGGCTGGGACGGCCGCGTGGAGGGCGTGCTGGTCGCCGGCGACCACCCCCGCGACGAGTGGCGGGACGTCGTCGACGCCCTGGCCCGCGACCGGCGCGTCGTCGTGCTCACGGGCGACGACGCCGCGGCCGCCGACGAGTTCCGCGCGCACGACGGCGTCAGCGAGGTGTTCGCGGGCGTGCCGCCGGAGGGGAAGACCGCGGTCGTCCGCCAGTTCGCCGGCGACGGCACGGTCGCGATGGTCGGCGACGGCGTCAACGACGCGCCCGCGCTCGCCGCCGCGGACCTCGGCGTCGCGCTCGACCACACCGCGCTCGCGGCGGACGCCGCCGACGCGGTCGTCACGTCCGAGGACCTCACCGCCGTCCCGGTCGCGTTCGACCTGACGGCCGCGACGAACCGCCGCATCCGGCAGAACCTCGGGTGGGCGTTCCTCTACAACGCGGTCGCGATTCCGCTCGCCGCGGCTGGCGTCCTCAACCCCCTGTTCGCGGCGGTCGCGATGGCGTCCAGCAGCCTGCTCGTCGTCGGGAACTCCGCGCGGTCCCTGCTCCCGTCCGACGGCGACGGGGAGGTGACGGCGTCGTGACCGCGGCCCTCGACCGGTGGCGGCCGGCGCCGGAGACGGCGGCAGCGTTCGTCGCGCTCTGCGCGCTCGAACTCGCGGCGCTCGCGGCGTACCTCTGGACGGCACCCGTTTCCGTGACCGCGCCCCGCTACGTCCTCTACCCGTTCGCGTGGCTGAACGCCGCCGCCCTCGCGGTCTGGCGCGTCCGGCTCCCCGACGGGAGCCGGCGGCGGCGCGTCGGGACGCTCGCTGTCGGCGCGGGCTACTTCCTCGCGCTCGCGTGGGTGGGCGGCGTCCTCGGGCCCTCCCACGGCTCCGGCGTCGCGGTGTACTGGCGGCTCCCGCCGGGCTGGGGCCCCCTCGTGATTTCGGAGGTCGGACCGATTCGGGCGGTGCTGGCTCCCTACAAGGTCGCCGGCTATCTCGCGCTCGCGTACCTCGTCGGCGTCGCCGTCCTGGACGCCGACGCCGGACTGGCCGGCGGGCTCGTCGGCGCGTTCTCCTGCGTGAGCTGCACGCTCCCGCTGCTCGCGACGGCGGTGTCCAGCGTCGCCGGCGGCGCGGTCGCGTTCGGGTCGGCGGCCGCGTGGTCCTACGACCTCTCGACGGCGGCGTTCCTGCTGGCGGTCGCGCTGCTCGTGTGGCGGCCCGACATCGGCGCTCTCGGGCGGCTGCGGTAGCCGAGCCGCGGCTCCGCTCCGGCCCGCCAAGTCGGTGGAGACGGCTGCGTCCCCCCGGTCACAGCGTCGTCTCGACGACGTACCCCCACTTCTCGTAGCCTTCGCCGTCGTAGAACTCGTGGACGCCCTGTTTCTCAAGGGGGGACGCGAGCGCGACGTACTCGCAGTCGCGGTCCCGCGCCCACGCCTCGACGAACGACAGCAGCGCGGCGCCGTGGCCGTCGCCCCGCCGCGGTTCGTCTACGACGAGGTCGAGCAGCCACGCGCCCCGGCGGTGGTGGAGCAGGGACTGCACCTGGACGCCCGCGACCGCGGCGAGCGTCCCGTCGACGAACCGGCCGAACAGCCGGTAGTCGTCGTCGCTCGTCCAGTCCAGGACCGCGTCCGGCTCCCGGTCGGTCCAGAGCTGGCGGAGCAGCGGGACGGCGGCCCGGCGGTCGGCCTCCTCGGTGAGTTCGCGCGTCGTCGCCATACCGGGCGGCGGACGCGGCGGAGACGGAAAACGCTACGGGGCCTCAGAGCTCGTCGGCGACGACCGGCGCCGCGCTGACCTCGGAGACGGCGCGCTCGAGGGTGTCCGTGCCGTAGACGGCTTCGACGCCGGCGTCCGCGAGCTTCACGCGGGCGTTCCCGGCGAGCATCGGGTGGACGCACGCGACGACCACGCGAGCGGGGTCCTCGAGCGCCGCGATGGCTTCGCTCATCGTGGTGCCGGTGGCGACGATGTCGTCGGTGACGACCACGTCGCGGCCCGCGGCGTCAACGTCGCTCGGCCGGACGGAGACGTCGCTGCCGGAGTGCCGGACCTTCTCGAAGTGGTCGGTGACGCCGGCGCCGTACGCGTCCCGGACCGACTCGGCGAGCCCGACGGCGCCGGCGTCGGGCGCGAGGAACACGGGGTCGGTGAGGTCGCCGGGGAGCGGGTCGGCGAGCCGGGGCGCCGCGTCGACGCCCGTCGCCGGCACGTCGAAGAAGTCGAGGACGCCGTCCTCGTGGGGGTTCACCGTGATCACGCGGTCGGTGCCCGTGGAGACGGCGCGGGCGACGGCGCGCGCCGACACCGGGTGGCCGGGCTCGAAGGCTTCGTCCTGGCGCGCGTACCCCATGTAGGGGAGGACGGTGACGACCTCGGTCGCGCCGGCCTCGCGGGCGGCGTCCTGCAGCTGGAGCAACTCCACGTGCGCGTCGCTCGAGACCGTGGACGCGACGACCACCGCCCGCCCGGACTGCTCGGGGACGGAGACGATGCGCTCGCCGTCCGGGAACGAGTCGTAGGACACCCGGCCGAGGCGCTCCCCCGTCTCGGCGGCGAGCGCGGCCGCCAGCGACTGGCTCGCGGACCCGCTGAGTAGCATACGCGAGTGGACTCGGGCCGGCGGCTTACGCGTTTCCTTCGGCGACGACCGCGAGCGCGCTCGCGCCCCGGAGCCCGAGGCTGCGGTGCCGGAACCCGTCGCCGGCGTCCACCGCGAGCGTGCCGGCGTCCGTTAGCACGACGGGGGCGTCGGTCGCGTACGCGACGTCCGCGACGGACTCCGCGACCGGGAGTTCGCGGGTCGCCCAGTCGCCGGCGGCGTGCTCGTAGAGCGCGTCCGGCGTGGCGGCGTGCGCGCGACCGAGTTCGCCCGGGTTCGCGCTCACGGGGTCGCTGGCGACGACGCGGAAGTCCCCGTCGGCGGCGTCCAGCCAGCCGTTCCCCAGGGAGAACAGGCCCGCCGGGGTGGCGGCCAGCGGGACGCCAGCCGCGGCGACGTCCCGGACGTCGTCGAGGCCCGAGGTCGCGATGCCGTCGTCGGTCACGCGGTGGACGCCGTCGCTCGCCGCGACGAGGTCGACGTCCAGCGCGCGCACGTCGCCGTCGACCGCGCCGACGGCCGTCCAGTCGCCGCCGTCGTAGTGCGCGACGCGACCGTCCTCGCCCGCCGCGAGCACGCCGCCGTCGTAGCTCGCGACCGCGACCGCCGCGCCGAAGCCCGTGCCGTCGAGGCCGTCGGCGTCGCCGAGCAGGACGTCCTCGTCGGTCGCTGCGGCCACCCCGACCGCCGTGGTCGCGACGTCGCGGGCGCCACAGCGCTCGACGAGGCTGAACTCGCCGACCTTGTCCCCGCTGACGCGCGCGACGACGACGCCGAGGTCGGCGGCGACGTACGCCTCGACGGTGTCGGACTGCTCGACGTACACCCGAGATTCCCGGACGGTTGGCATACCTAGAGTCGGCCCGCCGCGGGGCGAAAGCGTTCCGGTTCTCTCGAAAAGCCTTTGCGGTGGGCGTCGTAGGCCCCCGTATGCGCCGACGGACGGTGCTCGCGGGCGTCGCGGCGCTCGCCGCGGGGAGCGGCTGTGCGCGCGCGGTCGGCAGCGACCCCGTCACGGTCCGCGTGAAGCGCCCGACCGAGGACCGGCTGGCGGGCGCCGACGAGCGCTGCGTTCTCCGGTCGTCGTTCGTCGAGGACCACCCCGTCCTCGAGCGCGTGCTCTCCTCCGCGAAGACAGCGCCCCGGGGCGAGTGGGTGACCACGGGCACCTCCCGGAAAGTCGGGGAGGCGCTCGCCGCGGACCTGCGCTCGCACTGCGAGCACCCCGGGAGCCTCTACGTGTACGGCGACGCCGCGTACGTCGTCCGCGTCACCGAGGACGACCGACGGCTGCTGCTCGAGGGCTCCGCGAGGTCGGAAGCGATTAGGGGGCTGGCGCCGGACGACACTGTATGAAGGTGTTCGGGTCGAGTGGCACGCGGGGCGTGGCCAACGAGGAGCTGACGCCGGGGTTCGTCACCCGCGTCGCGAAGGCCGCTGGGTCGGTGTGGCGGGCCGACCGCGTCGCCGTGGCGCGAGACACGCGGACGACCGGCCGGATGCTCGAGAACGCCGCCGTCGGCGGCCTGCAGAGCGTCGGCGTGGACGTCGACCGCCTCGGCGTCGTGCCCACGCCGGGCGCGCAGGCGTACGCCGAACGCGAGGGCGTGCCCGCCGTGATGGTGACCGCGAGCCACAACCCGGCGCAGTACAACGGCGTGAAGCTCGTCGGCGCGGACGGCGTCGAGCTCTCCGTGGAGGACCTCGAGCGCATCGAGCGGAAGTTCTCCACCGAGCAGTTCGACGACGCCGCCTGGGACGCGGTCGGCGCCGACCACGACGTGGCGTCGGCGCGCCGCACGTACGTCGAGGAACTCCTGGCGGCGGTCGACCGGGACGCCATCGCCGACGCCGACCTCACGGTCGCGCTCGACCCCGGGCACGGCGCGGGCGCGCTCACCAGCCCCGGGTTCTTCCGGCGGCTCGGCTGCGACGTCGTCACCGTGAACAGCCAGCCGGACGGCCACTTCCCGGGTCGGGACCCCGAGCCCGTCCGCGAGAACCTCGCTGACCTCGGCCGGCTCGTGCGCGCGGCGGACGCGGACGTCGGCATCGCGCACGACGGCGACGCCGACCGCGCCATCTTCTTCGACGAGACCGGCGAGTACGTCGAGGGGGACGCGACGCTCGCCGCGCTCGCGGAAGCCGAACTCGGCGACGGCGACACCACGGTCTCCGCGGTGAACGTCAGCCAGCGCCTCGTCGACGTCTGCGACCGCACCGGCGCCGACCTCGAGCTGACGCCCATCGGCTCCACGCAGATCATGACCCGCATCCGCCAGCTGGAGGCGGAGGGCGAGTCCGTCCCCGTCGCGGGCGAGGGCAACGGCGGCATCATCTTCCCGAACTACCGGCTCACGCGGGACGGCGCGTACACTGGCGCGCGATTCCTCGAACTGCTCGCGGACCGCCCCGCCAGCGAGGTCCTCGAGCCGTACGGCGACTACCACAACGTCCGCATCAACGTCGGCTACGAGAACGACGCCGAGCGCGAGGCGCTGCTGGGCGCCGCCGAGGAGCGCGCCCTCGAGGCCGACGTGGAGCGCACGACCATCGACGGCTACCGCCTCGACTACGGCGACGCGTGGGTGCTCGCGCGCCCGTCCGGCACCGAGCCCGTCGTCCGCATCTACGCGGAGGCGACCGACGAGGACCGCGCCCGCGACCTCGCGGAGTCGTTCGCCGCCGCGCTCCGCGCCGCGAAAGCCGACGTCTGAGCGCGGCCGCCGCGGAACCGCGAGTGAGCACTCCCGGGGGCGCTACTTTTAGGACCGCGGGCTGCAAACCGGCGTCCCGTGCCCGACTGGTCCGCCACTCAGACCCTCACATTCGCGAACGCCACCCTGGTCATGTACTACGCGGCGTACCGTGCGCCAGGTCTCGTCGGGTGGGGTATCGGCGCAATCGCCACCGGGATGCTCGCGTACGGGCTCTTCAGCGAAACCATCCGGGAGGCGTACGCCGAGTTGACGTGACGCGACGTCGCCGGTGCTCTCCGTCCGCCGCGCGGGCGCCGCGGTGACCACGTCGGTTGGACGCGCAGCCCTACAGGCCGACGAGGTCGTCGACCTCGACGTCGGCGAGGTCGCCGCCGCAGGCCGCGCACTCCTCGACGCGCCGGGGCGCCGGGTTGCCTTCCATGTGGAGGTTCCCGGAGTCCGTACAGACCTCGAATTCGGCGTCGAGCATACGCAGGGAGCCTCGCCCGCTGCTCCAAAGAGGATTGTGGCCTAGTACTGCTCGAGGGCGTCCCGGAGCGCGCGCTCGGCCGCCCGCGCGGCCTCCAGGTCGGCTTCGACGCCGTCCGCGACGCGGTCCTTCTCGGCGTCGGTGAGTTCGTGGTCGGCGACCGCCGCGGTCCGGACGCGCTCGTAGTCGTCGCGCCGCACGCGCTCGCGGACCTCGTGCAGGGCCGCGACGACGTCCTCGCCCGCGAACCGGTCGACGACGGACACGAGTTCGTCCAGCCGGTACCGGAGTTCGTCCGCGGGCGCCGGCGGCCACCCGACCGTGAGCGGCTCGGCGTCGAGGCGCTCGAGGTACGTCCGCGACCCGCCGACCGCGCGCTTCAGCGTCCGCGGCGCGTCCACGTAGTGCTCGAGTTTCGACGGCGAGTACTCCGCGAACTCCAGTAGTTCGGGAATCGGGCGCTCGCCGGCGTTCTGCTCGGCGACGAATTCCGCGAGGTCCGCGGGCACCGGGTCGAAGTCCACGAGCGGGTAGGCGTCGGTGGTCGCCACGAACCCGAGGACGTCCCGCGCCGGCTCGCTCCGCCGGAACTCCGCGAACGCCGCGCGGACCGCGTCGTCGTACCGCTCGACGGGCTCCCGGAGGGTGTCGACGGGCGCGTCCAGGTCGGCGTTCCCGAGGCGCTGCAGGCGCTCGAGGGCCTCGACCTCGTCGGCGTACTCGTCGGCGCGCTCCCGGACGCGCTTCCGGACGTCCCCGTACTCGTCGCGGGCCGACGACAGCGTCTCCAGGCGCCCCGCGAGCTCCCGGGCGTCCGACAGCCGGTCGCGGGCCTCCGCGAAGTCGCTCTCGGAGAGCCGGCGCTTCTTGAAGAGGTCCAGGAGGGACTCGAAGGCGTCGTGCTCCGGGAGGTCGTCGTCCAGGTCTTCGACGAGCGCCACGAGGTCGTCCTGGAACGCGATGTAGGACTCGAAGTCCCCGGTCCCCGTCGCGTCCGCCTCGTACTGCTCGAACAACCGGTCGAGGTCCGTGAGCGCCGACTGGAGGGCTCGCAGCCGCGACTCCCCGACGTCGTCGACCGCGGCCTCGGCGTCCGCGACCGCGTCGCTGGCCGCCTCGAGGTCCGCGACGAGGCCGTCGGGGTCCCTGGCGGCCTGCGCGTCTGGCATACGTCGAACGTGGCGTCGCGCGCTGATAGGTTTTCTGTCGCGACGCGCCCGTCGTCCGGCGCTGGCGTCGCAGTCGCGAGCGGGCAGTCAGTAGACCTCGTCGGGGTCGAAGACGCGCTCGCCGACGACGTCGCCGTCCAGCGTCCGGTGGAAGCACGACCGGTAGCCCGTGTGGCAGGCGCCGCCGTCCTGGCGGACGACGTAGAGGAGCGCGTCGCCGTCGCAGTCCACGCGGACCTCCTCGACGGCCTGCGTGTTCCCGCTGGTCGCGCCCTTCTCCCAGAGTTCGTCCCGTGACCGCGAGTAGTAGTGCGCGCGCCCCGTGTCGGCCGTCCGCTCGACGGCCTCCCGGTTCGCGTACGCGAGCATCAACACGTCCCCGTCGTCGGCGTCCTGGGCGACCACGGGCACGAGGCCGTCGTCGCCGAAGTCCAGGTCGACTCCGAAGTCCATACCGCAGCCGTGGGCTCGCGGCCGGTTAGCGGTTACGCGTCCGTCACGCCGGCACGAACCCGAACGTCACCAGGAGGTAGTACAGCACGTCGCCGGCCGTCAGCGACACGAGCAGCGCGACGAACAGCGGGACGAGGAACGGGACGCCCGGCGTCACCCAGACCTCGTCGTGCTCGGTGAGGACGTCGAGGCCCTCGCGGAGCTGGGCGGGCGTCGTGCCGTACGCCGACCCCTCGATGTCCGCGAGGAACGCGGCGGCCCCCCAGGGGTCGCCGCTGCCGTCGGTGACGACCGCGCCGTCGGTCGGCTCGTTCGGCTCCTCGGGGAGCGTGTCGGGGTCACGGAGGCCGGAGTCCTCCCGGAGGTCGCGGAGCGACACCCCGCGCCACCGGAGGTACATGCGGAGCGCGTCCAGGTCGAGGCCGTCCCGCGTGAACCCCGACTCGGTCTCCAGGAGGGAGCCGTGAGTCTCCGTGACGTCCCCCACGGGGAGCTTCCGGCCGACGAACATCACCCAGGAGAACTCGCCGGCGACCGCGTTCCGCGCGCCGAGCACGACCGGGTACGCCAGCCCGATGAGCACGGCGTTCGTCAGAATCGTCAGCGAGAACACGCCCAGCCGGGTCTCCACGGCGGGGAGCGCGTACCCCGCGACCTGGTAGGCGGGGTACGTCGGGAACAGCACGGCCAGCACCATGAACGCGCGAGCGTCCGCGCCGCCGAACCCGCCGACGTACCAGAAGCCGTACGCGAGCGGCACCACGAAGAGAACACTGAACGCCGCACGCACCGCGAACGCCTGGAAGCCGCCCGGGACGCCGAGCGCCATCAGGCCGTCCCAGAACAACAATGCCGCCCCGAGGAACGCGAGCGGCGACCAGAGGTCGTTCGGGACGCGGCGCGTGCGCCAGTCGCGAACGGCCGCCCACCCGAGCGCGGGGACGGCCAGCAACCGCAGGAAGTCTGGTATCGAGGCGTACACTAGCCGGATACCGGCACGCCGGTCGCTTAGGTGTTGTCCTTGCGACGCGTCCGGGGACCGCGGCGGCCGCGGTCCGGTCGATCTGTCCGGGTGGCGCGGCTCAGATGACGCGGTTCTGGAGGTAGTCGAGGTGCTTGGCGTTGTAGACGATCTTGACCTCGTCGGCGGCGGGGCTACCGATGCAGGTCAGGCGGACGTTCTTCTCCTCGACCTCCTCGTCGCTGAGGATCTGCTGCATGTCCATGTCGATGTCGCCCTCCTTGACGATGGACGCGCAGTTCGCACACGCGCCGGCGCGGCACGAGAACGGCCAGTCGTACCCCTGGGCCTCGGCGGCCTCGAGGATGTACTCGCCCTCGGCGACGTCTAGCGTGCCGTAGTCCTCGTCGTCGAGGCCGGCGTCAGCCGCCTTCTCGAAGAGGTCGTCGTCGTCCATGTCCCAGCCCTGGTCGTCCAGTACTTCGTAGTTCAGGTATTCAACCGTCGGCATCGTGCGTCGATTCGTAGCCCGCAGTCATAGTAGTTATTGTTCGAGCCGGCGCCCGAAAGGTCGCGTATCAGGCCGCTGACGGGCGTCCGCCGGGGTTTCGGCGCGTCGCGTCGCGCGAGGCTTTTATGACGGGCGCTCGGAGGGACGGGCATGGGTTTCGAATCGTTCGCGGTTGTTCCCGCCGTCGACGTCGAGGACGGCGAAGTGGTCCAGCTCGTGGCGGGCGAACGCGGCACGGGACGCCGGTACGGCGACCCCGTCGAGGCGGCGACCGAGTGGGTGGACGCGGGCGCGGAAATCCTGCACCTCGTCGACCTCGACGGCGCGTTCGACGGCGAGCGCGCGAACGCCGACGCCATCGAGGCCGTCATCGACGCGACCGACGTCGAGGTGCAGGTCGGCGGCGGCGTCCGCACCGTCGAGGACGCCACCGACCTCCTGGAGCGCGGCGTCGACCGCGTCATCCTCGGCACCGCCGCCGTCGAGAACCCCGGCATCGTCGGGGAGATCAGCGCCGAACACCCGGGCAGCGTGATGGTGAGCCTGGACGCGAAGGGCGGCGAAGTAGTGGTCGAGGGCTGGACGGAGTCCACGGGCCTCGACCCCGTCGAGGCCGCCGAGCGGTACGCCGATCTCGGCGCCGGGTCCATCCTGTTCACGAACGTCGACGTGGAGGGCCAGCAGGCCGGCGTCCGCACCGAGCCCGTCCGCGACCTCGCGGCGAGCGTCGACATCCCGGTCGTCGCGAGCGGTGGCGTCGCCGACGTCGACGACGTCGTCGCGCTGCGGGACGCCGGCGCCGCGGGCGTCGTCGTCGGCACCGCGCTCTACGAGGGGAACTTCACGCTCGCGGAAGCGCAGGCCGCCGTCGAGGCGTAGGGCGTCCCCTCCGGACGCTGGGCCCGAGACAAGTCCTCACCGGTTCTCGTCGATCCAGTGGCGGAACCGCTGGAAGTCCTTCGCGCCCGCCTGTTACGCGATGTCTCGTAGCGTTCCCGTGGTGAGCTCGTCGTGGAGCGGAACCGGTACTGTTCTCGCGTCCGATTCGTGGTCAGCGGGTGGCTCCCACCGGAGAATCGCGTGGTCACCGTTCGTCCGGACCCACTCGAAAATGCCGCTGTTCACCATCACTTTCACGACCTCACGGCCGGAGAACGGCCCCCGCGTCATCGCCGACCGCCGGTCATTCGAAGACGTCCGTGTCGTCGACCCGGCTCGATTCGTTGTTCTCGGGGTCGATACCGGCGTCCCGGAGTTCGGCGTCGCTCGGTTCCTCGCCCTCACCGTGGTAGCCCGCGAGCGCCTCGTCGAGGTTCTCCAGTGCTTCCTGACGGGACCGGCCCTGTGACGCGACTCCCGTTTCCGTGTCCCTGGCGACCCACCAGTCACCCTCGTCAGTGAGCGTGATAGTGGGTTCGACGCCGGTGCTCATAGTTTCTACGTTGTCCGTCATCCCGTAAAACGTTGTGCCAGGAGCCGACCGGCGACCGCAGCGAGCGCGTCGACGAACCGCGGCTCGACGTGTGGACCGTGACACCGCTTCCGAGCCGAGCGCAACGACCATGTAGCCGGCGCCGAACAACTCCCACATGACCGACCGAAGCGCCGCCGTGACCCGGGAGACGGCGGAGACGGACGTGGAGGTGACGCTGGACGTCGACGGCGACGGCGACAGCACCGTCGAGACGGGCGTCGGGTTCTTCGACCACATGCTCGCGTCGTTCGCGAAACACGGCCTGTTCGACGTGACCGTGCGCTGCGACGGCGACCTCAAGGTCGACGACCACCACACGGTCGAGGACGTCGCCATCGCGCTCGGGACGGCGTTCGGGGACGCGCTCGGCGAGAAGCGCGGCATCGAGCGGTTCGCCGACCGCCGCGTCCCCCTGGACGAGGCGGTGGCGTCCGTCGTCGTGGACGTCTCCGGGCGGCCGCTGTACGAGTTCGACGGCGAGTTCAGTCAGCCGTCCGTCGGCGGGTTCACGAGCCGGCTGGCGGCGCACTTCTTCCGGTCGTTCGCGACGAACGCGGGGCTGACGCTGCACTGCGAGGTCGACGGCGAGAACGCCCACCACGAGGTGGAGGCGCTGTTCAAGGCCTGCGCGCGGGCGCTCGACGACGCGACCCGCATCGACGAGCGGCGGTCCGGGACGCCGTCGACGAAGGGCGAACTCTGAGGCGCCGCGGCGGACGGCGGCCGCCTCAGGTCGTGCGGAGGCCGCCGGCGGCCTCCTCGACGTCGCCGTTCTCGATGGCGGCGTCGACGGCGTCCTCGAACGCGGGTTCGCGGAGGTCGTAGGCGTTCGTCGCGAGCGCGCGGAGGTCCTCGCGGGGCATCGCGCCCTCGCGGTTCTGGAGGAGGCGAATCACTTGCGCGTAGCCGTCCGGCCGGCGCGCTGGCGACCCGCCGGCGCTGCGGTCCTCGTCGGCCGCGGCCCGGTCGGCGGCGTCCGAACCCGACCGGTCGCCGGTGTTCGAGGCGGACTGGTCGGCGTCGCGGGCGTCCGACGGCTGGATGGTGACGCCGTCGCCGTCCGTCTCCGCGTCGGTACTCGAGCCCCGGGACTGGTCGGTGGGCTGGTCGGCAGACTGCTCGGCGGACTCCTCGGCGGACTGTTCCGCAGACTGTCCGGCTGACTGCTCGGCGGACTCGTCGGCGTCGAGCAGGGGGTCGACGACCGTCTGCAGGGTGCTCCGGCAGTCCGCGCACAGCGCGAGCCGTACCGGCCCGTCGGCGACGGACGCCGGCACGACCTCGAAGACGCCCTCGGGGGCGTCCCCGCAGAAGTCACACGTGTCGAGTTGGCGCATG
>JBDGUB010000029.1:0-29446 GCA_042216245.1 Halobacterium sp.
GAGCGGCGTCGAACTCTGAGCGGCGTCGAACTCTCAGCAGCACCGAACTCTCAGCAGCACCGAACTCTGGGCGGCGTGGAATTCTGATTGGCGTCGAACTCCGAGCAGCCTCGAACGCCGAGCGGCGCCGCACGCTGCGGGCGCGGCGCCGGAACACGGCAAGCTAAGTGCCAGCGCCCGCTCTCCTCGCGCATGGACCTCTTCGGTACGGCAGGGATTCGCGGCGACGCCGCCGAGCGCGTCGACCCCGAGCTCGCGCTCGCGGTCGGCGCGGCGGCGGCCGACGAAGCGCGAAAGGCGGGGGACCGCGAGTTCGTCGTCGCGCGCGACGGCCGGGAGACGGGGCCGGCGCTCGCGGCGGCGACGACGGCGGGCCTGGCGTCGGCGGGAGCGCGAGTGCTGCGGGCGGGCGTCCTCCCGACGCCGGCGCTGGCGTACGCCTCGCGGGGTCGGCGCGGCGTCCAGTTGACGGCGAGCCACAACCCCCCGGAGGACAACGGCATCAAGCTGTTCGTTGACGGCTCCGAGTACGACCGCGACCTGGAGGAAGCCATCGAGGCCCGCGTGGACGCGGACACCGAGTACGCGCGCTGGGACGAGTGGGGCGACGCCGAACGGCTTGACGTCCTCGAGGACTACCGGCGCGAGGTCGCCGAGTACGCCCGCGGCCACGGCGCGCCCCTCGCGGGCCTCGAGGTCGCCGTGGACTGCGGGAACGGCGTCGCGAGCGTCGCGACGCCCCAGGTCCTCCGGGAGCTCGGCGCGCACGTCGTCACGCTGAACGCGAACGTCGACGGCCACTTCCCGGGGCGGCCGAGCAAGCCGACGCCGGAGACCGTCACTGACCTCCGGGAGTTCGTCGCGAGCGGGGACGCCGCGTTCGGCGTCGCGCACGACGGGGACGCCGACCGCATCGTCGTCGTGGACGGCGACGGCGACGTCGTCCACGAGGACACCGTGCTCGCGGTGCTCGCCGAGCACTACACGCGGCAGAGCGACGCCGACGACCCCGTGGTCGTCACGACGCCGAACGCCAGCGCGCGCATCGACGAGCGCGTCGATGACGCCGGCGGTCGCGTCGAGCGCGTACGCCTCGGCGCGCTCCACGAGGGCATCGCGGCCGCGGAGGCCGCCGACGGCGACGTCGTGTTCGCGGCCGAACCCTGGAAGCACGTCCACACCGCGTTCGGCGGCTGGATCGACGGCGTCGCGTCGGCGGCCGTGCTCTCCCGGCTGGTCGCGGACGCCGGTGGCCTCGACCGCCTCCGGGAGCCCGTGACCGAACGCCCCTACCGGAAGGTCAGCGTCGACTGCCCCGACCACCTCAAGGAGGACGTGATGGACGCGCTCGCCGAGGACCTCCCGGCGGCGTTCCCGGCGGCGAGCGTCGACACCGAGTACGGCGTCCGCCTCGAGTTCCCGGACGCGTCCTGGGTGCTCGTGCGGCCGAGCGGCACCGAGCCCTACGTCCGCGTGTACGCCGAGAGCGAGGACGTCGACGAACTCGTCGAGGACGCCGCGGACGTCGTCGCCGACGCCGTCGCCGATTCGTGACGAGCTCTCACGGTCTCCGCGGCTGACACCCGCGGAAACGACGCTTTTATTTCGTCACGTGCCCGTCTTTGGGGCAACTATGTCTGACTTCGACAGGCGTCAGTTCATCAAGGCGACGGCAGGCCTCGGCGCGGCGGGGCTCGGCGGACTCGCCGGCTGCACCGGGGGACCGTCGGGAGGAGACGAGACGACTACCACCACCACCACCACGACGGAGGGTGGGGACGGCACGCAGACGTCCACGGAGCAGACCACGACCGCCTCCGACGTCACGCACGTCGGGATGGTGTACGCGACCGGCGGCCTCGGCGACGGGTCGTTCAACGACCAGGCCCAGCAGGGGCTCTTCCAGGCGGTGGACGAGTACAACGTCGAGTACGAGCAGGTCCAGCCCGACTCGGCGTCCCAGTTCGCGAACTACCAGCAGCAGCTCGCCAGCTCCAAGAACCCCGACTTCGACCTGGTGTCCTGCATCGGGTTCCTGCAGAAGGACGCGCTCGCGGAGACCGCGCCCCAGTACCCCGACCAGGACTTCCAGATCGTCGACGAGGTCGTCGACGAGCCGAACGTCGCGAGCTACACGTTCCGCGAACACGAGGGGTCGTTCCTCGTCGGCGTGCTCGCGTCGAAGCTCACGACGATGGACTTCAGCGCGGGCGCCGGGTCGACCGAGCCGGACTCGACGAACCTCGGGTTCGTCGGCGGCATCGAGGGCGCGCTCATCAAGAAGTTCGAGGCCGGGTTCAAGGCCGGCGTGAAGCACGCGAACGACGACGTCGACGTCTCCACGTCGTACGTCGGGAGCTTCAACGACCCGAGCGGCGGGAAGGAGGCCGCGCTCTCGATGTACGGGTCGGGCGCCGACATCATCTACCACGCGTCCGGGAACACCGGGACGGGCGTCTTCCAGGCCGCCCAGGAGAAGGGCCGGTTCGCCATCGGCGTGGACCGCGACCAGTCCGTCACGAAGTCCAGTTACAAGGACGTCATCCTCGCGAGCATGGTCAAGCGCGTCGACACCGCCGTCTTCAACGCCATCGAGGCGAAGGTCAACGGCGAGTTCCCCGGCGGCAGCCACACGACGCTCGGGCTCGACGACGACGGCGTCGCGTGCGTCTACGGCCAGCAGCTCGGCTCCGCGATTCCGAGCAGCGTGAAGACCGCCGTCCAGGACGCGAAGACCGGCATCATGGAGGGCGACATCACGGTGCCGACCGACCCGAAGAACGTCTAGGGCCGTCGAGCACCCGTCTGTCACTTCCACGAAATGACCAACACGGACGCGGCAGTCCGACTCGAATCGATCACGAAGCGCTTCCCCGGAGTGGTCGCGAACGACGAGGTCGACCTCACCGTCGAGCGCGGGAGCGTCCACGCGCTCCTCGGCGAGAACGGCGCGGGGAAGACGACGCTGATGAACGTCCTGTACGGGCTCTACCAGCCGACCAGCGGGTCCATCTACGTGGACGGCGAAGAGCGGTCGTTCGACTCGCCGCGGGACGCCATCGACGCGGGCATCGGGATGATCCACCAGCACTTCATGCTCGTGGACCCGATGACGATAGCGGAGAACATCGCGCTCGGGAACGAACCCCGGAAGTGGGGCGGGCTCGCCGTCGACCACGAGGCGGCCCGCCGCGAGGTCCTGGCGCTCAGTGACCGCTACGGGTTCGACGTCGACCCCGACCAGACGGTCGCGGACGCCAGCGTCGGCGTCCAGCAGCGCGTCGAGATCCTGAAGGCGCTGTACCGGGGCGCGGACATCCTCATCCTCGACGAGCCGACGGCCGTCCTGACCCCCCAGGAGGTCGAGGACCTCTTCGGCGTCATCGACGAGCTCACCGACCAGGGGAAGACGGTCATCTTCATCACGCACAAGCTCGGCGAGGCGATGCACGCCGCCGACGACGTCACCGTCCTCCGGGACGGCGAGAACGTCGGCACCGTGTCCACGGACGACACGACCCAGGAGGAGCTCGCGGAGCTGATGGTCGGCCGCGAGGTCATCCTCGAGGTGGAGAAACAGCCCTCGACGCCGGGCGAGGAAGTGCTGGGCGTCGAGTCGCTGTCGGTCCGCGACGACCGCGGCGTTCTCGCCGTCGACGACGTCTCGTTCTCCGTCCGGGAGGGCGAGGTCTTCGGCATCGCGGGCGTCGACGGGAACGGCCAGGCCGAACTCGTCGAAGCCGTCACGGGCCTCCGCGACCCCGAGGCAGGCAGCGTCACCTTCGACGGCCGCGAGGTCACGGACGCCTCCCGGCGGTCCCGCATCGACGACGGGATGGCGTACGTCCCGGAGGACCGCCAGGAGCGCGGGCTCGTGATGGAGTTCGACCTCGTGGAGAACGCCATTCTCGGCAGCCAGCACGCGCCCCCGTTCGCGGAGTCCGGCCGCATCGACTGGAGCGAGTCCCACGACCACGCCCGGGACGTCGTCGACGAGTACGACGTCCGGCCCGGGAACGTCGACAGCGACGCCGAATCCCTCTCCGGCGGCAACCAGCAGAAGTTCATCGTCGGCCGCGAACTCGAACGCGACCCCCGGCTCGTCGTCGCCACGCACCCGACCCGCGGCGTCGACATCGGCTCCCAGGAGTTCATCCACGACCGCCTCCTCGACCTCCGCAGCGACGACCGGGGCGTGCTGTTGGTCTCCTCGAAACTCGACGAAGTCCAGGGGCTCTCGGACCGCCTCGCCGTGATGCACGGCGGCGACCTGATGGCGGTCGTCGACCCCGACGCCGTCACCGAGGAGCAACTCGGCCTCCTGATGGCGGGCGAGTATCCTGAGGAGTACCCGACCGTCGAGGATGCGCCCGCACGGGAGGTGGAGTCGTGACGGTCCGCGACCGCGCGCACGACGCGATGCAGCGCCTCGTCACGGCCTCCCGCGTCGAACGCATCCTCATCAGCGCGTCCGCGCTCCTGCTGTCCGTCGCCATCGGCGCGGTCATCATCCTCGCCGCCGGCCGCATGACGGCCTGCGACACCGCCGCCTACACGCTCGCCGTCCCCGGCAGCCTCGTCACGCAGCTCACGGGCGGCCTCATCAACCAGTTGACGGGCGGGAACGCCGTGTTCGCGATGGGGTTCTGTTACGACCCGATCGCGGTCTACGACAAGCTCTTCCTCGGCGCGCTCGGGGACGTCATCGGGAACCCGACGAACGGCCAGTTCGCGACCACGCTCGCGCAGACCACCATCCTGCTGTTCACGGGCGTCGCCGTCGCCGTCGCGTTCCGCGCCGGCGTGTTCAACATCGGCGCGCAGGGCCAGCTCGTCGTCGGCGCGCTCCTCACGGCCATCGTCCTCCTGTACGTCGCGCCGTACTTCGCCGGCCTCGGCGTGCTCGCGGGGATCGTCCTGCTCCCGCTGGGCGTCCTGCTCGGCGCGCTCGGCGGCGGCGCGTACGGCGCGCTCCCCGGCGCGCTGAAGGCGTACGCCGACGCCAACGAAGTCATCACCACCATCATGCTGAACTTCGTCGCCACCAGCGTCGCGCTCTACCTCGTGTCCTCGGCCAGCCGGTTAAAGGACCCCGAGAGCCTCGCGAACCAGACGAAGACGCTGCCGGAGTTCGCGCAGTTCCCCGCGCTCGTCTTCCGGCCGCGCGACGACTTCTCGATTCTCGCGCTCGCGCTCGGCGTCGCCGTCCTCCTCGGCATCTGGTACCTCCTCACCCGGACGTCATTCGGGTACGACGTCCGCACCAGCGGGCTCCAGCCCGAGGCCGCCGAGTACGGCGGCGTGGACGCCGACAGGACCGTCGTCTCCAGCATGGCGCTGTCGGGCGCGCTCGCCGGCGTCGGCGGCGCCGTCTACGTCCTGATGCGCATCGGGAACTTCCAGACCGGCGTCCCCGGCTACGGGTTCGACGGCATCACCGTCTCCATCCTCGCCGGGAATAACCCCATCGGCGTCGCGTTCGCGGCGTTCCTCTTCGGCGTCCTGAAGAGCGGGTCCATCGTCGTCCAGGTGAACTCGAACGTCCCACCGGAGCTCGTCGGCGTGCTCCGCGGCCTCATCATCCTGTTCGTCGCGATGCCGGAGTTCTTCCGCATGGCCGGCCGCAAGTTCGGGTCGTTCGCGCCCGGAGCCGGCGAGGAGCGAGCCGTCGCCGCCGACGGAGGTGTCGCCGATGAGTAGCCTCGCAGCGCGCGCAACGGACGCGGCGTCCAGCGCCGCGAACCGCGCGTACGACGTCCTGTTCGGGGACCGCAGCCTCCTCCAGCAGGTCGTCGTCGCGGTCTTCCTGGCGGCCGCCGCGACGCTCGTCGTCGCCGGCGTCGCCGCCCCGAACTCCACCGCCGGCGACCTGCTCGCGGTTCTCACCGCGGACTCCACGCTCGCCTCCACGCTCCGCCTCTCGGTCCCCATCGCGTTCGCCGCGCTCGGCGGCATCTTCGCGGAGAAGAGCGGCGTCATCAACATCGGCCTCGAGGGCCTGCTCATCATCTCCGCGTTCGCCGGCATCTACGCGGTCGACCTCACCGGGAACGTCTGGATCGGGCTGCTCGGCGGCGTCGCCGCGAGCACGCTGCTCGCCGGTCTGTTCGCCGTCGTCTGCATCGAGTTCAAGGCCGACCAGATCATCGCAGGGCTCGCCGTCTGGCTCATCGCGCTCGGCCTCGCGCCGTTCGCGTCCACGGTCATCTACGGCGGCACCACCTCCACGAGCGTCACGACGTTCACGACCCTCCCCGACATGGGGATTCCCGTCGTGTCGGACGCGCTCACCGCCCAGATTCCGGTCGTGAACACGTCGCTCGTCGGCATCCCGTTCTTCGGCGCGCTGTTCGACGCCAACCCCACCGTCTACCTGATGTTCGTCGCCGTCGCGGCGTCCTGGTACACGCTCAACCGGACCGCGTTCGGCCGGTGGGTGCGCGCGAGCGGCGAGAACCCGAAAGCCCTCGACACCGCGGGCGTGAACGTCCACCGCGTCCGGTACGCCGCCGTCCTCCTGTCCGGCGTGCTCTCGGGCGTCGGCGGCGCCGCGCTCGCGCTCGGCATCGGCCAGTTCACGGGCAGCGGCCCGACGATGGTCAACGGCAAGGGCTTCATCGCCATCGTCGCGTACCTCTTCGGGAACTACAACCCCGTCGGTGCGTTCCTCTCGACGATGCTGTTCGCGGGCCTGGACGCCACCCAGCTCACGCTCCAGGCGCGGGACGTCTTCCAGGTCCCGCGGCCGCTCGTCCGCACCATTCCCTACGTCACCGTCATCGTCGTGCTCGCGCTGTTCGGCCGCACCCGCATCCCGGAGGCGGCCGGCGAGCACTACGAGTCCGGCGAGGGCGAGTGACGCGGCGGGTTTTTTACCGCCGCCCGAGAAGCCGACTGCATGGACGAATCAGAGCTGCTGGCCGCCGCCCGCGACGCCCTGGACGCCGCCTACGTGCCGTACTCCGAGTACGAGGTCGGCGCTGCCATCGAGACCGCGGACGGCGACGTCTACGCCGGCTGCAACGTCGAGAACGCGAACTTCTCGAACAGCCTCCACGCCGAGGAGGTCGCCGTCGGCGACGCCGTCAAGGACGGCCACCGCGACTTCGCCCGTCTCGTCGTGACGTCCGCCGCCCGCGACGCCGTCACGCCCTGCGGGATGTGCCGGCAGACGCTCGCGGAGTTCTGCGACGACGACATGCCCGTGCTGTGTGACACCGGCGACGGCTTCGAGCGGTACACGCTCGGCGAGCTCATCCCGGACACCATCACGCCCGAGATGCTCGGGAAGTAGGCCGGAACGGCAAGACACTTTGTGGGCGCGTCTCGAAGCCGGGGGCATGCCCGGTGACAGCGAGGACCCGAACGACGAGGTCCAGTATCACGTCGAGCTCTCCGAGGGAGACGTCGCGGACGCCGTCCTCCTCCCCGGCAACCCCGAGCGCCTGGACAAGATAACGCCGCTGTGGGACGACCACGAGGAGCAGGCCTACCACCGCGAGTACCGCACCGCGACCGGCACCTACGAGGGCACGCCCATCTCGGTGACCTCGACCGGCATCGGGTCGCCGTCCGCGGCAATCGCCGTCGAGGAGCTCGCGCGCGTCGGCGCGGACACCTTCATCCGCGTCGGGTCGTGTGGCGCGCTCCAGGCGGAGATGGAGCCCGGCGACCTCGTCATCACGCGGGGCGCGGTCCGCCAGGAGGGCACGAGCGACGAGTACGTCCGCGAGGACTACCCGGCGGTCGCCAGCCACGAGGTCGTCGCCGCGCTCGTCGCGGCCGCCGAACGCCTCGGCCACGACTACCACGTCGGCCTCACGATGAGTTCGGACTCCTTCTACGCGGGCCAGGGCCGCCCCGGCTTCGAGGGGTTCGAGGCCGCCGGCAGCGACGACCTCATCCGGGAGCTGAAGGACGCGAACGTCGCGAACGTCGAGATGGAGGCGGCCGCCATCTGCACGCTCGCGAACGTCTACGGCCTGCGCGCGGGCGCGATCTGCTCGGTGTTCGCGAACCGGGAGACCGGCGAGTTCCTCACCGAGGGCGAGACCACCGCCGCCGAGACCGCGAGCCTCGCGGTCCACCTGCTCGCGAAGATGGACGAGAAGAAAGCGGAGGCGGGCGTCGAGGAGTGGCACGCGGGCCTGAGCCTGGAGTAGCCCGCGAGCGCTTCACGCTCGCGGCTTTTTGGTGCAGATTTTTCGAGGAGCGGTGCGCGGAGCGCACCCGACGAGAAAACGGTGCATGCCGACGAGAAGAAAGCGGAGGCGGGCGTCGGGGAGTGGCACGCGGGCCTGAGCCTGGAGTGGCCCGCGAGCGGTTTCCGGGCCGTTCTACAGCGCGTCCCAGGCCTTCATCGCGCGGCTCCAGGACGTGATCTTCGCGATCCAGCGCGCCGCGGCGCCCTTCTTCAGGACTTTCGCGGGGAGGCTGTTGAACGTGCGGACGGGCGCGGAGAACCCGTTCAGTTCCACGTCGTGCGCGATCGCGGTCTCGCCGACGGAGACGAGCGTCCCCTGGTCGTCGTACGTCCAGGACCGTAGCGGGCGGCCGTCGATGGCGCGCGCGATGTTCTCCGCGGCGACGTCCGCGGCCTGCCAGGCGGCCTGCGCGGTCGGCGGCGCGTTCTCGTCGTCGCCCTGGTCGACGAGCGAGCAGTCCCCGACGGCGAACACGCGCTCGTCCTCGGTCTGGAGCGTGGACTCGGTCTGGAGTCGGTTGTGTTCGGCTTCGACGTCGACGTCCTCGAGTTCGCTCGGGCCGGTGACGCCGCCCGTCCAGAGGAAGACGTCGTACTCGAGGGAGTCGCGTTCGTCGAACTCCAGGCGGTCGGGCTCGGCGGCGACGATGGGGTCGTCCGTGAGGATGTCGACGCCCGCGTTCTCGAGTCGGTGGCGGAGCGCGCCCTGGATCTCGCTGTCGCCCGGCGGGAAGATCTCGGGCAGCGCCTCCACGAGCGTCACGTCGATGGGGGCGTTGTGGCGGTCGCGGAACTCCGCGATCTCGCCAGCGCTCTGGATGCCGGAGAGGCCGGCGCCGCCGACGACGACCTGCGCGGGGTCCTCCCGCGTGGCCTCGTTGGCGGCCGCCTTCACCTGCTCGTGGATCTCGAGGGCGTCGTCGAGGCTCTTCAGCGTGAGCGGGTACTCGTCCATGCCCTCGATGCCGTAGGTCGCGGTCTCCGACCCGATGCCGACGAGGAGGTAGTCGTAGGCTTCCTCGCTGCCGTCCGCGAGTTCGACGACGCGGTCGTCCGTGTCGACGTCCGCGACCTCGCCGTGGACGAACTCCGTCCCGCGGGACTTCACGTCCTCGACCGGGATGGTGATCTTCTCCTTCACCGAGGGGTCGCGGATGACGCGGTGGGCCTCGTGGAGGACGAGGTGGTAGTCGGTGTCGGAGATCCAGACGAGTTCCGCGTCCGGGCCGAGCTCGGACTCGAGTTTCGGGATGGCACCTGCACCGGCGTACCCTGCGCCGAGAACGACGACTCTCGTGGTCATGGCAGACCGTCGGGGGTCCTGCGATACAAAGCCTGCGAAACGACGCTAGTGTGCGGGGTCCTCGGCGGGCGCCTCCATCGAGTCGATCTTCAGGATGAGGATGTTGCTGGTGTCGTCCTTCCCGTCGACGGTGCCCGCGATGACGAGCTTCGACAGCGGCGTCGGCCCGACGACGACCTCGTTGCCCTCGTGGAAGTCAGCTATCGACCCCCGCATGTGGACTTCCGCGCGACACAGCTCGGGGTGGTGGACGCTCGTGAGGTCGATCTCCTGGACGTTCGCGTCCTCGACCGCTTCGCCCTCGTGTTCGACGGGAATCTCCGCGGCGGTGTCGAGCTGCTGGACGTCCAGCGCCTCGTAGGCGTTCACGGTCGGCTTGTACCCGCCCTTCGGACCCGGGACGCCCTCCACGAGCTGGAGGGCTTTCAGGCTCTGCATCTGGTTCCGGATGGTGCCCGGGTTCCGGTCGACCTCCTCGGCGATGTCCTCGCCCTTGACCGCCTGCTCGCGCTGCGTGTAGAGGTCGACGAGCGCGCGGAGTACGGTCTTCTGGCTGGAGGTCAATTCGATCGATGACATGGCAGACCGTTCGCCGCTGAATTTCATAAAACCCCCGATGGCCGGGGTCGAAACGGCAGGCTTTACGGAGCGCGCGACGACCGCCACGTATGGACGGCAGACGCGTGCTGGTGACGGGCGGCGCGGGATTCATCGGGTCGAACCTCGCGAACTCCCTCGCCGCCGACAACGACGTCGTGGCGCTCGACAACGGCTTCCTCGGGACGCCCGAGAACCTCGACGACGGCGTCGAGTTCGTGGAGGCCGACGTGCTCGACGACGACCTCCCGACGGACGTCGACGTGGTGTACCACCTGGCGGCGCTCTCCTCGCGGGCGATGCTGGAGGACGACCCCCAGCTCGGCGCCCGCGTGAACGTCGAGGGGTTCGTGAACGTCGTCGAGCAGGCGCGCGACGACGGCTGTGACACCGTCGTCTACGCGTCGACGTCGTCGTTCTACGACAACGACCCGCCCGGCCGGGAGTCCGACGACCTCACCGCGAAGACGGGCTACGAGGCGTCGATGCTCTCCCGGGAGCGCTACGGCGAGTACTACAACGAGTTCTACGACGACCTCGCGGTCGCCGGCACCCGGTTCTTCTCGGTGTACCAGGGGTACGGCGGCGCGGAAGCCCACAAGGGCGAGTACGCGAACACGGTCTCGCAGTGGGCGGCGAAGATGGCGGACGGCGAGGCGCCCGTCCTCTGGGGGGACGGCGAGCAGACCCGGGACTACACGCACGTCAGCGACGTGGTGCGCGCGCTCGAACTCGTCGCGGACAACCGGCTGTCCGGCGTCTACAACGTCGGGACGGGGCGCAGCGTCTCGTTCAACGAGACCGTCGAGCTGTTGAACGACGCGCTCGGCACGGACATCGACCCCGAGTACGAGCCGGTCCAGTTGTCGAACTACAACTACCGCCAGCGGGCGGACGCGTCGAAGCTCCGGGAGGCCACGGGCTGGGAGCCCGAGGTCTCCTTCGAGGAGGGCGTCGAGCAGGTGTGTGCGCCCTACCTCGACAGCGAGTAGTCGGCGTACCACGTGATGGCGAGGTAGCCGCCGACGACGAGGCCGCCGAACCCGCCGCCGAGCAGCAGGCCGGAGCCCACCCAGGCGGCCGCGCCCGGCGGCATCTGGGTGGCGAGCCAGCCGAGCGCGACCACCGAGACCGTCATTGGCACGAGTCGTTTCGCGAGCTGTTTCCGTTCGATTCGCTTCAGGTCGCCGTACGTCCGGTCGTGCGTGACGTACCCCGTGAGGAGGAACCACGCGAACCAGACGCCGAACCCGCGGAGGGCGTGTTTCAGCTTGGAGGACCGTTCGGGCATGGCCGACTGGACGTTCCGCCGCCCCGAACTCAAAGTACCGGTTGGATTCGACTGTTTCCGACCGAAAGTATCCGACTGGAGGGCGTCAGGCGTAGGTGAGCGACACGTCGACCACGCGGGACGCGACGAACGAGATTGTGACGAGGAGTCCGAGGGTGCCGATGCCGACGCCGAGCGCGGCGAGGATGTAGTACTCGAAGCCCGGCGGGGTGTTGAACCAGAAGTGGCCGACCGTACCGAGGACGAGCGCCATCGGCGCGAGGTGGGCCGCGAGCGTCTTCGGAGTGAGCCGGCGGAGGTCGCCGTAGGTCTTGTCGTGGGAGAGCTGTCCGGTGAGCACGAACCACGCGAGCCACGTCCCGGCGTCGCGGAAGATGGCGCGCAGTTCGTGGAGGACGGCCCGGAGTTCCGTCAGGGCGAACATACTCCACACACCGCAGGCATCCTATAAAAAATATCGGGGGAGATTTCCGGACGTACTAAACCCTCCTCGCCGTATGGTCGCCCATGACCCGGACTGTCCACCTCGTCGGCGCGCCGATGGACTACGGCGCGGACCGACGCGGCGTCGACATGGGACCGTCGGCGATTCGGTACGCCGACCTCTCGGACGAACTGGCCGCCGCGGGCGTCGAGACCGTCGACGCCGGCGACCTCCTCGTACCCCGCGCCGAAGAACGCGACCCCGGCGACGAATCCGCGAAGTTCCTCCCCGAGATCGAGGACGTCTGCGGGCGCCTCGCCGACGAGGTCGCGGACGCCATCGACGAAGGCCGAACCCCGCTCGTGCTCGGCGGCGACCACGCCGTCGCCATCGGCTCGCTCGCCGGGAGCGCGCGCGACGGCGGCCTCGGCACCGTCTGGTTCGACGCGCACGGCGACTTCAACACGCCCGAGACCTCCCCGAGCGGGAACGTCCACGGGATGTCGCTCGCCGCCGCGCTCGGCCGCGGGCGCTTCGCGGACATGCCGTGGGCGCAAGCCCCCGGGCTCCGCGAGGAGAACGTCGTCTACGTCGGCCTCCGCACGCTCGACGAAGCCGAACGCGACGCCATCCGGGACAGCGACATGACAGCGTACACCATGAGCGACATCGACGAACGCGGCATCACCGAAGTCGTCGAGGACGCCCTCGACGCCGCCACGCTCGGCGTCGACGGCATCCACGTCTCCCTCGACGTCGACTGGCTCGACCCCAAGGAGGCGCCGGGCGTCGGCACGCCCGTGCGCGGCGGCGCCACGTACCGCGAAGCCCACGCCGCCCTCGAGACCGTCGCCGAACGCGACCGCGACGAGGACGTCCTCCGGTCGATGGACGTCGTCGAAGTCAACCCCATCCTCGACGAACACAACCGCACCGCGGAGATCGCCGCCGAACTCGCCGCGAGCGCGCTCGGCAAACGCATCCTCTAACGCACTTTTTGCTGCGCTCGGGCGCGCGGAGCGCGCCCTGCGCTTGCAAAAACGTGCGGAAAAAGCACTCCTCGCTCCTGTGCGCCTTCGGCGCGTAGTCGCTCGTCGGCCTGCGCTCGCTCGCGTCGCTCACTCGCGCAGTGAACCGGCGACCTCCCGGGCTCTTCGAGCCACTCGGTCGCCGGATGCTAACCGGAGAAAGTGGCGGATAGCGCGTTACCCGTCGGCGGCCGCGTCGCCGTCGTCGCTCGGGTTGTAGACGGAGACGGCGGCGACCTCGTCGCCGTCCTCGACGTCCATCACCTTCACGCCCTTCGTGTTCCGGCCGTACGTCGAGATCTCGTCGACCGGCATCCGGATGATCTGGCCGCCCTCGCTCATCGCGACGAGGTTGTCGTCGTCAGCGACCGTGTCCACGGAGACGACGTTCCCGTTCCGGTCCCCAGTCTTGATGTCCACGAGGCCCTTGCCGTTCCGGGACTGCTTGCGGTACTCGGAGAGGTCCGTGCGCTTCCCGTACCCGAACTCGGTCACCGTCAGCAGGGTGCGGTCGTCGTCCGCCTCGACCGCCGCGACGCCGGCGACGCGGTCGTCGCCCTCGAGGTCCATGCCGCGGACGCCGCGGGCGTTCCGGCCCATCGCGCGCACGTCGTCCTCGTCGAACCGGATCGCCATCCCGTGCTCGCTGCCCAGGATGACGTCGCTGTGGCCGTCCGTCACCTCGACGTCCGCGAGCTCGTCGCCGTCCTCGAGGTCGATGGCGATGATGCCCGTCGAGAGGATGTTCTCGAACTCGCCGACGGTCGTGCGCTTCACGTAGCCGTCCCGGGTCGCCATCGTGAGGTACTCGTCGTCGGCCTCGAAGTCGAGGTCGTCGGCGGTGACCACCGCGGAGATCTCCTCGCCGTCGTCCAGGTCCAGGATGTTCACCGCGGACGTCCCGCGCGCCGTCCGGGACATCTCCGGCACCTCGTACACCTTCAGCCGGTAGACCTGGCCCTGGTTCGTGAAGCACAGCAGGTAGTCGTGCGTGCTCGCCGTGAACACCGTCGACACCCGGTCGTCGTCCTTCAGGTCGGTGCCGATGATGCCCTTGCCGCCGCGGTGCTGGGCGTCGAACGTCGCCGCCGGCACGCGCTTGATGTAGTCGCCCTCAGTGAGCACGACCACGACGTCCTCCTCGGGGATGAGGTCCTCGTCGCTGACCGTGCCCGCGTCCTCGATGAACGACGTCCGGCGCTCGTCGTCGTACTCCGCTTTCACCTCGCGGAGCTCCTCCTTGATGACCGAGAGGAGCTCCGACTCGCTGTCGAGAATCTCGTTCAGGCGCTCGATGCGCGCCGTCACTTCCTCGTACTCCTCCTCTATCTCCGCGGACTCCATGGACGTGAGGCTGCCGAGCTGCATCCGGACGATGTGGTCGGCCTGGTCCTGCGTGAACCCGAACGCGTCCTTCAGCGCGTCCTTCGCGGCGTCCCGGTCCTCGGAGCCCTGGATGGTGTCGACGACCTCGTCGACGTGCTCGAGGGCCTTCAGCCGCCCCTCGAGGATGTGCGCGCGGTCCTCGGCCTCCGCGAGGTCGTGCTCGCTGCGCCGCCGCACGACCTCCTTCCGGTGGGCGACGTACTCCTCGAGCATCTCCTTCAGCGTCATCACCTTCGGCTGCCCGTCGACGAGCGCGAGGTTGATGACGCCGAACGTCTTCTCGAGGTGGGACTCCAGCAGCCGGTTCTCGACGACGTCCGTGTTCGCGCCCTGCTTCAGTTCGACGACGACGCGGACGCCGTTCCGGTCGGACTCGTCGCGGAGGTCCGTGATGCCCTCCAGGTCGCCGTCGCGGACGTCGTCCGCGATGCGCTCGACGAGCTTCGACTTGTTCTGCTGGTAGGGGAGTTCGGTGATGACGATGCGGTCCTTCCGGTCGCCCTCCTCGACGTGGTACTCGGCGCGCATCCGGATGCGGCCGCGGCCCGTCTGGTAGGCCTGCTTGACGTCCGAGCGCCCCACGATGTTCCCCGCGGTCGGGAAGTCCGGCCCCTTCACGTAATCCATCAGGTCGAGGACCGTGCAGTCCGGGTTGTCAATGAGGTGGATGGTCGCGTCGATGACCTCGCCGAGGTTGTGCGGCGGGACGTTCGTCGACATCCCGACCGCGATGCCCGACGACCCGTTCACGAGCAGGTTCGGGAACGCCGACGGCAGCACCGTCGGCTCCGTCAGGCGGTCGTCGTAGTTCGACTGGAAGTCGACGGTGTCCTTCTCGATGTCCGTCAGGAGCTCCTCCGCGATGGGCGCCATCCGGGCTTCCGTGTACCGCATCGCCGCGGCCGGGTCGCCGTCCACGCTCCCGAAGTTCCCCTGGCCGTCCACCAGCGGGTACCGCATCGAGAAGTCCTGGGCCATCCGCACGAGCGCGTCGTAGATCGGCGAGTCACCGTGCGGGTGGTAGTCACCCATCGTGTCCCCGACGATGTTCGAGGACTTCCGGTGGCTCGACCCGCTGGTCACGCCGGACTCGTGCATCGCGTACAGGATGCGGCGGTGCACGGGCTTCAGGCCGTCCCGGACGTCCGGGAGCGCGCGGCCCGCGATGACGCTCATCGCGTAGTCGATGTACGACTGCTCCATCTCCTCGTCCACGCGGACGTTCTTCACTCGGTCAGCCACGTCGTCGGGTACGTCTGGTGATTCCGAACTCATGCTTGGTATGCTCCGGTCTCGGTCGGTTGTCCGCCACTACGACTTCCGAAGCCCGCGGCAGGCCCGTCGAATCCGCCAGGTGCCGGCCGAGTGAACGGCCGAATTCCGGTGGCCGTCGGGGCAGCCGGCTCCCTGGCGGACTTCCGAAGGGCGAGGGCGGTCGGGGAAGCCCGACCCGAGCGCCCGAGGGCTTCGGGTGGCCCGCTCGAGTCTCCCTCGTTCCGCGCCACCTGCATCAAATGTCCACCCACTCGGCGTCAGTCGCGTGGTCCTGGATGAACTGCTTGCGCGGTTCGACGGCGTCCCCCATCAGCACGGAGAACATCTTGTCCGCGGCGGCCGCGTCCTCGACGGTGATGCGCTTGAGGATGCGGTTCTCGGGGTCCATCGTGGTGTCCCAGAGCTGCTGGGGGTTCATCTCGCCGAGGCCCTTGAACCGCTGGACCTGCGTCGGGTTGCCGTCGCACTTCTCCTCGATGATCCGTTCGCGTTCCTCCTCGGTCATCGCGTCGTACGTGTTCCCGCGGTACCGGATGCGGTACAGCGGCGGCTGGGCCGCGTACACGTGGCCGGCCTCCAGCAGCGGCTTCATGTGCCGGTAGAAGAACGTCAACAGCAGCGTGCGGATGTGCGCGCCGTCGACGTCGGCGTCCGTCATCATCACGATCTTCTTGTACCGGAGCTCGTCAATGTCGAACTCGTCGCCGATGCCGGTGCCGAGCGCGGTGATGATGTGCCGGATCTCGTCGTGCTCGAGGATGCGGTCGAGGCGGTGCTTCTCGACGTTCAGGATCTTCCCGCCGAGCGGGAGGATCGCCTGGAACTCGGGGTTGCGGCCCTGCTTGGCGGAGCCGCCCGCGGAGTCGCCCTCGACGATGAACAGCTCGGCGTCGTCGGGGTCTTTCGTCTGGCAGTCCGCGAGCTTCCCCGGGAGGCTCGTGGAGGACAGCGCGGACTTCCGCCGGGTCAGCTCCTCGGCCTTCTTCGCGGCCTTCCGGGCTTTCGCGGCCTCGACGGCCTTCCGGACGACCGCGCGAGCCGTGTCCGGGTTCTCCTCGAAGTACGTGCCGAGGCCCTCGTGGACCGTGCTCTCGACGATGCCGCGGACCTCGCTGTTCCCGAGTTTCGTCTTCGTCTGCCCCTCGAACTGGGGGTCGGGGTGCTTCACGGAGATGACGGCGGTGAGGCCCTCGCGGATGTCCTCGCCCTTGAGGTTCTCGCCGTCGAGCTCCCCCAGGAGGTCGTTCTCGTTCGCGTAGTCGTTGACCGTGCGCGTGAGCGCGGTCTTGAACCCGGTGAGGTGGGTGCCGCCCTCGCGGGTGTTGATGTTGTTCGCGAAGGCGTGCGTCGACGACTGGAGGTCCTCGGTCGCCTGCATCGCGATCTCCACCTGGATGCCGTCGGATTCGTTCTCGAAGTAGATGACGTCGTCGTGGAGTTCCTCGCGGCTCTCGTTGAGGTACTCGACGAACTCCCGGATGCCGCCGTCGTACTTGAACGTCGAGGACTCGACGTCGTCGCCGCGCTCGTCGGTGAGCGCGATCTCGACGCCGGAGTTCAGGAACGCGAGCTCCCGGAGCCGCGTCTCGAGCGTGGAGTAGTCGAACTCCAGGGTCTCGAAGATGTCGCTGTCCGGCCGGAACCGGATGAGCGTGCCCGTCTCGCCCTCGGGGACGTCCCCGATGTGCTCGAGGTCGGTGACGGGTTCGCCGTGCTCGAACTTCTCGCGGTACTTCCCGCCGTCGCGCTCGACCTCGACCGCGAGGCGCTCGGAGAGCGCGTTGACGACGGAGACGCCGACGCCGTGGAGGCCGCCGGACACCTGGTAGGACTTCGCGTCGAACTTCCCGCCGGCGTGGAGTACTGTGAGGATGACCTCGACGGCGGGACGGTCGTACTCCTGGTGGGTGTCGACGGGGATGCCGCGGCCGTCGTCCTCGACGCTGACGGACCCGTCGTCGTGCAGCGTCACCTCGATGTGGTCGCAGTACCCGGCTAGTGCCTCGTCGATGGAGTTGTCCACGACCTCGTAGACGAGATGGTGGAGGCCTCGAGAGTCCGTGGACCCGATATACATCGCCGGCCGCTTCTGGACGGCTTCCAGGCCCTCGAGGACCTGGATCTGGCCAGCGCTGTACTCACTTTGGTCAGACATGAACGTTACACCGTGGTAGTCGCCCCGGGAGTAAAAAAGCCTCGCACGCGTGCGCGCGAAGGCCGTCGTCCGGCAGCGGGTTCAGACCTCGCCCGGCAGCGGGTTCCGAACCCACTCCGGTAGCGGTGCTCCCGGAGCGCCGGCCCCGGAGCGGCAGAGTCAAGAGGGAACTGCAAGACGTGTTCGGCGTGCGACTGTTCACGTCTCCCCGCGACCGCACGCGGGCGCTGGTCGCGCTCGCCGCAGTGGTCGCCGTCCTCGCCGTCGGCTCCGCGGCGTTCGCGCGCCTGGTGCCGGCCCTGGACGACCCCGGGGCGCTCCGGACCTGGGTGCTGTCGTTCGGCGCGCTCGCGCCCGTCGCGTTCGTCGGCCTGCAGGCGCTCCAGGTGGTGGTGGCGCCGGTCCCCGGCCAGATTCTCGGGTTCGCCGGCGGCTACCTCTTCGGGAGCGTCTGGGGCACCGCGTTCAGCGTCGCTGGCGCGACGATGGGCAGCGTCGTCGTGTTCGCCGTCGCCCGGCGTCTCGGCCGGCCGTTCGTCGAGGACGTCGTGGAGCCCGCGGTGCTCGTGGAGTTCGACCGCATCGTCGAGGAGAACGGCCTCGCCGCGCTGTTCGCGGTGTTCCTCGTGCCGGGACTCCCGGACGACGCGGTCTGCCTGGTCGCCGGCGTCACGCGCGTCCCGATCTGGCAGCTGACGGCCGTCAGCGTCCTCGGACGCCTCCCGGGGTACTTCCTCGTCGCGTACGCCGGGGAGCGCGCCGCCAGCGAGCAGTTCGCCAGCGCTGCCGTCGTCCTGGGCGCGCTCGCGGTGCTCTCCCTGGTCGTCTACTGGAAGCGGGACGCGGTGCTCGCCCGGCTCCGCGCGTGACCACTTTCACTTTCACTCCGCACACCGCGGCGGTTTTAACCCCCGAACGGGAAAAGGAACGCACTGAATGACGTCCTTCCAGTCGACACTCGGCGAAGGAGAGGGCATCGCGGAGGAGCTCGCCGCGAGCCAGCGCGAGATCTCCATCGCCGAGTTCTTCGAGAAGAACAAGCACATGCTCGGCTTCGACTCCGGAGCCCGAGGGCTGGTCACGGCCGTCAAGGAGGCCGTCGACAACGCCCTCGACGCCACGGAGGAAGCCGGCATCCTCCCAGACATCTACGTGGAGATCCGGGAGAACCGCGACTACTACACGATCGTCGTCGAGGACAACGGCCCCGGCATCACGAAAGAACAGATTCCGAAGATCTTCGGGAAGCTCCTGTACGGCTCGCGGTTCCACGCCCGCGAGCAGTCCCGCGGCCAGCAGGGCATCGGCATCTCCGCGGCCGTCCTGTACTCCCAGCTCACGTCCGGGAAGCCGGTCCGCATCGAGAGCCGCACCCAGGACAGCGACGTGTCGAACTACTACGAGCTCATCATCGACACGGACACCAACGAGCCCGAGATCGACGTCGAGGAAGAGCTCTCCGCCGGCGAGAGCGACCTCCGGGGCACCCACGGGACGCGCATCGAGATGGACATGGAGGCGAACATGCGCGCCCGCGGCCAGCTCCACGACTACGTGAAGCACACCGCGGTCGTGAACCCGCACGCGCGCATCGAACTCCAGGAGCCCGCGGGCGAGATCAAGGCCGAGCGCGCCGAAGACGCCAGCCTCCCCGAGGAGACCGACGAGATCCGGCCCCACCCCCACGGCGTCGAACTCGGCACGCTCATCAAGATGCTCTCGGACACGGACTCCCACTCCGTCTCCGGGTTCCTGCAGGGCGAGTTCACGCGCGTCGGGAAGAAGACCGCCGACAGCATCGTGGACGCGTTCCGCGACCGCCACTTCGGCCGCGAGATGCAGTGGCGGCCGCCGGGCGTCGACGCCGACGTCGACCTGCAGGCCGTCGCCGTCGGCGCCGTCTCGAACAAGGACGCCACCCACACCAAGCTGTTCGCGGAAGCCGTCGTCGACGCCGTCGAGGACGCCGGCCGCGTCTCGCACTCCGAACTCGAGGAGGTCGTCGCCGACGCCGCCCGGGACGTCGAAGCCGACACCGGCACGTCGTTCGGCGACACCGTCCAGGAGAACGTCGTCGACGCGCTCTGGGCGGAACTCACGGCCGACCGCGCCGCCGACGTCTTCGTCGCCGTCGACGACGCGACGACCGCCCAGAAGGACGACGCGACCGTCCGCGGCCTCGCCGACCGCATCGCGAACAAGTTCGAGGACGGCGGCCGCGACCGCGTCACCCGGGACGACCTCGAGGAGTACGTCCACCGCGCCGCCGAAGCCACCGAGGAGTACGAGGACGCCACCATCGGCGACACCGCCCGCGAGAACGTCGTCCGCGAGCTCTGGGCGGACACCACGACCGTCCCCGACGACCCGCCGCTCACGCGTGAGGTCGCCGACGACCGCGACGTCGCCAGCGACCTCCTGTCCGCGATGGAGTCCGTCAGCGTGATGGCGCCGCCGACGTCGTGTCTCTCCCCCATCAAGGCCGACCACCTCGAGGCCGGCCTCCGGAAGGAGTTCGACGCAGAGTTCTACGCCGCCTCCACGCGGGACGCCGAAGTCCACGGCGGCGACCCGTTCATCGTCGAGGCCGGCATCGCGTACGGCGGCGACATCGACCCCGAGGGCGGCGTCGAACTGATGCGGTTCGCGAACCGCGTCCCGCTCGTCTACCAGCGCGGCGCCTGCGCCACCACCGAAGTCGTGAAGGACATCGGCTGGCGGAACTACAACCTCGACCAGCCCGGCGGCTCCGGGGTCCCCCAGGGGCCCGCCGTCATCATGGTGCACGTCGCGTCCACGAACGTCCCGTTCACGAGCGAGTCCAAGGACGCCGTCGCGCACGTCCCCGAGATCGAGGACGAGATCGAGCTCGCGGTCCGCGAGGCCGCCCGCGACCTCAAGTCCTTCCTGAAGAAGCGAAAGTCGATGCGGAAACGCCAGCAGAAACAGGACGTCATCATGGACATCCTCCCGACGATGGCCGAGAAGGTCTCCGAGATGACCGGCCGCGACAACGTCGACGTCGAGGACTCGCTGGCGCGCATCATGAACAACGTCCTCGTCGAACGCGACGTCGACGGTGACACGGTGACCGTCCGCGTCGAGAACCACGGCAGCTCCCGCGCGGACGTCGACGTCACGGACATCGTCGCCAGCGAGCCCGCGGACCCGTCCGACGGCAGCGTCGTGGAGATGGACGGCGAGTGGTTCGTGAAGTGGTCGCCGTCCGTCTCCGGCGGCGAGACCGCCGAACTCACCTACGAGGTCGACGGCGACGCCGACTCCGAGATCACCGTACAGGGCGTCGAGGACGCCCGCCTCACCGTGAACCAATGAGCGACACCACCACTCCCGACGACCAATGAGCGACACCGACACCCCCAAAGGCGACGACGCGCGAGCCGAGCTCGTCGAGCTCGCCGAACAGTTCTACGAGCAGTTCGAGGACGGCGACATCCCCCGGATGACGCTGCCGACGCGGTCGAAGTCCAACATCGAGTACGACGACGACGCGAACGTCTGGGTGTACGGCGACCGCACGAGCACGCGGTCGGCGAACTCCGTGCGGGGCGCCCGGAAGCTCCTGAAGTCCGTCTACACCATCGACTTCCTCGCCCAGCAGCTCGACGAGGACCGCTCGTCGACGCTCCGGGAGCTGTACTACCTCTCGGAGTCCTGGGACGAGGAGGAAGCCCAGTTCAACGACCAGAGCGAGTCCGACAAGCTCGTCGAGGACCTCGAGATCGTCTCCGGCGTGAAGCGCGAGGACTTCCACATGCGCCCGGAGGAGTCCGGCGCGAAAGTGATGGGGCCGCTGCGCATCCGCGAGCAGACCAACCGCGGCGACCGCGAGATCCACTGCCAGGACGACGTCGGGCAGGGCGGCTACCAGATCCCGAACAACCCCGACACCATCGAGTTCCTGGACTGCGGCGCGGAGTTCGTGATGTGCGTGGAGACCGGCGGCATGCGGGACCGCCTCGTCGAGAACGGCTTCGACGACGAGTACAACTGCCTCGTCGTCCACCTCGGCGGCCAGCCGGCGCGCGCCACCCGCCGGTTGACGAAGCGCCTCCACGACGAACTCGGCCTCCCGGTGACGGTGTTCACTGACGGCGACCCGTGGTCGTACCGCATCTTCGGGTCGGTCGCGTACGGCTCCATCAAGTCCGCGCACCTCTCGGAGTACCTCGCGACGCCGCAGGCCCGGTTCGTCGGCATCCGCCCCGAGGACATCGTGGACTACGACCTCCCGACGGACCCCCTCAGCGACTCCGACGTGAACGCCCTGGAGTCCGAACTCGAGGACCCCCGGTTCCAGAGCGACTTCTGGACCGAACAGATCGAGCTCCAGCTCGACATCGACAAGAAGGCTGAACAGCAGGCCCTCGCCGCCCGCGGCCTCGACTTCGTGACGGACACCTACCTCCCCGAACGCCTCGACGAGATGGGCGTTCTCTAAACCGGGCTTTCCCCCACTCGGAGCGCGTGGCGCTTCCGACCGCTACTGTTCCTCGATTCCTCGCCGAACCCGGCTACTGTTCGTCGAGCGCGACGGGAATCCCGCGCCCGGCGACGTCTCTCGCGAACTGGTCGCTGTCGCCGGCGAGCCCCGCGAACGTGTTGTAGTGGACGGGGACGACGAGGTCTGGGGCGATTGCTTCGGCGAGGTCGGCGGCGTCGCGTTCGTCCATCGTTATCTCGCCGCTGAGCGGCGGGAGGAAGACGTCGGCGTCGACGTCCCGGTGTGCGTCGAGGGCGTCCGAGTCCCCGGGGTAGAACGCGGCGGTCCCGGCCCGGGAGAGCACGTACCCGCAGCCGAACCCGGGCGGGTGCGAGGACGTCTCGCCGGGCGCGTCCGGCTCCGTCTCCGCGGAGACGACCGAGACGTCGACGCCGGCGACGGTGACGTCGTCGCCGTACGCGACCCGGACGACGTCCTGGTCGAGGGCGTCGACGGGCGCGACGCTGCGGGACGCCGTCTCGGCGCTGACGGCCTCGTAGACGACGACGGTGGCGTCCTCGCCGGCGACGCGCGCGATGCCGTGGGGGTCGTAGTGGTGGTCGTGGGTGACGACGACGAGGTCGGCGTCCCGCTCGCGGTACGGCTCGCTCGCCGGGTGGCGGTCCCCCGTGGGGAAGTCGCCGGGCGTCCACTCGCCCGTGAGGACGCCGTAGCGCCCCGGGTCGGTGTACGCGACGGTGCCGTCCGGCCACTCGATTCGCGCGGTCGCGTACCCGAGCCAGTCCACGGTCGCGCCGCAGGCAGTGACGGTCATGTCCCGGGGTACGCAGCGACGCACGGAAAAGGACCGGCTCAGTCCAGCACTCCGGGAACGTCCGACAGCGAGTCGACGACGTGGTCCGGCCGGACCGTGCTCGCGGCGACGTCGGCGTCCGTCGCCACGCCCGTCCGCACGAGCACCGTCGTCATGCCGACGCGCTCGCCCATCGCGACGTCCGTGTCGAGGCGGTCGCCGACGAGCACGCACTCCTCCGGTGGGACGCCGACGCGCTCGGCGGCGAGCCGCGCCGTCGTCTCTGAGGGCTTCCCGAGGACGGCGTCGGGCTCGCGTTCGGCGACGCCCGCGACCGCGTTCACGATGGCGCCCGACCCCGGTTTCTCGCCGTGCTCGGCGGGCACCGTCACGTCGGGGTCGGTGCCGACGAGCGCGGTGTCGTCGTCGAGTGCGTCGATGGCGGCCTGGAGGTCGGTGTAGTGGAAGTCCCGGTGGTAGCCCGCGACCACGACGTCCGCCTCCTCGGGGTCCTCGGTCAGTTCGATCTCGGCGTCCCGAAGCTGGCTGACGACGCGCTCCTCCGCGATGGGGTAGACGGCGTCGCCGGCGTGGTGCTCGTCGAGGTACGCGATGGTCGCCGTCCCCGACGTCACGACGTCCACGGGGTCGGCGTCGACGCCGAACTCCCCGAGGCGTTCCGCGTACGCCGCCGGCGGCTCGGTCGGGTTGTTCGTCAGGAAGAGCACGCGGTCGACGCGCGCCCGGAGCGCCGCGACGGCGTCCCGGGCGCCCGGAACGAGTTCGTCGCCGCGCACCACGGTCCCGTCGAGGTCGAGGATGGCACCCCGGAATGTCATAGCTCGGACTCGGGGACGCGGCGGCTTGAAACCCCGGTCCGTCAGCGCTGCTGGTCGGCGAGGCGTTCGACGCGCTCGAGCGTGTCCGCGTCCGCGGGCTCCTTGTCCTCGCGGACGGCGACGAACCGCGGGAACCGGAGCGCGTACCCCGAGGAGTACGTCGGGGACGCCTGGATCTCCTCGTAGCCGACCTCGAAGACGACGGCGGGCTCCAGGTCGACCTCCTGGCCGTCCTCCGCGGTGACGTGTGGCTCCAGGCGGTCCGTGAGGTCCGCGAGCTCCTCGTCGGTGATGCCGGTCGCGACCTTCCCGATGGTCTCGAACTCGCCCGTTTCCTCGTCGCGGACGGACAGCAGGAACGTCCCGAGGAACGACGCGCGACGCCCCTCGCCCCACTCCGCGCCCGTCACCAACAGGTCGAGGGTCTCGACGTCGGGCTTGCGTTTCAGCCAGTGCCGCCCCCGGTCGCCGGGCGTGTACGCCGCCGCCGGGTCCTTCAGCATGATGCCCTCGTGGCCGGCGTTCAGCGCGTCCGCCTCGAAGGACTCGATCTCGTCCGGGTCGTCCGTGACGAGGATGTCCGAGACCGCGGACTCGTCGCCGACGACGTCGGCGAGCCGGTCGTGGCGCTCCCGGAACGGCGCCTCGAGGAGGTCCTCGCCCGCGTGCAGGCAGTCGAAGGCGTGCAGTTCGACCCGGACCTCCTCGCGCATCGCCGCGACGTCGTGCTTCCGGCGGAACCGCTTCAGGATCTCCTGGAACGGCAGCGGGTCGCCGCCGTCGTCGACAGCGACCGCTTCGCCGTCCAGAATCACGGGCGCGTCGACGTGCTCCTCGACGAACTCCACGAGCTCGGGGAGCGCGCCCGTGACGTCCTCCATGTTCCGGGAGTACAGGGAGACGTCCTCGCCGTCCCAGTGCACCTGGACGCGCGCGCCGTCGAACTTCGTCTCCACGGCCGCCTCCTCCCACTCCTCGAGGGCGTCCGTCACGGTGCCCGCCTGCGCGAGCATCGCCTGGACGGGGCGGCCGACCTCCAGGTGCATCGCGTCCAGGCCATCGACGCCGTCGTCGCGCGCCGTCTCCGCGACGAGGCCGTAGTCGTTCGAGACTTGGAGCGCGCGCTTCACCGACGCCGCGGGGACGTCGAACGCCTCCGTGATGGCGTCCCGGACGGTGCCCTCGCCGACGCCGATGCGCATCTCGCCGAGCACGAGCCGCGCGAGGTACCGCGCCTCCTCGCTCGAACACCGGTTGAACAGCCCGAACAGGAGCGTCACCTTCTCCTCCTGGCTGCCGTCGCCCGCGGCCGCCGCCAGCGCCGCGAGCTCGTCCGCGACCTCGCGGACCGTCAGGTCGCCGCCCCCGCCGTCGCCCCCGCCGGACGCGAACGCGCCGAGGCCCGCCTGCCCGCCGAGGTCGAGGTCCGCCGCGACCGCGCCGATGTCGCCCGCGTCGGCGAGCCGCGACTCGACGTCGTCCGCGTCCACGTTCGTGCCGGCGGCTCGCGCCAGCGCCTCGTAGCAGAGCCGCGGCCCGATGTCGAGTTTCGTCTCCGAGTGCGCCGGGAACGCTCGGCCCTGCACGAACCGCGCGACGACGCCGAGGTCCTCGCCCGCGGCCTCAAAGAGCTCGGCGACCAGGTCGACGACCGTGAGGTCCGCCGTCTCGGCCTCCACGTCGGCGGCGCGTGCGGCGAACGAACTGAACTCCATCACCACCCGGTACCCGGTCCCCCGAGTTAAAACGCGCGAACCACTGCCGCCGCTTATTTAGGTGCTCGGGGTCGAACCCATCCCCCATGGCAGGTTCGGACCTCGTGGACCGCGTCAGGGACGTCCTCGACGTCGACCCGGAGGCGTTCCAGGCGCGGGTCCGTGAGGACGCCGGCGTCGTCAAGGAGGAGATCGCGGCGGGCACGTTCGACAACCCGCAGGCCATCGTCGGCCTCGAGTACGAGTTCTACGCGACGAGCGACGACGGCTCGCTCGCCCGCGTCCCCCGGCGCATCCTCGAGTTCGTCGGGTTCGAGAAGGAACTCGGCCTCCACAACGCGGAGATGTCGACCAGCCCCCAGCCGCTGAACGAGTACGGCCTCCGCGCCCAGGAGGCGGAAGTGCAGGCGAACCTCGACGCCGCGATGGAGCCGATGGCCGCGGAGGGCCTCCACCTCGTCAGCGACGGCATGTGGACGATTCCGCCGGAGGGCGAGACCGCGACGGAGTACCTCACGGACAGCGTCTCACGCGGGGGCGTCGAGATGGCGGCGAACATGAGCGACTCCGCGCGATACCACGCGATGGCGAACACCGACCAGCCCGCGGGGATGCGCCTGGACGCCCCGCACCTCGATTTGAACGCCCAGACGGTGATGCCGGAGGCGCTCATCACGTCCATCCAGCCGCACTACCAGGTCCCGCAGGCCGTCGACCTGCCGACGTACTTCCGGTACGCGCTCCGGTTCACGGCGCCGCTGCTCGCGCTCTGCGTGAACGCGCCCGTGTTCCCGCCGGACCTCTACGACGCCGACGCCACCCCCGAGGAGATTCTCGAGGACGGCTGGCAGGAGGCCCGCATCGACGTCTTCGAGACGGTGCTGAACGTCCCCGGCGAACAGGAGAAGGTCCGGTTCCCCGAGGACTTGGAGAGCGTCGAGGACGCGATCGACCGGGTCGCGGCGGACGAGACCATCGTCCCGATGCCCGTCGAGGAGAGCGGGCGTTTCGACGACGAGTTCGCGCACTGGCGCCGCAAGCACGGGACGTTCTGGCGGTGGGTCCGCCCCGTCTTCGGCGGGTCCTCCCGGGAGAAGGCGAACGCCCGCATCGAGTTCCGCCCCATCGCGGGCCAGCCGACCGTCCGGGACACCATCGCGGTGCAGGCCGCGTTCGCGGGCCTCCTCGAGAACCTCCCGCGGACGGAACACCCCCTCTACGACCTCGAGTGGGAGACCGCGCGGGAGACGTTCTACGACGCCGCGCGGAACGGCCTGGACGCCGACCTCGCGTGGATCGACGAGGACGGCGACCGCGTCACGGACGCGAAGGAGCTGTACGCGGACCTCTTCGACCAGGCGGAGACCGGGCTGCGGCGCCGCGGCCTCTCGAAGGACGAGGCCGCGAAGTACCTCTGGCCGCTCCGGCAGCGCGCCCGCCACGGCGTCACGCCCGCCGGCTGGAAGCGCGAGCGCATCCGGGACGCGCTCGACGACGGGAACTCCTTCGAGAACGGGGTGTACGCGATGCAGTGCGAGTACATCGAGAACCAGCGCAAGACGCTGCTCTCGGGGAGTTTCGCGGACTGGCTCGGCCGCGGCGACGAACTCGAGTGACGGCCGAGCCGCCCGTCCGGCGCGTCAAGTAGGTGAGTGCTGGCGGTTCGCTGGCTCTAGCTGTAGGGCGCGTCGCTGCTAAGCTGCCGAGACGCGTCCCTGGTCGGCGTCGAACGGAGAGAGAACGAGACCGGGTCCGGCCGTTACAGGACGTCGTCGATGTCCTTGTGGCCGACGATGTCGATGTTGTCCTCGGTGATGCGAGTGACGTGGATGCCGTTGCCGGAGGAGGTGTCGCGTTCGCTCGCGGAGTCGATGGCGCGCGCGGCGACCTGGACGGCCTCGTCCATGGAGAGGTCCTCGCTGTACTCCTGTTCGAGGGTGCCGAGCGCGTACGGCATCCCGGAGCCCTGCGCGGTGTACTTGTCGGACATCGAGGAGCCGCCGGGGTCGAGGCTGTAGACGTGCGCGCCGTCCTCGTCGACGCCGCCCAGGATGGGGACGACGAGGAAGAACGGGCCGTTCCGCAGGAGGTTCGACGCCATCGTGGAGAGGGCGTTGATGGACATGTACTCGCCGCGGCGGGCCTCGTAGAGGTTGGCTTCGGCCCGCAGCGAGCGGATGAACGACTGGGAGCCGCCGACGGAGCCGGAGATGGAGAGCGCGGCGTTCGGCTGGATCTCCTTGACCTTCTGGACGTTCTTGTTGGAGACGACGCGGCCGCCGAGACTCGCCCGCATGTCGGAGGCCATCACGACGCCGTCGTCGGTGGTGAGACCGACGATGGTCGTGCCGGTCTTGTTGACGTTCTCCTTCTGGGCCTGCGAGACGTCGTTGTCGGGGAGCGAGCCGACTTCGGGCTCGTAGGGGTTGGGCGAGTCCTCCAACCGGGCCCGGTTGCGGGCGAACTCCGAGCCGTCGTTGGCGTTGAACATTACCAGAGGTTACCAGTCCGGGACTGATAAAACCATCTTTTCCGGGGATTCCCTTCCCGTCCGGAAGGCTCCCCGGCGCGCAGCGGGCCGCCTACGCGCGACTGGGCGGTCCGTCGCTCACGTCGACGCTTCGTAGGCCGCCTCGGTGCGCTCGACGAGTCGGCCGAACGGGAGGGTGACTCCCGCGCGGCGGGCGAGCACGGCGAGCGGCAGCAGCAGGATGCCGAGTGCGAGCGTGGACTGGTACAGCGCGAACAGTCCGAGTCGGGTGATGCGGTCGAACATCGGGATGGTACCGGCTCAGGCGAACCGCGTATATATGCGTTCCGGACGGGCAAAGTGAACTACCGCCGGGCTGTCTTGCGATTCAACTGGGGTTGGCCGTACACCAACTGGACGCGCATTCTCGGCGAGTGACTCGTATGCGCGGCGTTGGGTCGCCTGCGCCTCTCCGTAAGTTATGCCGAAGTTTCGCGTCACGTCCGGGCTGCGGACGACGAACCACAAAACACGACTTGCCCCGTCACGATGAACGCGTATGAGCAACTACGTCGTTGCGATGGAAGCCGCGTGGCTGGTCCGCGATGTGGAGAACTCCGACGACGCCATCGGCGTCGCCGTGAGCGAAGCCGGCAAACGACTGAACGACCAGGACCTCGACTACGTCGAAGTCGAGGCCGGCGTCACGAGCTGTCCGGCCTGCGGGGAGCCCCTGGACGCCGCGTTCCTCGCCGCGAACACCGCGCTCGTCGGGCTCGTCCTCGAGCTGACGGTCTTCAACGCGGACAGCGAGGAGCACGCCCAGCGCATCGCGAAGAGCGAGGTCGGCGGCGCGCTCAGGGACGTCCCCCTCGAGGTCATCGAGGTCATCGAGGAGGAGGACGCCGACGACCAGGCCTGACCCCCTAACTTTTATCAATAACTGCTGGTTATCCAGCGGTATGCACCTGCCGACGCCGAAGGACCTGCGGGAGCGTCGGACCTCGCTCGAGCTCACGCAGAGCGAGCTCGCCGACCGCGCAGGCGTCTCCCAGCCGCTCATCGCCCGCATCGAGGGGGGCGACGTCGACCCCCGGCTCTCCACGCTCCGCCGCATCGTCGAAGCCCTCGACGAGGTCGAGGGCGACGTCGTCCGCGCGGGCAACCTCATGCACGAGGACGTCGTCAGCGTCGCGCCCGACGACGCCGTCAAGGACGCCGTCCAGAAGATGCAGGACGCCGACTACTCCCAGCTCCCCGTCATCACGAACGGCGTCCCCGTCGGCTCCATCAGCGACAGCGACGTCGTCCACGCCGGCGAGGACGTCGGCGACCACGCCGTCCGCGAGGTGATGAGCGAGAGCTTCCCCACCGTCTCGAAGGACGCGACCCTCGACGAGATCTCCAGCCTCCTCGACCACTACAAGGCCGTCATGGTCACGGAGGACGGCGAGACCGTCGGCATCATCACGCAGGCGGACGTCGCCGCCCGCGTGAGCTGA
>JBDGUB010000020.1:0-10470 GCA_042216245.1 Halobacterium sp.
CCCAGCAGTCGTACGCCGACCTCGTGACCGCGCCGCTGACGAAGCGGTTCGCGCAGTTCTCCGGCGCGACGGGCGGCGCCGTCGGCGTCGGCCTCGGCGTGATGTTCCTGCTGTTGAAGTACATCGGGAAGCCGGTCGTCACGTCGTCCTCGGAGGGCGGCTCGACGTCCAGTCAGATCCCGCAGGCGTCCATCGAGGCGACCCGATTCGTGAACTCCTCGGTGCAGCTCTCGATATACGTGCTCCCGCTGCTCGCCGCGGCGTTCGCGGGCGTCCTCGGCCTGTACGCGGCCCGCGAACTCGACGCGAACGACCGCGAGGTGTACGTCGCGGGCGCCGCGGGCGCGCTCGTCGGCGCCGTCGTGCTCGTCGTCGTCGGCGCGTTCCTGGCGTCGATGGCGTTCGGGAGCGTCTCCGCGAATGGGAACACGTTCGTCGAGAAGCCCGGGAGCGTCGCGTTCGCGAACCTCGTGATGAACGCGGTGGCAATCGGCGTCGGCGCGGCCGTGCTCGGCGCCGGGTCGGCGTGGGCCGACCGCACGCAGTTCTAGAGGACGCCGCGCTCGCGCAGCACGCCGCGTACTTCTTCCATCGACTCGACGCCGACGTCGCACTGCTCGGCGACGCCGTCCTTCGGCTGGAATCCGACCGCGAAGCCGGCGGCCGAGAGCATCGGGACGTCGTTCGCGCCGTCCCCGACCGCCACGGCGTCCGCGGGGTCGACGCCGAACTCGGCGCACGCCGCCCGGAGCGCGTCGTCTTTCGTCCCCTCGACGAGCGGGCCCTCGACGTCCCCGGTGAGTTCGCCGTCCGCCTCGGGCAGCCGGTTTGCGACGACGTCGTCGGCCGCGACGCCCGCCGCGTCGAGCGCGGCCTCGACGCCTCGCCCGAACCCGCCCGTGAGCACGACGACCGTGACGCCCGCGTCCCGGAGCGCCCCGATGAGGTCGCCGGCGCCGTCCCGGAGGCGGACGCCGTCGTAGACGTCCGCGGCGTCGCTGCTCGAGAGGCCGGCGACGAGGCCGGCGCGCTCGCGGAGGCTCTCGGCGTAGGAGAGTTCGCCGCGCATCGCGCGGTCGGTGATGTCCGCGACCTCGCCGCCGACGCCGTGCCGGGCGGCGAGCCGGTCGAGCATCTCGGAGTCCGCGAGCGTGCCGTCGAAGTCGAACGCGACCAGCGCCATCGCGAGAGCGTTGGCGGTCGGCGCGGAAAAACCTCGCTCCCGTGGCAGGCGTTACGGCGCCGGGGCGAGCGCGGGTCAGTCGCGCGCCCAGCGGTCGAGGACGCGGCCGCGGGTGGCGGCGAGCGCGCCGAGGTGGTCGGCGTCGGGGAGGGCGACGAACGCGGCGTTCGGGAGGTCGGCGGCGTACGCGCGGGCGGCGTCGGGCGCGGCGTTGGCGTCGCGGCCGCCGTGGAACCACCGGACGCGGCAGTCGACGGCGTCCGCTGGGACCGACCAGTCGCGGGTGAACTGGCGGGCCTCCCGGACGGCGCCGGCGCGGGTCTCGGAGAGGGCTTCGAGGAAGTCGCGTTTCGCGGCCGAGGCGACGTCAGGGGGGACTTCGGGGGCGTCGTCGGTGGTGTACTGGGCGGTGACGAACGCGGGCGGGCGGCGGTCTGCGACCCACGCCTGGCCGCGGAGCAGGGCGCCGAGCAGTCGCGGCGTGGCCTCGGCGAGCGCGCCGAGGACGCGCTGCGGGGTGGGGGTGTCGCCGCGGTACGAGGGGGGGACGGCGCCAGCGACGACGTCCACGCCCGCCACCCTGTCGGGGTGGGAGGCGGTGGCGGCGAGCGCGTGGGGGACGCCACCGGAGAACGCGACGAGGCCCGCGTCGTCGACGCCGGCGTCGTCGAGGACGGCGGCGACCAGGGCGCCGGCGTCCTCCGGGCCGTAGTCCGGGCGCGGGGGCGTCCGGCCGTAGCCGGGGCGGTCGAACCCGATGACGCGGACGCCGCGCTCGCTCGCCGCGTCGTCGTAGACGGACGCGAGCACTCGCGACCCGGGGGTGCCGTGGAGGAAGACGACGGGGGCGCCCGCCGGGTCGCCGTACTCGGTGTACGCGACGCTGCCGCCCGGCGCGCTGGCGGTCCGCGCGTTCGGTGCAGTCTCGCTGGCCGCGGTCCCTGCGGGTGCGCTCACGAGTAAACGGAGACGCCGGACGCCCGACCGACTGACGCCGGACCAATCCTGTGCTTTAAGTCCTGGGACGGGGAAGTGCGCGGCGTGAAGCGCGTGGCCGTCGCCGTCGCGTACCCGTCAGACCTCCTCCACCCCCTCCACCGCGAGGTCGTCGACCGGGACGCCGTGACGCGCGCGGACCTCCTGACGTGGGGGCCGGTCGGCGCCGCGACCTCGCTGACGTGGCTGGACGCCGACCGGGGGACCGTTCGCGCGGTCCTCGACGGCGTCGACCCCGTCGCGGACGCCAGCCTCGTCGCGGGCGACGGCGGCACGTACGCGTTCCTCCGGCAGACGGAGTACGGGTTCGCCGACGACCTCCTGGACCTCGTCACCGCGGCGGACGTCGCGTTCCCGCCGCCGCTGTCGTTTTGCGCCGACGAGACCGCGCGCTTCGAGGCCGTCGGCGAGTCGGACGCGATCGCGGCGTTCTACGACGACCTCGCGCGGTTCCTGGACGTCTCCATCGAGGCCGTCCACGACTTCCGCCGTGGCGGCGCGCCCGCCGCGGTGACCGCCCGGCAGCGCGAGGCGCTCGCGGCGGCCGTCGACGCCGGGTACTACGACGTGCCGCGGTCGGCGTCGGTCGCGGACGTCGCCGCCGAACTGGACTGCTCGACGAGCACGGCGGGCGAACTCCTCCGGAAGGCCGAGTCTCGCGTCCTCCGCGACGCGGTCGCGGACGTCCGGCCCGGGCGCAGGTAGGCCGGCGAGGGAGACGCAGTCGGGGCGACTCGGTTGGGACGACTCGGCCGGCAAACGCCGCCGGAGCAGTGCGCGAGCGTGGACAGACGCGCCCACAGGCCGGCGTCGAACCACACGTTCTCGCATACTTCAGTGACTTTCGAACGCCGTCAATACGTGCACGTGCGGAAACCCTTATCCGCGCTCGCGGCCACCGTCCCCCATGAAGGTTCTCGTCACGGACCCCATCGCGGACGCCGGCCTCGACCGGCTCCGGGACGCCGGCCACGAGGTAGAGACGGCCTACGACGTCGAGGGCGACGCCCTCCTCGACGCCGTCAGCGACGCGCACGCGCTCGTCGTGCGGTCCGGGACGCAAGTCACCGAGGACGTCCTCGCGGCCGCGCCCGACCTCGTCATCGTCGGGCGCGCCGGCATCGGCGTCGACAACATCGACATCGACGCCGCGACCGACCACGGCGTGGTCGTCGCGAACGCCCCCGAGGGGAACGTCCGCGCCGCCGCCGAACACACCGTCGCGATGGCGTTCGCCGCCGCGCGCTCCATCCCCCAGGCCCACGCCCGCCTCGCGGACGGCGAGTGGGCGAAAGGCGAGTTCCTCGGCACCGAACTCAACGGGAAGACCCTCGGCGTCGTCGGCCTCGGCCGCGTCGGCCAGGAGGTCGCGAAACGCCTCGGCGGCCTCGGCATGGACCTCGTCGCGTACGACCCCTACATCGGCGAGGAGCGCGCCGAACAGCTCGGCGCCGAACTCGTCGACTTCGAGGAGTGCGTCGAGCGCGCCGACTTCCTCACCATCCACGTCCCGCTCACCGACGAGACCGAGGGCCTCGTCGGCGAGGAGGAACTCGCGGAGATGGAGGGCGGGTACGTCGTGAACGTCGCGCGCGGCGGCGTCGTCGACGAAGCCGCGCTCGCGGCCGCCGCGAACGACGGCGTCGTCGCGGGCGCCGCCCTCGACGTGTTCGCCGAGGAGCCGCTCCCCGCGGACTCCCCGCTGCTCGACGCCGAGAACGTCGTCGTCACGCCGCACCTCGGCGCGAGCACGGAGGCCGCCCAGGAGCACGTCGCCACCACCACCGCCGACCAGGTCGTCGCCGCGCTGAACGACGAACCAGTCCTGAACGCGTTGAACGCGCCGAGCGTCGAGGAGAGCGCGTTCGACCGCATCGAGCCGTACGTCGAGCTCGCGGAGACCGCGGGGAAGGTCGCCGCCCAGCTCCACGACGGCCGCGTCGAGCGCGTGGAGGTCAGCTACGAGGGCGACATCGCCGCCGAGGACCTCGAACTCGTCACCGCGAGCGCGCAGAAGGGCGTCTTCGAGCCCCTCGAGTGGCAGGTGAACGCCGTCAACGCCCCCCGGGTCGCCGAGGAGCGCGGCATCGAGGTGACGGAGTCGAAGACCCGGTCCAGCGAGGACTTCCAGAGCCTCGTCTCGGTCACCGTCGGGGACGGCGACGGCGAACTCACGGTCTCGGGCACCCTGTTCGCGGGCGACGACCCCCGGCTCGTGAAGATCGACGGCTACCGCGTCGACGCCATCCCGCACGGCGACATGCTCGTCGCGCGCAACCGCGACGAACCCGGCGTCATCGGGTTCGTCGGCAGCGTCCTCGGGGAGGCCGGCGTGAACATCGCGGGGATGTTCAACGCCCGCGAGACCATCGGCGGCGAAGCGCTCACCGTCTACAACCTCGACTCGCCGGTCCCCGAGGACACCCGCGAGCGCCTCGCCGCCGACGACCGCATCACGGCCGTCACGAGCATCGAACTGAACGGCGAGTAGCGCGAGCCGCCCCACTCGTTTTGCCGGCGGCGGTCGTTGGTGGGGCATGGCGAGCGTCAGCGACACGTACATCGAGAACCGGGAGCGCGTCCAGCCCGACGACGCGAACAACTACGGGTCCGCGCACGGCGGGAACGTCGTGAAGTGGATGGACGAGGTCGGCGCGATGTCGGCGATGCGGCACGCCGGCACCACCTGCGTGACGGCGCGCATCAACAGCTTCAGTTTCGACCGCCCGATTCCGACGGGCGACATCTGCGTCATCGACGCGTACGCCTACGAGGTCGGCCGGACGAGCATCCGGGTGCGCCTGCAGGCGTACCGCGAGGACCCCCGGACGGGCGACCGCGAGCAGACCACGGACTCGTACTTCGTGTTCGTCGCCGTCGACAAGGACATGCAGCCGACGGAAGTCCCGGCGCTCACGGTCGAGACCGAGCGCTGCCGGGAGCTCCGGGAGGCCGCCGTCGCCGGCCAGGAGTCCCACTGACCGGGGGAGCCGGCAGCCGGCGTCGCCGACCGGATTCCACGCCCTCAAATGCGCGCCGCCCGTCCGTCGACGCGTGACCGACTCCGCGACCGAGGAGCGACTGGTGACGGGGTACGCCGGCCGCCTGCTCGTCGCCACGTCCGTCGGCTGGCTCGCCATCCAGGCCGGCCGGCTCGTGCTGTCGCCGTCGCTCCCCGCGGTGAAAGCCGACCTCCACATCACGGACGCCCAGGCGGGGGTCGCGTTCACGCTGCTGTGGGGGCTGTACGCGCTCCTCCAGTACCCGAGCGGCCGGCTCTCGGACGCGCTCTCCCGGAAGACGCTGCTGACGACGGGGCTGGCGCTGGTCGCCGCCGGGTTCGGCGCGCTCGCCGCCGCGCCGACGTACGCCTTCTTCCTCGCGGGCGCCGCCGTCGTCGGCGCCGGCGCCGGCCTCTACCCGACCGCCGCCCGAGCGCTCGTCTCCGACCTCTACACCGCGAAGCGCGGGCGCGCGTTCGGCCTCCACACCGCGTCCGGCGACCTCGGCGGCGTCGCGTCCGCGGGGCTCGCCGCGGTCGTGCTCGCGGTGGCGTCCTGGCGGTACGCGTTCCTCCCGGTGGTCGCCGTCGCCGTCGCGGTCCTCGCCGCCCTGCACGTCTGGAGCCGCGAGGACTACGTCTTCGAGCGGCGGTCCCTCGACGTCCGCGAGACCGCCCGGCGGCTGTTCCGCGGGCCGAAGTTCCGCTGGCTGCTGGTCGCGTACACGCTGTACGCGTTCACGTGGCAGGCGACCGCGGCGTTCCTCCCGACGTACCTGTCGGCCGGCAAGGAGTTCGACCCGCTGGTCGCGCAGGCCGCGTTCGGCGTGCTGTTCGCGGTCGGCGCCGTCGTGAAGCCGTCCGCGGGCGCGCTCTCCGACCGCGTCCCGCGGCGCGCCATCACGGTCGCCGCGCTCGTCGTCGGCGCCACCGCGCTCGCGGGCGTCGTGCTCGCGGACTCCCCGGCCGTCGCGGTGGTCGCCGTCGTCGCGTTCGCGACCGGCCTGCTGTCGTTCCCGCCGGTGATGCAGTCCTACCTGATGGACGCGTTCCCCGCGGAGTCCGCGGGCGGCGACCTCGGCGCGATGCGCACCGTCTACATCGGCCTGGGCGCGCTCGGCCCGACGTACGTCGGGACCGTCGCGACGGTCGCCGACTACCGGTTCGCGTTCTGGGGGCTGGTCGCCGCGCTGCTCGCGAGCGCCGGCATCGTCGCCGCGAAGACCTAGGCCTGCGGCCGTGACTCCTCGGCGACCTGCACGCCAGTGACGGCGACGCGGACGCCGCCCGCGTCGCTGTCGGTCATCGCCACCTGCCAGCCGTGGGCGTCTGCGATGTCCCGGACGATGGCGAGCCCGAGGCCGGTGCCGTCCTCGTCGGTCGTGTACCCGCGCTCGAAGACGGCGGCCCGGTCGTCCTCGGGCACGCCGACGCCGTCGTCCGCGACGTAGAAGCCGTCGTCGGTCGCGCCGACCGTCACGGTCACGCCGCCGCCGGGCGCCGCGCCGCGTCCGCCGGAGTCCTCGCGGGGCCGCGACGCAGCGTCCGCCGCGCCGTGCTCGACCGAGTTCCGGAAGACGTTCTCCAGGAGGCGCTCCAGTTGCTCCGGGTCGGCGCGCACGACCGCGTCTTCGGCCGCCACTTCGAGGGTCGCGCCGCCGGTCGGGACGTTCCCCCAGGCGCGCCTCGCGACGTCGGCGAGCGGGACCGTCGACACGTCGGGGTCGTCGAGGCCGGCGCGCGCCATCCGGAGCGTCCCCTCGACGATGTCGTCCATGCGGTCGAGGGCGTCCGCGGCGCGCTCGACGGCCTCGGGGTCGCCGGACTCCTCGACGAGTTCGAGGTAGCCGGTCGCGACGCTCAGGGGGTTCCGGAGGTCGTGGCTGATGGTGTCCGCGACGCGCTCGAGGCGCTCGTTCTCCCGGTCGAGTTCGTGGCGCTGGCGCTGCAGTTCGGTGACGTCCCGGAGCACCACGAGCGACCCGGGCGTGTTCTCCCGGACGGCCCCCGTCCGGACGGTCACCCACCGCGCGGCGCCGTCCGGGTCGACGCCGACGGGGTTCTCGGCGTCGTCGCGGGCGGCCGCGGCGACCGCGTCCGGGGCCGCGTCCTCGAAGGCGTCCCCGACCGCGAGGTCGGCGTCGAGCAGGCGCTCCGCGGCGGCGTTGTAGTCGACGACGCGGCCGTCGCCGTCGAGGACGAGCACGCCGTCGCCGAGCTCCTCGAAGACGCGGTCGCGGGCGACGGGCACGAGCTCGAACAGCTCGTAGCGCGCGATGGCGTACCCGAACGCGAGCGCGGTGACGCCGAGGAACGCCTCCGGTTCGACGTTCGTCCCGCCGCCGAGGTACGCGACGTTCGCGAGCCACGGGACGGTCGCGCCAGCGAGCACGACGACGGTCTGCCGGCGGTGCTCGCGGCCGACCCGGAGCACGGCGTCCAGCAGCATCACCGTGCCGGCGGCGTTCACGACGTTCGAGTACGCGACCGCAATCCAGAACGCGGGCCCGAACTCGCGAGCGATGCGGACGGCGCCCTCCACGGTCTCGAGGCGCGCGGACTCCCGGACGAGGTGGTGGGCGCCGTTCGTCGCGACGAGCACGAGCAGGACAGCGGGGACGACCGCGAGCGCGCCGAGGACGCGCGCGCTCGCCCACTCCTCGCGGCCGGTGTACTCCGCGGCGAACGCGAACCACGCCAGCGGCATCGCGCCGATGCCGACGTACTGGACGGTGACGGCGAGCAGTTTCGCGTCGAGGGACGTGACCGCGAGCTGGACGGCGTTCCCGCCCGCCCAGACCGCCGCGGCGACGCTGAACGCGGCGACGCCCCGGGACCCGGGCGCGTCCCGGCGCCACGCGAACGCGGCGACGGCGACGGAGACGACCGCCGACAGCGCGGACAGCGCGAGCCCCGCGGTCAGTTGCATAGCCGGGAGTGTCACTACCATCCGGAATAAACTTACTGCCCAACGGCCGCCGCTTTCAGGCGGTCGACCGATGAACCGACCCCGGAACTATCGGAAACCAAACTACTCCGTTCGGAGCGCGTCGAGGACGCCGTCCGGGTCGGCCGGAACCGGCGTCGGGTCGCCGCCCGCGGCGGCCGCCGCGTCGGGGTCCTTCAGGAGGTGGCCGGTCGTCAGGCAGACGACGCGCTCGTCGGCGCCGACCACGCCGCGCTCCCGGAGCTCCAGGAGGCCCGCGACGCTCGCCGCGGACGCCGGCTCGACGCCGACGCCGTCCTCCGCGAGCGTGCGCTGGGCGTCCGTGATCTGGTCGTCGCTGACCGCGACGGCGGTGCCGTCCGTGTCGTAGATGCCGGGCAGCGCCTTCGGCGCGTTCACGGGGTTCCCGATGCGGATCGCGGTGGCGCGCGTCTCCACGTCCGCCCAGCGCTCCACGCGGTCCCGGCCGTGCTCGACGGCCTCCACCATCGGCGCGGCGCCCTCGGCCTGGACGCCCGTGAGCTTCGGCATCTCGGACTCCGCCATCTCGCCGGCGGCGACGAGCTCCCGGAAGCACTTGTACAGCGCCGCCGTGTTCCCCGCGTTCCCGACGGGGAGGACGACGCGGTCCGGCCACTCGCCGGTCGCCGCCCGCGACTGTTCGAGAATCTCCAGCCCGATGGTCTTCTGGCCCTCCAGCCGGAACGGGTTGAGGGAGTTCAGGAGGTAGGCCTCGCCGCGGTCCGCGAGCTCCGCGACGACGTCGAGGCAGTCGTCGAAGTTCCCGTCCACCTCGCAGATGCGCGCGCCGTGCAGCGCCGCCTGCGCGACCTTCCCCGCCGCCACCTTCCCGGCGGGCAGCAGGACGAGGACGGGCGTGTCGGCGCGCGCGCCGTACGCCGCCAGCGCCGCGGACGTGTTCCCCGTGGACGCGCACGCGAGCCGCCCGACGCCGAGTTCGTCTGCGACGCGCACCCCGACGGTCATCCCGCGGTCCTTGAAACTCCCCGTCGGGTTCGCGCCCTCGTGTTTCACGCGGACGTCCGCGACGCCCGCCGCGGCCTCGACGTCGGGGACCTCGTACAGCGGCGTCCCGCCCTCGTCGATGGTGACGCCGTCCTCGAAGGGGAGCGCCGCCCGGTACCGCCAGACGCCCTCGCCGTCGAACTCGTCGAACGCGGGGTAGTCGGCGTACCGCGCCTCCAGGAGGCCGTCGCAGTCGGGGCACCGGTACACCACGTCGTCGAACGGCGCGAGCGTGCCGCCGCACTCGACGCACGCCAGCCAGACGCCGTCGTCGGCGTCCGCGGGGGTCGGGCCGCCGAGCGAGAGGTCGGTCATGGATACGCCTCCGGGGCGGAGGCACAAATACCGGCCGGGTGCTGCGGGTTTTGCCGGCCGCGCCGTGGAGGCCCCCGAACCGGGTCAGTACGCGTAGCTGTTCTCGGCGACGACGACGCGGCCGTCCTCGTCGCGCGCCAGCGGCGCGTACCGGTCGTCGTGGAGTTCCTCGAGGTACGCCGCGAAGTCCGCTCGGAAGCCCCCGGGGGGTCGTCCCAGAGGCCGACGGCGTACTCGGTGAGTTCGTCCGCGGTCGCGTGCTCGCGGTCGGCGCCCCGGGTGACGCCGTAGAACGCGGACGCCGCCAGCTCCCGGAGGAGCACGCGGTCGCCGAGGTCGTACATGCAGTCGTACTCCGCGGCGAGGTACTGGACGCCGCGCTCGCGGTGCTCGTCGCACTCGCGGCGCTCGAGGCTGCCGACGGACCGCAGTTCCACGTCGAAGGCGTCGGGGCCGAGTTCGACGACGAAGTAGCCGCCGTACGTCTGCTCGCCGGTCTCGGGGTGCGTGACCTGGAGGAACGCCGCGTTCAGCCGGCGGCCGTATCGGCGGCCGAGGTGGGTGTTCCCGCAGAAGTGCGCGCGCCCCTCGAAGTGGTCGAGGAGCCGCCAGCGCTCCACGTGCGTGACGAGCACGACGCCGGACTCGACGGCGTCGAGGTCGTTCGTGAACCGCTGGCCGCCGACCTCGAGGGTGCCGTCGTCGGGAATCTCGGTGCCGGCGTCGATGTCGTACGGGAGGTCGCCGAAGAAGTCCTGGTTCCCCCACACCCACAGCAGGCCGTGGTCGGCGACGTCGTCGAACTCCGCGAGCACCGGCTCGCTCTCCCGGAGCTGGTCGGCGCCGAGGCCGGGGTCGTCGTGGCGCATCGCCCGCGTGAAGTCGCCCACGTGGACGGCGTAGTCGAAGTGCTCGCCGCGGGCGTCCGCGAGCACGCGGCGCAGGGACTCCGCGTCGCCGTGGTTGTCGCCCATCACGAGGTAGCGGTCGGCCATACCGGAG
>JBDGUB010000020.1:10570-16824 GCA_042216245.1 Halobacterium sp.
GTCAGTCGACGAGGTCGGCGAGCAGCGCCTTCTGCGCGTGCAGCCGATTCTCGGCCTGCCGCCAGACGACGGCGTTCGGGCCGTCGATGACGTCGGCGGTGACCTCCTCGCCGCGGTGGGCGGGCAGGCAGTGCATGAACGCGGCGTCCCCGAGGAGGTCGGCGTCGACCTGGAACCCCTCGAAGGCGTCGAGGCGCTGGTCGCGTTCGTCCTCCTGGCCCATGCTCACCCAGACGTCCGTGTACACCACGTCGGCGCCCGCGGCGGCGTCGGGCGGCTCCGTGCCGACCGTGACGTCGCCGTACTGGCGGGCGCGGTCGACCACCTCGTCGGGGAACGAGTACTCGGCCGGGGTCGCCGCGCGCACGTCGTAGCCCGCCATCGCCGCGCCGACGAGGAACGACGACCCGACGTTGTTCCCGTCGCCGACCCACGCCACGGTCCCGGCGTCGCCGACCGTCTCCCGGAGCGTCAGCAGGTCCGCGAGCGTCTGCGAGGGGTGGGCGTAGTCCGTGAGCCCGTTCACGACGGGGACGCCGGCGTGCTCGGCGATGGTCTCGAGGTCGCCGTGGTCGAAGACGCGCGCCATCACGGCGTCCACGTACCGGCCGAGCGCGCGCGCCGTGTCGGCGAGGGGTTCGCCGCGGCCGAGCTGGACGTCGTCCTCGCCGAGGAAGACGGCGTGGCCGCCGAGCTGAGTCATCCCGACCTCGTAGGACACCCGGGTCCGCGTCGACGGTTTCTCGAACAGCATCGCGAGCGACCGCCCGGGCAGGGCGGCGTGCGTGACGCCCTCTCCGAGGGCGCGCTTGAGCGCGGCCGCGTCGGCGAGCAGTTCGTCCAGTTCCTCCGGCGCGAGGTCGTCGATTGTCAGGAAGTGCATAGGCGGGTTGCTGTCGCGGTGAGTACGTCAACGCCACGGCCGAACGCCGCGAGGTCGAGGCGTTCGTCGGGCGCGTGGTCGAGCGCCGAGTCGCCGGGGCCGTAGGTCGCGACCGGGCAGTCCCAGGCGTCGGCGTAGATGTTCGCGTCGCACGTCCCGGTCTTCCGGACGTGCCCGGGGGCGCCACCAACGTCGCGGATGCCGGCGCGGAGCGCGCTCGCGACCGCGGACCGCGGGTCCGCGGCGTGGGGCGGAATCGCCTCGGTCCACGAGACCTCGCCGCGGTCGGTGCAGTCCGCGACGGTCGCCCGGACGTCGCCCGGCGTGGTGCCGGGCGGCAGCCGGAACTCCACGTCGACGGCGGCTTCGACGCGCCGGCCGTCGGCGGCGACCCCGCCGTCGAACGAGACGGGTTTCACGGTCACCGACTCGAAGACCGACCCCTCGGGTTCGACCCCGTCGAAGGCCGCCTGCACGCGTTCGGTCCACGCGGTCGCGCGCTGGACGGCGTTCGGGTCGGGGCGCGAGGAGTGCGCGCGCTCGGTCGCGACCTCATAGGTGCCGCGGACGAGCCCCCGGTAGCCGACGGCGACGGACTCCCAGCCGGAGGGCTCGCCGTTCACGACGGCGTCGGGCGCGTCGCGCGTCTCGACGAGGTGGCGCGCGCCCGCCGACGTGGTCTCCTCCTCGACGACGCCTGCGAACGACGCGCCGGTCGCGACGCTTGCGGCCGCCATCGCCGCCAGCGCGCCGGTCGCGTCGACGCTCCCGCGACCCCAGAGCTCGCCGTCCGCGACCCGGACCGGGATTTCGCCCGGAACGGTGTCGACGTGGCTCGTGAGGAGGACGCCGTCGTCGCCGGGCGCGCGGACGTTGCCGGCGTCGTCGGTCCAGGCCTCGCGGCCGTGCTCGGCGAAGTAGTCCACGAGGACGGCCGCGGCGTCCGCTTCCGCACCCGAAACGGAGGGGGTCGAGACGAGCGCCTCGAGGAGCTCCCGGGGGGTCACAGCGCGGCCTCCATCGCGTCGGCGACGCGGTCGACGTGGGACGCGGACGCCGTCAGCGGCGGGAGGAACCGCACTACCGTGCGGCCCGCTGGGAGCGCGAGCACGCCGTGCTCCATCGCGAGACTGCGGAGCGCGCGGTTCGCCCCCCGTTTCACCTCGACGCCGACGAGCAGCCCGGCGCCCCGCACGTCCCGCACCGGGAGGTCGGCGAGCGCGGACTGGAAGCGCGCGCCCACGTCGCTCGCGTGCGCCGCGAGCCCCTCGTCCTCGATGACGTCGAGGGTCGCGAGCGCCGCCGCGCACGGCACGGGGCCGCCCGAGAACGTCGACCCGTGGTCGCCCGCGTCCTCGGCGACCCAGTCCGCGCACAGCGTCGCGCCGACCGGCAGGCCGCTGCCGAGCCCCTTCGCGACCGTCAGCACGTCGGGCTCGACGCCGTACTGCTCGCACGCCCACAGCGACCCGGTGCGCCCGAGGCCGGTCTGGATCTCGTCGAGGACGAGCGCGGCCCCGGTCTCGTCGCAGGCCTCGCGGGCCGCCGCGAGGTAGCCATCGGGCGCGGGGTGGACGCCGCCCTCGCCCTGCACGGGCTCGAGGAGGACGGCGGCCGTCTCGTCGTCGACCGCCGCCCGGAGCGCGTCGGCGTCCCCGTAGTCCACGAACTCGACGTTCTCCGGGACGGCGAACCCCTCGCGGTACTTCTGCTTCCAGGTCGCCGCGAGCGCGCCGAGGGTGCGGCCGTGGAACGCGCGCTTCGCCGCGACCACCGTCTCGCGGCCGGTGGCGTGGCGCGCGAACTTCAGCGCCGCCTCGTTGGCTTCCGTCCCGGAGTTACACAGCCAGACGTTCGAGCAGTCCCCGGGGCCGAGGGCGGCGAGCCGGTCGTAGAGCGCGGTCCGGGTCGCTGTCGGGTACGACCCCTGCACGAACAGGAGGTCCTCGGCCTGCTCGCGGACCGCCGACACCACGTCCGGGTGGGCGTGGCCGACGGGCGCGCACGCGTACGACGCGCCGAAGTCCAGGTACTCGCCGCCCGACTCGTCGTAGACGTGGACGCCGTCCCCGGACTCGACCTGAATGGGTTTCTCGCCGAAGACGAACCCGCTCATACTGCCTCCGGGTCGAAGCGCGTCCCCGCGCCGCCGAGCGCGCGCACTACGGGGTCGCGGGCGTTCGCGTCCGACACCACGACCGACTCGGCGCCGCTCTCGAGGGCTTCGGTCGCCGCGAGCACCTTCTTCGACATGAAGCCCTCCGCGGCGGCCTCCGCGGCCGCGAGGTCCTCGGGCGTCCGCACCGACTCGATGAGCGACCCCTCGTCGTCGGGGTCCTCGTAGACGCCCGCGACGTCCGTCAACACCACGAGGGTCGCGTCGAGCGCGCCCGCGATGGCGGCGGCCGCGCGGTCGGCGTCCGCGTTCACCGGCGTCCCCTCCTCTGAGAGCATCGGCACCGACACCACGGGCACGTAGCCGGCGTCCAGCTGGGCGTCCAGGAGGTCCGCGTTCACGGACTCGATGCGGCCGGAGTGGTCGCCGCGGCGGACCTTCCTCGTGCCGTCCTCGACGACCTTCACCGCGGACTTCCGCGGGCCCGTCAGGAGCCCGCCGTCCACGCCGTTCAGGCCGACCGCGGGCACGCCCGCGTCCTCGAACGCCGCGACGAGGTCGGTGTTCACCTTCCCCATCGCCATCGTGAACACGTCCATCGCCTCGGCGTCCGTGAACCGGCCGGTCATCCCGGACGGCGACTCGACGTACTCGGGTTCCTTCCCGTAGTCCTCGAGCGCGTCGTCCACCGCGGTCGACCCGCCGTGGACGACCACGACGTCCTCGTCGTTCACCGTGAGGTGCGCGACGTCCGTCACCGCCCCGGCGGGGTCGACGGCGCGCGCGCCGCCGATCTTCACGACGACCGTCACGCCGACCACCCCGCGTCGCCGCACCCCGTCACGGGCTGCCCACCGGGTGGAGCCCGTACTGGTCGAGTCCCGCCGTCTCCGCGAACCCGAGCGCGAGGTTCGCGGCGTGGACGGCCTGCCCGGCCGACCCCTTCACGACGTTGTCGATGGCGGAGAAGGCCACGACGCGGTCGTTGTCGTCGTCGACCGCGAAGCCGACCTCGGCGTCGTTCGTGCCCGCGACGACCTTCGGCTCGGGGTAGCGGTAGACGCCGCTGCCGCCCGCGACGACGTCGACGAACGGCTCGTCGCCGTACGTCTCGCGGTACGCCTGCCAGAGGTCCGCCGTCGACGGGGATTCGTCGGGGAACACGTGGCACGTCGCGCTCGCGCCCCGGACCATCTCGACGGCGTGGACCGTGAACGACACCGACAGCCCGAGCACCTGTTCGATTTCGGCCTCGTGGCGGTGGCCGGTCGGCGCGTACGGCCGGACGACCCCGGAGCGTTCGGCGTGCGAGGACGCCGGCCCGCCGCCGGCGCCGCCCTCCGAGGACCCGACCTTCACGTCCACGACGACGTCGGCGTCCGCGAGCAGGCCGGCCTCGGCCAGCGGGAGCAGGCCGAGGATGGTCGCGGTGGCGTTGCAGCCGCCGCTCGCGACGAGGTCCGCGCCCGCGAGCTCGCCGCGGGACACCTCGGGGAGCGCGTACACGGCGTCCGCGAGGTGCTCGGGCGCGCTGTGGCCGTCGTACCAGTCGTCGTACTGGGCCGCCGTCTCGAGGCGGAAGTCCGCGCTGAGGTCGACGACGGTGTCGGCGGCGTCCCGCCACTCGTCGACGCGCTCCATCGCGACGCCGTGGGGCGCCGCCGCGAACAGCACGTCCACGGGCTCGAGGTCGTCCGGGTGGCTGAACCGGAGGTCGAGCCCGCGGAGGTTCGGGTGGACGCTCCCGACCGTCTTGTTCGCGTGCTCGCGGCTGGTCGCCTGCGCCACCGCGAACTCGGGGTGGCCGGCGAGCAGGCGGAGGAGTTCGCCGCCCGCGAACCCGCTCGCGCCGACGACCGACGCGGTCGCCGACCCGGGGTGCTCGGCGGCGTCGGCGTCGGTCACCGCCATCACGCGGTCACCTCCACCTGGCTCGCCGCCTTCCCCTCCAGCCAGTCCACGACGGCCGCGGGGACGTCGACGCCGACCGCGTCGTCCAGCGCCTTGAACTCGACCGTGTGGTTGACCTCGTGGACGGTGTACTCGGTGCCGTCCGGGGTCTCGCGCTCCATCACGTCGACGCCGAGGAGGCCGCCGCCGACCGCGTCGCTGGCCGCCTCGGCGACCGCCGCGAGGTCGTCGCTCACGGGGACTTCCGTCGTGTCGGCGCCCGACGCGGCGTTCGTCACCCAGTGGTCGCCCGAGCGCGCCATCGCCGCGACCGGGTCGCCGTCCGCGGTGACGACCCGGAGGTCGCGGCCGGGCTTCTCGACGTACTCCTGGACGTAGAAGACGCTGTGCTCGTAGTGGCCGAGCGTCTCCTTGTGCTCGAGGATGGCTTCGGCGGCGCTCCGCGAGTCGACCTTCGCGAGCAGGCGACCCCACGAGCCCACGACGGGCTTCAGCACGCAGGGGTAGCCGTAGTCCTCGACGGCCTCGAGCGCGCTCTCGGGCGTGAACGCGACCGTCGTGTCGGGCGTCGGGACGCCGGCGTCCGCGAGCGCGAGACTCGTCTCCGCCTTGTCCGCGCAGACCGCGGCCGTCTCGGCGCTGTTCACGACGGGGACGCCGTAGGACTCGCAGAACGACGTGAGGTACGTCGACCGGCTGGTCGCCAGGCAGCGGTCCACGACGACGTCGCAGTCCGCGAGCGGCGCGTCGGTGCCGTCGAGCGCGAACCCGTGCTCGCGGACGTCGACCTTCCGGACGTCGTGGCCGCGCTCGCGGAGCTCGGTCAGCAGCAGTTTCTCGTCCCGGCGGACGCGGGAGTAGAGGATGCCGACGCGCAACTCACTCCCCCCAGTCCTCGGCGAGCTCGGGCGCTCGGTCGAGGACCGGCGGGGCGGTGTCGACGACTTCCAGTTCGGTGCCGCAGGTGCCACAGTCGAGTATCTCTCCGACCTCCGCGTCGGCGTGGACGGCCACGTCGGCCCCACACTCGGTACACGTGCTCATTGCGTCCTGCAGTACCGGCGCATCACACTTAAGCTAATCGAACCTGTCAAACAAAATTAACGAACTGCACTCGGCGCTAACGGCGCGAGAACGACGAGAATTGCGAACGAACCGAAACCGATCCCGTACTCAGAGAGTTGTCTATTCGCCCCGGACGGGGCGGTCGTCGCGGTCGCGTCGGCGCCGGGGCATCCGCCGCGGGCGCAGCCCCCGGCCCGGCCACTGTCCTCGCCGCGGGCGCAGTAGCCGTCTCAGACATAGCTCGCCACCTCCGACGCCAGGTCCTCGGCCGCCGCCGCC
>JBDGUB010000020.1:16924-29197 GCA_042216245.1 Halobacterium sp.
GCCGTCTCAGACATAGCTCGCCACCTCCGACGCCAGGTCCTCGGCCGCCGCCGCCAGCGCGTTCTCGCGCGCGACGACGGCGTCCTGGTCGGCCTCGAGGTCGTCGAGGACGTCCGCGAGCGCGTCGCGGACCGCGGCGGGCGCCGGGCCGCCCGCGGAGTCCCGCTGCGCGACGCTCTCGACGGGGTCGAGGGCGGCCGCGACGAGTCCCGGGTCCGCGAGGTCCGCGAGCGCGTCGCCCGTGACCTCGCGGGCCGCCGCGTCGACGGCGTCCAGGTCCGCGCCCGTCTCGGACGCGCCGCTCCCGGACTCGATGCGTTCGGCGGCGAGCGCCACGATCTCGTGCGCGGTGCGGAACGGCAGCCCCGCCGCCGCGAGCGCGTCCGCCACCCCCGTCGCCGTCGAGAACCCCTCGCCGGCGGCGGCCGCCAGGGCCTCGGCGGGCCAGTCCGCGGTCGCCACCGCGCCCGCCGCCACCTCCGCCGCGTCCGTCACGGCGTCGACGGCCGTCCACGCGTGCCCGGTCGCGCGCTGCAGGTCGCGGTTGTACGCGCGCGGCAGCCCCTTCAGCGTCGACGCCAGCCCCTGGTAGGCGCCCAGCGCGTCGCCCGCCGTCGCGCGCACCAGCTCCAGCGTGTCCGGGTTCTTCTTCTGGGGCATGATCGAGGACGTCGACGCGTACTCGTCGCTCAGCTCCACGAACCCGCGGTTCGCGAAGAACACCACGTCCTCCGCGAGCCCCGAACACGTCACCGCGACGGACGCCAGCGCCCCGACCGCCTCCAGCAGGAAGTCCCGGCTCGCCGCCGCGTCCGTCGCGTTCGACACCACGCCGTCGAACCCCAGCAGTTCGGCGGTGCGCTCGCGGTCCACGTCGAACGTCGTGCCCGCGAACGCCGCCGCGCCCAGCGGCGACTCGTTCGCGCGGTCGTACGCGTCCAGCAGCCGCGCGGCGTCCCGCGCCAGCGTCCCCCCGTAGGAGAGCGCCCAGTGCGCGACGGTCGTCGGCTGCGCGGGCTGGAGGTGCGTGAACCCCGGCATCACCGTCTCCGCCTCGGCGTCCGCGACGTCCGCGAGCGCGCCGCGGAGCGCGAGCACCGCGTCCAGCGCCGCCAGCAGGTCCTCGCGGAGCCGGTACCGGATGCAGGCCGCGACCTCGTCGTTGCGCGAGCGCGCCGTGTGCAGCTTCCCGCCCGCGCGCCCGACGCGGTCGACGACCGCGGTCTCGATGGCCTCGTGGACGTCCTCGCCGTCGGGGAGCGCGTCGAACCCCGCGGCCTCCACGTCCGCGAGCGCGTCGAGGATGGCCGCCGCGTCGTCGTCGCCGACGATGCCCTGCTCGGCGAGCATCACGACGTGCGCGCGGTCGACCGCGAGGTCCGCCGCGAAGATGCGGTCGTCGCCGTCCATCGAGGAGAGGAACGACCGCGCGGGGCCGCCGCTGAAGCGGTCGCGGCGCACCACCGTGCCGTCGTCCTCCCCCCCGCTCATTCGTCGCTCGCCCCCTCGCCGGACTCCGTGACCGCCTCGACGCCGGCGTCGCCAGTCCCCGAACTCCCGCCGTCGGGCGTCAGCTCGGGCTTGTTCGCGTTCGCGAGACGGGACTGGAAGCCGTGGTACTTCGCCACCCCGGTGGCGTCCTCCTGGGCGATGCCGGCCACCGTCTCCGTGTCGAAGGACGCGGCGTCCGCCGAGTAGACCGCGTGCTCGCTCTCGCGGGCGACCGGGCGCGCCTGCCCGCCCTCGAAGTTCACCGTGACGGTGCCCGTGACCTGCTGCTGGGTCTCCGCGAAGTAGCCCTCCAGCGCGTCCACGAGCGGGTGGTCGACCAGGCCCTCGTAGGCCTTCTCGGCCCACTGCTGGCTGACCTGCTGGCTGAACTCGCGTTCGTCCTTCGTCAACACCAGCTGCTCGAGCGCCTCGTGGGCGGTCAACAGCGTCGTCGCCGCCGGGTGCTCGTAGTTCTCGCGGACCTTCAGGCCGAGCATGCGGTCCTCCATCATGTCCGTGCGGCCGACCCCGTAACTCCCCGCGAGGTCGTTCAGGTACTCGATGAGGGGGACGGGCTCCAACTCCTCGCCGTCCACGGACACCGGGACCCCGTTCTCGAACCCGATCTCGACGGTCTCCGTCCCGCTACCCGGCGCGTCCGTCCAGTCGTAGATGGCCTCGGGCGGCTCGAAACCTGGGTCCTCGAGGTCGCCGCCCTCCACGGAGCGACTCCAGAGGTTCGTGTCGATGCTCCACTCGCCGTCGTTGCCCGAATCCACGGGCAGCCCCTTCTCCGCGGCGTACTCGATCTCCCAGTCGCGGGTCAACCCGAGCTCGCGGACCGGCGCGCACACCTCGAGGTCGCTGGCGCGCCACACCGCCTCGAAGCGCAGCTGGTCGTTGCCCTTCCCGGTGCAGCCGTGTGCGAGCGCCGTGCAGCCGTGCTCCTCGGCGACGTCCTGGATGGCTCCGGCGATGACCGGGCGCGCGAGCGCGGTCCCCAGGGGGTAGCCCTGGTAGGTCGCGTTCGCCCGCACGGCGTCGAAGCACGCCTCGGCGAACTCGGCTTTCGCGTCGACGACGTAGTGCTCGACGCCGAGCGCGTCGGCGGTCTCGCGCGCCTCGGCGAACTCGGCGTCGGGCTGCCCGACGTCGACGGTGACGCCGACAACGTCGTCGTAGCCGTACTCCTCTTCCAGCAGCGGTACGCAGACTGTCGTGTCGAGCCCGCCCGAGAAGGCGAGCGCGACGGTTCCTCCTGTCATGTGTTGTGTGGTGTCGCGACGTTCGAAACGCGGTGCGGCCGACCGGGACGGTGGAGTGAGGATGAGAGGGGTCTACAGGGACCCCGGTCGTCGCGACGCCAGGAGGAGCGTCGCCGCCGGACTCGCGGCCCCGCGGCTCGTCGAGGACGAACCCGCGGCGGGAGTCGGCGGCGTCATGGTACCCGACGGAACTACCTCCGCGGGTTTAAGCGTTCCTCCCCTGGGCGCAATTTGCCGCGACTCCACTGGACGGCCCGAACGCCGTGAACGGCCCGAACGCCGCGGACGGCCCGAACGCTGATGGCAGTTCCGCTGGAACGCCCGGGCATGACAGTCTCGCGCGGCGACATCGACACCGACGACCTCCTGAAGATCATCCTCGTGCTGGTCGTCGTGTGGCTCGGCCTCGAGGTGCTGGAAGCGCTCATCGGCACGCTCGCCGCCGTCTTCGAGGTCGCGAAACCGGTCATCGGGCTGGTCGTGCTCGCGCTCATCGTCCTCTGGCTGCTGGACCGCATCTAGTCCGGCTGCTGGACCGCATCCGAACGCCGCCGACGACCGCTGAACGTCAGCGCTTTCCCGCTCGAACCCCCACGGACGAACGTGTACAGCGTCAACGCGCCGGTGCCCGCCGCGGTGAACGAGCTCGCCGACGAGCTGCGGCCGGCGCTCACCGCGTTCGACCGCGTGCGCGAACGCCACGAACAGACGCTGCTCCTCAAACGCGTGCCCGCCGACGACCGCAAACAGCTCCGGACCGCCTGGCAGACCGCGAAGGACGCGCTCGCCGGCGCGCCCGCCGTCGAAGCCCGGGTCGCGGAAGTGGACACGTTCGAGAACCCCCCGAACGGCTCCAGTCCCGTCGTCTACCTCGCCGTCGAGAGCCCCGGCCTCCACCACCTCCACGAGCGCCTCTGCGACGTCTTCGACCCGGTGCCCGTCCTCGAGGGCGGCGACGACTACGACCCCCACGTCACGCTCGCGCGGGACGCCGACGGCTTCCTCGGGCGGCGCGCCGTCGACGACGTCCGCGGCCGCGAGGTCGGGCCGGTCACCTGGACCATCGGCGAACTCTACCTCTACGACGCCCGGCACGGTGAACGGGTCGACTCCATCTCGCTGCCCGCGTAGGGCGCGCTCACCGCCACGGCTTCGCGCCCGCGGGTTCACATCGCGGTTGCCGTCTGACGCCGGCCGACTCGTCGACCGTCGAAGCGCGGCTCACGGACTCGGCGGGTCGCCGTCGTACGCGTCGAGGTCGCCGTAGAAGTTCAGCATCGAGAACCGCAGCTTCCCCGGGTCGATGTCCACGAGCTCCTGGCGGTCCTCCGGCGGGAACGTCGGGTTCACGCTGTACTTCCGCATCTCGGTGCGGCTGCGCTTCGTGTACCGGCGGTCCACGAGCATCCGGACGCCGTAGTCCTCCGGCGACCGGATGACCCGGCCGATGGCCTGCCGGGTCTTCCGCACGGTCGGAATCTCGACGGCGTACCGCCAGCCCGCGTCCTCACTGTGGCGGGCGTCGTCGCGGCCGTCGAACGCCCGCGAGTACGCGTCCTGGACGGCTTCCGCGCGCTCGTCGAGGTGGGGGTAGGGGACGCCGACGACGGCGACGGTGCGCGCGTCCTCGCCGTCGAAACTCACGCCCTCCGCGAGCGTCCCCCACAGCGACGTGAACAGCACGCCGTTCCGGTCGGCGACGAACGACTGCCGGAGGTCCTCGGCGGCCACGCCCGGCTCGTCGAGGTACCGGGAGGCCGCCACGTCCCCGAGGAGGTCGTGGTAGCGTTCGGCCTCCGCGTAACTCGGGAAGAAGAAGAGGCAGTTCCCGGGCGTGAACTCGACGGCGTCCCGGAGGACGTCCGCGACCTCGGACTGCACGCTCGGGTCCTCGCGCTTCGAGGAGAACAGCGGCTCCGTGTCCACCGCGAACGTCCGGCGGCGCTCCTCGGGGAACTGGAGGCCGAACGCTATCGTCGCCGGGTCCTCGAGGCCGAGCACGTCCGCGACCACGTCGAACGGCCGGAGCGTCGCGCTCATCAGCACGGACGCGTGGACGGCGTCGAAGAGGTCCGTCGTCACCTCCCGGGGGATGCAGGTGTAGAGTTCGGCGCGCCCGTACACCTCGTCGGTCTGCTCGTTCCGGCGGACGGCCGCGGTCGGGTACTGGCCGAGTTCGCCGCCGCGCTCGACGTACGCCTCCACGAACTCCGCGGCCTGCAGGACGTGGCAGTCCCGCCGCGTCGTCGCGTCCCCGTTCCGGTAGGCGTCCTCGTACTCCTCGTCGAGGTGGTCGCCGAGCGCGAGGGCGTCGTCGACGTCCTCCCGGATGCCCGGCCCCTGGTAGGCCTGGAGGAACGCCAGCGTCAGGTCGTCCCGCCGGTCGTCGTTCGCGACGGGGACGTCCGTCCAGTTCGCGCCGACCTCCGAGCGGGCGCGCGCCGGGCCGTCGCCGCCCGGGCCGAACGCGTCCTCGTACGTCTCGACGAGCGCGTCCCGGAACGCGCGCAGCACGCGGTCGGCGGCGTCGGCGCGCGGGTCGGTGGTCTCCTCGAGCTCCGCGAGCGCGCTGTCCAGGGAGTTCTCCGTGAGCGTCTCCGCGGCGTGGTCGCGGGCGGCGTCCTCGACGTTGTGCGCCTCGTCGAACACCACGACGACGTCCTCGGGGTCGCGGCCGAGCCAGCGGAAGAACTGCGCGCGAATCCCGGGGTCGAGGAGGTGGTGGTAGTTGCAGACCGCGAGGTCGACGCCCTCGATGCCGTCCTTGAGGAGTTCGTACCCGCAGAGCCCGGCGTCCTCGGCGTACTCGTAGATGTCCTCGGGGGTGCGGACGCCGTCGTACAGCCACTCGTAGAACTCGTCGTTGTCCCGCGTGAGGTTCTCGTAGTAGCGCTCGCAGACGTTGCCCTCGCGGAGGTCCTCGAGCTCGTCGTCGACGGCGTCGAGTTCCTCCATCACGGACTGGCGGGCTTCGGCGGCCGCCTGGTCGCCGTCCTGGCTCTCCTCGAGGAGGGCTTCCTGGCGGCGTTCGAGTTCGCGCTTGTCGCGTTCGGCGTCGACGAGCTCGTGGGTGTTGTCCCGGAGCACCTGGCACTCCTCGTAGTCGACGTCGATGTGGCACATCGAGCCCTTGCCCTTGAAGACGACCGCGCGGATGGGTTCGGCGTCGTGGATCTCGCGGGCTTCGCGGACGAACTGCCGCATCTGCTGGTGGACGTTCGTCGTGATGACGACCGTCTTGTCCTCCTCGCGGGCGTGGGCGAGCGCTGGCGCGAGCGCCGCGAGCGTCTTCCCGGTCCCGCAGGCGCCCTCGAAGAGCACGTCCCGGCCGTCGTCGAGGGCGTCCCGGATTTCGTCCATCGCCGCCCGCTGGTTGTCGTAGGGCGCGGACTTCGGGAAGAACTGCATGTAGTCGGGTGAGTCGCTCGCGGCCACGATGGGGGACAGTTCGTCGTCACGCCGTATAAACGTCAGCCCCTGGGACGCGCCCGCTCCCCGCCGGTTTAGGCCGACCAAAACGTATATTCCGGGTGGGGCCACTACGGTGACGTGATGGCACTCACGCAGGACGACGAGGAGGCCGTGTCGGCGTTCCGGTCGTCGCCCGACCGCACCGTCTTCACCGAAGCCGACAACCCCGACGGCTGGCTCTCCACGGACTACGTCGTCGACGTCGAACGGTAGCGGCGAAGAGAGAAAGAGCGGATTCTACGACGGACTGCGTTCCCCGACGGGAGGCGTTCTCCGGTGCGTTATTGCTGGACGAGGGTGTCGCCCTCGAGGTAGTGCTCGACGTGGTGGGCGTCCTCCTCGACCTGCACGAGGTTCTCGCGGAGGATCTCGGCGGTCGCGTGGTCGCCGAGGTTCTGCGCGAGGTCGACGTGCTCGCGCAGCGTCTCGATGACCTCGCCGTACAGCTCGAGGTCGTTCTGGAGGGAGGTGCGGATGTCGTAGACGTCCTCGTCCTCGGGTTCGAGCGTGGACTCGCTCTGGAGCGTCGCCATGCTGGCGTGCGGGACGCCGCCGAGCGCCTGGGCGCGCTCCGCGAGCTCGTCCGCGAAAGCCCCCGAATTCGAAAACAAATATTCGTGATACGGGTACGCACTCGGGCCGGTCAGGCGGCCGTCTCCGGCTCGATGTACACCTTCGAGACGGCCGCGTTCGCCGCCCGTAACTCGTCCTCGAGGGCCGTGATGGCGTCGTCCATCGCGTCCGTCTCGAAGCCCTCGGCGAACGCCACGTCCGCCGTCACCACGACCTCGTTCGGCCCGAAGTACACCGTCCGGAAGTCCACCACTCGCTCCACGCCCTCGAACCCCCGAACGACCTCCCGCAGGGCGTCCTCCTCGCGCTTCGGGAGGCTCTCCCCCAGCAGCAGGCGCTTGTTCTCCCACGCCAGCGCCACCGCGAACCCCATCAACAGCACGCCGATGAGCAGCGCCGCCGCCGCGTCGTACGCCGGATTCCCCGTCTGCCGGCTGAGGAAGATGCCGACCAGCGCCAGCGACAACCCCAGGAGCGCGACGGTGTCCTCGGTCAACGCGGTGAGCGTCGTCGTGTCGCTCGTCCGCCGGAACGACTCCCGGAACGTCTCCCAGCCGTGGACCGCCATCTGGCGTTTCGTCTCCCGGTATGCCTGCGCGAACGCGTACCCCTCGAACCCGATGGCGCCGACCAACACCGCGTAGTTCACCCACACCCCGGGGAACTCGTAGCCGAGCAGGTTCGCCCGCTGGGCGAGCACGGTCTCGTGGTGGGTGAGCGCGCTGTACCCGTGCTTCGCGGACTCCCAGCCCGCGATGCCGAACAGCATCACGCTCACGAGAAACGAGTAGAAGAACTGCGCCTTCCCGTACCCGAAGGGGTGCGAGCGCGTCGGGTCGCGCTCCCCGTACCGCAGCCCGACGAGCAAGAAGACCTGGTTGCCGGTGTCCGAGACGGAGTGGTAGGTCTCCGAGAGCATCGCCGGACTCCCGGTCACCAGGAACCCGAGGAACTTCAACACCGCTATCGCGCCGTTCGCGAACAGCGCCGCGAGCACGACGGTCTTGCTGCCGGCCATTGGCCGGGGTTCACCCGGCCGACACAAAGGCGTTCTTGCACCGGACCGCGTCGCGAAACAGTCACGGGGCGCCGCCGCGAACCCGCTGACATGATCGCCGTCCTCTCGGACACCCACAGCGAGACCGGCCACGAACTCGCCGGCCGCGCCCGCGACGCCGTCGCGGCCGCCGACCTCGTCGTGCACGCCGGCGACTTCACCACGGAAGCCGCCCTCGACGCGTTCCACGCCGAGAGCGACCGCCTGCTCGCGGTCCACGGGAACGCGGACACGCCCGCGGTCCGCGACCGCCTCCCGGCCGCGCGCACGCTCGACGCCGCCGGCCTCACGGTCGCGCTCACGCACCGCCGCGACGGCGGCGAGATGGGGCTGTCGCTGTTCGGGCGGCAGCGGGACGCCGACCTCGTCGTCTACGGGCACACGCACGCGCCGACGGTCACGGAGACGGCGGACGCGGTGCTGTTGAATCCTGGGAGTCACGCGGACCCGCGCGGGAACCCCGCCGCGCACGCCGAACTGTACCCCATGGACGGGGGCGTGCGCGGCGAGCTGCGCGCCCGCGACGGGACCGCGCTGCGGGAGTTCCGGGTGGAGGGGGAGTAGCGCCAGCGGGCCGCAGGCCGAAGCGGCCTGTACCCACTGGTACGAGTCCCGTTGTCAAGTAGGCGACGTAGGCTCAAAAACCCATTTTAGCTACGCGCGACCCACGCGACGGCGACCAGCGAGAGCACCAGCAGCCCCCCGAGGAAGAACACCAGCCCGGTCGGCAGCCCCGCCGCCCCCTGGGCGGCGTCGGCCGCCACCCGGGTCTGTTCGCCGCCCTGCGCGACCAGCCCCGAGACCGGCTCCGTCCCCCGGGCGGCCCCGTCGGACCCCGGCGGCGACAGCCCGCTCCCGAACACGCGCTGCACGACCAGGCTCGCGACCCCGAGCAGCCCGATGCCGCCGAGCAGGCTCGTCAACGCCGTCTGCACGCTCTCGCCCTCCTCCTCGCTGCCCGCGAACAGCACCACGGGCGCGTCGCAGGGCGCGTACACGCTCATCTCGCGGCCTTTCGCCGAGTACCGGGTGTCGCACTCCTCGATGAGCTCCGCTTCCTGGAGGTTCTCCAGGTGGTACTGTGCGTTCTGGAGGGACGTGTCGACGTCCTCCGCGAGCTCCGACGGCGTCGCGGGACGGTCGTGCAGGGCCGCGTACAGGCTCCGGGCAGTGCCCGAGGACAGCGCCGACAGCAGGCGGTCCGCGTCGTCGGAGTCCACGCCGACGACCCGGGGCTCGCCGTCGGCGTCGACAGGCTCCGACTTGGAGGGCAGGAGACCGGACATGCCCCCCACTTCGAACCAGACTACAATGAATTTTGTCGTGACACTGCCGCTGGCGCACACGGTCCGTGCACCGTCCGGACACCGCCCGAACACCGCCCGAACACCGTCCGGATACCGCCCGCTCCGGCGCTGCTCGCGCCGAAACCCCTATTGTGCCACGGTGGAACCACCACGTATGGTGCAGTTCGGCCCGATGTTCTACGTCGTCGCGGGCGCAGTGCTGCTCTTCGTGTTCTTCCTGTACCTCTTCGTCCGGCGGACGTTCCAGGGGTTCAAGGAGGGCGTCGAGCGCGGGAAGCGCTAGGCGACGCGGTCGACCGCAGCAATCGCTAGACGACGCGCTCGACCGCGGCGACCGCGTCCGCGACGTCCTCGCCGTCCACGTCGAGGTGCGTGCAGAACCGCGCCGTGTACTCGCCGAACTCGGAGCCGAGGACGCCCTCGTCAGCGCACGCGTCCAGGAACGCCTCCGCGGTCAATCCCGCGTCCTCGGTGTCCACGAGCACGATGTTCGTGTCCGGCTCGGGCGCGTGCAGGCCGTCCACGGCGTCGAGCTCGCGCGCGAGCAGCGCGGCGTTCGCGTGGTCCTCGGCGAGCCGGCCGCGGTTCTCGAGGGCCAGCAGCCCCGGCGCGGCAACCATCCCCGCCTGTCGCATCCCGCCGCCCATGAGCTTCCGGACGCGGCGCGCGCGCTCGACGAACGCGGCGTCCCCCGCGAGAATCGACCCGACGGGCGCCCCCAGTCCCTTCGAGAGACAGAACATCACGGAGTCCACGGGAACCAGCAGCTCGGCCGGGTCGGCGTCCAGCGCCGTCGCCGCGTTGAACACGCGCGCGCCGTCGACGTGGACGGGCACCCCGAGCTCGCGGGCGGCGTCCGCCGCGGCCGCCAGCTCGTCGCCCGGCACCGCCGTCCCGCCCTTCGCGTTGTGCGTGTTCTCCAGGCAGAGCAAGCCCGTCCCCGGCCGGTGGAGGTCCTCCTCGACGTACCCCGCTCGCACCTGCTCGGGCGTCGGGCAGCCGTCGTCGCCGCCGTCGTACGTCCGGACCTGCAGCTGGGAGTGCTGGGCGAACCCGCCGAGCTCGTACTTGTAGACGTGGCTCTCGCGCTCCACGAGCGCCTCCTGGCCGCGCTCGGTGTGGACGCGCGCGGCGATCTGGTTCCCCATCGTCCCCGTCGGGACGTACAGCGCATCCGCCATCCCGACGGCGTCGGCGGCCGCCGCCTCGAGTTCGTTCACGGACGGGTCCTCGCCGTACACGTCGTCGCCGACGTCGGCGTCGGCGGCCGCCGCCCGCATCTCCTCGCTCGGCTTCGTCACGGTGTCGCTCCGGAGGTCGATCACGACTCCGCGTCCGTCCCCGAACGACAAAAGCTAGCGGCTCCCGGCACCGCTGTCGACCCCGGCTCGGCGACCGCTCGACGCGAGCCGGCGTCCGTGAACGCTGCCAGCCGTCACCGGATCGACCCCTTCTCGTTGACGTGCCGCGTTTCGAAAGACCCTTCCGGGCGTTCCCGGCAGTAACCCCATGGACAGCCGGATTCGAAGGCACGCCGAAATCATCGTCCACCAGGCCATCGACTTGCAACCCGACGACGACGTGGTGGTGAGCATGCCGCCGGTCGCCGAGGACCTCGCGGTCGCGCTCTACCGGGAGATCGGCGAGGTCGGCGCGAACCCCATGATGGTCGCGCGCGGCGACCGCGGCATCGGCACGGACCGCGCCGCCCGCGCGTACCTGCGGGCCGTCGACGCGGAGGACGTCTCCGAGCCGGAGCACGCCCTGGCGCTCTTCGAGCACGCGGACGCCGCCGTCGTCGCGCGCCCCCACGAGAACGTCAGCGAGCAGAGCGACGTCAGCCCCGAGGTCGGGTCGGCGTACGACCGCGCGTACCGCGAGGTCCTGAACGCCCGCCTCGACACGAAGTGGTGTCTCACGCAGCACCCGGCGCCAGCGGACGCCCAGCTCGCCGGCATGAGCACGGAAGCCTACGAGGACTTCGTGTGGAGCGCCGTCAACAAGGACTGGGAGGCGGTCCGCGAGCACCAGGAGCAGATGGTCGAGATTCTCGACCCCGCGGACGAGGTCCGCATCGTCTCCGGGGACACGACGGACGTCACGATGAGTATCGCGGGGATGCAGACGCTGAACGACTGGGGGACGAACAACATCCCCGCCGGCGAAGTGTTCACCGCGCCCGTCCCGGACAGCGTCGAGGGCGAGGTGCTGTTCGACAAACCCGTCTACCACAACGCCCGCGAGGTCCAAGACGCCTGGCTGCGCTTCGAGGACGGCGAGGTCGTGGACTTCTCCGCGGGCCAGAACGAGGACGTCCTGGAGGGCATCCTGACGACGGACGACGGCGCGCGCCGGCTCGGCGAGCTCGGCATCGGGATGAACCGCGACATCGACCGGTTCACGTACAACATGCTGTTCGACGAGAAGATGGGCGACACCGTCCACATGGCGCTCGGTCGCGCGTACGAGGCGACGGTCGGCGAGGGCGTCGAGCGCAACGAGTCCGCGAAGCACGTCGACATGATCGTGGACATGAGCGAGGACTCGTACATCGAGGTGGACGGCGAAGTGGTGCAGCGCAACGGGACGTTCGTCTTCGAGGACGGCTTCGAGGACGCGTAACTGGCCGTCCGGGTTCGCGGCTGCTGATTTTAGCTCGGCTTCGCGGAGTGAACGGAGTGCGGACTCGGTCGCGAGTGCGGGGTCGCGTTCGCGATTCTCCGGCGGTCAGGCGCGCTACCAGCGAGACGGCCCGTGGCCACAAGACGTTTATTACGACCGAATCGGGGTGATATCGCCGTCCGGGTCGCTACTGGCTCGCAGCGGCCGTCTCCCGCCTCGAAGTGGTAGCACGTACCAACCCGCGTTTTAAGTCAATGGCGTGTATACGCATGGCACGTGCCTAAGCTCGACTGCCCGGACTGTGGTCGTGACATCGCGATGCACGAACTCGAAACGCGAACTGTCGCACAGACCACCGGCTTCGAGACGAGCTACCGCTGCCCCTTCTGCCGCACGGACTTCGAGGAAGTCAAGCAGCTGATGTAGCCGTCCGAACCGACGCGAACGCACGCCCGCGCAGTCGGTAGCCCCGCGCTACCCGACGCGC
>JBDGUB010000037.1:0-27726 GCA_042216245.1 Halobacterium sp.
GTTTCGCCGACTTTCTCCTCGACGGTCTCGTCCATCGTCTCCTCGACGGTCTCCCCGACCGTTTCGCCGACTTTCTCCTCGACGGTCTCGTCCATCGTCTCTTCCACGGTCTGCTCGACGGTCTCGCCGACCTTCTTCTCGACAGTCTCCTCGACGGTCCGGTCGACGGTTTCGCCGACTTTCTCCTCGACTGTCTCGTCCATCGTCTGTTCGACCGTCTCCCCGACGGTCTCCTCGACGGTTTCGCCGACTTTCTCCTCGACCGTTTCGTCCATCGTCTCCTCGACGGTCTCTCCGACTTTCGCTTCCACGCTCTCGTCGACCGCGCGCGTCATCCACTGCGGGTCGAACCGCGCCATCTTCCACGCGATGTGGATGACGAACGACAGCAGCACGCCGAACCCGAACGCGATGCCGGTCTCCGTCCCGACGACCAGCATCATCCCGATGGACGCGAAGATGAGCACGCCGTACGCCAGGTCCGTCACGCTGTCCACGCGACTCGGGTTCACGCGACCACCTCGTGGGCCGGCGCACCGACTGTCCACGCGCGACGCGACGACGCGCCCGAACGACGCACCGAACCGAGAGTTGTCGTAGGCGACAAGATTGACTGTGTCTACCCGAGCCACCCGGAAATCCATTCCGGTGGTGTCGTCGAGCGCGCGGTTCCGAAACGCGTACCCCGGCGGGGCGTCTCCCGGGACGTATGCAGGGCGAACCCGAGGTCGCGGTGCTCCGGTACGGCCACCGGCCGGGCCGCGACGACCGCATGACCACGCACGTCGGCCTGACCGCCCGCGCGCTCGGCGCCGACCGCGTGCTCCTCCCGGACAACGCCGGGCAGTCCGCCGAGACCGTCGAGGACATCACCGACCGGTTCGGCGGCCCCTTCGGCGTCGAACTCACCGCGGAACTCGACGCCACAATCCGCGACTGGGAGGGGTCGGTCGTCCACCTCACGATGTACGGCGAACCCGTCCAGAACGTCGCGGACCAGATTCGGACCGCCCACCGCGACGACCCCCTCCTGGTCGTCGTCGGCGGCGAGAAAGTCCCCTTCGACGTCTACGAGCACGCCGACTGGAACGTCGGCGTCACGAACCAGCCCCACTCCGAGGTGGCCGGTCTCGCGGTGTTCCTCGACCGCCTCTTCGACGGCCGCGAACTCGACCAGGACTACGAGGACGCGGACCGCCGCGTGATTCCGCAGGCGACAGGGAAGCGCGTCGAGGACGTCGAGTGAGAGCAGACTCGCCACCCGGCGAGGCGACGGTCCCGCGGCGCCGATTCGCCGCGGACTCGGCCCGTTGCGCGAGAGTGACAAGACTTAATGACGCTGCGGACGCCGTTTGGAGTAATGGCTTTTGAGGATCTGCTGGACGAACCCGTGGTTCAGAAGTACCTCCACGAGTTGGTCGGCCCGAAGGGGATGCCGGTGGCGGCGGCGCCCCCGGACGGAGAGGTGACCGACGAGGAGCTGGCCGAGCGGCTCGGCCTGGAGTTGAACGACGTGCGGCGCGCGCTGTTCATCCTCTACGAGAACGACCTCGCGACCTACCGGCGGGTGCGCGACGAGGACTCCGGGTGGCTGACGTACCTCTGGACGTTCGAGTACGACAACATCCCGGAGAACCTCCGCGAGGAGATGGAGCGGCTGCTGGACGCGCTCGTCGAGCGCCGCCAGTACGAGCTCGACAACGAGTTCTACCTCTGTGAGGTGTGCTCGATCCGCTTCGAGTTCGCGGAGGCGATGGACCTCGGGTTCGAGTGCCCCGAGTGCGGGTCGTCCGTCGAGGCGATGGAGAACACGCACCTCGTGGACGCGATGGACGAACGCATCGAGAACCTCCGGTCGGAACTCGGCGTGAAGGCCTGATGGTCGTCCTCGCAACCAAGGTCTACGTGGAGGGGGACGCCCGGGAGCGCGCCCTGGACGGCCTGCGGTCGCTCGTCGAGAACGACGTCGGCGAGCTCGACGTCGAGTTCGAGGTGGGCGTCCGCCACGACGGCTTCCCGACTGTGACCCTCGAGGGCCCCGACGAGGTCGCGGCGCGGAACGTCCTCGCGGAGACGTGGGGCGAGATCACGCCCGAGTTCGAGGCCGGCGAGACGTACGTCGGAACCCTCGAGTCGTGGAGCGAGGACGGCTTCGTGCTGGACGCCGGCGAAGCGGTCCTGGTTCCCGCCGACGAACTCGGCCTCGGCCCGGGGTCGCCCGCCCAGGTCCGCGAGCGGTTCGGACTCGTTCAGCACGTGCCGCTGCGGTTCGTCTACGGCGACCCGCCGCGGCTCGCCGACGAGCAGCGCGACGATCTCTACGACTGGACGCGGGGGACCGGCCGCCTGAACGTGAACAGTTCGACGCGCGGCGAGGTGCGCGCGACGGTGAACCGCGCGGGCCACGCCAACGACATCGTCACGGTCGAGCGCCTCGGGCTGCTCGAGCAGAGCGTCGTCTGCCGGGAGAGCACCGACCCGCCCGGCCTGCTCGCCGCGGTGGGCGAACACCTGCGGGCGGAACTCCTCTGCGTCGTCCCATGAGGAAGCTCCTGGTCGCGCTCGGCGTGCTCGCGCTCGCCGTCAGCGCGGGCTGTCTCGGCACCGGCGGCGGCCCCACCCAGCAGCAACTGGAGCGGAACGCGACCTACGACTGGAGCAAGGACACCGACGTCGCCATCGACGTCTCCGGCGGCCAGTACACCCTCGTCGCCACCGTCGACGGCCAGCGCAAAGTCAAGTTCTCGCGGAGCGGCGGGTTCGGCGGCCGGAACCCACTGCGCATCGGCGCGGTGAAGTTCCGGTACCCGAACGGCACGACGGTCGGCGCGGACGCCATCTCGGTGTCCACGCGGAACTCCCGGACCGTCGTGGAGCTCCCGGCGGCGAACGGCACATTCGCGTACACGGCGAACGCGGGCGGCCGGTCGGTGACGATTCCGGTGGCGTTCGACGGCTCCCACGAGCTCGTGTTGCCGCTGGGGATGCGGACGTCGTTCCCGGTGTTCGGCGTCGTCGAGCCGGCGGGGTACTCGAAGACCATCGAGGACAACCGCGTGCACGTCCGCTGGGAGTCCCTCGACGGCGGCGTCATCGACACGAAGTTCTACCTCCAGCGGGACCTCTACCTCTTCGGCGGCGTCGCGGGCGTGCTCGCGCTCGCCGCGGTGGCGGGCGTCGTCTACTACCGGCTCCGCATCCGGCGCCTCGAGGACGAACGCGAGCAGGCTGGCCTCGACGTCGAGAAGTAGCGCGGCCCCAGCGCCGTCGAGCCGGGGTTTCAAACTGTTCCAGCACAGTGGGGTGGTAGAGTCTGACGTGTCCGTCCCAGACTGGTGGAACCGGCTGCGGTACCGGCTGTACGCGCCCGTCTACGACCGGCTGGCGACGTCCTTCGAGGCCGGCCGCCGGCGCGCGGTCGAACGCCTCGCCCTCGAACCCGGGGACCGCGTCCTCGTCGTCGGGTGTGGGACGGCCAGCGACCTCGAGTACTTCCCGGACGGCGCGCCGTGACCGCGGTCGACGCGGTGCCCGGGACGGTCGAACGGGCGGCCGCGGGCCTACGCCCTCGGGCTCGACGTGGACGCCGGGGTCGGCGACGCGCAGTCGCTGTCCCTCCCGGACGACGCCTTCGACGCGGTCCTCCTCCACCTCGTCCTCTCGGTGGTCCCTTACCCCGAGGCCGTCGCCGGGGAGGCCGCCCGCGTGCTCGACGACGACGGCCGGGTGTCCGTCTACGACAAGTTCGTGCCAGCCGACGAGACGCCGTCGCTCCCGCGGCGCGCCCTGAACCCCGCGGTTCGCGTCCTGTTCGCCGACCTGAACCGCCCCCTCGAACCGCTCTTCGAGGAAACGGACCTCGTCCTCGGGCCGCGGGAGTCGTTTCTCGGCGGCGTCTACACGGTCACCGTCGCGCGGCCCGCACCTGACGACTGACTGCTCTGCACGCTCCCGCCGACCGCCCACGCTTCGCCTCCCGGACACGATGACTTTTCCCTCCCGGCGCCATAGCCGCGGACATGCAGGTCGCGGTGGTCACCGTCGGCGACGAGCTCCTCGTGGGCGACACCCGGAACGGGAACGCGACGTGGCTCGGCGAACGACTGACCGAGCGCGGCGCCACCGTCACCCGGGTGGTGGTCGTGCCCGACGACGTCGACGCCATCCAGAGCGAGGTGTCGCGGCTGGCGGCCGCCAACGACGCCGTCGTCGTCACGGGCGGCATCGGCCCGACCCACGACGACGTGACGATGGACGGCGTCGCCGCGGCGTTCGACCGCGAGATGGTCGAACACCCGGACGCCGTCGCGTACTTCGACGACCACGAGACCTACGAGCGCGGCGACCTCACGGACGGCACGACGGACCTCCCGGCGGGCGCCCGCCTCCTCGAGAACGTCGAGGGCGTCGCGCCGGGCGCCGTCGTCGAGAACGTCTACGTGCTTCCGGGGGTCCCCGACGAGATGCGGGCGATGTTCGACTCGGTCGCCGACGAGTTCTCGGGCGAAGGCACGCACGTCGAGTTCGTGTACGTCGACGCGCCCGAGAGCGCGCTCCTGGACGCGCTCGCGGACCTCCGCGAGACGTACGACGTGACCGTCGGGAGCTACCCCGGCGAGGAGGTCCGCGTGAAGATACAGCACAGCGAGGCGTCGACCGCCAGGGAGGCGGCCGACTGGTTCCGGGACCGCGTTCAGCGAGCGACGTAGGCCGCCCACGCAACGGCGAACGCGAGTCCGAGGACCGTCACGGCCCAGCCGACGGCGTTGATCGGTAGCGACGCGGACTCCGCGGCACTCAACAGCGCGAACATGCCTCGGTGTTCCCGCGGCGCGCTCTTAACTCTTGGTTCACGCGAGCGCGTCCCGCACGACGGCGACCACGTCCTGCCCCATGACGTCGGCGGACTGGTCGAGGGAGACGAGGTAGCCGCCGCGGTCGCCCGTCGGCACGTGGACGACGAACCCGTCCTCGAAGAGGCGGACGGTCGCCCGGAGGTCGCCGAGGTCGTAGAGGTCCTGCTGGCGGCGGTCCCCGAGGACGTTCAACACGAGGTCGTCGGCGATGTCGTCGACGGCGTCGACCCCGTAGGTCTCCCGCAGGTCGTCCCGCAGGTACTCGATGGTCCAGTCGTCGGCGTCGTGCCGGCCGGCGACCCGGAGGTCGTCGCCGACGCGGTCCCTGAGTTCCGCCACCAGGTCGGTGGCCGTCTCTGCCATACTCCCGGCGAGTGAGTTCTCCCTATTCACGGTTTCGAAGCAGGTAACCGGGTGGCTTTTCGGCCTGCGTCCCCGAATTCCGGGCATGCGAACTGTCGGCGTCGTCGTGAACCCGATCGCGGGCATGGGGGGTCGCGTCGGCCTGAAGGGGACCGACGGGAACGTGGAGGAGGCGCGGGCGCGCGGCGCCGAACCCCGGGCGCCCGGCCGCGCGGAAGCCGCCCTCCGCGCGCTCCGCGAGCACGACCGGGACGTGGAAGTGCTCGCGTACGGCGGCGAGATGGGCGAGACGGAGGCCCGCGACGCGGGCTTCGACCCCGTGGTCGTCGGCTCCCCCGACGGCGAGGAGACGACCGCGGCGGACACCCGGGACGCGGTCCGCGCGTTCGCCGCCAGGGACGTCGACCTCGTGCTGTTCGTCGGCGGGGACGGCACCGCGACGGACGTCGCCGAGACCCTCGACGAGGTCGACGCCGACGTCCCCGTGCTCGGCGTGCCCGCCGGCGTGAAGGTGTACTCGTCCGTGTTCGCCGTGCGCCCCGAGGCCGCCGGCCGCATCGCGGCGACGTTCGAGGACACCGAGACCCGGGAGGTCAGCGACATCGACGAGGACGCCTACCGCGAGGGCGAGGTCCGGACGAGCCTCCGCGGCGTCGTCGACGTCCCGGTCGCGGAGTCGCTGCAGTCCGCCAAGCAGGTGCACTCGGGGAGCACGGGCGCGCTCGCCGAGGGCGTCGCGGAGTCCGTCGAGGACGGCGTCACGTACGTGCTCGGCCCCGGTGGGACGCTCGGCCGCATCGAGGACGACCTCGGCGTCGACGGCACGCCGCTCGGGGTGGACGTCTACCGGGACGGCGACCTCGTCGCGAAGGACGCCAGCGAGGACGAGATACTGGACGCGCTCGGCGACGAGAACGTCGTCTACGTCTCCCCCATCGGCGGCCAGGGGTTCGTGTTCGGGCGCGGGAACGACCAGATCTCGCCCGCCGTCATCGAGCGCAGCGACGTCCGCGTGGTCGCTTCCCCCCGGAAGCTCGACGAGACCGGCGTGCTGCGCGTGGACACCGGCGACGAGGACGTCGACGAGTCGCTGCGCGGCTGGACGAAGGTCCGCGTCGGGCGCTTCGAAGAGCGCATGGTCAAGGTCGTGTGAGTCGCTGCGTGCTGGCTGACGTACGGGTACGCTTCCGACTTGCGGTTCCCGTCTTCCCGTGGGGGAGTCAGTGAATCGGCCTGCACCGGTCAGCACCCCTAGTTTGAATGTCATCTACTGGCCTCTTTCCGTGTATGTCATCGGATACCAGGGAACAGTACGTGATTCGCGCAGCAGAAGCCTTCGACGAGCAGGACGCCGACGGGTTCGTCGCCGAGTTCGCGGAGAACGGCACGTTCCGTGACCCGATCCAGGAGGAAGCGTTGACCCGGGATGAGCTCCGCCAATACTTCCGCGACGTGTACGCGGCCTTCCCCGACGTCGGCTCCGACGTCCACCGCGTCGCAGTCAGCGACGACGGCGACTTCGGCATCGAATGGTCGATGACTGGCACCCACGAGGGGGCGTTCGAGGGGATTCCCGCCACCGGGAACCGGTTCGAGGTTTCGGGGGCGTCTGTCGGAACCGTCTCGGACGACGGCATCACGTTCTGGCGCGACTACTGGGACATTCGAGAATTCCTGGACCAGCTCGGGCTCACCTTCCCAGCAGTCATCGTTCAGGCCCCCAGGCTCGCTTACCGCAAACTCCGGAGATGAGGGCTGAACGACGAGCGTGTCGGCTTCGCTCACAGTACTGATAGACCCCTCACTCGAAGGAGCCTGCTCGGATTGAGCAATACACCGGTGTCCCGGGGCTCGAAGCGCGTCGATCCCCATCGACCTCAGTGACTGGTTCTGGCGCGCTGTCCAGCACCGTCGCGAGAACCCACCACTGCCCCGGTTTGCTACGATGTCGGAGAAATTGGCTCCCGAAGTGTTCGCCGCGACCTGCCGGTCGTGGACCCCGTCGCGACCGGCGGCTTCGACGGCCTCCCTAGTCCTCGGACTTCATCGACTGCAGTTTGTCGATGAGTTCGTCGCTGTCGGCGTCCGTGTCGAAGCTGACCGCGCCGTCGTGGTCGTGCTCGTGGACGTTCACCGAGGCGTCCTCGTCGATGTCCGTGTCCTGGTCCCCTTGCTCGGACTCGTCGTAGCTACCAAAACCCATACCCCCGACGAAGGGGCACGGCCCGGAAAAGACCCCCGGATTCCACGGCCACCCCCCACCTTAAGGACAATATTAGGTTCGAGGGGTAAGATTAAGGTCGTTCCAGTCGTCCCGTGCGGTATGGAGACACGGAAGGTCCAGCGGCTCGGCCCCTCGACGCTGGCGATGACGCTGCCCGCCGAGTGGGCGCGAAAGCAGGACGTCGAGAAGGGCGACGAAGTCACCGTCCGCGAGAGCGGGAAGGGCTCGCTCGCCGTCACCCCGGAGTCCGCCCACGGCGAGGAGACGGAAGCGACCATCCACGCCGAGAACTTCGACGCCGACGCCGTCGAACGCGCCATCGTCGGCCAGTACGTCCTCGGCCGCCGCATCATCCACGTCGAGAGCGAGGAGACCCTCGAATCAGCGCACATCAACGCCGTCTACAAGGCCGAAACCCAGCTCATGGGCCTCGGCGTCGTCGAGGAGACCCCCGAACGCATCACCATCCGGTGCTCGGTCGACCCCGAGGACTTCGACCTCGACAACCTCCTCGAACGCCTCGAGAACACGGGGTCGACGATGCGCGGCGAAGCCGTCAAAGCCCTCGCGCACGGCAACCCCGACCTCGCGCAGCGCGCGCTCAACCGGGAACGCCAGGCGAACAAGATCTTCGTCCTGCTGCTCCGGCTCATCTTCACCGCCTACCAGAACCCGAGTCTCGCGCGCGCCGTCGGCCTCGACGACGGCTTCCCCCTGATCGGCTACCGGTCGGTCGCGAAGAACCTCGAACTCGTCGCGGACAACGCCGAGGACATCGCCGAGACCGTCCTCGAGACCGACGGCAACACCCTCGAGGTCGACCAGCAGACGATGCGCCGCATCCGGGAGTTCACCGACCAGGTCGACGAGATCACCGCGAGCGCCGTCGAGGCGGCCGTCGCCCGCGACTACGACGCCACCGTCGAGGTCCGCGAGCTGTTCGCGGAGATCGGCGACCGCGAGGGCGACATCCTCTCGGACCTCCCCGAGATGGACAACCACGACCTCCTCGAGGTCCGCGAGGTCCTCGTGAGCCTCCAGCAGTCCGCGCAGTACTCGATGCGGAACGCCGAGATCGCGGCGAACCTCGGGCTCAACGAGCAGTCCAGCCACACGACGATCAACTGACCACGCACCGTCGCCGGCCCGCGGTTATTCGCCCAGTGCGGGCTGTTCGACCGTCTGTCGCCAGTAGTCGTCCCGCAGGAAACGTTCTTCGACGGCCGAGTGGCCCAGTGCTTTCGCGAGTCTGCCGAGCGTCGCCCACGCCGCGCGCTGGACGACGCGCGGAGCGATGGCGACGTGGGTCTCCTCGCTGACGGCCTCGCTCAACACGAGGCCGTGCATCGGACCGGGTTCGCCGTACTTGCCGTCCCCGCCGAACTTCCCTTCGTGGTCGAACCCGAAGAACGTGTACTGGGTGGTGGCGGTCTTCGCCCACGGGAGTTTCACGCGGAATGCGACGAAGCCGTCCGTGTGGTTCCGGAAGTAGTGCTCGACGCCCGGGTCGACGGTGTAGGACTCCCCGGGGGCGAGCCGGTGGGTCTCGTCGCCCGCGACGACGGTCAGTTCACCGGTCAACGCCTCGAACTCCTCCTCGTTTGCCCGGTGGACGTGGCCTGGGAGTTCGGCGGCGTCCGGCGCCAGCCACACCACCATTTCGGGGCGCCCGGCGTCGAAGTCGTCCAGCATCACCGACCACGTTCCGGACCCGGGACCCGAGGCGAGGGCGTGCGGCGACTCCTCGAAGAGCGTAGCCGCCCTGCTGTCGGGGTCTAACTCCAGCGCAGGACCGTCGGTCGGGTCGCCGCGGTCGTCGAGTGGCCTGCCGGTCGTTATGGAGGGCATAACGGACCCGCGACGGCGAGCCGGAAAAGTGTTCGCAGACTGCCGTCACGCGACCCGGAGACGACTCGTCAGTCCGTCTTCTCCGCCTCCAGTGGATTCCGTGACGCCAACGTGCACGGGAACGACGGGTGTTCGGCGAAGTGCCGCACGAGCATGTGGCGCCGCGACCCGGTGACGCCCGCGGTCGAGAGCGCGTCCGCGTCGAAGGTCGCGGGCAGCCGCTCGAACAGCCGCCTTGCTTCCGGGAACGACTCGAAGACCGTGGAGTTCCCCGTGGAGTCCGCGCCGCGGCGCTCCACGACGTACGTGCCGTCCTCGCGGTGCTCGCAGGCGGTCCGGAAGAACTCCTCGCGTCGCGTCAGGGCGTCCCCGACGGCGTCGCGCAGTTCGGCGGCGTCCTCGCGGGAGATCGCGAGTTCCTCGCCGTCCACGGTGAGACGAATGTCGCCGCCGTCTGGCTCGGCGGCGATGGACTGTTCGCTATCCGAGAACTCGACCAGGAGCGTGGGTACTCCGGTGCATACTCGCCAAGAACGCGGCCGCCGGTATAAATCTGGCTCCCGTGACAGTCCCTGCTGTCAGAGCACGCCGTCGTCCGTCGTGGTCGTCGTGGTCGTCTCGCCGCCGCTCTCGGTCGTGGTCGAGTCGCTACTCGTGGTGGTCGTCGTCGAATCGCTACTCGTCGTTGTCGTGGTCGTCGTCGAGTCGCCGCCGCTCGTCGACGACCCGTCGCCGGCGTCGCTCCCGCCGGACTTCGACCCGAAGAGGTCCGTCTCGATGGTTTTCGTGTACGTCAGGTCGTCCAGCGGGACGCGAATCGTCTCGTCGGAGCCCGGCGGCTGGACCGCCGCGTAGAAGTCGATGCGAAGTTCCGTCACCTGGTTGTTCTCGACGTGGCTCACCCACCACTCGTCGAGGCGCTCGTTCCGGATGGCGGTCGGCGTCTCCACCACGCGGTAGGTCTTCCCCGGAATCGTCTCCGTCTCCTGGGTCTCCCCCGACCCCACCAGGATGCCGTTCATCGTGATGTTGTACCCGACGTTCGAGACGACGACGGGCGTCGACTTCGGGTTGTAGACGCCGAACTCGATGTTGATCGGCGTCCGGGCGTCGGTCACGTTCCCCCACGTCGCGTTCGTCTGCCGAATCACGAGTACGGGGTCCTCGACGAGCGCGACGTTCGCGTTCACCGGCCGGTCCTCGCTGGAGTTGAACTGCCCGAGGATATCCGTCTCGATGGACCGCGTCGCCGGCTGGAACGTCGCCGACTGCCCGAGCAGCCCCGACTTCACGGTCGCCTCGACGGCCAGCGTGGTCTGCTCGCCGTTCCGCACGTGCGTCACCCACCAGTCCGGAATCTTCGGGTTCTGGAGGTACGTCGTCAGGTTCACCGTGGAATTCCCGGTGCCGATGGCGACGCCGTGTTTCTCGCCGCGAGCCATCGCGACGTCGTTCATCGACACCGTGTAGTTGACGCTCAGCCCGCCCAGCCGTACCCCGATGGGGTTCGGGTTGTGGACCACGAGGTCGGTCTCGATCTCGGTGACGGACTCGTTGACGGTCCCGAACTCGTTGTCGATGCGTTCGACGCTCGGGACGCCGAGGAACCCCGTGAGGAAGGCGCCGCCGACGGCGAGCCCGAGCCCGACCACCACCGTCGCCGCGATGCGGAGTTTGCTCCCGAACAGCAACGCGCGTACGTCCATGCTGGAAACGGTGCGCTCCCCCGGTAAACGTCTGGTGGCCGCCCCGTTCGAGCGTTCGCGACGGACGACCGCCGTCCGCGAGTAGAACGAGTTAAGGCACGCCCGTCGCAAACCCCACGCATGACGACTGGGTCCGCACAGGAGACAGACATGGGGGTCGGCATCGGCCTCGCGCTCGGCGTGCTCACCGCCGCTGCCGCCGCCTACACGTTCGTCGCGCCCGGACAGTTCCAGACGGCCGTCGGCTTCGCCGCCGCGGTGACGCTCGCGGCGCTGTCCGTCGCCGCCATCCACGTCTGGGGTTGAGCGGAAATCGTTAAATCCGGCCAGACCATACCCCCGTCCAATGAGCGACGACTACACCGACGATGAACGCCGCATCCTCGACTACCTCCGGGACAGCGTCGAGCGAGGCGAGCGGTACTTCCGCGCGAAGAACATCGCGGAGTCCCTCGGGCTGTCCTCGAAGCAGGTCGGTGTGCGGCTCCCCGAACTCGCGGAGAAGTCCGAGGACGTCGACATCGAGAAGTGGAGCCGCTCGAAGTCCACGACGTGGCGCGTCGAGCCCGCGTGACGTCGCGGACACCCCCGCGACCGGCGGCTTTTTGCGGTGCGCGAGCGAACCCCCGGCAATGACCGTTCGGGTGGAGCGAACGTTCGAGTTGCCCGTGCCCGCCGACGACGTCTGGGAGTTCATCTCCGACCCGGAGAAGCGCGCGGGCGCCATCAGCGTCGTCGACAGCTACGACACCGACGGCGAGACGACGACCTGGCACGTCCGCCTCCCGATTCCCGTCGTCCGCAGCACCATCGCGGTCGACACCCGGGAGGTCGAACGCGACCCGCCGCGGTACGTGAAGTTCGTCGGGAAGTCCCGCATCTTCAACGTCACCGGCGAGCACGAGATCGAACCGACCGACGACGGCTGCCGGCTCACCAACCGGTTCGTCGTCGACGGGAAGGTCCCGGGCGTCGAGACGTTCTTCGAGCGCAACCTCGACGACGAGCTCGACGAGCTCGAACGACAGCTCCGCGCGGAGGCCTGAGATGCGGCTCGCGCTCGCCCAGCTCGAGATCGAGGGCGCGGAGGTCGACGCGAACGTCGAGCGCGCGGTCGACGCCATCCAGGAGGCCGCGGCGGGCGGCGCCGACCTGGTCGCGCTCCCGGAGCTGTTCAACGTCGGGTTCTTCGCGTTCGACGTCTACCAGCGCGCCGCCGAACCGCTGGGCGGCGAGACGCTGACGGCCGTCCGGGACGCCGCCGCGGACGCGGGCGTCGCGCTGCTCGCGGGCAGCGTCGTCGAGGACCTCGGCGAGACGGACGGCGGCCCCGCCGACGAGGGCCTCGCGAACGCGAGCGTGCTCTTCGACGCGGACGGCGAGCGCCACCTCGTCTACCGCAAACACCACCTCTTCGGCTACGAGTCCGCGGAAGCGAATCTGCTCACGCCCGGCGACCGCCTGCCGACCGCGGACCTCCTCGGGTTCACCGTCGGCGTCACGACGTGCTACGACCTCCGGTTCCCCGAGCTCTACCGCGACCTCGCCGACGACGGCGTCGACCTCGTCCTCGTGCCGTCGGCGTGGCCGTACCCGCGCGTCGAACACTGGAAGCTGCTGCCGCGGGCGCGCGCCGTCGAGAACCTCGCGTACGTCGCCGCCGTCAACGGCAGCGCCGACTTCGGCGACGACGCCCTCGTCGGGCGCTCGGCCGTCTACGACCCCTGGGGGACGACGCTCGCCGCTACAGGCGCCGACCCCGACGTCCTGTTCGCGGACCTCGACCCCGACCGGCCGGCCAGCGTCCGCGCGGACTTCCCCGCGCTCCGCGACCGCCGGCGCTGATTCGCGGCGGTTACTCTGACCCGCCACCGACCGCGAGCCACCGCCACCGGCGACCGACGACTTCCGGGCAATCCCGACGCCGATACGTGAATTTAAGTGGCGTGACGAACTAGGGTCGCTTGCCGGAAGCGACGCTTTTCTCGTCGTGACGGCAACCGACTAACGCTCCGCGCCCGCGTCCGCCACCGTGGCCGCGCTCCGGGACCGCGGCCACGTCGTCCGCGTCCACCCGCCTCCGCCACCTCGGACGCATCCGCCGCTGTCGACCGTCGCTGTCAACCCAACCGCCGACGTCAACCACCTGCCTTCTGCCACCCGGGGCCGCCGGACGCCGCGCGTCTGCGGCCCCGGACCAACGTCGCACCCGCGCGAATCTGAATAATAGCGGCTACGCTGCGCTCGCCAGCTTCACTCCTGCGAAGCTACTGGCAGACGCTATCCCGCTGTCGAGAAGAAAACGGCGTCGTCCTATACGGCCGCTCGCCCTTGGAGATTCCACCAGGACCGGAGATGGCGGGCGGGCCTAGTCGTCCTGGGTCTTGATGTCCGCGGAGAGCCCCTGGGCCATCTCGATGTCCTCGAAGTCCAAGCCCTCGCGGTCGCCTGCGGCGACCGCTCGCCCTTGGAGATTCCACCAGGACCGGAGATGGCGGGCGGGCCTAGTCGTCCTGGGTCTTGATGTCCGCGGAGAGCCCCTGGGCCATCTCGATGTCCTTGGAGTTGTTCAGCGTCCACGCGGTGCGCTCGGTGACCGCCTCGATGACCTCGCGGGCGCTCGGGTAGCCGTTCCCGGACTTCTTCACGCCGCCGAACGGCAGCTGGACCTCGGCGCCGATGCACGGGAGGTTGCCGTACGCGAGCCCGACCTCGGCGTTGTCCCGGTAGTAGTTGATCTGACGGTAGTCCTCGCTGATGACGGCGCCGGCGAGCCCGTACGGCGTGTCGTTGTGGATCTCGACTGCGCGCTCGATGTCACCCGAGTACTCGATGAGCGCGACGTGCGGGCCGAAGACCTCCTCCTTGATGCAGCGGAGGTCCGGGTCGTAGTCCACCTCGTAGACGAACGGCCCGACCCAGTTGCCGTCCTCGTGGCCCGCCGGGATCTCCTCGTCGTCCATCTCCGTGCGGTCCACGAGCACGTTGTCGGCCTCCTCGCGAGCGAGGTCGTTGTACTTCTGGATCTTCTCGACGTGCTCGGGCTCGATGGCGGGCCCCATGAACGTGTCCGCGTCCAGGGGATCGCCGACGGCGACCTTCTCGGCGACCTCGACGAAGCGCTCCTTGAACTCGTCGTAGACGTCCTCGTGGACGATGAGGCGCTCGCTGGAGACGCAGCGCTGGCCGGTCGTCTTGAACGAACTCATCACCGCGGAGTGGACGGCGACGTCGAGGTCCGCCTCCTCCGTGATGACGATGCCGTTCTTCCCGCCCATCTCGCAGGCCGCGAGCTTCCCGGGGTCCTCGGCGACCTTCTGGGCGACCTCGTGGCCGACCTCCGCGGACCCGGTGAACAGGACGGTGTCGACGCGCTCGTCGTCGACGATGCGCGCGCCGGCGTCGCCGAAGCCCTGCACCATGTTGAAGACGCCGTCCGGGATGCCGACGTCGTCGAACATCTCCGCGATGATCTGGCCGCACCACGGCGTCTGCTCGGCGGGCTTCCAGACGACCGTGTTCCCCTCGACGAGCGCGACGGCCATGTGCCAGAACGGGATGGCGACCGGGAAGTTCCACGGCGTGATGCAGCCGACGACCCCCCGGGGTTTCCGGCGCATGTAGGCGTCCTTGCTCGGAATCTCCGAGGGGACCACGTCGCCCTTCGGGTGGCGGGCGTCGCCCGCGGCCCACTCGACCATGTGCCAGGCCTCGGTGACGTCGGCTTTCCCCTCGCTGATCTCCTTGCCGCACTCCTTCGTGACGATCTCGCCGAGCTCCTGGTGGCGGTCCTTCAGCTCGTGGTAGATGTCCCAGAGGTACTCCGCGCGGTCGATGCGGGACAGCGACTGCCACTCCTCCTCTACGGCGTCGGCCGCCGCGACGGCCTCCTCGACGTCGTCCTCCGTGCCGCGGTGGAACTCGCCGAGCGTCTCCCCCGTCGCGGGGTTCGTGCTCTCGAAGGTCTCGGTGCCGTGCCCCTCGACCCACTCGCCGTCGATGTAGTGTTCGTACGTCATCAGGCAGAACTGCGTGTGCGACGGTGAAAAAGTTACACCTTCCATGGACGACGCGGCCGCCCCGCCACCCAGTGCTCGTCGCGTCACCCGGGGGTTCGCGTCCGCGTCACCTGGTGGCGTCGTCGTCCGCGCTGGCGGCCTTCTCGATCTCGCCGTTCAGCGCGGCGGCGTCGAAGGCGTGGTCGGGCCGCATCTGCACGAACCCGAGGAAGTCCTGGGCGCGCAACAGCGCGTCCGCCGCGCCGTCCGCCTCGCCGCCGTCTACGTCGTAGTGCTCGAGGACGGCGCTCACGGCGGTCCGAGCGCCGACGAGCGGTTCGAGGGCGGCGAGCGCGGACGCCAGGTCGTAGGCGCGTGCGCCCGGCATCCCGTCGGCGGCGACGTTCGTCGCGTCGATGAAGTAGAGGTCGCCCTCGTAGACGAGGACGTTCTCGCCGCGGAGGTCGCCGTGCGCGACGTCGTTCGCGTGCATCGTCGCGAGCGCCGCGAACAGCTCGGGGAGGTGGGATTCGACGGCGTCCTCGTCGAGGCGGTCGAGCGGCGTGAACTCCGGGAGGTACTCCAGGACGAGGACGCCGAGGCCGTCCACCTCGAAGGCCTCCACGGGCTCCGGGGCGTTCACGCCGATCTCCCGGAGTTTCCGCGTCGCCTCGAGTTCGTGCTCCGCCATCTCCACGGGGCCGTCGAACGGCTCGAAGAACCCCTCGGTCCCCGAGGAGAACGCGCCGAGGTTGCGCGCGCTCGTGAACAGCGCGTGGACGAGCGCGTTCTGTCCCGTGATCACTTTCACGAAGTACCGGTCGTCGACGACGCAGGGCGTCGACAGCCAGTTGTCCGCGTCGAGGAACGTCACCCGGAGCTCGTCGTGGCCGTACCGGTCGGCGACCTCGCGCGCGACGGCTTCCAGGGAGTTCCACGGGACGGTCCCGCGGACGAACCGGCGGATGCTCACAGTGGAGGAACGCGGCGCCGGATTAAATGTCCGGCGACGCCGCGGCTCGTCCGGTGTGTTTATGCGGGCGGTGGCAAATTTTGGCCCATGGACTTCGACGTTCCCGACGAACACCGGATGATCCAGGACACCGTCCGGGAGTTCTGCGAGGCGGAGATCGAACCCATCGCGTGGGAGATCGAGGAGGAGCACCGGTTCCCCGAGGAGGTGTTCGACGAGCTCGCCGACCTCGACGTGATGGGCGTCCCCGTCAGCGAGGAGTACGGCGGCCTCGGCGGCGACCAGCTCATGTACTCGCTGGTCACCGAGGAGCTCGGGCGCGTCTCGGGCTCCATCGGGCTGTCGTACGCCGCGCACGTGTCCCTCGCGTCGAAACCCATCGAGCTGTTCGGCACCGAGGCGCAGAAGGAGCGCTGGCTCCGCCCGCTCGCGGAGGGCGAGTACCTCGGGTCGTGGGCGCTCACCGAGCCCGAGAGCGGCAGCGACGCCAGCGACATGGACACCACGGCGGAGAAGAACGGCGACGAGTACGTCCTGAACGGCACGAAGCAGTTCATCACGAACGCGTCCGTCGCCGGCAGCGTGCTCGTGAAGGCCGTCACGGACCCGGACGCGGGCTACGACGGCATCTCGACGTTCATCGTCGACCCGCGGAAGGACGACGGCTTCGAGGTGACGACGGAGTGGGACAAGATGGGGTTGAACGCGTCCCCGACCTGCGAGATCAAGCTCTCGGACTGCCGGATTCCCGAGGACCGCCTGCTCGGCGAGGAGGGCGACGGCTGGGAGCAGACGAAGAAGACCCTCGACGGCGGCCGCATCTCCATCGCGGCGCTGTCGACTGGGCTCGCGCAGGGCGCGTTCGACTCCGCGAAGTCCTACGCGACCGAGCGCGAGCAGTTCGGCCAGCCGATCTCGGAGTTCGACGCCGTCCGGAACAAGCTCGTGGACATGCACCGGAAGACCGAGCGCGCGCGCCTCCTCACGCGGAAGGCCGCGGTCCGGTACGACAACGGCGAGTCGGTCACCCGGGAGTCCGCGCTCGCGAAACTCGACGCCAGCGAGGCCGCCCGCGAGGTCGCGGAGGACGCCGTCCAGACGCTCGGCGGGTACGGCTACACCACGGACTTCGCGCCCCAGCGGTTCTTCCGGGACGCGAAACTCATGGAGATCGGCGAGGGCACCAGCGAGATACAGCACCTCGTCATCGGGCGCGAACTCGGCCTGTAGCGGACGCCGTACCGCGGTCAGCGCTCGTCGAGCGCTGCCGTGAGTCCGTCCTCGACGGTCGAGACGACGGCCTCGAGGCACTCCTCGCCCGCGGGGTCGTGCGCGACGACGAGCCCGGTCGCCTCGCCCGTCGGAACGACGACGGTGTTCAGGCCGTCGTAGAGGCGAGCGAACGCTCGGAGGTCGGGGCCGTGGAGGGACTCGACAGCGCCGACGCCGATGGTCTCCAGGCGAATCTGGTCGAGTATCTCGTGGATGGAGTCGGGTGAGTACTCGCCGGTCGCGTCGTCGTCCCGGTACAGTACTGTCTGTCGGTCCGCCGAGTAGGCTGCGACGCCGACGACGGCGTCCGCATCCGCCAGTCCCGTTCGTTCCACCATCGCCGCGCCGGCGCCGTGGACGGACTGACCCTGTGGTCTCCGGTTTGGCCTGGTTGGCATCGACCGGACGTACTCCCCGCACCCGAATAAAATTGCGTGTATCCCACAATACTGCTCCTGGGGGCGGGAGCGAGCAGTCCGCAGCCCGTCGCCGTCCCTACTCGCTTCCAGCGAGCACCGGCGCCGTGGCGGGTATCCTCAGTCCTCGCAGCGCTCCTCGAGAATCAGGTCGACGATGTCGCCCGTCGAGAGCACTTCGCCGTCGTACTCCGGATCACGGGGAGACGCCCGACGGACCTCGCTGTCGACGCCGCGGTCGGCGAGCTCGGCCTCGATGGCGTCCGCGTCGTGGTGCTGGTCGTAGCCGAGCGCGATGACGTCCGGGTCGATGTCCTCGATGGGCGCGAAGATGTCCTCCGGGTGGCCGACGCGCGCCTCGTCGACGACCTCGAGGGCGGCGACGACGTCCCGGCGCTGGCGGTCCGGGAGAATCGGCGGCTCCTTGTGCGTGACGTTCGCCCGGCGCGCGACGATGACGTGCAGTTCGTCGCCCATCCCCGCCGCGTCCTCGAGGTAGTGGACGTGCCCCGGGTGAATCAGGTCGAACGTTCCCTGCGCGACAACTCGGCTCATTCCAGTTCCTCGTCGATGTCTTCCTGCGTGAAGTCGAAAAACGATTCGTCGTCCGGCAGCTCGACGTCCAGCACCTCGAGGTCCCGGGGTTCGCCCTCGCTGTCGAACGCCCGCCAGTCCCTCCGGCGGTACGGGTGCCCGAGGATGACGTGGACCTGGCCGCGGCCGAACATCGCCCGGTCGGCGTCGGACGGCGCGAGCACGCCGTTCGGGTGGGAGTGGACGCTCCCGACGGTCCGCATGTCGTTGGGTACCTGGCTCGACCCGAACGTCGCGCTCACGGGATTGGACTCCGTGCCGGGCACCACCAGGACGTCCGTGACGACGTACCCCGAGTCGGCGACGCCGAGGTCCGTCGCGGGCGTCGCGCGCAACAGCCCGAGGTACTCGTTCGGGTGGGAGTCCTCGGCGGCCTCCATCGCGAACTCGAGTGCGTCCGCCGCGATGCCGCGCACCGCCGGACGCCCACCGAACACCATGTCTCGGCGTGGACGCCCGCGACTGTTTAGGCTTCCGGAAGCCGCGTGACGGCCGCCGGAGTCGCGACGTCCGCCCGGGAGACGCCACCGCACCCGCCCGGAGAACGCCCTCGTGTCCGCCTGTAAAGAGTTAAAAACGCGCGCGCCGAATCTCACTCCAAGATGAACGACGCTACCGCCGACGACAGGGCCGACACCCCGGTCGTCATCGACCTCCACTCTTCTTGTACCAGGCAGGACGTCTCCACGGGCGAGTACTACCACGCCACCGTCAACGGCGTCGTCGACTACGGCGTCTTCGTCGATCTCTCCGAGAACGTCTCCGGACTCGTCCACGAGTCCACGTTCGACGGCGGCGAGGACTTCGACGTCGGCGACGAGACCGTCGTCCACCTCACCGAGATCCGCGAGAACGGCGACCTCAGCTTCGAACTCGCGGACCTCGCGGACTACGAGACCGTCGAACGCGAGCACGCCTACGAGCGCACCGCCGCGGACGTCGTCGGCGACCGCGTCGGCGAGACCGTCCACGTCGAGGGCGAGGTCGTCCAGATCAAGCAGACCGCGGGCCCGACCATTTTCCGCGTCCGCGACGAGACCAGCGCCGTCCCCTGCACCGCCTTCGAGGAGGCGGGCGTCCGCGCGCACCCCGACGTCGAGCTCGGCGACATCGTCCACGTCGCCGGCGAGGTCGAGGAACGCGACGGCACCTACCAGGTCGAGGTCGAGTCCCTGGACGTGCTCGCCGACGAGGAGGCTGCCGACGTCGTCCACCGCCTCGACGCCGCGCTCACCGAGCAAGCCGACCCCGTCGAGACCGAGCCGCTCGTCGACTGGCCCGCCCTGGAAGCGATGCTGCCGGAACTCCGGTCGGTCGCGCGCACGCTCCGCCGCGCCGTCCTCGAGGGCCGCCCCATCCGGATGCGCCACCACGCCGACGGCGACGGCATGTGCGCCAGCGTCCCCGTCCAGTACGCGCTCACGCAGTTCATCGAGGACGCCCACCAGGACGAGGACGCCGCCCGCCACCTCCTCAAGCGCCTCCCGTCGAAGGCGCCGTACTACGAGATGGAGGACGCCACCCGCGACCTGAACTTCGCGCTCGAGGACCGCGCGCGCCACGGCCAGAAACTCCCGCTGCTGCTCATGCTCGACAACGGCAGCACCGAGGAGGACACGCCCGCGTACAAGACCCTCGACCACTACGACATCCCCATCGTCGTCGTCGACCACCACCACCCCGACCCGGACGCGGTCGACCCGCTCGTCGACGAACACGTCAACCCCTACCTGCACGGCGAGGACTACCGCATCACCACGGGCATGCTCTGCGTCGAACTCGCGCGCATGATCTACCCCGGGCTCACGGACGAACTCGAGCACGTGCCCGCGGTCGCCGGGCTCTCGGACCGCTCGAAGGCCGACGCGATGACCGACTACCTCGAGCTCGCGCGCGACGCCGGCTACGACGAGGAGTTCCTCCAGAACGTCAGCGAAGCCCTCGACTACGAGGCGTACATGCTCCGGTACGACCCCGGGACGCAGCTCATCAACGACGTCCTGAACGTGAACGGCGACGAGGACCGTCACCGCGAACTCGTGCCGTTCCTCGCGGAGCGCGCCGCCGAGGACGTCGCCGAGCAGCTCGACGCCGCCAGCAGCCACGTCGAACACGAGCGCGTCGCGAACGGCGCGAACCTCTACCGGATCGACGTGGAGAACTACGCCCACCGGTTCACGTACCCCGCGCCCGGGAAGACGACCGGCGAGATCCACGACCGCAAGGTCGAGGAGACCGGCGAACCCGTCATCACCATCGGGTACGGGCCGGACTTCGCGGTGCTCCGCAGCGACGGCGTGCGCCTCGACATCCCGGAGATGGTCGAGGACCTCAACGAGGAGCTGCCGGGCGCCGGCGTCTCCGGCGGCGGCCACCTCGTCGTCGGCTCGATTCGGTTCGTGCCCGGGATGCGCGAGCAGGTCCTTGAAGCACTCATCGAGAAGATGGCGGACGCGGAGCTCGACGAGGAACTCCACAGCGCGCCCAAGCGGTAGCCGGTCAAGACGCCTCGCTGGCTTCCCCGGTGAATCCAATTCTCGCCGCGCACGCGACGCCCGCCAGCGCCGCCGCCGCGACCGCCGCGGCGACGCCGACGGGGAGCCGCCACGCGCCGCCACGCCAGTCCGCGCGGAACGCGCGACGGTAGTACGCGGCGACGCGGTCGTCGTCGACGACCACGTCCACCTCCCGGTTCTCGGTGGCGGCGTGCTCGTTCCAGTTCAGGCTCCCGACGAGCGCGCGCTCGCCGTCGACGACCGCGCCCTTGACGTGGACCTTCGAGAACCGCGAGCGCGGCGCGACGAGTTTCGCGGCGAGGTCGAGGTTCTCGCGGGCCGCGACGGCGTTCAGTCGCTCGGTGACGTTCCGGTTGCCCTCGCGGGCGTACCACGCGCCGGAGAGCAGCACGCGGACGCGGACGCCGCGCCGCGCGGCGTCGATCGTCCAGTTGACGAACGCGCTCCCCGGGTCGAGAGAGACCTGCTGGACGAGCAGGGACTCGTCGGCGCTCGCGACGAGCCTCCGGACGCCGCTGCGGGCGTTGTCGGGCGCGACGAGCACGCGGACGCCGTCTGCCCGGGTGGACACGCGCGGGAACCGCGTCGGGAACGATGCGGTCGCCGGGCTGCCGTTCACGAGCGTCATGTTCTCCCGTACTGCCTCCCAGGGTTTCGCGTCCGGCCAGCCGGTATCGGCGCGAAACACTCTCGCGAGGTTGTCGGCGACTCGGGCGTCGCGGACGGTCACGCCCCAGCCCCGGTTCCCGTGGCCTCCCGTCCCGGAGGGCTTCCAGTTCTCGGAGAGGACGACCGCGCGGTCGTCCGCGACGGCGTACTTCGGGTGGTGGAAGCTGTACCGCGCGCGCTCGCCGTCGACGACGCGGACGTCGACGCCCGCCCGCGTGAGCGCGTCGAGGCGCGCGCCCTCCTGCTGGGGCATCCCGCCCGCGACGCCGCCCTCGAGGAGGACGCGGACGTCGACGCCGCGGCGTTCGGCGGCGACGAGCGCTCGCGTCACGCGCCTGGACGTGAACGTGTAGCCCGCGAGGTAGAGGCGTCGGTCCGCGCTCTCGACGACCGACAGCGGCGGCCCCGGGACGTCCGGGAGGACGAACGCCGTCAGGGAGACGTTCGACGCCGCGAACGCCGCGAAGTCGCTGGCGCCCAGCGGCGTCCACGACTCGCCGGTCCAGCGCTCGGCCGTGGGCGCGCTCGGGTACGCGACCGCGTCCACGACCCGGCCGCTGTCCCGGAGTGCGACGCGTTCGCCGCCGTTCGACAGCGACAGGTCGCCGGGTAGCCCGACGACCCGGGTCGCGGTCCGGTTCCGTGCGGCGGCAGGCCGCGTCGAGAACGCGACGGTTCCGGAGAACGTCCGGTTCGGCAGGGCGGCGGCGTCCTCGCCGTCCGTGACGGTCCAGCCGGACGTGTTCGTCGGGCCGTCGAAGGAGACGGCGACGAACTCGCCGCGGTCGCCGCCGCTGGCGGGGTTCGGCGCGACGGCCGTGATGGTCGCCGACGCGACGAGCGCGGCGACCGCGAGACGCACGAGCACGCCACGGGCTGGTCCCGTCCCCGTACTTGAACCTACGTCCGGAGAGAACGTCGAGTCGACAGAACGGAGCGTGCCGGTGAACGTGTCGGTGCTACGTGATGGCGTTACGCGGCGGCTTCCGCGGCGCCCGCGTCGAGCGCGTCGGCGGCCTTCTCGGCCTCCTGTTCGACGATGTACGACCGGTCGTCGGCGTACTCGGCGGCCGCCTCGAGCGCGCGCTCGGTGCCGATCTGGACGAGCGCCCACGCGGCCGACGCCCGGACCGTGTCGGAGTCGTCGTCCGCGAGCACGTCCGTCAGGGGGTCGACGGCGCGCGTGTCACCGATCATCCCCAGGGAGCGCCCGGCCTGACTGCGGACGGACTCGTCGTCGGCGACGAGCTGGTCGGCGACCTCCTGGGTGGTGTCCTCGCTGCCTATCTCGCCGAGCGCCTTCAGCGCGGTCTTCTGGAGCTTCCGGTTGCTGTCGGAGTCCGCGTAGTCGACGACGTGCTCGACGCCGTCCTCGCTGCCGATCTTCCCGACGATCTCGATCGCGCGCAGGTCGCGTCGGGCGGCGCGCTGCCCGACCTCGTCGAGGGCTTCCTCCTTGGCGACGTGCTTCAGCGCCTCCAGGCAGTGGCGCTCCATGAACTCGGTGTCGCCCATGTGCTCGAGGCACAGCAGGATCATCTCGACGTTCCCGCGCTTCTCCCACTGCTTGAGCGCCGTCCACTCCGGCGGGAAGTCCTTGTGCTTCTGCCCCATCACGTCGTAGTAGCCCTCCGCCCGGAGCTTCTGGCGGACGGAGAGATCGTCCCACTCCTGGGCGTCCTCCAGGCCCGCGGTGAGCGCGTCGGTCGCGTCCACGAGCCCCTGGATGGTCTCGGCGTCCTCGTCCGGGTCGAGGGCGGCGGCCTCGATGGCGTCGACGACCTCGTCGAGCTCCTCCGCGAGCGCGTCGGCGTCGGTGGACTCTCCCCCGGCGAACGTCTCGCCGAGCACGTCGCCCGCGTCGTCGAGGTACGTCCTGACGACGTCCTGGAGGCTCTCCTCGCCCTGTTCGGTCCAGCGCGTCGACTCCAGGGTCGACTGGGCGTCCTCGACGTCCGCGACGACGTCCTCCGCGTACGGGCCGCGCTGGGCCTCGAGTTCGTCGCGGAGCTCGTCGATGCGGGACTCCAGTTCCTCCGCGCGGCTCTCCTCGTCCTCCTCGTCGGGCTCCGGGAGGTCGGCGGCCTCCACGTCGTCGGCGACGCCGTCCAGCGTCGCTTCGACGTCGTCGAGGCCGGCTTCCGTCTCGGCGGCCTCGAGGGCCTCGCTGGCGTCCTCGAGCCGCGATTCGAGCGTGTCGGCGTCGAGCTCGGTGGCCGACTCGTCGGCCGACTCCTCGGGCGCGTCCTCGGGTTCCTCGTCCCCGTCGCTCATACTATCGCCTTCCGCCAGCGCGCCTATGAGCGTTTCCCTTCGCTCCGCCAGTAGAACCGCGGCGCCAGCACCAGATACGCCAGCGCCCACGCGAGCAGCGCCTTCGGGAACACCCGCGAGGCCGCCGTCGGCACCGCGACGGCCGCGGCCTGCACGGCGCCCATCGCGAGCGCGTCCCGGTCGAGGAGGTCGGGGTACCGCACCGTCGACACCATCAGGAGCGTGAGCGCGCCGGACCCGGCGACGACCACTCGGGGGTCGGTGACGCCCGCGAGCACGGCGGCGGCGAGCAGGGTCGCCGCGAGCGTCGTCGGCACGCCCTCGGTGTGGTCGTTCCCCGTGTCGTAGGCCGTGTAGAGCCCGAGTCGAACAACTCCGGCCGCCACGAACACCGCGCTGACCGCGAGCGCGACGACCCCCCAGGTCGTCTCGAGTCCCCACGCGTCGCGCGCGACCACGAAAACCAGGAAGGCGGGCGCGACGCTGAACGACGCCACGTCAGCCAGCGAATCCAGGTGTTCGCCCGCCGGCGTCGACCCGTACCGGCGCGCCAGCAAGCCGTCCAGGCCGTCCGCGATTGCTGCCAGCAACACCAGCCGGGCGGCGAGCGCAGCGTCGACTGTCGCCGCGGCGACAGCCACGAACCCGAGCGCCGCGTTCGCCGCCGTGACGGCGTCCGCGACGCCCAACCGGCCCACGAAGCGGGGGCGCATGGTTCGCTCATGTCGGCAGGCGTCCTTACGTGTTTACATCCACTCGCCCCAGCCGCCGCCCAGACTGGTGTCGGTTCGGCGCTCGGCCACGAGTTCGATGCCGGCCGACCGGCCGGGACCGCGGCACATATGTGGGTCACGCGCCGACGTTGACGTATGCAACGCCGGGCATTCCTCGCCACCGGAGCCGGACTCGCCAGCACCGCGCTCGCCGGCTGCCTCGGGCCGTCGTTCGCCGCCTCCGAGTACGACATCGGCATGCAGTCCAACGCCTTCGTCCCCCACCCCGCCGTCGAGGACGCCAACCAGCCGACGTTCGCCGCGTCCGTCGGCGACACCGTCGTCTGGGCGAACACGGGCTCCCGGAACCACACCGTCACCGCCTACGAGAACGGCATCCCCAGCGACGCCGACTACTTCGCGTCCGGCGGGTTCGACGGCGAACGCGAAGCCCGCGACGCCTGGCAGAACAGCCTCAGCGGCGGCGGCATCGTCAGCCCCGGCCAGACCTACGAACACACCTTCGAAGTGCCGGGCACGTACCTCTACTTCTGCATCCCGCACGAGTCCGCGGGCATGCTCGGAAAAGTAGTCGTCAGCGAGTAACCGCCCTAGGCTTCCTCTTCGTCCTCGACGTCCACGGAGGTCTCCTCTTCCTCGTGGACCTCCTCGGGGTGCGCGACCAGCGTCGCCTTCTGGACTTCCACCCGGCGCAGCGGGTAGATGGTGTTGGCCTCCCCGTAGATGCCGGAGGACAGCCGGCCCTCGAGGACGGAGTCGATGAGCGCCTCGAACGTGCGCTCCTCGCCCGCCTCCTCGACCATGTCGATCATGGTGCGGCGGATGGCCTTCTGCTGGCTCTGGTCGGCCTGCTTGGTCGTGTACGCGACCGGCTGAATCTGGACGCGGTAGTCGTCCGTCGTCAGGACGGTGACCGCGGCCTCGATCTTCGAGGAGCCGCGGCGCACCAGACTGCGCTTGTAGTCCCGCGTGAGTTCGGACTGCACGAACTCAGTCGACGCCGTGTCGCTGCCCACGTCCGTGATCTGGAACGTGAGCTTGACGTTGTTCTCGCCGCCCTCGGAGAGCTCCGAGAGCGTCGTCTGGATGGTACGGTCGTAGACCTGGTCGGGTTCCTCAGCGAGGGTCTCGCCGAGCTCCTGCCGGTCGAACTCCTCCGGCGCGAGCACGGTGTACCACCGCTTCTCCTGGTTCTGCTTGGATACGGATCGTTCGCTCATGATTGCTGTGTAGTGTGTCGGTTAGCGTGCGCTGCGACTTCGGTTGCGACGGTGACGTTCACCACGTAGTCGTCGACGGTCGACTGGAGGCCGCCCGTGTCCTCGCGCTCGATGCGCGTCACGACGGCGTCGTCCTCCACGCGCGTCTCCATCTCCGCGGTGTTGTCCGGGCGAACGCAGGCCGCGACCAGCGCCGGGTCCGCGACCTCGGTGCGGACGGTGGCGGTTCGCGTCATCGTTCACCCCGGACGGTCTCCACGAGGTCTTCGGCGGCGTCCCCGACGGCAACGGACGCCGACCCGACGCCGCCCGGCAGCACGTCGCGGGCGTCGGCGTCGGTGGTCGCGAGCGCCGCGACGTCGTCGCCGACGGCGAGCGCGGCCGGCTCCGCCGACCGGTAATCCCGGACGAGGCGAGCGACGGTCGAGTGCGCGGCGTCCGCGTCCACCACGACCACGCCGCGGTGGCGCGCCGGGTCCGCGCTCCGGACGATGCGGTGCGCGTCCGCCGCGTGCTGGCGCCACGCGTCCAGCGCCGCCGGCCGGTCGGCCGCCTCGAGCGCCAGCGCCACACCCAGGCCGGGTGCGTCGTACGCCAGCGCGCCGAGCACGTCCGCGTACCCCTCGACGGTCTCGAACGGCCCGCCGGGGGTCTCGTGCGGCCGCAGCGCGTCCGCGACCGCGTCCGCCGACCGCTCGCTCCCGGACTCGGTGGCGTCCAGCGCCACGACCGACGCGAGCCGGCGGCGCGCGCCCGCGTCGAGCTCGGTCGGCAGCGCCAGCTCGGCGAGCAGCGCGCCCGCCGCCTGCTCGTCGCCCGAGAACGACGCGTGCACGAGCGTGCTGTGCGCCAGCCCCGCCGCGAGGTCCGCGGTCGGCACCCCGACGCCGGGCCGGCGCTCCAGGCCCGCCGCCTCGCGGACGACGCTCGACGGCTCGCCGCCGTCGGCGAGCGCGCCCGCGAACGCCAGCACCGGACTCGGGTCAGCGCCGAGCTCCCGGGCCGCCTCGAACGCCTCGTTCGGCGCGTCCGCCGCGAACGACGCGTCCGCGTCGGGCGCGTCGACCCCGACGACAACGTGGGTCGCATCCACTGCCTCTGGCGCCGGCGCCGACCGCGCCACGCGCACCTGGTAGGGTACGCTGCGGTCGTCGCAGGCGTCCGCGAGCAGCGCGGCGGCCGCGAGGCTCCCGCCGGTCGGCGCCGCCGTCACGCGGACGAACGCCGCGTCCAACAGCGCCGACGCGGCCGCCCGCCCGCTCGCTGCAGTGGTGCGTCCCGTCGTCGCCATCTATTCGAGCAGTTCCGTCGCCGTCTCGTAGGAGTACGTAAAGTCCTCGTCCAGCTCGTCGCCGCGGTAGTAGTCCGCGAGCCGCCGGATCTTCGACTCCACGTTCTGGAGCGCGCGCTTGTTCTGGTGGTCCTGGGGGTTGGCCTCCACGTGCTCGTTCAGGTTCACGGCCTTCTCCAGGAGGTTCCGGAAGTCCTCGGGGAGCTCCGACTCGGCGTCGTGCTCACCGAGGATCTCAGTGACCTTCTTCCCGGTCGCCAGCTTCACGTCCGGGACCGGCGTGCCCTGCACGCCCTCGTCGCGGAGCTTCAAGCCGATCTGGGAGGGGTCGTACCCCTGCTCGGCGAGCTCCACGACGCGCTCCTCGATTGCGTCCTCGTCTACGTCGCTCCACTCCGGTGGTTCGTCTGCCGTCGGGCGGTCCGAGCCGCTGGACCCGCGACGGCGCGTATGCATTCGTGCCATTGTTCGGATTGGAACTACACGAAACGCTGGCGACGCGGCTGCGTCGCCGCACTACCGCAGTCCCGAGCCGCGCCAACCCACGCCGAGACGGCGTCGGTGAGTCGCGCGGCGAGTCAGATCTACGGCCGTGTGGCTCCCTACGGACGACCAGTGGCTCCGCCACGTAAAACGTTTCCATCTGGGCCGGGGGGGTTCGCCTGCCCCCGAATCGCGGGGTTTATGAACAACCCCGGGCTACGTCGGGATGCGTTCGCGGGCTCGTAGATCAGTGGTAGATCATCCCCCTGGCACGGGGAAGGCCCCGGGT
>JBDGUB010000008.1:0-27224 GCA_042216245.1 Halobacterium sp.
GAGTGACGCGCTGGTTCGCGAAAGAAAAACGGGGTGTGTCCTCACTGCCGGAGCGCGAGTAGCGCTGCGGCGGCGAGCGCGACGACTGCGACGACGGGCCCGAAGCCCGGGGAGAACGACTGCACCTCCTCGGTCGGTTCGGCCGTCGTCGTGGCTTCCTGGTTCTGAGCGGCCGCGTCAGTCGTCTCCGTGGTCTGCTCTGCGTCGGTCGTCTGTTCGTCGTTCTGTTCGTCGGTCTGGTCGGTCGTCTGGTCGGTCGTGGCCGATTCGGTCGTCGCGGACGCGGTCGTCGACTCTGCGGTGGTCGACTGCGTCGTGGTGGGTGGGGCGGTCGTCGTCTGGTCGCCGGTGTCCGCCGTGTCGACGTCGCTGTCGCTGCCGCCGCCGGACTGGCCTTGACCGCCGCCACCGCCAGACCCACCGCCGCCGGATCCACCACCGCCGGATCCACCACCGCCGGATCCACCACCGCCGGATCCGCCGCCACCGGACCCACCGTTGTTCGCCGTCGTCGCCTGCGTCGTGGTCGGCGTCGTCGTGGGTTCGGTGGTCGTCGGTTCGGGCGTGGTCGTGGTGGTCTCAGTCGCCGGGAACGTCAACGAAACCTCCCTGAGGTCACCGGACTTCCAGGTCACCGTCTGGTCCGCGAACGTGTCCGTCCCGGCGAGCTTGAACCGCACGGTCGTCTGCCCGCTCGTGCAGTTGCACTCGACCTCCAGCTTCTCGCCGAAGGACCCGGCTTCGCCGTACTGGCCTTCGGTGGACGTCGTGATCTCGCCGACGACTTCGCCGTCGACGACCGCCTGTATCGTCGTGCCGGACGGCGCGGGCTCGCCGCCGATTGTCACCGACCCGTAGTAGGCTGCGGGCGGCTGCGGCGGCTGCGCGGCTGCCGCGGGGGCTGCCGCGCCGAGCGCCACCGCTACGGCGACGAGCGCCGCGGCGACCGCGGTTCTCTTTGGTGTCATTGGTGCTACGTGACGATGAGGCTCTTCTCCTCGGTGATGGTCACGCCGGACGGGACCGCTGCCGTGAGGACGCCGGAACCGTCGGCGTGCACCCAGTAGCCCGAGTACGCGCTGAGATTCGGACCGCTACTGCTCGATCCCATCGGGTAGCTGAACGGCGTCGTCCGCGGTGCCGGAGCGCTGGCCGGCCGCGGCTGGCTAGCGAACATGTCGTAGCCCTGTGCGACGCGCAAGACGTCAGTCGTGGCCCGCATCACGTTCTCCGTCGCGCCGTACTGCGGCGCCGTCACGAAGTTCCAGCCGTTCTCGAGTGCCATCGATCCGGGCGTGCTGGTCGAGTCGTTGCCGAAGTCGATGACGACGCGAGCGTGCTCGGTGTGGTCGAGGTCGGTGACCAGGTAGGCCTGGAGCGTGCTCGCCTGCTCGGTCTGGCTGGCTCCGTTGAAGCTGTCCGTCGCCGCGTCGTACCGGTAGACGAGCGCACCGTCGCCGCCGGACGAGATCTGGAACGACACCGTCGCGGGGCCGGGCGTGCCGAACGTCTGGACGCCCTGGCTACCCTGCGTGACGAGGTCGTGGGCGAAGTGCTTCGTTTTGTCCGGGTCCTGCTGGACCTGGTCCTTCGGCGCGGTCAGGAACGGGTCGTACTCGATGGAGTTCTTCGGCCCGACGATGCTGTCGCCGCTGCCGCTGAGAGCGCCGTCGGTCGCCGACCCGCTCGGGCCGTCGGCGGAGCCGAACCAGTTCCACCGGGCGTCGACGTGGCTGTTAGAGTCTACGACGATTCCGTCGCCGTTGTCGACGAAGTTGTTGTACTTCGCGCGGACGTGGTCACTCCAGTAGACGTCGAGGCCGACGCCGTTGCGCCGGATGTCGTTGTCCGAGAGCGAGGTGTTGTCCGCGTTCTTCAGCTTGACGCCGGCGTCCGTGTTGTCGTAGATGCCGGCGCTCATCTCGCCCGTGGGGTTGTTCCCCATGATGGTGTTGTGGGTGCCGTTCGTGATGCCGATGCCCACGTCGTTGTTCTGGACGAGACTGTGCTTGATGGTGTTGTGGTGGGCGCCGACGAGGCTGATGCCGGTCGTGAGGGCCTCCATGTCGTCGGGGTACACCGGCGGTCCGTCCTCGGGCCGTTCGTCGAGGAGGTCCACCGGGCCGCCGCGCTTGTTCTCGATGTGGGCGGTGGTGATGGTGGATTTCTCGGTCTCGAGGCGGATGCCGATCGGCGACTTCGCCATCGACTCGACGTCCTCGAGCACGTGCATCTCCGGCGCGTCGCCGCCCTCGTCCTCCTCGTCGTTGACGAAGACGTTTGCGCCGGACGTGGGCACGGGGCCGTAGAAGTTCGTGTACGTCTCCTTGCTCATCACGCTGGACATCGCGTCGAAGTGCCGCACCGTGACCTTCGTCGCGTCGTCGGTGATCTTGAGGTCGTGGTTGCGGTTCTCGTCTCCGGAGGAGTCCAGTAGGGTGACCTTCGTGACGGTTCCCTTGCTACCCTGGTACTCGCCACCGCCGATGGAGATGCCGACGTGGGTCTGGACGACGTCGACGTTACTGAGCGTGGACATGGAGCCCTCGACGTAGACGCCGTACTTGAGCCAGTCACCGCGCTTCTTGTCCTGGTGCTGGTGCTCGTCGAGGTGCCCGTCGACGCTCAGCGTGTCGACGGTCGTGGCCGTCCCTTCGCCCGTGATCCAGAGCCCGGACCAGCCGTAGCCCGGATAGTTGATGACGGTGTTGCGAAGCGTGTTGTGTGGCCCGTCGACCTTCACAGACGCCCTGGCGGCCTTCACGTCGAAGGTGTTGTCAGCCACGAGACTGCTGTTCGCCTCGAGCACGAGGCCGTACTTCATCGGGTCGTGCAGCGAAGCGCCCGTGAACTGGTTGTTGGTAATTTCGAGGTTCCGGGCCAGGTCAGGTCCCTTGTCCGGCTCGACGCGAACGAGCGCCTCAGTGCTCGAGTGCCCCTCGAAAACGTTGTTCTCGACGTGGACGTCCTGGATGTAGCTATCGTCGATCAGGTCTTTGATGAGCAGCGCCTCTTCTCCGTTGTCGCCGGACGGGTCCGGTGCGACGACGGTCATTCCGCTGAGTTTGATGTCGTCGGCACCGAGCTGGAGCGTTGGCTCGTCCGACTGGTTCGCTGTCAGCGTCACGTTGGACGCGCCAGCGCCTTTGATTGTGACTGCGAGGGGTACCTCGACGTTCTCGGAGTAGTCCCCCTCGTGCACGTGAATGACGTCTCCGACTTCCGCGTAGTCGACTGCCGCCTGTATCGTCTCGAACTTGTGGTCGTTGTCGTTGTCCGGGTTGTTCTCGTCGTAGCTGTCGTCCACGTGGAGATGGTCGCTACCTGCCGATGCGGCTCCGGGCGCGAACGCCATCACCGACAGTACCATGATGGCGGTGAGGACGATCGCGAGTGTCTTTTTTCTATATGACATGTTCTCTCCGCTCCCCCTCGATCCCCTTCTCGGGGAGCACGAGATACAACCACCCAGTCGTCCCTAAGCGTTGGCGCGACGTTCGAAAGCCGTGTTGCGATTTCGAGCATCGAAAACCGGGCCGGGCAGCGCCGCGTTCGGCTGTGAACCTGGGGGGAGCGGCAAAGTGTCGCGTTACCACATACCAACCGCTAACGAGTCGTTCAGTCCTTCGACGTCGAACCGGTTCTCGGCTTAAACCCCGGCTTAGAGACGTATGCAGTCGTTTCTCGGGGGCCAGTGCTCGTGTCGCGGGACCCCTGGGAGGGACTGCGAGCAGGCGCGAAACCGGCGTTTCGGCGTTTAGCGGAGGTCTAGAGTCTCCTGCACGCAGATGCCGACGCCGCGGCGGAGGCGCTGGGAGAACGCGCTGTCGCTGATTCCGACTTCGTCAGCGACGTCCTGGATCGTGCAGTTCCGTGGGACGTCGAAGTAGCCGTTGCGGTACGCGAGCTCCACGGCTTCGCGTTGCTCGGCGGAGAGCGACGACTGGCCGTTCGCGGACGGGTTCGAGAGCCGGTTCAGCGTGACCGGAATCCCGGCCTCCGTGAGCTGCTCGTTGAATCCGACGAGGTCGCCGTGGTCGGCGAACTGGAGTTGGAGCTCCCACTCGTCGGTGTCGCCCCGGGCTTCGAAGACGTGGACGCCGGAGTCGTCCAGTGACTCCATGAAGTAGTCGCTGACGCCGTCGAGCTGGACCTCGAAGAGCGGCGATTCGTCGTCGTCGGCGAGTATCGTCGCGTGCTCGACGACGGACAGCTGGTCGAGCGTCGACCGGACGGACTCGGGGTCCGTCGCGTCCACGCGGAACAACAGCGTCCCTTCGGTGTCGAACGGGACGACGCGTTCGAACTCGACGCTGCCGGTGGGGTGCTCCTCGAAAACACGCCCCAGAACGAACTCCCTCCCCGGTATCGATATCTCCGCGAGTACGGGCATGAATCAGCAAACGGACGGTTAGTGCATATTTATTCCCGAGCTAACCAGTCTCGGGTCGGGCGCGGTTCGAAATCGAAGCGTGACGCCCACCGACGAGCGGCGTTCTCGTCGCGGTCCGTTACGGGCTCGGCGTCTGGACCGTGGAGATGTACGCGGTGAGGTCTTTCGTGGTGACGATGCCGATGACGACGCCGTCCTCGTCGACGACGGGCATGTGGTGGAAGCCGTGTTCGATCATCGCGTCCGCGACGTCCTGGATGGAGTCCTGGGCGCTCGCGGTGATGACGTCCGTGGTCATGTACCGCTCGACGGTGGTTTCGGCCTTCGGCTTGCTCCTGGCGACGATGTCCACGAAGTCCGTGGTGGTGAGGATGCCCTCGAGGCGGCCGTCGTCGTCGACGACGACGAGCGAGCCGACGCCGTTCGAGAGCATCGTCTCGGCGGCGTCCTCGACGAGGGTGTCCTTGGTCGCGGTGAAGAGGTCGTCCGACATGAGCTGGCCGACGAAAATATCGTCCATGCTACAACGTCTCCCCGGACGGGTCATAAACGTTGTCCGATGGCGTCGGTATGCCCGCGGATAATCTCGACCGCCGCGATAATTATCATTTTCCCGAAAGGTGCTTGGTGCGGGCGGGGAAGACCCACGCATGGACGACAGCCGACTGGAGACGCTCGCCGTCGGCCACGGCGAACACCCCGACGAAACGCACCGCGGCGACGTCGTCTCACCCATCCACCTCGCCTCGACGTTCGCGCTCCCCGAACTCGACGCCGACCGCAGTCTCGACGACGTCAACCCCGCCGAGGGCCAGTTCCTCTACTCCAGGCTCAACAATCCGACACGTCACGCGCTGGAGCGGCGGCTCGCCGCGCTCGAGGGCGGCGACCACGGGTTCGCGTTCAGCTCCGGCACCGCCGCCATCGCCACGGTCGCGCTCGCGACCCTCGAACCCGGCGACCACGTCGTCGCGTTCGACGACCTCTACGCCGGCACCCGGCGGATGCTCGAGACCCTGTTCCGGGACCGCCTCGCGGTCGACGTCTCGTTCGTCGACGCCACCGACCCCGACAACGTCGCCGACGCCGTCCGGCCCGAGACAGAGCTGGTCTGGATGGAGACCCCGACGAACCCCCTCCTGAAGCTGTGCGACATCGCCGCAATCGCCGAGATCGCGGACTCCGCGGGCGCCCGCCTCGGCGTCGACAACACGTTCCTCAGCCCGTACTTCCAGCGCCCCCTCGACCTCGGTGCGGACGTCGTCGCGCACTCCACGACGAAGTACCTCAACGGCCACAGCGACTCCGTCGGCGGCGCCGTCGTCACCAGCGACGACGCGCTCGCGGAGGAACTCGGGTTCCTCCAGCAGGTCGGCCTCGGCGACGTACTCGCGCCGTTCGACGCCTACCTCGTGCTCCGCGGCACGAAGACGCTCGCGCCCCGCATGCGCGACCACGAGGCGAACGCGCTCGCCGTCGCCGAGTACCTAGAGGACCGCGACGACGTCGCCGCCGTCCACTACCCCGGCCTCGAGTCCCACCCACAGCACGACCTCGCCGACCGCCAGACCACGGGCTACGGCGGCATCCTCTCGTTCGAACTCGACGGCGACCTCGCGGACGCGAAGCGCTTCCTCGAGGCCCTCGAGGAGTTCACGCTCGCGGTCAGCGTCGGGGGCGTCGAGTCCCTCGTCGAACTCCCCGCCGCGATGACCCACGAACCGATTCCGAAGGCTGAACGCGAGGCCCAGGGCATCACCGACTCCCTCGTCCGGATGTCCGTCGGCATCGAGCACGTCGACGACCTCGTCGCGGACCTCGAACGCGGGTTCGCCGCGATGCGGGACGCACCCGCGACTCACTGACGCGACGGCCGGTAGAAACGAGCACGGGCCTCGGATTCGAACTACCTTGGTGCGCTCCCGCCGGTCGCGCGCACGACGCTCCCGAGCATGAACACGACGCTCGCCGCGAAGAACACGCCGCCGACCGGCGAGGACGGGTCGAGGAACGCCCAGTACGCGGGCGTCGCCGCCGCGCCGAACACCACGGAGAGCACGCCGTAGAACGCGGGCGCACAGCAACAGCACGCCGTCGCGCCAGTCGTCGCGGCCATGCCGAGCGCGGAGGTCCCGGACTCGCTGCTCGCGCCCGCGCGCCACTGCTGGACGAGGACGCTGACGTTCAGGGTGACGAGGCCGCCGAGCAGGGCCATCAGGAGGACGGTGCCGACGGACACGAACCCGGCGAGGGGGACCGACGGGAAGACGAACTCGACGGCCGGCCACGCGACGAGGGGGTCGGAGACCGGGAGGAACACGACCAGCGAGTCGGTCGGCGCGCCGACGCCCGAGTCCGGGTTGAGCGTGAGCGTCCCCGCGGAGAACGCGAAGAACCCCGCGAACAGGCCGCCGGCCAGGAGGCCGCTCGCGAGCGGTCGCCGGTCGCGGCGGAGGCTCTGGACGACGCCCCAGGCGTCCCGCCGGAGGACGTACGCGACGGCGGCGACGACGCTCAGGACGACCGCGTGCCCGAGCGGACTGTACGTGCCGCCGTTCGGCATCGCGACGGGGTAGACGACCCACGCCGCGAGGAGGACGCCGAGCGCGGTGTACCGGGGGCGGCGCGGCCACCGGAGGCGACCGACGACGAGGCTGCCGACGGCCATCGCGCTCCCGACGACGAGACTCAGTGTCGGGTAGACGTCGGTGAGCGCGGGCGGCGCCTCGGAGACGACCTGGAGTTCCACGAGGCCGACCAGCCCGAACGCGGCGACGACGGCGGCCGCGAACGCGACGAGCGCGCCGACACCCCCGTCGAGGGCGCCGCGGCGGTAGCCGGCGACTGCGCCCGCGACGACGCCGGCGCCGAGGAGGACGAGCACGAACAGCAGCCAGTGCGGCGTGCCGGCGTGCGTCGTCCCGGAGTGTGCTGCTGCCGGCTGAGTGAACGCGGCGACGGCGACGACGGCGGCGAGGACGCCCGCGGCGCGGACGGGGTGGCGGTTCGACTGCACGGGTGCCGGTACCGCGGCCACCGACTTGCGGGTTCTGGTTCGCGCCGGCGACACCAGAACCCATTTTCGCGCTGACGCACTACGGACGCGCATGCACTCCGACGAGCGCGGCGTGCCGCGTCGCGCGTTCCTCAAGTCGGCGGTGGCCATCGGCGGCGCGAGCGCGCTGGCGGCGTGCGTCGAGCGCGAGCAAGCGGCCTCGATTCCCGCGGGGACCGACGACCCGTCGTCGCTCCCGAGCAGGCAGCACGCGTGGAACGCGTACTCGGCGCGCGACGACGCCGGGAACGTCCTCCCGCCCCGCCACCACGTCCTCCTCCACCTGGACTACGGCGGCGGCCGGCCGTCCGCGGACGACCGCGAGACTGTCGAGTCGGCGCTGCGCTCACTCGAGCGCGCCTACGCGTGGTCGAACGAGGGGCTGTTGTTCACGCTCGGGTACTCGCCGGCGTAATTCGAGGCGCGGGGCGACGTCCCCGAGGGCGTCGACTTGCCCGCGCCCCGGGCGCTGTCGGACCTCGAGTCCCCGGAACTGGACACGCCGGACGCCATTCTCCACCTCGCGAGCGACCGCGCGCAGGTCGTGCTCGCCGCCGAACAGGGCCTCCGCGGCGAGCGAGACACCCTGAACGGCGAGCCCGTGGACGCCGCACTCACGGACGCCGTCTCCGTGGTGGACCGCCGCACCGGGTTCGTCGGCGAGGGGTTGCCGGCCGACCACCAGGACACGGGCGGCGTCCCGGAATCGGATCCGGTGCCGGAGGACGCGCCCCTCTACATGGGGTTCAAGTCGAACTTCGAGCGGAGCCAGGCGACCGAGGACCGCGTCACCATCCAGGAGGGCGCGTTCGCGGGCGGCACGACCCAGCACGTCTCCCACATCGACCTCGACCTGGAGCAGTGGTACGGCCAGGACGGCCGCGAGGAGCGCGTCGCGAAGATGTTCTGTCCCGCGCACGCGGAGTCCGGCGCCGTCGAGGGTACCGGCGAGAACCTCGGGGACAGCCCGCAGCTGGACGGCTGCGGGGACGCGATGGAGACGGCGCGCGAGGAGGGCGTCGTCGGGCACGCGCAGAAACTCGAGTCCGTCCGCGAGGACGGCCGTCCGGTCATCCTGCGCCGGGACTTCGACTCGACGGACGGCGGCCACGCTGGCCTGCACTTCCTCGCGCTCCAGCGCGAGATCGCGGACTTCGAGCGCACGCGGGAGGCGATGAACGCCGAGGACGTCACCGAGCAGTCCGCGGTCGGCCGACGCACGAACAACGGCATCCGGCAGTACCTCTCGGTCACGCACCGCGGGAACTACCTGCTGCCGCCACGCGGGAATCGCGCGCTCCCCGCTACGGAGGGCGACGATGCGTGAGGCCGACCGGGACGGCGAGGCGGACCGCGAGAGAGTGAGTCGGCGCGCGTTCCTCGGTGGCGCGGCGGGCCTCGGCGCGGCGTCGCTGGCGGGCTGTCTCGGCGTCCTGGAGACCCGGCGCGCGACCCGGGAGCCGCCGCTGCCGGCGGACCGCCCGGACGCGCCCTACCTCCCGACCCACACGGAGGGCATGGGGGCGGCCGACGTCGCGGCGAACGGCCGGTACCGGTGTCTGGTGTCGTACACGTTCCCGCACCGGTTCTGGCTCGTGACCGGGGACGATACCGAGCGCGTGAACACCGAGGCCGGCGAGGATGTCCACCTCATGGTGTCGGTGTGGGACGCCGAGACCGGCGTGGCGCTCCCCGCGGCCAGTCCGAGAGCGGAGCTGACGGGCCCGAAGGGGAAGTCGAAGTCGGTGACGCCCTGGCAGATGCTCTCCCAGCAGATGGGCGTCCACTACGGGGACAACGTCGCGCTCGGGCCGGAGGGCCGGTGGGACGTGACCGTTCGGGTCGCACCCGGCGCCACGCGGCGCGCGAACCCCGTCGAACCCCCGGAGTCGCCGGTGGCGTTCGAGACGCCGTTCGCGTTCGAGCGCAGCGCTCTGGAGGACCTCCCGTACAACGACGTCCCCAACGACCGCCAGGGGACGAAGGGCGCCGTCGACCCGATGCAGATGCCGGCCGTGCAGGCCGGCGTCGTACCATCAGCGACCGACTTCCCCCTGGAGGTCCGCGGGACCGCGACGACCGGGAGCGCGGAACTCGTCGTCGGGACCGCCGACCAGCGCGGGCAGTACGCGACCGGTGGGGACGAGTCCTACCTCGCGGCGTCGCTGCGCACCCCGCACAACCGGTTCGCGCTCCCGGCGACGTCGGTCGCCGCCGAAGTGACGAGAGGCGGCGAGACGCGCTGGTCGGGGCCGCTCGTCGCCGCGCTCGACGCCGACCTCGGGTTCCACTACGCCGCAGCGGTCCCGGCCCTCGACGACCGCGACGGCGTGACCGTGCGCGTCCAGACGCCGCCGCAGGTCGCGCGCCACGAGGGCTACGAGACCGCGTTCTTCGAGTTCGAGCCCGCGACGCTGTAGCGGGGAACCGCGGCCCGGGCCGTGGTTGGTCCGTGTTCCGCCAGTCTTTAGCCGTGGCCGCCGAACACGCGGTATGGAGCGGCTCCGCGAGTCCTTCGACGACGCGCCCGTCATCGAGAAAGACGGCGGCTACGAGTACGTCGTGCTCCCGATCAGCAACGGCGTGCCGATGCTGGACCCCGCGTTGCTCCGGGAGGTCGTCGTCGGCGTCACCCGGGTCGCGGACCTGGACGTCGACAAGATCGTCACGCCGGAGGCGATGGGCATCCACATCTCCACGGCCGTCAGCCTCCAGACCGACCTGCCGCTCGTGGTGGTGCGGAAGCGAGAGTACGGCCTCCCGGGGGAGGTCTCGCTCCACCAGGAGACCGGGTACTCGGAGGGCGAAATGTACCTGAACGACGTGAAGGCGGGCGACCGCGTGCTCGTGCTCGACGACCTGCTGTCGACGGGCGGGACGATGCGCGCGCTCACGGACGCCCTCGACGACGTCGGCGCGGAGGTGGCGGACGTGGTGGTCGTGGTGCGGAAGGTCGGCTCGGACAGCGCGATGGCGGACTCGCCCCACGACGTCTCCTCGCTGGTGGACGTGGAAGTGGCGGACGGCGACGTGTCGGTCGTCGACGAGTACCGGTAGCCGCGGACTCGCGTCGTCCCGTCAGCGCCGCGACACCATGCGAACCCGCCGCAAGGGTTTTTTACACAGTAGGGCCAGTATCCGGCAATGGCAGGGGACGACGCCGAGGCGGACGGGGAACCCGCCGGCGGCGACAGCGACGGCGTAGCCGAATCCGACGCGGCGCCGGAGTCGGCCGAGGACGGCGGCGACCCGCCGACAGCGGCGGCGTCTTCGGGCGCTGACGCGACCGCCGAGAGCGCGGACGCTGGCGGGTCCGCAGAAGCCGACGGCCACAGCGGCCGCCCCGCGCAGGACTTCGCGGACCTGGAGCCGGCGGTCGAGCGCGTCGCCGGCGACGGCGGCGCGACGGTCGGCGAGTACACGTGGGTCGACTACCTCGAGGAGTACGGTCCGGAGGGCGCGGCCGAGCGCGTCCGGGAGAATCGCGAGGAGGCGCGCCGCGAGCAGGCGCGCCGCGAGGCCGAAGCCGACGCGGCCGACGCCGCGTCCGTCGACGTCACGCCGCCGTACCCGGACTGGAGCGACCTCGACGCCGACCCGCCGCAGCCCGACTGGGGAGCCATCGACGCGGACCCCGTGGACGCCCTCGGGTTCGAGGCGGCCGCCAGGACGGCGATGGTCGAGGAGGCCGGTCGGCGCGCGTCCCGGCTCTACGCGTACTTCGACGACTTCTGCGACCCCGCGACGACGCCCGTCGCGAAGGGTGACTGGCTGTGGGAGCACTTCAAGCGCGAGTACTACTACGAGGACGACTGGACGCGGCCCCGCGACGAGAACGGCGACGTCATCCCCTTCGACCCCGCGAAGTACCTCGGGTTCGACCCCGAGGACACCGAGAACTGGCTCTCGCTGAAGGAGGACGCAGCCGACGAGCTGCTCGACCTCGAGGACGAACGCACCGTGAACGTCCGCGAGGACGTCGACGAGGAGGCGTTCTTCACCACCGTCGACGGCCGGACGACGCTCGCGAACCGCTACGACCTCGAGAAGGCGGTGCCGATGGAGAAGAAGACGCACTTCCGTGAGGTCGAGCGGTACTGGGTGAACAAGCCGTACGCGTTCGTCGTCATCTTCCACTCCGACCGCGAGAACGAGAAGAAGTACTACCTCGTCGAGCCCTACCGGAACAAGATCGAGGCGGACCTCCAGGAGTTCCTCACGGGGAAGCTCCGCACCGCCATCAAGTACGCCAGCGACGACGTCGCGACCGCGGGCGACCAGGCCGAGCGCCGCGAGGTCATCGAGCGCGAGACCCGGAAGCTCCTGGACCGCTACGACCTCTACGACGACCCGACGCGGGACCAGTCGCTGCTCGACCGGCTGCTCGAACTCGCCGGCCAGCGCGAACCCCCGGAACCGTCCGACGACGGCGACCTCGAGGGCATCCAGGCGCGCCCCGAGCCCGCGGTCCTCGAGGAGGACCCCGACACGCTCACGGAGTACCAGGTGGAGACGCTGTTGTACACGCTCCAGCGGAACTTCGTCGGGTACGAGCGCATCGACGGCATCAAGCACGACATCAACGTCGAGGACATCTCCTGCGACGGCTACGACTCGCCGGTGTTCGTCTACCACACGGACTACGAGAACCTCATCACGAACGTCTACCACGGCGAGTCGAACCTCGACGACTTCGTCGTGAAGCTCGCGCAGCGCTCCGGGAAGGGCATCTCGAAGCGCCAGCCGCAGGTCGACGCGACCCTGCCGGACGGCTCCCGCGCCCAGCTCACGCTCGGCCGGGAGGTCAGCGACCACGGCACGAACTACACCATCCGGCAGTTCAAGGACGTGCCGTTCACGCCGGTCGACCTCGTGAACTGGCAGACGTTCAGCCTCGACGAGATGGCGTTCCTCTGGCTCTGCATCGAGAACAACAAGAGCATCGTGTTCGCGGGCGGCACGGCGTCCGGGAAGACGACGAGCCTGAACGCGGTCTCGCTTTTCATCCCGTCGAACACGAAGATCGTCTCCATCGAGGACACCCGGGAGGTCGAGCTCCCGCAGCGCAACTGGATCGCGTCCGTGACCCGGCCGAGTTTCGGCGAGGACGAGACCGGGGACATCGACGAGTTCGACCTCCTGGAGGCCGCGCTCCGCCAGCGCCCCGACTACATCGTCATGGGGGAGGTGCGCGGCGAGGAGGGCCGCACGCTCTTCCAGGTGATGTCCACGGGCCACACGACGTACACGACGTTCCACGCGGACAACGTCGGCGAGGTCCTGAAGCGGTTCACGACCGACCCGATCAACGTCTCGAAGACGCTCTTCACGGCGCTGGACCTGGTGTCCGTGCAGTCCCAGACGCGGGTCCGCGGGCAGAAGGTCCGGCGGAACCGCTCGATCACGGAGATCAACCAGTACGACGCGGAGAACGACGAGATCAACGTCAACGACGTGTTCCAGTGGGAGCCCGAGGACGACGACTACCGGCAGACGGCGGACTCCTCGACGCTCGACGAGATCAAGTTCGACCGCGGGTGGAGCCAGCAGGACCTCGACCGCGAACTCCAGGAGCGCCGCATCCTCCTGGCGTACCTCATCGAGCAGGGGCTCAACGAGTACGCGCAGGTCGCGGCGACCGCGCAGGCGTACATCAACGACCCGGAGACCATCCTCAAACTCGTCGCGAACGACGACCTCGAGGAGGCCCTCGAGGACCTCCGGGGGATGGAGAGCGTGCTCATCGACGTCGACCCCGAGAAGGAGGAGATGGTGCCGCGGCCCGACCCCTCCGAGTCGGTGCTCGAGGAGGCGGAGGGCATCCTCGCGGCCGCCCGCGAGGACGACGGCATCCTCTCGGAGTACGAGGGGGAGACGCCGGACTCCCTGGCGGACGCGCTCACCGCGGACGCCGAGGCGTCGGACGTCGTCGCGGACAGCCGCGGGCTGGACGCCGAGGACCTCGAGGCCGCCATCGAGCGCGTCGGCGACGACGTCGACGCGTTCGAGCGCGCTGGCCGGGACGCCGCGGAGGCCGCGGACGGCGGACTCGCCGGCGACGAGGACGACGAGAGGGGCGACGACGTCGGTGAGGTCAGCGAGGACGACGTCGGTGAGGTCAGCGAGGACGACGTCGGTGAGATCGGCGAGGACGACGTCGGTGAGATCGGCGACGACGTCGGTGAGATCGGCGACGACGAGAGGGGCGACGGCGAACGCGCCGACGAAGGCGGCGGGGAGGGCGACGAGGACGACGAACAGCCCGACGACAGCGATGCGGCCGAGGACGGCGCGGACGTCATCGAAGACCCCGTCGAGGAGCCGCCCGAGCCCGAGGGCGAGGACGCCGGAACCGCCGGAGCCGACAACGGGGAGGAAGACGCAGGATGAGCACGGGCGCGCGGACGTTCGGCGAGGGCGCCGACCTGCTCGCGGACACGTTCTACCCGCTGTACCAGTGGGCGTTCGACGAACGCAGCGACTTCGTCGCGGACGTCGAGACGAAGCTCGCGGAAGCCCGCATGGACGACCCCGTCGAGCTGTTCCTGTCGCGGGCGCTCGGCGTCGGCGCGCTCGTCGGCGTCCTGCTGTGGCTGCTCGGCCTCGGGCTCGGGTACGTCCTCTTCTACACGGGCGTGGTCGCCACGGAGACGCTCATCGGCGTCCCCGTGGCGAACGAGACGCTGCTCGCCGTCATCCACGCCATCAAGGTCCCCGCGCTCGTCGTCGTCACCGGCCTCGTCTTCGGGTTCGTCGGGTTCTCTCTGGGGTTCGGCGGGCTCGTCGCCGTCCCCTACATGCGGTCGAACGCCCGGGAGCGCGAGATCAACATGCTGCTCGCGGACTCCGTCTCGTTCATGTACGCGCTCTCCATCGGCGGCATGAACCAGCTCGAGATCCTGGAGGCGATGGCGAAGGCCGACGACACGTACGGCGAGGTCGCCCTGGAGTTCCGGAGCATCGTCCAGGAGACCGAGTACTTCGACACCGACTACCGGACGGCAGTCCGGAACCGCTCGATGGAGACGCCGAGCGACGAACTCAGCCAGTTCCTCACGGACATGCTCTCCATCATCAACTCCGGCGGGGACATGACGGAGTTCCTCGCGGACAAGAAGGACAAACACATGCGGACCGCCAAACAGCAACAGGAGCTCACGCTGGAGACCCTCGAGCTGTTCGGCGAGATGTACATGACGCTGTCGCTGTTCCCGCTGTTGCTCATCATCATCCTCGTCATCATGAGCATGCTCGGGCAGGCGAAGATGCGGCTGCTGTACCTCACCGTCTACCTCCTGACGCCTATCGTCGGCCTCGGCTTCCTCGTGCTCGTCTCCACAGTCAAGCAGGACGACCCCGGCGACGGCTACCTCGAACTCGAGGACGGCGAGAAGGCCGACCGCGACGCCACCCTCTTCGACCTCGGGCTCGTCGAGCGGTTCACCGGCGACCACAGCCTCTTCGACCGCGTGAAGAGCCGGGAGGGCACCTACGAGACGAAGCAGGTGCTCCGGCACCCCGCGCGGTTCTTCCGCGAACACCCGCTGTTCACGCTGGCGTTCACCGTCCCCGTGACGCTCGTCGTAATCGCCTCGCTGGTCGCGGACGGCGTCGCGCCGACGACGCTCGACGGGATGATCGCGTCCCCCATCTGGGGGACGTTCGTGTACGCGTACCTCCCGCTGTACGTCGTCGGCATCCCGCTCGCCGTGTTCCGGGAGTGGAACGTCCGCTCGCGGCGCCGCATCACGAACAAGCTCTCGGACAACCTCCGGAAGCTGTCGTCCGCGAACGACACCGGGATGACGCTGCTGGAGTCCGTGAAGGTCGTCTCCGAGACGACGAGCGGGAAGCTCGGCCGGGAGTTCGAGGTGATGCACGCGAAAGTCAACTACGGCACGAGCCTGCGCCGCGCGCTCGTCGAGTTCAACAACAAGTACCACATCCCGCGGCTCGCCCGCACCGTGAAACTCATCTCGAAGGCCCAGGAGGCGTCCAGCCAGATCACGGCCGTGCTGACGACCGCCGCGCAGGCCAGCGAGAACCAGGACGACATCGAGCGCGAGCGCCGCTCCCGGGCGCGCATGCAGGTCGTCATCATCGTGATGACGTACCTCACGCTGCTCGCCGTGATGGTCATCCTGAAGGTGAAGTTCCTCGGGACGATGTCCGGGCTCTCCGGGTCGGCGACCGCGCAGGGCGCGTCCGGGGCCGCCCAGCAGGCGACCGGCAGCCAGCTGAGCCTCGGCGGCAACATCGACACCCAGGAGCTCGGCGCGATGTTCTTCCACGCCGTCACGATGCAGGGCGTCATCTCGGGATTCGTCGCGGGCTACATCCGGGACGCGAACCTGCTGTCCGGCGTGAGGTTCGCCGTCGCGCTCCCGACGGTCGCGCTCGTCGCGTTCGCGTTCACATGACTCGCGCACAGACCACCATGGACTTCGCCGCGGGCATCAGCATCTTCCTGGTGACCGTCGCGTTCGCGTTCGCGTTCCTCCCCGGCGTCATCGCGCCGTTCACGCAGGCCGGCGTCGCCGACCCCGTGACCGCGAACCGCATCGCCGACGACCTCGCGTCCGACCAGCTCGCCGTCGACGGGACGCCGTACGTCCTCGACGCCGACCGCGTCGCGGCGTTCTTCGACGCCGCCGGCCCGCCGCTCGCCGACCGCGTCCCCGTCGCGGACTACAAGTCGGTGAACGCGACCCTCGAGGAGCCCGGCGGCGGCCCGATCGTCGTGAACGGAACCACAACCACTGCCGGCCGCGCCGTCCCGAGCGGCGCGGACACGACCGTCGCGTGGCGCGTCGTCTCGGTCGACGGCCGGCGGCTCGAACTCGTCGTGAGGGTGTGGTAGCGTGCGCGCGCAAGCACACACCCTCGAGGGCGTCGCCGCCGCGCTCGTCGTCGTGCTCGCCGTGACGTTCACGCTGCAGGCCACCGCGGTCACGCCGCTCACCGCGAGCACCGCCAGCCAGCACATCGAGGTCCAGCACGAGCGCGCGGCCGCCGGACTGCTCGCGACGGCGCGCGCCGACGGGTCGCTCTCGCGCACGCTCCGGTACTGGAACGCGTCCAGAGCGGCGTTCCGGAACGCCAGCGACCGCGGCTACTACGTCGGCCGGCCGCCCGAGACGGCGTTCGGCGACGCGCTCCGGGACGTCTTCGGGAACCGGTCGGTCGCGTACAACGTCAACGCGTACTACGTCGACGCGGACGGCGACCGGCACCGCCGCCGCGTCGTCTTCCACGGCCAGCCGAGTTCGGACGCCGTGTCCGCGACGCGGTTCGTCACGCTGTACGACCGCCAGCGCGTCACGGGCGCTGCGGGCGGCCCGACGCTGGCGAACGCGAACTACTTCGGCCCCAATTCGGAGGGGCCGGTGTTCGGCGTCGTGGAGGTGGAGGTGGTAGTGTGGCGGATGTGAGCCGCGGCGTCTCCACGACGCTCGGGTACGTCCTCAACCTCGGGGTCGCCGCCATCCTCGTCACGACGCTGATGCTGTCGGCGGGCACGCTCGTGGAGAGCCAGCGCGACCGCGCCACCCGGACCCAGCTGTCGGTCGTCGGCGAACGCGTCGCCAGCGACCTCGAGTCCGCGGACTACCTCGCTCGCGCGAGCGACGACGGCGCCGTCCGGTACGTCGTCCGCATCCCCGCCCGCGCGGTCGACTCGGCCTACGAGGTCCGCGTCAATCAGAGCGGGACCGACCACGTCGTCCTGACCGCGTCCGGCCCCGACGTCAGCGTCACCGTCCCCTTCCAGACGGAGCTGCCCGTGGAAGCCGACACGGTCGACGGCGGCCCGTTCGTCGTCGTGTACGACCCCGCGACCGACACCCTGGTGATCGAGGATGCGTGACGCCGCCGGCCGCGCGGTCAGCGACACGCTCGGGTTCGTGCTCGTGTTCGGCATCATCGTCTCCACCGTCGCGGTCGTCTACGTCGGCGGGTTCGACGCGCTCACGGGCGCGCGGGACGCCCAGCGGTTCGCGAACACCGAGCGCGCGTTCGACGCGATCGACGCGAACGTCGAGGACCTCCTGGTTCGCGGCGCGCCCAGCCGCACCACCGAGATCGTGCTCTCGGACGGCACGCTCACGTTCGGGGAGCCGGTCTCGTTCAACGTCACGAACGGCGGCGCGACATACTACTCGACGACCGTCACGCCGATCGTGTACCGCGCGGACGACGGCGACCAGCTCGTGTACGCGAACGGCGCGCTCTTCCGGCAGTACGGCGACCGCGCGGTCATGTTCGACGAACCCCGCATCTCGGACGGCGACCGTCTGTTCGTCCCGTACGTCGTCACGCGTGCCGCCAGCGACAGCGTCGCGACGAGCGGCACCCGCCGCCTGCTCGTCCGCACCGTCGTCCGCGACCAGGAAGTCAGGAAACTCGAGGGCGGCGCGCTCGAGCTCGTCGTCACGTCGCCGCGGGCGGGCGCCTGGCAGACCTACCTCGAGGACGAACTCGACGCGTCGTGCTCGCGGCCCGGCGGCGACACCGTCCGGTGCCCGCTGAGCGCGACGGACGTCTACGTGCAGGCCGTGGTCGTCGACGTCGCGTTCACGTGAGCGTCACGCGCCCGCACGAGAGCGTCACGTTCACTCACGTGAGCGTCACGTTCACGCTGTTCTCCGTGACGTGCAGGAATGTCACGACGCGCGCCCCGGACGCCGCGTAATCGAGGTAGCCCGTGGACGCCTGGAGGTCAACGCTCTCGGAGTTCCCGGGCGCGCGATTCCCGGTCTTCGTCTGGATCTCCAGCGTCACGCTCGGGCCGAGTTTCGCGAGGTAGTGATTGACGATGTACCCCGTGGAGTTGTTCGACAGCGGGTTCGTCGGCGTCCCCGTGTACGTGAGGTTCGTCGGCCCCATCAGGTCGAGGTACAGCGTCGGCGTGTCGCCGTCACACGAGTACCAGTACGTCGACCCGTCCGCGGTGAACGCGGACGTGTTCTGCCACGTGTACGTCGCGTCGCCGTCCGTGTACGTGACCGTCACCGTCGACTCCTTGCCCTTGCAGGGGTTCTGGCCGTCGACGTGGAACTTGAACCGCTGGGAGCCGCCCTCGTCGGCGACCAGCGACCAGTCGAGGTCGTTGAAACTCGACGCCTTGTTCGGCTTCAGCGTGAACGTGAACGCCGAGATTGGGTCGTCCTCCGCGAGCCCGCGCAGCTCCAGGGGCGTCTCCCGGAGCGTGAAGTCCGCGATGCTCTTGCGCGCCACGAGTTCCAGTTCGACGGTCTCGTTGCCCGGGTAGACGGTGACGTTGCCCTCCGTCCGGTCCTCGAAGAACGACGCCCAGCCGCGGTAGTACTCGCTCTGCACGCGCACCACGACGATGCCGCCCGACAGCGGGTTCGACCGGTTCTCGTTCGGGAACCGCGACACCCGCACCCGGTTCGGCGTGACGCGCGCCCTCGGCGTTCCGGCGACGGCCGTCCTCCCGCCGGTCACGCGGATTATCGGGAGCGTCAGCGTCGCGTCCTGGTAGTTGAACTCCGGCGGCGACACCATCCGCGCGCCAGCCCCCGTCGACCGCCAGACGCCGCCGCCCTGGTAGGCGACGACGGTCTCGCCGTTCTCGTAGACGACCGACCCGAGGGTGGCGTTCACGATGGCGTCGCCGATCTGGGTGCCGTTCTCGTACTCCCGTAGCACCGTGATTCGCCCCGACTCCGGCCGCACCCGATAGCTGCCGTCGCCGGACCCCGCCAGCGGCACCACCTGGCCGTCGGTCCGCCCGAGCGCGACGAGCGCCGCGCGCGCGTCGAGCAGCGTCATCGACTGCTCCGCGCGCTGGACCGACGCCGAGTGCTCGGCCGCGTCCAGCGCGCTCCCGCCGACGGCGACGACGACGCCGATGCCGGCGACGGTGATGGCGAGCAACAGCACCATCCCGATGGTCTCGGACTGCCCGCGCGCGTCCATACACCCCCTGTTGACGTCCCCCGCGCAAGAATCTGACGGGGAACCTGTCCACGAAAGAAACTGACCCGCGCCGGAACGAAGCCGAAACCACGAGAAACGGAGCGGAGAAACGGGCGTGGGGAAGCCGAACCGGAGCCAGGCGTGCTCGCTCACTGAGTTCGCTGCGCGCGACTGGCAGGGTTCGAACCGGAGCCAGACGGTCGGCCTCGCTCCGCTCGGCCGCTGCGACTGGCAGGGCTCGAAGCCCGTTCCGGTTCGCTCCTCGCTCGCTACGCTCGCTCGTCGCTGCACGGGCGTGGCGGGGGTGAGCGAACGCTCTGCGTTCGCGAGGTACGCCACGCCCGTAACCGAGCGAAGCGAGGGAACGGACGTGGCGGGGTTCGAACCGGAGCCAGACGGTCGGCCTCGCTCCGCTCGGCCGCTGCGACTGGCAGGGCTCGAAGCCCGTTCCGGTTCGCTCCGCACTCGCTGCGCTCGTTCGTCGCTGCACGGGCGTGGCGGGGTTCGAACCCGCGATCTAGAGGTTAGGAACCTCTCGCCGTATCCGCTTGGCCACACGCCCTCACTCGCCGTGAGGACGGGCCGGCGAAAAACCGTTGCGTTACTTCTCGCTCGAGGACTCGGTGCTCTCCTCGGTGCTGGTCTCGGAGGCGCTCTCCGTGGACTCGGAGTCGGCCGCCGGGTTGGCCTCGTCCTTCATGTCCTTGAGCTCCTCCTCGACTTCCTGGCGGCCCTTCTGGAACTCGCCGATGGCCTGACCGCTGGACCGCGCGAGTTTCGGGATCTTGTTGGCGCCGAACAGGAGGACGGCGATGAGCAGGATGACCGCCCACTCCATGCCGCCCGGCAGCCCGCCGAACAGGGGGGTTACAGTGAACATCGCTATCCTATCCTTGCCAACTCACAATTATAGGCTTTATGCTGTTCCCGGTCTGGCGGTAATCACCGATTTCAGCCACTCAGTCGCCTAATTCTCCGGAATCCACTGTTCCCGGAACTAGTCGCTCGACAGCGGCGAAACAACCCGCTACTACTGCTCTATCCGTCGAATTCGGGGACTCAGGTGGCTGTCGCGGGGGTCGCCGTCGAGTCGGTTCGACCGAGTGGGTCGCGGGGCGGGTCGCGCACTCGCCTTTTTGTGGCCGCCGGGAAAAGGCCCACCGGAGATGGCTCGCCGCAGCGTGCTCGCGCTCGCGCTGGTCGTGCTCGTCGCGAGCGCCGGCTGCGCGGGTGGTTCGATACCCGAGGCCGGGGAGACGACCGTGACGGCGGCGACGACGGGAACGCAGTCCGGGGCGGAGACGACGACTGCGTCCGGTTCGAGTGCGCAGACGTACACGGTGACGGTGACCGAGGTGGTGGACGGCGACACGCTGGACGTGCAGTACGCGAACGGGACGCTTGACACCGTCCGGCTCATCGGCGTGGACACGCCGGAGACGTACGGCGAGACCAGCCCCGGCGAGTTCGAGGGTATCCCGGATACGGACGCGGGGCACGCCTGGCTCTCGGACTGGGGCCACCGCGCGTCGGACTACGTCCGGTCCGTCGTGGAGGGCGAGACGGTGACGCTCGTGCTGGACGAGGCCGGCGACACCCGCGGCTACTACGGCCGACTGCTGGCGTACGTCCGCGTGAACAGCAGCTACCAGTTGAACTACGTGCTCGTCGCGGACGGCTACGCCCGCGTCTACGACTCCGAGTTCGCGCAGCGCGAGCGCTTCTACGACGCCGAGGCCGCCGCGCAGGCGAGCGACGTCGGCCTCTGGGGGTTCCGGGAGTCGACGACCACGTCAACCGCGAGCGGCGGGGTCGAGGTCGTGGGCGTCCACGCCGACGCCGCCGGCACCGAGTCAGAGAACCTGAACGACGAGTACGTCGTCCTCGAGAACACCGGGAGCGACGCCGTCAGCGTCGGCGGCTGGACCGTGACCGACGCCGCGGGCCACGAGTACGTGGTGCCGGCCGGGTTCGAGCTCGCCGCCGGCGCCCGCGTGACGCTCCACACCGGGCGCGGAACCGACACGGGCAGCGAGCTCTACTGGGGCCGGGACTCCCCTGTCTGGAACAACGGCGGCGACACGGTCACCGTCCGGGACTCGAGCGGCGACGTGGTCGACGAGGAGACGTACGCGTAAGCCGGCGGAGGCTGTTCGGAAAGCCCGGTGCGGGGTCACTCGTGGCGCCGGAGCTGGCTCACTCGGTGTCGAGGCAGTACCACGCGAGGCCGACGGAGACGAACGAGAGCGCGACGGTGACGCCGGGCAGGACGCCGAGGTCCTCGACCCGGAGGTGGGGGTGGAGGCCGAACCAGTAGTCCGCGACGTCGCCGACGAGCAGCCAGGCGAGCGCGACGCCCAGCGCCCACTTCTTCGTCCGGGCGTAGTACGGCAGGAGGAACGCCTCCAGGACCATCAGGAGGTGGACGAGCACGCTCCCGAAGTACGACACGAGGTCGGGGTAGTACGCGGGGAAGAAGTAGTTCAGCGTGAACACCGTCCAGGCGCCGAACTTGAACATGGAGACGAACGCGAGCGCGTTCAGGAGGTCGTGGAACCACGAGTCCCGGTAGTCGTCGGTGCCGCCGGCGCCGGAGAGCGTGAGCAGGCTGCAGACGAACCACGCGACGGCGAGCGGGCTGTCGAAGACGACCGTCCAGACGAGGACGTCGCGGTTCGCGAGCAACTGGGGGAGGTAGAAGTCGATGCCGACGAGGACGACGAAGCAGTTCGCGACCAGCAGCATCGCCCGCGAGGCCTCCTGGTCGAGGTAGGTGTCGGCGACGGACTCGGGGATGGGCGTCCGCATCGTCGGAGTCGACTGGCGGCACTCTTATAGGCTTTTCCAGCCACGGCGGCGGCTGACGTACGGCGGGTCGTCGGGCCGACGGGTGCGGGAACCACCGGCAGGAACGGTTTTCCAACTGGCCCGACAACGGAGGCGGTATGAGCGACGCGACGCAGTCCGACTCCAGCCACGAGTACGACCCGGACGAGGACCACGCGTTCCCCGACGACCGCGTCAACCGCGTGCTGGAGTTCGTGCGCGACGACCCCGAGATCGCGACGTACCTCGACGCCCAGAACGTCAACCCCGTCACGCGGAAGGGGTACAACGACCACGGCACGAAGCACATCGAGATCGTGCGGAACCGCGCGCTCCGCCTCCACGACCTCCTGAAGCGCGGCGGCGTCGCGTTCAACGGCGCGACCGACCAGGGCCTCGAGGAGGCAGACGAACCGGTCATCGTCGCGCTCGCGGCGACCCTCCACGACATCGGGCACGTCGTCCACCGGGACAGCCACGCGTACTACTCCATCCCGCTGGCGGCGGACGTCCTCGACCGCGTGCTACCCGAGTTCTACGACGCCGCCGACGCGGTCCGCGTGAAGGGCGAAGTCCTGCACGCCATCCTCTGTCACCACACCGAGGAGGACCCCCTGACGACGGAGGCGGGCGTCATCCGGGTGGCGGACGGCCTGGACATGGAGCACGGGCGGTCGCGGCTCCCCTACGAGCGCGGCGGCCGCGGCATCAACACGCTTTCGAGCCAGGCCATCGAGCGCGTCACTCTCGAGGAGGGCGAGGACGCGCCCGTGCTCGTCGAGATCGAGATGCGGAACGCGGCGGGCGTCTACCAGGTGGACAACCTCCTGAAGGAGAAACTCCACAAGTCCGGCATCGAGGACGACGTCCACATCGTCGCGTTGAACTCCAGCGCGGCGGAGGGCGACCAGCTCGTCGAACGAATCGAACTGTAGTCAGGACGCGTCCGCGACGCGGCCGCGCTGCCAGACGTACAGCAGCGCCGCGGCGGGCGGCCCGGCGAGCACGCCCGCGAGCCAGCCGCCGGGGAGCGCCAGGAGCCCGGGCGCGAGCAGCCCCCACGCGACCACGGAGATGGGCGCGACGAGCGCGTACGACCACGCCAGCGGGACGCCGGTCCCGCGAGCTTCGAGCGCGCGGCTGTCCAGTTCGAAGAGCACGCCGAGCGTGACGGTCGCGAGCGCGCCGAACGCGAGCGCCGCCTGCTCGGGGGTCGCGCCGCCGAACACGTCGACGGCGAACGCGACGGCCGGGGCGGCGCCCCAGAGCGCGCCGGCGGCGAGAATCCCGCGTCGGTACCCGACGTCGCGGAGGGAGGGCTGGGCGGAACGCGTAGCCATACGCGAACCGACACCCGCGTCGGTAAAAGCCTGGGGTCTCCGGGGCGGTAGTTACGCGTCCTCGAACCCCGGACCGACCGTTACGCGTCCTCGAACCCCGGACCGACCGTTACGCGTCCTCGAACCCCGGACCGACCGTTACGCGTCCTCGAAGCCGTCCTCGAAGACGAACGTGCCGTTGCGCTGGACGACCCTGCCGTCGACCTCGATGAACGAGTCCTCGCTCATGTCCGTGATCATGTCCACGTGGATGGCGGAGTCGTTGTGTTCGCGGTCCTCGCCGACGTTCTCCTCGTAGGCGGACCCGAGCGCGAGGTGGATGGTGTCGCCCATCTTCTCGTCGAACAGCATGTTGTACGTGAACTGGTCGATGCCGCGGTTCATCCCGACGCCGAGCTCGCCGACGCGTCGCGCGCCCTCGTCCGTGTTCAGGATCTCCTCGAGCGCGTCCTCGTTCTCGCGGGCGCTGTACTCGACGACCTCGCCGTCCTCGAACGTGAGTTCGGCGTCGAGTATCTCCTCGCCGCGCCACAGCCGCGGCTGGTCGAAGCGCACGGTGCCCTCGACGCTGTCGGGGACGGGCGCGGTGAACGCCTCTCCGCCCGGCATGTTGACGTCGTCCACGTCGTTCTCCGCAATCATGCCGTCGACGGACATCGAGAGGTCGGTGTGGTCGCCGGAGACGATGCGGACCTCGCTCGCGTCGTCGAGAATCTCGACCAGCTGCGCCTGGAACTCGCGCTGTTCGTCCCAGTCGCGGTCGATGGCGCGGTACACGAAGTCCTCGTAGGCCTCCGTGCTCATGCCGGCCTTCTGGGCGTTCCCCGGCGCCGGGTACTGGGTGCCCACCCAGCGCGTCTCCTTCAGGGCGTCCTGGAGTTCCTTGTTCTCGCGGCGCGCCGCGGTCATGTTCTCCGGCGGAACGTCGCTGGTCTCGGTGACGTTCCGGGCGCCGCTGATGCCGATGTAGGCGTCCGCCTCCCGGAGGGCGGCGAGCACGTGGTCGGACCGCACGTAGTCCTCGGCGTCCATCGCGCGGCCGTACGCCCGGCTCGCCCGCGAACTCCGCCAGGACAGCGTCGGGCGCGCGCCGACCTCGCCGAGTTTCTCGTAGACGGCGACCACGAGGTCCTCGGCGACCGCGGGCGCGTTCACGCGCACGAGGTCGCCCTGCTCGACGTCCGCGCACTGCTCGACGAGAATCTCCGCGTGGCGGCGAATCCTGTCGTCCATACCCCAGGACGCGGACGCCCGAAGAAAAGCATGTGGGTACCGGGCGATGCGGCAACGCCGTCGCGGGTCGCGTGAATTAAACCCAGGACGGTGGTATTTCGAATCGCAACAGTGGCGACCGACACCGGCTCACCGCTCTCGCTGTTCCGGGACCCCGAGTTCGTCGCGCTCTCCGGCACCGCGTTCGCGAGAGCGCAGGCGTACTCGACGGTCCTCATCGCGCTCGCGCTGTACGCCGACGCGTTCGGCACCACGGGCGTCATGGAGGGGCTCTGGGTGACGGGGTTCGCCGTCGTGCAGGCGGTCATCGTGCTGCCGCTCGGGCGCGCCGTCGACACGGGGAACGCGAAGCGCTGGCTGGTCGCCGGCCTCCTCGTGAACGTCGGCGTCTTCCTCGCGTTCGTGTTCGTCTCGAGCCCGATTCACGTCCTCCTCGTGCGCGTCGTCCAGGGGGTCGGCGCGAGCATCCTCTGGATCACGGGGTCGACCGTCGTCGGCGAGATCGCGGACACGGGCGCCCGCGGGCGATGGCTCGGCGTCTACAACCAGGTCGGCGCCGTCTCCTCGTTCCTCGGCGACCTCGTCGGCGGCTACCTCCTGCACGCGTACGACTTCACGCTGACGTACGCGTTCCTCGCGCTGATCACGGTCGGCGCCACCGTCCTCGTGCTCGCCGCGCTCCGCGACGACCCCGGCGGCAGCACGGGCGGCGAGGACCGAACGGGCGTCGAGACGCTGCTCGGCCTCCTCGACCGCCCGATGGTGCGGTCGCTGGTCGCGTTCCGGCTCGCGTTCAGCGTCGGGAAGATGTCCATCATCATCTTCCTCCCGATCTACGCGCGCACCGAGTTCGGCGTGAGCGCGCTCTCCATCGGCGGCATCCTCGCCGGCGGCAAACTCGCGAAGGCCGGCCTCCAGGGGTACATGGGCGACCTCACGGACCGGCTCGGCGGCGAGCACCGGTTCGTGCTCGCGGGCGCACTCCTCTACGGGCTCGGCGTCGCGATGGTGCCGCTCGCCGGCGTCGCCCAGGACGCGTTCGGGAGCCTCTCGGTCTCCGGACTCGGGCGGACGGTCAGCGTCACCGCGCCGGTCGCGACGCTGTTCGTCGCGTACCTCGTGCTCGGCGTCGCGGACTCCATCCGCCTCCCGGCGAGCATGGCGCTGTTCGTCGAGGAGGGCGAACGCCTCGACTCCGTCGGCTCGAGCATGAGCCTGCGGTCGATCTCCTGGAAGGTCGGCCAGGTCACCGGCCCCATATCGGTCGGCTTCATCAAGGACGTGCTCGGCCCGACCACGGCGTTCCTCACGGCGTCGCTGTTCATCGTCGCCGCGGCGGGCGTGTTCGTCGTCGTGCGCGCGCGGTCCACGCTCCCGGACGCCGCCCCGGCGCCGACGGACTGACAGCGCCGACTCCCTCGACTCACCCCCGTTCCGGTACTGCTCCCGGCGCTGCTCCTGGCGGGGCTCCCGCTGGAACTCCGGTATCGAGTTCGGCGAGTCAGCTCGGGCCAGGGGTCAGCTGACGTGGTAGCCGCTCGGCGTCGGGTCCGCGACGACTTCGCCGCAGTCCGTGCACTGCCAGGTGTTCGCGCCGAGTTTCTGGTAGCCGTTCCGGCGGCCCGGCCCGTGCCACGTCGTCCAGTCCAGCCCGCAGTTCGGGCAGGACTCCGGGAGGCCGTGGGCGGCGGGGTTCGCGTCGCTCTTCGAGGACGCGACGAGCTCCCGGAGGCGGTCGCCGCGGTGCTTCAGCGCCCGCAGACTCTCCGGGTCGAGGTACCGCCGGAACTGCCGGAGGTACATCCGGGAGCGGTCCCGCGTCCGCCGCAGCGTCTCGAGGTGGTCGTCGCCGCCGACGTCGACGTCGTCGCCCGCGAGTTCGATGTTCCGGATGGCGACGGACACGCGGTAGTACTGGTCGAGCGTCGCCGCGTAGTGCGCCCGCACGTACAGCCGCTTCAGGTCGTCGCCGAACGCGGACTCCTCGACGGACGCGACGAACGCTTCGTCGTGCGGGACGCTGGTCGCTTCGACCGCGCCGTGGTCGTCGGCGAGCACCGCGATGCGCGCGTCCGGCGACGCCGCGATGGTCCGCCGCGCCGCCTCCCGGAGGCGGTCGTCGGGCGCCGACAGCGACAGCATCGCGACCGCGACGTTCGCGGACAGCGCCGCCTCGAACTCGCCGGGGTCACTGAACGCCTCCACGGTGACGTTCGACGGCGCCGCCGCCCGCACCGTCGACACCCACTCGCGGCCCGCGAGCACGTAGACGTCCGCCCGCAGCGTCGGCTTCCGGTGTTCCTCCGGGAGGTCGTCGGGGACGTCCTCCGCGGGCGCGTCCGGCAGGTGCTCGCGAAAACCCATTACCGGCTGGTACAGCACTGTCGTTGATAGGGGTTCGCGTTCCTGCAGGGGTGCGTCATTGCTGAAAGACGAG
>JBDGUB010000039.1:0-26025 GCA_042216245.1 Halobacterium sp.
TCGATGTCGAAGACGACGAACAGCAGCGCAACCATGTAGTACTGGATGTTGAACTGGATGCGCGCGTCCCCCGTCGGGATCTCACCGCTCTCGTACGTGGCTCGTTTCCCTTGCTCAGGTACGCTGGGCCGCAGGAGCGCCGAGACGGCCATCATCCCCACTGGGATGAGCACGCCCACGAGCGCCAGCATACCGATGGCGATCCATGGATTCATAAGATTATCTCCGTGACGGTCGGGGGTTCGAACCGCATGCCCATAAACGTTGATTTATGCCTTCGAGGCTCGAGAAGCTCGATTTCTGGGGTTTCAGGCCTATTTGCGGACTCCGGGCGAGACCGGTGGGCGGTCAGTCCCGGGACGCCCGAAATTCGGGGGTGCCGCGCTCGTGCAGGGACAGCGACACGTCGGCGACGCCGGCGGACTGGTCGTCGTGGAGGCCGCGGAGGCGGTCGGCGAGTTCGGGGTCGTCGGTCGCGATCATCTGGGCGGCGGAGAGCCCGGCATTGTAGGACTTCCCGGCGTCGACGGCGGTGATGGGTGCGCCGGTCGGCATGCCGAGGACGGAGTCGACGGACTTCTCCTGGACGGGGACGCCGACGACGGGGATGGGGTACGCGAGCGACGCGGTCATGTTCGGGAGGTCGGCGGACTTCCCGCCGGCGCCCGCGATGATGACGTCGAGGCCGCGGTCCGCGGCGGTGTCGGCGTACGCGTACATGAGGTCGGGGGTGCGGTGCGCGGAGACGACCCAGGACTCGAAGGAGTACCCCGTGGGCGGGTCGTCGTAGTCGGTGACTTCCTCGAAGCCGAGGTCGGTGAGGGCGTCGTGGGCGCCCGCCATGACGTCGAGGTCGGAGTCGCTGCCCATGACGACGCCGACGTCCGGGGTCGCCTCGCTGGGGCGGTCGCGGTCGGCTTCCGATTCGAACAGGTCGACGAGGCCGGATACGGTGGTCATTGGTTGGTGAGTGGTGGTGTGGACGCGGTCACTCGAAACCGAGGGCGTCCCGGGCCCCCCTGGCGCGAGCGAGCGAGTCCTCGCGGTCGCCGCCGACGGCGGTGACGTGACCCATCTTGCGGAGCGGCCGGACTTCGTTCTTGCCGTACCAGTGCAGGGATACTCGGGGTTCCGCGAGCGCGTCGGCTGCGCCGGTCAGTTCCGCGGGCCGCGTCTCGGCGTCCGGGTCGCCGAGCACGTTCGCCATCACGGCCGGGCTGCGGAGGCCCGTGTCGCCGAGCGGCAGCCCGCAGACGGCTCGCGCGTGCTGCTCGAACTGGGACGTGTGACAGCCCTCGATGGTGTAGTGGCCGGAGTTGTGGGGCCGGGGCGCGACCTCGTTGACGAGGATGGCGCCGTCGGCCTCGAACAGTTCGACGCCGAACACGCCGCGGCCGCCGAGCGCGTCGAGGACGTCGCGGGCGACCCGCGTCGCCTCCTCGCGGACGGCGTCGGTCGTGCGAGCGGGCACGACGGACTCCCGGAGAATCTCGGCCTCGTGGACGTTCTCGGAGACGGGGAACGTCGCCGTCTCGCCGTCGCCCCGGACGGCGATGACCGAGAGTTCGCGCTCGAAGTCCACGAGCGCCTCGGCGACGAGGCCCTCGAGGTCGCCGAACGTCTCGCGCGCGTCCGCCACCGAGTCGACGGGCGCGTTCCCGCGGCCGTCGTAGCCGCCGGTGCGGCGCTTCAACATCAGCGGCGACCCCAGGGCCTCGAACGCGGCGACGAGGTCGTCCGCGCCGTCGACCGCCCGGAACTCGGGAACGGGGACGCCGGCGTCGTCGAACGCGCGGTTCTGCACGAGCTTGTCCTGGATGGTGCGGAGGGTGTCCGGCGACGGGTGGACGTCGACCCCGTACTCGTCGGCGGCGCGCTCGAGGACGTCGGGGTCCGCGAGCTCGATCTCGTACGTGAGGACGTCCGCGCGCGACGCGAGTTCGCGGACGCCGTCCTCGTCGTCGAAGGCCGCGGTCACCTGGTCGGCGGCCGGCGGGACCGCCGGGCAGTCCGGCGTCGGGTCGAGCGCGACGACGTCGACGCCGAGCGGGCTGGCCGCCTCGGCGAGCATGCGGCCGAGCTGGCCGCCGCCGACGACGCCGACTGTCGCGCCGGGTACGGGCACCGTCATCGAACACGACTTCTGCCTACTCCTGCATAAGAATTGCCGAACGGAACCGCGAGATGTGCACGTGTGTGGTTATCCCGGGGTCGTGGCGCCGCCGACGCCCACCCTAGTAGCCGGCGGCGTCCGAGTCGATCCACACGACGAACACCGTGTTCGTCGACGTCAGCTCGTACGTCCAGCTCTCGTACCCGCGCTCGGAGAGCACGGGGTCCAGCGTGCCGTAGTGTTCGGCCCGCGCGATAACGACGGGCGCGTCGCACGTCGTGAACTCGCGGTCGGTCACCGACGACGAACAGTTCACGACCGCGGACTTCTCCACCGTGGAGTCCGTGACGGCGTTCGCGCGCTCCAGGTACCACGTCAACGGCAGGCGGTTGAACCAGTTCGTCCCGCCGACGCTCGACGGGTCGGACCTGTCCACGTTCCCATAGACGTGGAAGTGGTCCCCGAAGAACAGCACGTCCGTGCCCGCGTCGTGGGCCGCCGCGACGTCGTCGATGCGCCGGAGCGTGGGGCGCATGTCGCTGCCCGGCTGCCCGAACTGCACGAGTTCGTTCTCCTCCTCCTGGGGCATCAGGAACGACGTCTCCGCGGTCACCACGCCCATCTGGGCGACGGCCGCCAGCAACACGAGCGCGGCGAGACCGACGCCGACGCGGTCGTCGGACTCGAGGGCGCGCTGGCCCTTGTCCACGACCAACCGGAAGCCGACGGCGGCGGGAATCGCGAGCGGGACCAGCGCGTGAATCACGGACCAGTGGCCGGGGATGTCCGTGATGGCGGGGTAGACGACGAGGCTCGCGCTCGCCCAGTAGCCCGCGAACAGCACGAGGTCGCGGGGGTCGTCCGCGAGGTACCGCTCCGCGAGGAACCCGAGGACGCCGGCGACGGACAGCATCAGCGACGTCGCGCCGAGCGTCCGCACCGTCGACTCCAGGTAGTCGACGTAGCTGTGCTGGCGGCTGACGCCGCCGACCCCCCACGTTCCCCAGAACTCCTGCCAGGCGCCGTACGTCCCGTCGACGACCACCGCGGGGAAGGCACTCGGGTGCGAGAACGCCCGGTAGAACTCGGGCCGGGGCGCGTACGCCACGACCACGACGACCAGGAACGCGGCGGCCGCGCCGGCGAGCGCGCGCCGCCACGCCAGCACGCCGTTGACTGCCCACCGGAGGTAGTCGTGGGCGACCGACGACGGCGCCCGCCCTCGCTTCCGCGCGGTGAACAGCCGCGCGTCGAACAGCAGCGCGGTCGCCCCGACGAACATCCCGACGTAGACGAACGCGTTCTCCTTGGACGCGAACGCGAGCGCGAGCGACGCCCCCGCGGCGACGAGGTAGCCGCCCCGCCGGGTGTCGATGGCGCGCACCGCGAGCCCGAGCGTGGTGACGGCGAACGCCGCCACCAGGACGTCGTTGCGCATGAACCGCGAGTAGTAGACGAGCACCGGGTTCAGCGCGAACAGGCCGGCGAGGGTGGCGACCTCGACGTCCCGGAGGCGCGTCCGGAACAGCAGCGCGGACAGCGGGAACAGCCCGCCGACGAGCGCGACGAACGCCCGCGCGACGCCGTCTGACGGCCCGAACACGCCGAAGAGGAACTCGTTGACGTGGAAGAGGAGGGGGCCGTGGACGATGGCGCGGTAGTGCCACTCGCCGGTCGCCTGGTACTGGAGAATCCAGTACCCGACGCGGGCCTCGTCCCAGTGGAAGATGCGTTCGCCGAGGAGGACGAACCGGAGGGCGAGCGCGACCAGGGTGGCTGCGGCGACGGCGGCGACGGTGCGGCGCCCGGACCGTGCAGAGACCATGCGTTGTTCGCCCAACGAACCCGGGGTCATACAAGCTTTCCGTGTGCCGGCGGCCCCGGCGGACGGGTCGGCAGAGCCCGCATTCCGGGCTCGATTCCAATCGCTTCCCGGACGGGTGTTCGAGCCGCCCCGTCTGGCCAGCGTTGCCTGGTAACGGTAGGTCTTTGTCCGGGCCGGGCGAGGCTTCGAGCATGGTAGGTCTCGGACTCGTCGTTGCGGAGTTCAACCGCAGCGTCACCGAACAGATGGAGTCGGCCGCCCGCGAGGCGGCCGACGACGCGGACGCAGACGTGGTAGAGACGCTGCGCGTGCCGGGCGCGTACGACGCGCCGCTGGCCGCGGACCGGCTGGCTCGACGGGACGCCGTCGACGCCGTCGCCGTCGTGGGCGCCGTCGTCACCGGCGACACGGACCACGACCAGGTCATCGCGAACGCGACCGCGCGGAAGCTCACGGACGTCAGCCTCGACCGGGACACGCCGGTTACGTTCGGCGTGTCCGGCCCGGGGATGTCGGGCGCAGAAGCCCGCGAGCGCGTGGCGAAGGGCGGCGACGCGGTCGAGAGCGCGGTCCACCTCGCGGAGGAACTATGAACTTCACTGACAGAGTCACCCGGGTCGAGCCGAGCGCGACGCTCGCGGTCAGCAACCTCGCGAGCGAACTGGCGGCCGACGGCGTCGACGTCGTCGACCTCTCGGTCGGCGAACCCGACTTCGACACGCCCGAGAACGTCAAGCAGGCCGGGAAGGACGCCATGGACGCCGGCCACACGAACTACGCGCCGTCGAACGGCGTCCCGGAACTCCGGGAGGCCATCGCCGGCAAACTGCAGGCTGACGGCCTCGGCTACGAGGCGGGGAACGTCATCGTCACGCCGGGCGCGAAGCAGGCGCTGTACGAGACGTTCCAGGCGGTCGTGGACGACGGCGACGAGGTCGTCCTGCTGGACCCCGCGTGGGTGTCCTACGAGGCGATGGCGAAGCTCGCGGGCGCCGACCTCTCGCGCGTCGACCTCAGCCCCCACGACTTCCAGCTCGAGCCGGCGCTCGACGACCTCGCGGACGCGGTCTCCGACGACACAGAACTGCTCGTCGTGAACTCGCCGAGCAACCCGACCGGCGCGGTGTACTCCCGGTCCGCGATGGAGGGCGTCCGCGACCTCGCGGTCGACCACGACGTCACCGTCATCTCCGACGAGATCTACCAGCACATCAACTACGGCCCGGAGCACGTCAGCCTCGCGGGCCTCGACGGGATGTTCGAGCGCACCGTCACCGTCAACGGGTTCTCGAAGGCGTACGCGATGACGGGCTGGCGGCTCGGCTACCTCGCGGCGCCGGAGGGCCTCGTCAGTCAGGCCGGGAAGGTGCAGTCCCACTCCGTCTCCAGCGCCGTGAACTTCGTGCAGCGCGCGGGCGTCGAAGCCCTCGAGAACACCGACGACGCCGTCGTCGAGATGGTTGACGCGTTCGAGTCCCGGCGTGACCGCCTCCTCGAGCTCTTCGACGACCACGGGAAGGACGTGTCGACCCCGGACGGCGCGTTCTACCTGATGTTGCCCGTCGCAGAGGATGATGAGCAGTGGTGTCAGGACGCGCTGAAGGACGCGCACGTTGCGACCGTCCCCGGGTCCGCGTTCGGCGCGCCCGGGTACGCCCGGCTCTCGTACGCCGCGAGCACCGAACGCCTCGAGGAGGCCGTCGAGCGACTGGCGGACGCCGGCTACCTGTAGCAGCGGATAGTCGGTTCGCTGGCTGGAGAGGGAGAGGGCTGTTCTTCGGAGCGCAGGCGGGGAGAAGACGGTCCTTCGGAACGCAGGAGGGAGAACGGCTATTCTCGGCGTCGTCGCGTTACGGCCAGGAGCCGCTGCCCTCGTAGGCGTCGACGACGCGCTGGATGGCGACGACGTACGCGGCGGTGCGGAGGTTCGGCACGTCGTTGGCCTCGTAGGCGTCGGTCATCGCGTCGAAGGCGTCCGTGATGACGGCTTCGAGTTCCTCGTTGACGCGCTCCTCGGTCCACTGGAAGCGCTGGCGGTTCTGCACCCACTCGAAGTACGACACGGTGACGCCGCCCGCGTTCGCGAGGATGTCCGGGACGACGGTGATTCCGCGCTCCGTGAGCACGTCGTCGGCGTCCGGCGTGAGCGGACCGTTCGCGGCCTCCACGACCACGTCGGCTTCCACGTCCTTCGCGAGGTCGCCGTCGATGGCGTTCTCGAGGGCGGCCGGCACGAGCAGGTCGACGTCGAGCGTGAGCAGGTCCTCGTTCGTGAACTCGTCGGTGGCGCCGTCGTAGCCCGTGACGCTGCCGGTGTCGGCCTTGTACTGCTTGACGTGGCGGGCGTCGAGGCCGTCCGGGTTGTAGATGGCGCCCGAGGAGTCGGAGACGGCGACGATGTTCGCGCCGAGGTCCTCGATGAGGTAGGCGGCGACGGAGCCGGCGTTCCCGAAGCCCTGGACGGCGACGGACGCGCCCTCGATGTCGCGGCCGAGGTACTCGAAGATCTCGCGGGCGGCGAACATCGTGGAGCGACCGGTCGCCTCGACGCGGCCCTCGCTACCGCCGTTCTCGAGGGCTTTCCCGGTGATGACGCCGGGCGCGGTCGTGTCCTCGAGTTTCTCGTAGGTGTCCTTGATCCAGTTCATCTCCCGCTGGCCGGTGTTGACGTCGGGCGCGGGGATGTCCTTGTCCTCGCCGATGAACGGGCGGAGTTCCTTCGCGAACGCTCGCGTGACGCGTTCGAGCTCGCTCTCGGAGTACTCGCTGGGGTCGATGACGATGCCGCCCTTCCCGCCGCCGTACGGGATGTCGACGACCGCGGTCTTGTACACCATCCAGCCGGACAGCGCCTTCACTTCGTCGCGGGTGACGCCCGGGTGGTACCGGATGCCGCCCTTGTAGGGGCCGCGGTCGCCGTTGAACTGCGACCGGTAGGCCTCGAACGCCTCGATGGAGCCGTCGTCCATCTCCACGGACAGCGTGGTCTCGAGCACGCGCTCCGGGCGCTTGAGCCGCTCCAGAACGTCGCCGCGGACGTCGAGGTACTCGCCCGCGTCGTCCAGTTGCTCCTGCAGGTTTTCGAACGGATTGGACTCTGTCATCAGTTGATTCGATTCTGGGGGCGGGGTTAAGCGTGGCGAATTGGGGATGGTAATACGTGATTTAAGGAATATTAATCCTCGGCGGCGTTCGCGCGCTCGACGATGCGTTCGGCCTGCGCCACGAGGGGCGCGTCGATCATCTCGCCGTCCACGCGGAACACCCCGCGGTCGTCGGCGTCGGCCTCGTCCCGCGCCGCGAGGACGCGCTCGGCCCACTCCACGTCCTCGGGGTCGGGCGTGTACGCGTCGTTGATTGGGTCGACCTGCGCGGGGTGGATGGCCATCTTCCCGTCGAACCCGAGCCCCGCGGCGAACCGCGTCTCCTCGGCGAGCCCCTCGGTGTCCTCGATGTCCGTGTAGACGGTGTCGATGGCGTCAACGCCCGCCGCGCTCGCCGCGAGCACGACGTGCTCGCGCGCGTGCAGAACTTCGGTGCCCTCGTCGGTCCGGGTCGCGCCGACGTCCGCCGAGAGGTCTTCGGCCCCGAACACGAGCGCGTCGGTCGCGCCCGCCGCCGCGATGCCCTGCGCGTTCAGGACCCCCGCAGCCGACTCCACGAGCGCGAGCACGGGGCGGTCGGCGTCGTGTTCGTCGAGCAGTCGAGCGAGCGTCGACACGTCGTCGGCGTCACCGGTCTTCGGGAGCATCACGGAGTCCGGGAGCGAGTCGAGGCCGTCGAACACCGCCGCCACGTCGTCCCCGGCGCCCGCGCCGACGGGGTTGACGCGCACGCAGACCTCGCAGTCCGGGTCGAAGTCGGGGTCCTCGAGCACGCCGCGGACGGCGGCGCGCGCGTCGTCCTTGCTCGCGGGGGCGACGGCGTCCTCGAGGTCGAAGACGACGACGTCGGCGCCCGCACCGGGGGCCTTCCGCAGCATCTCCGGGCGGTCGCCCGGCGAGAAGAGCACGCTTCGTCGAGCCATGCGAGGGCGGTGGGGCCGCCGGCTTGTAGGCCTATCGACGCGCGAACAGCAGCGCCGCCGCGGCGAACGCGACCGCCGCGGTCAGCAGCCCGAAGCCCGGCGACTGCGTCGGCGTCGACGTAGTGGTGGCCGCCGGCTCCTCGGTCGGCTCCTGGGTCGTGGCGTCGGTCGGCGTGTCGGCCGCCGTCGTGCTCAGGGTGAAGTCACCGGGCACGGAGAACGACGCGGTCTCGGTGCCGCCGGTGCTCTGGTGGTTCACGTCCAGGCCGACGTCGTACGTGCCCGCCGGCGGGTTCTGGACGTCCTGGAGGACGACGACCACCTGGTCGCCGCGCTCGAGGTCGTAGTTCCCGCCGAGGCCGAGCGTGAGCACGGCGCCGTCGCCGCTCGCGCTCACGCTCCCGAGGTCGCTGGAGACGTTCACGTCGATGGTCGTCCCGGCCTCGTCGTCGCCCCGGTCGATACCGATCTTCGCGACGTCGCCCTGTCCGACGTTACCGAGGTCGGTGCCGGTGTCGCTGTAGTTGAGCTGGAGGCCAGTCCACGACGACCCGCCGGTCGCCGTGCCGACCGTCACCCGCGCGACGTGGATCGCCGTGACGTTCGGTTCCGCCGGGTCCGCGTCGACGAACGCCTGCCTCGCCGGCTCAGTCGTCGTGGTCGTTGTGGTCGTCGTTGTCGTGGTCTCGTCGCCACCCCCACCACCGCCACCGCCACCGCCGCCACCGCCGCCGTCAGTGGTCGTAGTGGTCGTCGTGGTAGTGGTGGCCGTAGTCGTAGTTGTGGTAGTGGTCGTCGTTGTCGTGGTCGTCGTGGTCGTGTCCTCGGACGTGATGGAAAGTGACGCGGTCTCGGTGCCGCCGCTGCTCTGGTGGTTCACGTCCAGGCCGACCTCGTAGGTCCCCGCGGAGGGGTTCTCGACGCCCTGGTAGACGATGACGACCTCGTCGCCGTCCTCGAGGTTGTAGTTCCCGCCGAGCCCGACGGTGAGCGTCGTCCCGCCGTCGCTCGCGCTCACGCTACTCAGGTCGTTCGAGACGTCGACGTCGATAGTCGTCCCGGACGCGTCGTCGCCCCGGTCGATCCCGATCTTCACGACGTCGCCCTGCCCGACGTTGCTGACGTCGGTCTGGTTGTACCGGACCTGGAACCCCGTCCAGGAGCTCCCCGCGGTCTGTCCGTCGACGGTGAGCGTCACCGCGTGCGTCGACGTGACGTTCGGGTCGTCCGGCGACGCCGTGACCGACCCCGCCGACGCGGCCGTAGAGAGTCCCGCGACCGCCGCCGTCGCGACGACGACGGCGACGAGCACGCCCGCCTTGATTCTGTTCGCTGTCATGGCGTGTCAGCAGGTACAAACGTTCGCCACAAATACGTCCAGCCAAACCACTTTGAAACGGCCTGAATGCCTAGTTTTCGGCGGTTTTAAGCCTTCGGGCCGACACGTCTCGCGCATGACGGGACGCTACTACGAGGAGTTCGACGTCGGCGAGACCATCGAGCACGAGAGGCGCCGCACCGTCTCCGAGTCCGACAACCAGCAGTTCTGCGACATGACGATGAACCAGCAGCCGCTGCACCTGGACGCCGACTTCGCCGCGGACACCCAGTTCGGCGAGCGCATCGTCAACGGCCTCTACACGATGAGTCTCGCCGTCGGCATCACCATCCCGGAGACCACCGACGGCACCATCGTCGCGAACCTCTCCTACGACGACGTCGAACACCCCGCGCCGGTTTACCACGGCGACACGCTCCGCGTGCAGTCGACGGTCACCGACAAACGCGAGACCAGCGACGGCGAGCGCGGCGTCGTCACGATGCACGTCGAGGTCTTCGCGGTGAACCGCGAGGGCGAGGACGGCGACCCGCCGCTGGTCTGCGAGTTCGACCGCACCGTGCTCTCCCTGAAGCGCGAGCACGCCGAGGACTGACCGTGACGCGCCGGAACCCCGCCGTCCGCGAGTACGCGGGCGCGCTGGCGGCGCGGGCGCCGGCCCCGGCGACGCTCGCACGCTGGGGACTCGGCCTGATGCTGGTCGCGGCGGGCGCGCACAAACTCCTCGAACCCGGCGCGTGGACCGTTTACGTGACCGACTGGCTGGCGCCGTGGCTGGTCGTCTCCCCGCGGGCGTTCGTGCTCGCGAACGGGTGGCTGGAACTCGGGTTCGCCGTGCTCCTGCTCGCGGACCGGTGGACTGCGTTCGCCGCGCTCGTCGCCGCCGTCTCGCTCTCGGCGACGACCGGCTACCTCGCCGTCGTCTGGGCCGCCACCGGACAGTTCGGCGACGTCGCCGCGCGCGACGTCGGGCTGACTGGGCTCGCGGTCGCGGTACTCGTGGACGCACTCCGGGAAGCGTAGGAACGGACGGCCGAGTCCCGACTAGAGGATGGTGCCGTGCTTCTTCGACGGCCGGTCCTTCTCGACGCTCTCGTAGAACTCGAAGCGGTTCGAGAGCCCTTCGCGGAGGTTCGACGGCGGCACGATCTCGTCGATGACCGTCTCGCTGGCCATCCGGTGGACGTCGATGTCCCGGCGGTACTCCTCGCGGAGCTCCTGCTCGCGCTGCTTGCGCTCCTCGGGGTCGTCGATGTCGTTCAGTTTGTTCGCGTACACCGCGTTGATGGCGGCCTCCGGCCCCATGATGCCGATCTCGCCGGACGGGAGCGCGATGACGGACTCGGGGTCGTAGGCGGGGCCGGACATCGCGTAGATGCCGGCGCCGTAGGCCTTCCGCACGACCACGGACTGCTTCGGGACGGTCGCCTCGCTGGTCGCGTAAATCATCTTCTTGCCCTTCTCGAGGATGGCGTCCTTCTCCACCTGGGACCCCGCCATGAACCCGGGCGTGTCACAGAGGTACAGTAGGGGGATGTTGTACGCGTCGGACTTCCAGACGAACTCCGCGGCCTTCTCCGCGGCGTCCGGGAAGATGGCGCCCGCGCGCTCCGCGGGCTGGTTCGCGACGATGCCGACTGTGCGGCCGTCGACGCGCGCGTACCCCGTGATGATCTCCTCGCCGTACTCGGGCTTCAGCTCGAAGAAGGAGTCCCGGTCGACCACGCGGTCGATGAGGTCGTGCATGTCGTACGCGCGGTTCGGGGCTTCCGGAATCAGGCCGTCGATGCCCTCGGGGGACTTCGCCGGCGGTTTCGCGGGCTGGCTCGGCGGCTGTTCGTCGCTGTTGTCCGGGAGGTACTGGACGAGGTTCGCGACGAGCTCCCGGGCGTGCCGTTCGTCCTCCGCGACGAGGTCCGCGCTCCCGGACTCACGGGCGTGGACCTGCGCGCCGCCGAGGTCCTGCATCTCGATCTCCTCGCCGGTCACCATCTTCACCATGCGCGGGCTCGCGATCGCCATCGCGGACATCCCCTCGACCATCACGGTGAAGTCCGCGAACACGGGCGTGTACGCGGCGCCCGCGATGCAGGGCCCGTACAGCACGCAGATCTGGGGGACGCGGCCGGACAGCCGCGAGTGGTTGAAGTAGTACTTCCCGATGCCCTCGCGGTTCGCGAAGAACCCGGTCTGCTGGTCGATGCGGCCGCCGCTGGAGTCCATCAGGTAGAGCACGGGCTTCCCGGTCTTCAGCGCGCGCTGCTGCATCCGCAGGAACTTCTCGACGCCGCGTTCGGCCATCGACCCCGCCTTCACGGTGAAGTCGTTCGCCATGAAGTGGACGTCCCGGCCCTCGAAGTCGGCGGCGCCCGTGATGAGGCCGTCCGCCGGCAGGCGGTTGCCCTCGTCGGCCTCCTCGACGTCCGGGCTGTGGGGGTGCCAGGAGTCGAAGTTCGCGAACTTCCCGTCCTCGAAGAGGAGGTCGCCGTCCCCGTCGCCGTCCTCCTCGCCGAACCAGAGGTCGAGGCGGTCCCGCACGAACAGTTTGTCCTGCTCGCTCAGGCGCTCCCTGTACTTCTCGGGGCCGCCCTCGAGGATGTCCTGGATCTCCTCGCGGAGGCGCTGCTCGCGCTCGGTCGGCCCGAGTTCCTGCTCGGGTTCGGCCTCGCCCTCCTCGACGGCCGGCGCCTCGTGGACGGCAGCCGGTTCGTCGGCGTCTCCGAGGTAGACCGCCACGTCGTCGCGGACGTGCTCGGCGAGCGCGGCGGCGACCGCTTCCGCCTCCGACTCGGTCGCGCCGGCACCGATGCGGACTTTCATGGTTCGGGGTGCTTGTGGCTCCCGCAAACCTCTTTCTCTTTGTGCCGGGTGCCGGCGACGGGCCGCGAGCAGCCTTCGCTGCCGGCCAGGGGAAACGGCTATGGGGCGGGCCGACGGCACTCCAGGCATGGACGACGACGCGATGCGGCGGTTCCCGGTTCCGGACAGCGTGGACGACCTCCCCGAGGACCTCCGCGAGCGCATCGAGACGGAGACCGAGCGCGCCGGCTTCACGCCGAACGTGTTCGCGGCGTACGCGTACAAGCCGAGTCACTTCCGGGCGTTCTTCGACTACTACGACGCGCTCGTCGAGGACACGCCCCTGGAGCGCGAGGAGGTGGAGATGATCGTGGTCGCGGTGTCCGGCGCGAACGACTGCCTGTACTGCGTGGTCGCGCACGGGGCGCTCTGCCGCGTCTACGCGGAGGCGCCGAAGCTCGCCGACCAGCTCGCGACCAACCACCGGCAGGCGGACGTCTCCACGGAGCACCGCGCGATGCTGGACTTCGCCGTGAAGCTCACCGAGGAACCGGAGGCCATCACGGACGGCGACGTCGAAGCACTCCGGGACGCGGGGTTCAGCCGGGAGGAAGTCTGGGACGTGGCGTCCGTCGCGGCGTTCTTCAACCTCTCGAACCGGATGGCCGCGGTCGCGGACATGCGCCCGAACGACGAGTTCTATACGCTCGGCCGGGAGGAGTGACGAAGCCGTTCGGGCGTTCGCAATCGCTGCGAACGCCGTCGCCGTATTAAGTCTGCGCGGGGTCTCGGTCCCGGCGTCGCCCTCCGATTTCCCTCCGGAGAGCCGACGCCAAAACCAATCATGAGCAATCCGATAGACGAGTACGCAAAGACGCTCGCGACCAGTTGGACGGTCCTCCTCGTCGTCGCCGTCGCCGTCGGCGGCGTCGGCGGCCTGGCCGTGCAGTCCGCGTCGGGCCAGCAGTCCGACACGGTCGCGGTCGTCACGCTGGACTCGACGATAATTACCGGCAGTACCGCCGACACCACCGCCCGCACGCTCCGCTCGCTCCGCACGAACGAGAGCGTGGACGCGGTCGTGTTGCGGATAGCGAGTCCGGGCGGCAGCGTCGCCGGCAGCGAAGCACAGTACCGCGCAGTCAAGCGACTCGCGCAGCAAAAACCCGTCGTGGCGAGCGTCCGCGGGTACGCGGCCTCCGGCGGCTACTACTCCATCGCGCCGACCGACCACATCTTCGTGACGCCATCCTCGATGGTGGGGAGTGTCGGCGTCCTGACGACGATCCCGGAGAACGACCGCGCGCCCTCCCAGTGGAAGTCCGCCCCGGACAAGGGGACTGCGGGGCCGAGCGACGCCGCGCGAGCGCGCGCAACGACCTTCAAGCGCTCGTTCGTCTCGGTCGTCATGAACGAGCGCGGCGACGAACTGACAGTGAACCGGACGACGGTCAGCCGCGCGAAACTCTACGCCGGCAACCGCGCCGTGAAACTCGGGTTCGCCGACGAGGTCGGCGGCCTGGAGGCGGCCATCCGGGACGCCGCGGAGCGCGCCGGCGTCGAGCACTACGAGGTGACCTACCACAACCCGTCCGGCGGCAGCATCCTGTCGCTGCTCTCCGGCGCGAACGCGAGCGGGAGCGCCGAGTTCGCGCCCGCGCTCTGCGGCGCGGAGTACCTCGCGCTCGCCCCGCAAGTCGGCCCCGACCTGGAGGTGATCCGGAATGCGTCCTGCTGACGTCGGGAAGCGCGTCGGCGCGTTCGCGCTCGTGGCGCTGCTCGTCGCGGGCGCGGTCGCCGGCGCCGCGGCGCTCACGGGTGCAGCCAGCGACGACGGCTTCACGTCCGCCGAGCTGTCCGTCGAGGGCCACCAGTCCCCGGTCGTCGCCAGTCAGCCGACGGAGACCGGACAGATCGACGTGAGCGCCGACGCGTCGGGGAAGGTCGTCGTCGTCGACGACGCTCACGGCAACGACGTCAGCGAGATACAGCTGCGGCCGCTCGTGAACGCGCTCACCGAAGCCGGCCACACCGTGAAGTTCTACCGGCCGGAGCGCGGGCCGTCCGGGCGGACGCTGAACGCGACGCTCCGGAACGCGGACGCGTTCGTCTCCCTGGCGCCCGCCAACCGGTTCGGGAGCGGCGAGGCCGACGCGCTGTCCGCGTTCCTCGACGCGGGCGGCCGCGTCCTCCTCGCGGGCGAACCCGAGGGCGCGAGCGGCGCCGCGTCGGTGCTCGGAATCACGGTCTCGGTCGGCGGCGCGGCGAGCACCGCGGAGTTCGCGCCCGCCGTCTCCCCCCACGGGGTGACGGTCGGGAGCGGCTACCTCTACGACCTCACGGAGAACGTGAACAACCACGCTAACGTCCCCGTGACGCCGACCGGGTCCGGGGCGCTCACCGAGGGCGTCGACCGCGTCGTGGTGAGCGTCGCCACCCCGGTGACGGGGCCGAACGTGCTGTTGCGAACGCAGCCGACGGCCGAGCTGTCGACGACCCGGGACCGCGGCCGGTACGGCGTGCTCGCGCGGAACGGCAATCTGACCGTGCTCGGCGACGCGTCCGTCTTCGACCCCGACTGGGCGTACGTCGCCGACAACGAGGTCCTGCTCGGGAACCTCGCGGACTTCCTGGTGTCCGGCGACCGCAGTCCGATGCCGGAACCGACCGGCGGCGAGTCAGGGCCGCGACGGCCCGCCTGACGCCTGGCGGGGTTCTCGCGTCGGTCACGTGCTGGTGCCGAGCACGACGTTCGTGTCGCTGGTGCCGGAGACCGCGACCCAGCCCGTCTCCTCGTCCGGCTTCACTTCGGCGGGCCCGAACGTGTACGCGTTCGACGTCTGGCCGCCCTCTGGTGCCTCCGCGAAGTACGTGACGCTCGTCTCGGTGTCGGCGGCCGCGGTCGGCTCGAAGTAGACGTGTTTCGCGCCGTCCGTCTCCTCGACGCGAGCGACGTCGTCGCTGTACTCCGTGAGCACCGACCACTCTCTCGGGACGACGTCCCGGAGCGCGCTGGCCTCGCTGGGGTTCACGGCGAGGTCGATCTGGTTCGTCTGGCCGCCCGTGAACGCGGAGCCGTCGTCGGTCCGCGCGCCGGACACGAAGAACCCGGACTCGACGGCGACGTCGAGCGTGCAGTGCGCCTGGACGTCGTAGCCGTTGATCGCGCCGGGGACGTTGACGAGTTTCGCGACGACGTACAGCGTGCGCTCCTCGCTGTCACGCGGGATGGCGACCGTCGCGCTGGCGTCCCCCTGGAGGCCCTGTGCTCGCGCGAGCACGTTCGGTTCGCCGTACTCGGCGGGGTTCTCGGCGTCGTAGACGAACAGGTCGACGTGGGGAGCGCCCTCGGCCATGCCCTCGTTCCCGCCGCTGTAGTAGTCGAATGAGACGGAGACGTCGACGGTGCCCGGGCCGGCCTGGACGTAGCCCGCGACGGCGCGCGCGTCGGTCGGCCGGTGCAGCCCCATCGTGGCGTCCGTCGACCCGGAGAGTTCGCGGGTGGCGGCGTCGACCGCGGCGTCCGGGTTCACGCGCCCGAAGCCCTCGTAGGGATCGCGGCCGCCGAAGTCGTAGGTCGGTGCGTGAGCGCGGTGGTAGGGCGCGGCCGTGAACGCGGTCTCGCTCGCGGTCGCGAGAATCGTCTGCTTCAGCCGGTAGACGTCGTCGATGCCGGCGTCGTCGGGGTGCGGGAGCGCGATGCTGTCCGGGGCGTCCTCCTCCATCGCCTGGGAGACGAGGCCCGCGACACCGGTCGTGAACGGCGTCGCCATCGACGTCCCGGCTTTCCCGGTGTAGCCGCGGATCGGCGGCTGGTCGGCCTCGCTCTCGCTCGCGTTCCCGGCCTTCGCGGCGTCGACGAGGTCGTCGAGGGCGCCGCCGGGCGCCGAGACGTCGGGCTTCATGTAGACGGCGTTCTCGTCCTCGTCGAGCGCGCCGATACCCCCCGAGGAGTACGCGGCGAGGCCGTCCAGCGGGCCGGTCGCGCAGACGGAGATGCACTCGTCGGCGATGGCGGGCGACCCGTTCCCGTTCGCGGGCGTCGCGGCGTTCCCGGCGGCGGCGCAGGTGAGGATGCCGGCCTGCGCGATGTCCTCGATGCCGGCGGGCATCGTGTCCAGGATACCGCCGACGCTGCCGAGCGGGAGGCCGCCGACGTACCCCCAGGACATGTTCACCGCGCGCACGTTGAACAGGTCCGCGAACTCCTCGGCGTGCGCGGCGAGCTGGCCGGCGGGCCCGGACAGCCCCTGCATGCCGAAGAGGCTCTGGTCGGGCGCGACGCCCGTGTGGAGGCCGACCGGGTCGCCGGTGCGGTCGCCGTTCGTGGTCTTCGGGTCGGCGAACGCGCCGACGCTGACGGACTCGACTCTCGCCGTGGACGCGAGTTCGCCGCCGGCCGCGCGCACGATGACGGTGTGGGTGCCGCCGGTCTCGACGGGGGCTTCCGCGACGGCGTGCTCGTTGATCGCGGAGTCGCTGGTCGCGCTCGTCGCGTCGAGCTCGCGGCCCTCGGGCCCTTCGATGACGACTTCGACGGCCGTCCCGTAGACGGCGCCGAACACGCCGGTCCCGGCGTCGGCGTCGACCTCGTACTGGCGCGTGTCGCCGGCGACCAGGACCTCGCCGGGGTGCTCGGTGGTGACCGTCTCGGGGTCGACGGCGCTCGCTTGCCCGGACCCCGCCATGATTGACGAACAGTGGCTGCCGTGGCCGTTCGGGTCCCGGGGTTGCTCCCAGGAGCCGTACCGCGAGCCCGCGTCGAACCAGCCGACGGTCTTCGGCGCGCCGTTCCCGGAGCCGGCGTCCTCGAAGACGACGCTCGGGTCGGCGGTCGTGAACTCGCCCTCGAGTTCGTAGTACGTCGCCGAGATGCGGTACTCGCAGGTGACGTTCAGCCACGTCTCGACGACGAACCGGTAGCGGTGGCCGGCCTCGACGTAGTTCGTGATCTCCTCGGGCTGGCTGCCCGTCGTGGACGCGGCGACGCGGCGCCACTCGCCGTCCTCGCGCTTGTCGAGGTAGAGTTCGATGTCCTCGCCGTTCCCCTGGACGTTCTCGGGCGTCCACGTCATCGTCGCGTCGATGCCCTCCGCGCCCTCGGCGGTCGTGAACTCGTGGGTCTTCCGCGAGGGGTTCGCGAACGTCCCCGGCCCCATCGTGCCGGAGAAGGACTCGCCGGCGTCGAGGTCGACGCGCTCCTGTTCGCTCGCGGGGAGGACGACCTCGCCGTCTCGAACCGTCGCCCGGACGCCGTTCCACGGCCCGAGGTCGGGGTGTCGGGCGTCGATGCCGGAGTCCGTGAGCGCGACGGTGCGGTCGGGTCGCCCGCGGTAGCCGCGGTCCCAGACCTTCGACGCTTCCCGCGCCCGCCAGTTGAAGAACGCGGGGTCGAGTTCGCTGGCGTCGCCGGTGCCGCCCGCCGCGGCGGTGCTGGACAGCAGGCCGGCCGCAGCGAGCGCGCTGGTGGCTTTCATAAACGAGCGCCGGGTCGTGCCGAGGTCGCCCTCGGGTGTCGTGCCGGAGTCGCCCCCGGGTGCCGTGTCGTTGGGTTCCATGACTCCGCCTGATAGACCGGCAGGGTCGGAAAAGGAGATTCTGACAAACCCGTCCAAATTTGTGTGGTACTCTCTAGCGTGCTCCGCGGCCTCGGTTGTCGACTAGCCCGGAACGGGCAAAAGACACTTGGACGCGGGCGCGTAGATACGCGTAAGGGTGACACCCCGCAGTCGCGGGCGGCTCGCCCTCCCGGCCGGCGCCGCCCCCGTGCTCGTGGCGTGCCTCCTTCTCGCGCCGGGCGTCGGCGCCGTCGCCGACCCCGGCCCCACCGCCGGTGCTCCCGCCGAAGCCGTCCACACCGAGGGGTCGGTGTTCGCGACCCCCGACGACCCGCTCTCGAACACCACCAGCGAGACGACGAACACCACCGACTCCACGACCGACTCCACGACGGATTCAACGACCGACTCCACGACAGATTCGACGACCGACTCCACGACTGATTCGACGGCGGACGCCACGACGACCGAGACGACCCACTCCACGACGACCGACGGGACGACGGATTCGACGGTCACCGACGCCACGGAAAGTACCACGAACGCGGCGGAGGAGACCGAATCGACATCGACGACGGAAACTGGCGACGGCACGACGACAGACTCGACGACTGCTGCCGGCGCCACGGAGACGACGGACGCGGCGTCGGGGACCCGTGACGAGACGACCGCGGTGACGGAGGCCTCGACCGGGGCGGTGTCCGACGCGGCGTCGAACGCGACGAGAACGCTCTCGAATTCGACCGACGCGTTCGCCACCGGCGTTTCGGTCGGTGCCGTCCCGGCGACGGACGCGCTGGTCTCGACGCCCACCGACCTCGCTTCGAGCGTGGAGGGAACTGTCGCGCTCGAGGCGTCCCTGCGGGGCGACAACGCGTCGACGGACGCGGCGTCGCGGACGAGCGCCGCCGGGTCGCGCGCGGAGCGAGCGACGGCGGCGCGGGGGACCGACCGGGACTCCGCTGCGTACCGTGCGGCCCGGGAGGTTCGAGCGCCGGCAATGCGGGACGAGGGGAGTGCTGCCGGGGCAGCCGAACCCTCGTGGCCGGGGAGCGGTGGCGCGCCGGCGGGCTCCACGCCCGGGCTCGCGGCGGCCGGCGTGCTCACGAGCGCCGCGCTCGCCGGCGCGCTCAAGTTCGGGAGCGCCGCCGCGTTCGCGACTCGCGACGGCGGAATCAGGACCAGCGTCCGGGCGGCCCGTCGGTACGCGCGGGCGGGCCTCCGGCGCGTCCCGTTCCTGCCGGCCGGATACAGCCGCTACGACGACACCGACCCCCTCGACCACGACGTCCGCGAGCGCGTCTACGACGCCATCGCCGACGACCCCGGCGTCCACCTCTCGGCGCTCGGCGACGCCGCAGACGCGTCGCTGTCCACGGTGCGCTACCACCTCCGCGTGCTCGAACACGAGCGCCTCGTCGCCACGCGGAAACTCGACGGTAAACGCCGGTACTTCCCGGTCGGGACCGACGACGAGGCGCTGCGGGCCGCCCTCCAGGACTCGACGCGCGCCGCGCTCCTGTACGCGCTCGCCGACGACGGCCCGGCGCCGAACGGCGCGCTCGCGGACGAACTCGACCGCGACCCGAGCACGGTCACCCACCACCTCCAGCGGCTCGCGGACGCCGGCCTCGTGGAGCGCGAGCGGGACGGTCGCCGAGTCGTCAATTCTCTCACGTCGTCGGCCGCCGACGCGCTCGAACCGAATGCCGCGACCGCGACGCCCGCCGACGACTGACCCGCGATTGCCAGGACGCGAGAACCGGTTCTCCGGCTTAAGCCCCGGGTGGCCGTAGGTTCGCCTATGCCATCACAGGAGACTGCCCTCCCGCCAGACATCGAGATCGCGCGCAACGCGGACCCGCGGCCCGTCAACGACGTCGCCCGCGACCTCGGTCTGGCTCCCGCAGACCTCGACGAGCGCGGCGAGGGCGTCGCGAAGGTGACGTGGGACGCCATCCGCCGCACGCTCGAACGGCCCGCGGACGGGCGACTCGTGCTCGTGACGGCGATGACGCCGACGCGGCGGGGCGCCGGGAAGACCGTCACCACCGTCGGGCTCGGGCAGGCCCTCGACCGGCTCGGCGAATCGGCGTCAGTCGCGATTCGGGAGCCGTCCCTCGGACCCGTGTTCGGCATCAAGGGCGGCGCCGCGGGCGGCGGGTACAGTCAGGTGCTGCCGATGGAGCGCATCAACCTCCACTTCACTGGCGACATCCACGCCGTGACCGCGGCGCACAACCTCGTGGCGGGGATGGTGGACGCGCACCGGCACCACGGCAACGCACTCGACGTCGACCCGGACCGCGTGGTCTGGGGACGCGCGCTCGACGTCAACGACCGCGCGCTCCGAGAGACGGTCGTCGGCCTCGGCGGCACCGCGAACGGCCCGCCGAGGGAGGACGGCTTCACGATCACGGCGGCGTCGGAGCTGATGGCCGTGCTCTGTCTGGCGACTGACCTGGCGGACCTCCGGGAGCGCGTCGCGCGCATCGTGGTCGCGTACGACGTCGACGGCGACCCGGTGACCGTCGGCGACCTCGACGCGGCCGGCGCCGTGACGGCGCTGTTGAAGGACGCGCTCCGCCCGAACCTCGTCCAGACCTACGAGGGGACGCCGGCGTTCGTGCACGGCGGGCCGTTCGCGAACATCGCGATGGGGACGAACTCCGTGCTCGCCGACCACCTCGCGCTCCGTTTGAGCGATTGCCTCGTGACTGAAGCCGGGTTCGGCGCGGACCTCGGCGCGGAGAAGTTCGTCGACATCGTGAGCCGCGAGGGCGTCCCGCCGGACGCCGCCGTCGTCGTGGCGACCGTCGACGCCCTCCGGAAGCACGGCGCGCCCGACGTCGACAGCGAGGACAGCCTGGAGGCGTTGCGCGCGGGGTTCCCGAACCTCGACCACCACGTCGACAACCTCCGCGCGATGGGGCTGCCCGTGGTGGTCGCCGTGAACCGCTTCCCCGAGGATACCGACGAGGAGGTAGACGCGGTCCTCGAGCACTGTCAGGCCCGCGGCGTGCCGGCGGCGACGTCGACCGTGTTCGCGGAGGGCGGCGGTGGCGGCGTCGAGTTGGCGCGCGCAGTCCGCGCGGCGGTCGAGACGAACGGGGACGACCTCCGCCCGGTCTACGACCCGGAGGACGACATCGAGTCGAAGATTCGGGCCGTCGCTACCCAGGTGTACGGCGCCGGCGGCGTGGAGTTCACGCCGCAGGCCCGGGACGACCTGGAACGCGTCGCGGCCCTCGGGATGGACGACGTCCCGGTCTGCATCTCGAAGACGCCGAGTTCGCTGTCCGACGACCCGGACCGCGTCGGCGTCCCGCACGGCTGGGAGCTGACCGTCCGCGAACTCTATCCGTCGGCGGGCGCCGGGTTCGTCGTAGCGCTCACCGGCGACGTGTTGACGATGCCGGGGCTGCCGGCGGACCCCGCAGCCGCCGACATCGAGGTGGACGACGAGGGCGCCGTCAGCGGGCTGTTCTGACCGGCGGCACGGGGTTTTGGCTGCGCGGCCCCGCCCGCCGGAACGCACGAACCCAGAAGCGAACCCCAGGCCACTTTAGAATCCTAAATCTATTCCGGCTCGGGCTTTGCTTCCGTAGCAGCAACCGGCGTAAGTGGGGAGTCCGTACTAGCACCCAATGAGCCACCGGACCACGCGCATAGCAATCGGCGGGATGAGCTGCGCGAACTGCTCGCAGACCGTCACCGACGCCGTGGCGGCCCTGGACGGCGTCGCGTCCGCGAACGTCAACTACGCGACCGACGAGGGCACCGTCGAGTACGACCCGGACGCGGTCTCGCTGGCGGACATCTACGACGCCATCGAGGACGCCGGGTACGACCCGCGGCGGGAGACCGCGTCCATCGGCATCGCGGACATGACGTGCGCGAACTGCGCGGACACCAACGAGGACGCCCTCGAATCGGTGCCCGGCGTCATCAGCGCGGACGCCAACTACGCGACCGACGAAGCGACCGTCGCGTACAACCCCGAGGACGTCTCCCGGGACGCGCTCTACGACGCCATCGAGGACGCCGGCTACACGCCCGTCCGCGAGGACGACGACGGCGAAGCGTCCGACCGGGAGCGCCGTGACGCCGCCCGGCAGGCCGAGATCCGCCACCAGCGCCGGCTGACGCTGTTCGGCGCGGTGCTGTCCGCGCCCCTGCTGTTCTTCCTCGCCGAACACTACCTGCTCGGCGGCGGCGTCGTCCCGGAGACGGTGTTCGGCGTCGAGTTCGGCTGGGTGGAGTTCCTGCTCGCGACGCCCGTCCAGCTCGTGCTCGGCCGACAGTTCTACGAGAACTCGTACAAGGCGCTCGTGAAGAACCGCCGCGCGAACATGGACGTCCTCATCGCGCTCGGGTCGACGACCGCGTACGTCTACAGCGTCGTCGTGCTGCTCGGGCTCATCGCGGGCGGGCTCTACTTCGACACGGCCGCGCTCATCCTCGTGTTCATCACGCTCGGGAACTACCTCGAGGCGCGGTCGAAGGGCCAGGCCAGCGACGCCCTGCAGAAGCTCCTCGAGATGGAGGCCGAGACCGCGACGCTCGTCGACGAGGACGGCGACGAGACGGAGGTCCCCCTGGAGGACGTGGAGGTCGGCGACCGGATGAAGGTCCGGCCGGGCGAGAAGATTCCGACCGACAGCGTCGTCGTGGAGGGGCAGTCCGCGGTCGACGAGTCGATGGTCACCGGCGAGTCCGTCCCGGTCGAGAAAAGCGAGGGCGACGAGGTCGTCGGCTCCACCATCAACGAGAACGGCGTGCTCGTCGTCGAAGCGACGAAGGTCGGCGAGGACACCGCGCTCCAGCAGATCGTCCAGACCGTCAAGGAGGCCCAGTCGCGTCAGCCCGAGATCCAGAACCTCGCGGACCGCATCTCCGCGTACTTCGTGCCCGCGGTCATCGGGAACGCGGTCCTCTGGGGGCTGCTGTGGTTCCTGTTCCCCGAGGCACTCGCCGGGTTCGTGGAGTGGCTGCCGCTTTGGGCGCCGGTCGCGGGCGGGCCGGCGCCCGCGGGCGGCACCGTCTCCGTCTTCGAGTTCGCCGTGGTCGTGTTCGCGTCCGCCGTCCTCATCGCGTGCCCGTGCGCGCTCGGACTGGCGACGCCCGCCGCGACGATGGTGGGGACGACCCTCGGCGCGCAGAACGGCGTCCTGTTCAAGGGCGGCGACGTCCTCGAGCGCGCGAAGGACGTGGACACGGTCGTCTTCGACAAGACCGGCACGCTCACCGAGGGCGAGATGGAGCTCACCGACGTGGTCGCCGTCGGCCCGGACGGCGGCCCGACGGACGGCGGTGAACCGGTGGCTGACGGCGGCGCGGTCGAGCAGGCCGCCGACCGCGAGGCGTCGAGCGAGGGGTACACCGAGGACGACGTGCTCCGGTTCGCCGCGTCCGCGGAGCGCGGGAGCGAACACCCCCTCGCGCGGGCCATCGTCGACGGCGCCCGCGAGCGCGGCCTCGAGCTCGCCGACGCCGCGGACTTCGAGAACGTCCCCGGGCACGGGATTCGCGCGACCGTGGACGGCCGGACCGTCCTCGTCGGCAACCGGAAGCTCCTCCGGGACGAGGGCGTCGACCCCGAGCCCGCCAGCGACGCGATGGAGCGCCTCGAGCGCGACGGGAAGACCGCGATGCTGGTCGCCGTCGACGGCGACCTCGCCGGCGTCGTCGCCGACGCCGACACGGTCAAGGACAGCGCGCGGGACGCCGTCGCCCAGCTCCGCGACCGCGGCGTCGACGTGATGCTGATCACGGGCGACAACGAGCGCACGGCGCGCGCTGTCGCCGAACAGGTCGGCATCGACCCCGGGAACGTGCGCGCGGAGGTGCTGCCCGAGGACAAGTCCGACGCCGTCGAAGCCATCCAGGACGACGGCCGGAAGGCGATGATGGTGGGGGACGGCGTCAACGACGCGCCCGCGCTCGCCGTCGCGTACGTCGGGACCGCCATCGGCTCCGGGACGGACGTCGCCATCGAGGCCGCGGACGTCACGCTAATGCGCGACGACCCCCTGGACGTCGTGAAGGCGGTCCGCATCTCGGACGCCACCCTCCAGAAGATCGAGCAGAACCTCGTGTGGGCGCTCGGGTACAACACCGCGATGATCCCGCTGGCGTCGCTCGGCCTGCTCCAACCGGTGCTCGCGGCGGGCGCGATGGCGCTCTCGAGCGTGTCCGTGCTCTCGAACAGCCTCCTGTTCCGGCGGTACACGCCCGACGAGGACTACCGGCTGCTCGGGGTCCTGCGCTGAGCGGCCGCGCCGAGCGCTCCCCGGCCGTTTTCCCAGCCGACTCCGTCAGGCTTCCGCGACGACGAGGACGTGCTCGAGCGCCGGCAGCGCCTCGTGTGCGCGCTCTATCTGCTCGGTTATCGTCGCCGCGTCGAGCCCGCGCCGTTCGAGTGCGCGGTCGAGCAGCCCCCCGCCCGGGGTGGCGTGGACGGCGGCGAACAGCGTCGTCCACTTCCGGAACCGGCCGACGCTGTGCGGCGTCAGGTCCTCGACCGCGAGGACGTCGAACCCGGCGTCCGCGAGCGCGCGCTCGTACCCGGGTCTGCTCCCGAGTTCGGGCATGTCCCAGGCCGCCGCGAACCGGTCGACGGCCCGGACGTCCGCGTCGGTCGCGTCCCTGTCCGCGACGAGGTCCGTGAAGACGAGGACGCCCCCTGGCTCGAGGACGTCGGCGAGCTCGGCGAGGACGGCCGCGCGGTCCGGGAGGTAGACGAGGGCGTCGACGGAGACGGCGGCGGGCAGCGAGTCGCGCCCGAACGGGAGCCGGGTGGCGTCCCCGACGACGAACTCGGCGTCGACGCCGCGCTCGGCAGCGTTCTCGCGGGCGCGAGCCACGTTGTACGGCACGAGGTCGACGCCCGTCGCGCGGACGCCGAACTCGTCGGCGAGCCGGACCGCGGGGCCGCCGCGCCCGCATCCGACGTCGAGGACGCGCGTCCCCGGGGGCTCGCGGACGTTCGCGGCGAGCCGGCGGCCGACGACGTCAGCGAGGCGGCGCTGGCTCGACCCCACGAGGTGGGACTGGTACCGGCCCGAGTACCCGAGGTTGAGGTACGCGTCCGTCTCCAGGAGGGAGTCGAAGACCCGCCAGACGTCCGCGCGCTCGCCGCGGTAGGAGAACTGGTCGGCGATGCGCTCCCGGAGCCCGCTCGCCCGCTCACCGGCGTCGGCGTCCGAATTCCCGGGTTCGTCGTCGGCCATCACTCCAGTTCGGAGACCTCCGAGAAGCAGTACTCGGAGTCCCCGCAGTACGCGAGGTCCGCACAGCCCGTCGGCCGCTGGTAGTCGATGTCCTTGTGGCGGCGGAGGTACGTCACGTACCCGTCGTCGACGCGGTCCAGGACGTCGTGGCAGAGCCACTTCTCCCCCAGCCAGGACGCGCCCAGGTTGCGGTACGGGCACAGGAAGATGGTGCGCTCGACGTCGTCGACCCGCGGCGTCTCCACGATGCGCACCCCCACCAGCCGGTACGCGAACCGGAGGCGTTCCACGACCGCGGACGGCGTACTCGCGCCGGCGAACAGGACGAACGCGGCGACGTACCCGAACCCGTGCAGCAGCCGTCGAATCATACCCGAGTCGTCGGCGCCCAGACCCAAATAAGTGGACCCGCTGCACGACCCGGGTCGGTGTCAGCTACAGTTCGACGTACGCGTCTCCGGATTAGGTCGTCGAGACGGACCTGCCCTCGAATTCCCCGCTGCCGCGCGAGTCGGCACATCCGCCGTCACGTAGGTCGAACACGGCGGCGTCCTCCTGCACTACGCGCTCCCGCGACTACTGACGGAGTGACCGGTACGGCCGGAACCGATTTCGGTATCGTGACTAACGGCGCTCGACCATGCGGAACAGAATCGTTGGCACCGACGCAAGTGAAAACGTGATGGGCGCTGCAGGCCTAGAGCATGGGGCGTGACAACCCTTCCTTTTGGTGATTTCGGGCGTTGTAGCCGTTGGTTCGGAATGGGCAGTAACCGGGACTCGTGGGGTTCGCTTGATCGGAGAAGACCAACCATGAGTCTCGAACCAATCGACGCAGAAACCGCACTCGAACTGTACCTCGCCGATAAGGAGAACGAACTCTCGGAGGCATCTCTGAAGGGACACAAGTACCGGCTCGGTCACTTCGTCCGCTGGTGCAACGAGGTCGAGGCCATCCAGAATCTCAACACGCTCACCGGCCGCCAGCTCCACGAGTACCGGCTCTGGCGGCGTGATGACGGTGACCTAAACAAGGTCAGCGAGAAGACTCAGATGGACACACTTCGCGTGTTCATCCGATGGCTGGAGTCCATTGACGGCGTCGAACAAGACCTGAGTCAGAAGGTACTGT
>JBDGUB010000057.1:0-25834 GCA_042216245.1 Halobacterium sp.
TCGCGTGAGTCCCAGCCAGCGCACTTCTACGTCAACTACGTCCCGCAGCGACGCGAGTGTCGCTGCGGGCGGTCCACAGTGTACGTCGCTGGCTGGATTCGGGTCTGCGGGCCGAAGCGCTTGCTCTATCCTCGACGATTCGCGTTCGCGGCGCTGGCGGGGGACCGAGTCGGGTGCGTGACGTCGGCGCGCCGGCGCCCTACAGTTTCTCGCGGAGCGTCGCGCCGACGGCGACGACGACGGCGACCGCCGCGATTGCGGTGGGAATCGGTCCCGAGTCGCCGCCGAACCGCCAGCCGAGCGCGACGTAGCCGACGGCGGCGATCAGGGCGAACGCGAGGCCGACCTTCGGGAGGGGTCTGGAGCGGTCGAGCACGTTCCCGACTCCGGGCGTGCGCGTGTTAAGTCTTAGCAGGGAGTCGCAGCCCGCGAGAACCAGTCGTATCACTTCGTTTACTGTAATTGTCTTCACTCGATTCGGCTCGGCCGACGCGACCATTCGCGAGGCAGGGGCGGTGAACCGCGCGTCTCGCTCCCACCCCACGTGATTGTGTCCCACTGTCTCGATGGTTTCTTGTCGGTTCAGTGTGATGGGCTAGTGTCCGCCGATGTCCCGTCTCCCCCCCTCCACGGTCATCCGCCGGTACTACCTCTACAGCGCGACCGGCCGCCCGAACTTCCACTACCCCATCTACACGCTGTTCCTGCTGTACAACGGGCTCAGCCTCCCCCTCATCGGCCTCATCGCCACCATCCAGTCCATCGTCGTCGTCGGCGGCGAAGTCCCCACCGGCTACGTCGGCGACCGCATCGGCCGCCGGAACAGCCTCCTCGTCGGGTCGTTCCTGATGCTGGTGTCGAACGCCAGCTACCTCGTCGCCACCGACTTCGTCGGGTTCACGTTCACGTTCGTGACGCTGTCGTTCGGCGCCACGTTCTTCTCCGGTAGCCGGAGCGCGTGGCTCTACGACATCCTCCAGGAGCACGACATGGAGGACGAGTTCACGCACGTCCAGGGCCGGTCCCGCGCGCTCTCCCGGTACGTCGGCGCCGCGGGCGCGCTCCTCGGCGGCTTCCTCTACACCGTGAACCACTTCTACCCGTTCTACGCGGGCGTCGCCGCCGCCGTCGTCAGCCTCGGCGTCGCGACCCGCCTCCCGAAGAACCGCATGTACGACGACGACTACGAGGGCGACGGCGTCGACGACGACGAGTTCACCATCGTGGACGCCCTCCCGGTCATCCGCGACCAGCTCACCGCGCCCTCCCTGCGGTGGTTCGTCGTCTACCTCGCGCTGTTCAGCGGCGCGGTCTGGACGATGGACATGTGGATCCAGCCCATCGCCCAGGAGGCCCTGAAGGGCTCCATCCAGTCGGCGCTGAACGGCTGGGGCGTGACCACGCCAATCCTCCTCGGGATGCTGTACGCGACGTTCACGCTGATGTCGGCGGTGACCAGCGACTACGCCGGCGACGTCGAGGACCTCCTCGGCGTCCGGAAGGCGATGATGCTCATCCCCGCGGCCATCGCCGTCTCCTACGTGCTCGCCGGCGTCTGGCCGCTGCTCGCGTTCCCGATGTTCTTCATGATGAAGGGCGGCGGGTCGCTCACCGGCCCCATCCAGAACCGGTACGTGAACGACCAGGTGGAGTCGGTCGGCCGCGCGACCGTGCTGTCCTCCGTGAACATGCTCCGGCAGGTCGCGGGCATCCCGTTCCGCGTCGGCAGCGGCATCCTCGCCGGGATGTTCACGTCCATCAAGGCCGTCGCCATCCTCGGCGGCCTGTTCCTCGTCGGGTCCGCGCTCCTCTGGATATTCGCGCCGCCCGTCAGCCGGGACTACGAGGCGTCCGGGACGTCGCCCGCCGACCCGGCCGCGACCCCGGCCGACGACGCGTCGACCACCGCGGAGGACTGAACCGAACGCCTCGCCTCGGCCGCGAGACCGAATCGAGCCGACCGCGGGGCGGCAGGACTGAGAAACCTCTTGTGTGGGGGCGCCGAATCCGGCGGCATGGACAGCCTCAACCGGATGGCTCTCGAGCTCGCCGACGAAGCCCTCGAGTTCACCGAGGAGCTGGACGTCGGCGCGTTCGAGCTCGAGAACGGCGCGACGGTCATCGACTTCGGCGTGGAGCACCGCGGCGGCCTCGAGGCGGGACTGCTGCTCGCGGAACTCCAGACCGCCGGCCTCGCGACCGTGCAGACGCGCGTCGACGACGTCGCGGGCGCGACGTTCCCGCAGGTCGAGGTGGCCTGCGACCGCCCCGGCATCGCCCTGCTGGGCGCCCAGAAGGCGGGCTGGGAGCTCTCCGTGGACGACTACGAGGGCCTGGGCAGCGGCCCGGCGCGCGCGCTGGTCGCCCGCGAGAGCGAGTTCCAGGCCATCGACTACGTCGACGCCTTCGAGTTCGCCGTGCTCGCCCTGGAGGGCGACGACCTGCCGACCGAGGCCGCCGCCGAGCAGGTCGCCGACCTCGCGGACGTGAACACGGAGAGCGTCTTCCTGCCGGCGTACCGCACCGCGAGCGTCGCCGGCAGCGTCACGGCGGCCGCCCGCGCCCCGGAACTCGCGCTGTTCCGGCTGTTCGAGCTCGGCTACGACCCGACGGACGTCCTCACGGTCAGCGGGAGCGCGCCCGTCGCGCCCGTCGCCGCCGACGAACAGACCGCCATCGGCCGGACGAACGACGCGCTCGCGTACGGCGGCCGCGTCCACCTCACGGTCGCGGAGGACTTCGACGAGTTCGGCGCCGTCCCGTCGTCGGCCGCCGAGCGCTACGACGCGCCGTTCGCGGACATCTTCGGGGACGCCGACTGGGACGTCGAGGAGGTCGACGAGGGCGTCTTCGGCCCGGCGCAGGTCACCGTGAACGTCGTCGGCGGGCCGACGTACGCGCTCGGCGACACCCACGAGGCGTTGCTCGCCGAGGGCTTCGGCGTCGCCTAACACATTACTGAAGGCCCCGTAGCGCCGACCCGCACGCATGCAGCGAAAGCCCGTGCCGCCCGCCCCGGACTCCCTGTCGGCGCTGGACGCCGTCCGGGAGGCCGTCCCGCTCGTCCCGAAACCCGAGGACGACTGCTGTCGCCGCGTCGTCGACCGCACCGACGTCCCGGACCGCGGCACGGCGGCGTCCTGGCTGGTCTTTCTCGCGGCGCTGGGCGCCGCCACGGAGACAGACGGGAGTTACGCGCGGACGCAGACCGACCTGGACCGCGGGGACCTCGCTGACGCCGTCCGGGAGCACGTGTTCCTCGCGGCGGACTGCATCGACGCCCTCGGCGACGACCCGCAACCGCCGGAAGCTGTCTTCGAGGAGGTCCGGGAGCGCGTCCCGCGGTGGGAGCGCTCGAAGCGCGAGAACTGGCAGGCCTTCTGGACGGAGCGCGTCGAGCGCCGCCTCGACTGGGCGGTCCTGCTCGGGCTCGCCGAGGAGACTGACGGGGGGTACGTGCGGCGATGACCGTCGACGCCGTCTGCCTGGACCTCGACGACACGCTCGTCGCGTACGAGCGCTCCGTCGCCGACGTCCTCGACCTCGCATTCGACGCCGCCGGCGTCGACCCCTGCTTCACGGCCGCCGACTACCGCGGGACGTACGGCGACTACGCCGACGCCGACACCGTCGACGAACTCCGGCGCGCGTGCTTCGCGGACCTCGCCGCCGACGCCGGCCGCGACCCCGAATCGGGGCGCGCGGTCGCCGACGCGTTCGCCGCCGAACGCGACCAGACCCGGGTCGAACTCCTCCCGGGCGCCCGCGAACTCCTCGACGCCATCGAGGCGCCGACGGCGCTCGTCACGAACGGCGCGCCCGAGATGCAGCGCCAGAAGCTCGCGGGCGCCGGCATCGCGGACGACTTCGACGCGGTCGTGTTCGCCGGCTACGACGCGCCCGCGAAGCCCGACCCGGCCCCGTTCCACCGCGCGCTCGACGCCCTCGACTGCGACCCCGCGGCTGCCGTCCACGTCGGCGACTCCGTCTCGTCGGACGTCGCGGGCGCCCACGGCGCCGGCCTCCGTGCCGTCTGGGCGCACGCCGACGACGACCGGACGCCCGACCCGGAGCCCGACCACGCGTTCCCCGACCTCCACGGCGTCCGCGAGTGGCTTCACTCCAGGTAGTCCGCGTTCCGCGAGTAGAACACCGCCTGCCCGGCGAACACGCCGAGCGCCGCCGGAACCGCGGCGCCGACGGCCCCGGTGTAGCCGTTCGACACCGCGAGGTAGCCGCCGGCGAGCGCGACGACCAGCGCGGCGCCCGCGGCGAGCGCGCCGTCGACGACCTGCTCGTCGCTCGATCTGTCTGTCTCGTAGCGGTCGCGGTCCAGCCCGGAACTCGCGCGCACGAACGCCGGCGTCGACGCCGCGATTCCGGCCGCGAGCGCGTACGGCGTCGCGACCTGCAGCGACAGCAGCCCGGACACCCCACCGGCGACGGCCAGCCCAACCACGAACTCGAGCGTGCGTCTCTCCATACCCCGCCGTTCGACGCCGCCCGGAAAACAGTTCGCAGTCTCGCCGCGGCTCGCGAGCTGTCAGGCCCGTCGGCGGTCGACGAACCCGGTGTCAGTCCGAGACGCTCGTGACCGTGCCGACGCCCTTGCTCGCGCCCTCCCGGAACACGAACCGCTGGCCCTCCTCGACGAGGTACGGCCGGAACTTGAACCGGACGCTCGTCGTCCCCGTGTCCCCGGGGAGGAGCTGGCCGTCCGCGGGCTCGAAGCGCGCCGCCTCCCCGATGGTCTCCAGGTGGACGACCGGCTCGTAGCCCGCGTCGATGCGCGTCGGGTGGTTCAACACCATCACCTCGGCCTCGAACTCGCGGACGGGGTCGGGGTCGGCGTCCGGCGGCAGCAGCACCATCCCGCGGTCGACGTCCTCCTCGCGGACGCCCTTCAGCGCGATGCCGACGATGCGGCCGGCCTCCGCGCGGTCGACGCGGTGGTAGTGCATCTCGATGGAGCGCACCTCCACGCGCCGGAACTCGCCGCTCGGGAACGGCCCGAGCAGGAGTTCGTCGCCCGCCTCGACGGTCCCGGACTTCACGGTCCCCGACGCGACCGCGCCGACGCCCGTGACGTTGTACGTCCGGTCGACGTACATCCGGAACGGCCCGCGCGCCGCCGTGGTCTTCGGGAGGCGCTCGAACATCTCGTCGAGGACGTCCAGGCCGTCCATCGTCACGGCGCTCGTGCGCACGATGGGGACGACGTTGTCCCCGACCTCCTCGACCGCGGCGTCGACGCCGTGCCGGGCGACGGGGAGCGGCGTCCGGCCGGTCTGCCGGAGGAGGCGTTCGACCTCGCGTTCCACTTCGGCGACCCTTTCGTCGTCGACGAGGTCGGTCTTCGTGACCGCGACGATGGTCGGGAGTTCGGTCGCGAGCAGCACGCCCGCGTGCTCGCGGGTCGTCTCCGTCGGGCCGTCGTCGGCCGCGACGGTCAGCAGCCCGTAGTCGAGCTTCTGGCCGACGAGCCCGCGAATCGTCGTCGACAGCCACGGTTCGTGGCCGACGGTGTCCACGAACGAGACGACGCGGTCGGCCTCCTCGACGACCGCCGCGCGCTCGTCCTTCCGGTCGGGGTTCCGCACCCGCATCGGGCCCTCGCCGTCGAACCCGTAGACGCCGTACGAGAGGTCCGCCGAGAGCCCGCGCTCGACCTCGTGGGGCTGGACGTCGAGGAACCCCCGCGTGGAGCCGTCGCCGTCGTCCGGGTCGCCGGTGACCAGGCTGCCGACGAGCGTCGACTTCCCGTGATCGACGTGGCCCGCCGTCCCCACGATGATGTGGTCGTCGTCGGCCGCCAGCGACGACCCGTCCTTCACGGTGGCGACGCCGACGATGCCCTCCCCGGCGTCGCCGTCGGCCTCCCGCACGCTGTCGACGCTCCACGTCTGGACCTCCTCGATGTGCGCGCCCGCCTCCTCGGCGAGCAGGCTCAGCACGTCCATCGTCTCCGAGAACGTCTCCGGGGCGACCCCCGCGAGCCCGCCGTCGTCGGTGACGCCGAGGACGTACTCGGCGGTCCCGTCCCCCGAGAGGACGCGGTGGCGGAGCTGCGCCGCCAGACTCTCCATCCGGCCGTCGGCGAGGTGGACGTCGCGGCTGAACCGTTCCTTGAACTCCACGCTCCCGCCCTCCTGTTCGCCGCGCTCCAGCGCGGCCACCAGTCGGGCTCGGTCGCGACCCATGCGTCCGCGTTGGGCACTCCCAGACAAAAGCCTTCCCCGGGGAGCGCTCCACAGCAGTCCCGAGACGCCCGTTCCGCCCTCGGGCGGCCGACTGGCCGCTCGCTGACTCCCGAGCGCGCACGGAGTCGCGCCGGCCCCTACACTCGTCCCTGGGCGCGTTCCACCCGCCGGTGCGGCTCTACGCGTCCCGCTTCAGTCGCCGGTACGCCTCGTTCACGCGCGAGAACTCTTCGGCGTCGCCGCCGCGGTCCGGGTGGAGTTCGCGGGCCTTCTCCCGGTAGGCGTCCCGGACCTCCTCGCTGCTCGCGTCCGGGTCCACGCCCAGCACCCGGTAGTCCTCCCGGCGCGGCCGGTCCGCGGCCGCACCGGTACGCGTCTCCCCGCCGGCGCGCTGCCGGTCGTCGCCCATCCGCTGGCGGCCGCCCCGGGTCTCCTGTCGACCGTCGCCCGGCGCCCGAGTGCCGTCGGCGCGCTGGTTCCGCCGGTCCTGCGCGGCGCGCGCCCGCTCGAACGGATTCCCCGTCGCGCGGTCGTCTCGAGCCCGCTCGCGCTCGCGGGCGCGGCGGCGCTGCTCGCGCTCGTACTGCTCGCGGGTCAGCCGCCGCCGGCGGAACGCCCGCCCCGACGCGTGGTAGTAGAAGATGCCCGCCGCCACCGCGAACGGCACCGCGATGCCCAGCGCCACCGGGCTGTACGCCACCCCGAGCACGCCGAAGACGACGCTACACGCGCCGAAAACGACCGTCAACCCCCAGACGATGCTCGAGTCCGGCTCCACGCCCGGACGTTGGGGGTCGACGACCAAGGGTGTTGGCCCAACGGCTGAAGCCCCCGGGGGTCGTACGCTCGGACATGAGCGTCAGCGGCCTCTGCTCGATCTGCGAGAACGCCCAGGCTCGGTTCACCTGCGACCGGTGCGGCGCCGTCGTCTGCCAGGCCCACTACGACGCCGACACCGGCTTCTGCACGGAGTGCGCGGCGGAAGTCCGGCGCGGCCGCGAGGACGCCACGGGCGGTCGCGACGACGTCACCGGGGGCCGCGGCGGTCCGCGCTGACAGGTCTCGGCGGCAGTCCGCACGCTGACCGCCTCCCGGCGATTGACGCCCGCCCTCGGGCGCCTGGCGTCACCGGAACTGGTTCAGTCGCTCCTTCAGCCGGCGCGCCGACTCGCCCGCCGCGGCCGCCCACTCCGGCGACTCCTCGCCCGCGAAGATGACGCCGCGCGTCGAGTTCACGACGCCGACGCCCGCGTCGTTCAGGCCGTACTCGACGGCCGCCTCCGCGTCGCCGCCCTGCGCGCCCACGCCCGGCACCAGGAACGGGAGCTCCGGGACGCGCTTCCGGATGGCTTCGAGTTCCTCGGGCGCCGTCGCGCCGACGACGAGGCCGACGTTCCCGTACTCGTCGTTCCAGCCCGACGCGCGCTCCGCGACGTGCTCGTAGAGCCGGCGGTCGTAGGCCGCGAGCTCGAGGTGCTGGAAGTCCATCCCGCCCGGGTTCGACGTCCGGCAGAGCACGAACACGCCCGCGTCCGACCGCGAGAGGAACGGCTGGAGCGCGTCCTCCCCCAGGTAGGGGTTCACGGTGATTGCGTCGACGTCGTCCAGCACCTCGGCGTACTGGCGGGCGGTGTTCCCGATGTCCGCGCGCTTCGCGTCCAGCAGCACGGGCACGCCCTTCCCGTGGGCGTACGCCACGGTCTCCCGGAGCGCCCGCCAGCCGTCGGCGTCCTCGTAGAACGCCGCGTTCGGCTTGAACACCGCGGCGTGCTCGTGGGTCGCGTCGATGATTCGGCGGTTGAACGCCCACCGCGGCAGGTCGCGGTCCCGCACCGACTCCGGCAGCCGGTCCAGGTCGGGGTCGAGGCCGACGCTCACGACGGTGTCCGCGGCCTCGATGCGGGCCGCCAGGTCCTCGAAGAAGCTCATACGTCGGCCTCCCGGCCGCCGAGCAAAAGCGGTTCGCTTTCCGCGAGAAGACACTTACCGGTTCGCGCGCTCGGTCCGCCCGTGTCCACTGCTCGCTCCGTCGCCCGCGCCCTCCTCGCGGCGGTCGGCGTCGCGCTCGTCGCGTTCGCCGTCTTCGTCGGCGCGTCCGTCTGGGGGAGCGAAGCCTTCCCCGCCGGCCTCGCGCTCGGGCTCGCGCTCGTCGCGTTCGCCGCCGGCGTCGCCGCGCTCGGCGCCGCGGCGCTGCTGTCCGGTGAGACGCTGCGGCCCGTCCAGCGCGCCGCCCTCAAGCTCGCGGGCGCGCTCGCCGTCGCCGCGTTCGTGCTGCCCGCCGCCGGCGTCTTCCTCGCCCCAGAACTGCTCTACGAGTGGTTCGGCCGACCCGGGTTCGCCGTCGCCATCGCCGCGTGGTTCTACCTGACCGCGGCCGCCGTCGTCGTCGGCGCCCTGGTCGCGGCCTGGCGCGCGCTCGAACTCGCGTACGCCCTCGTCACCGGCTAGCCGCCGCGCCCAGCACGTCCAGCGCGCGCTTGACCTCGGCGCCGGACGCCACGAACACGAGCAGCCGCGGCGGCTCGCTGGCCACCGGCCGCACCCGGAGGTCGCGGCGCGCCGCCGCCTCCCGGGCCGCCTCCAGGCCGTCGACGAGTTCCACGCGGACGCGCTCCGGCTGGACGTAGACGGACGCCAGTCGCTCGCCGTCCCGCTCGACGTCGTAGCCGTGCGCGCCCTCCCCCGTCGGCTCCACGTCCGGGTTCGCGTTCGTCACCGCCAGCGACCCGAACGCGCCCTCCTCGTGGCCCGTCACCTCGCTCGAGAGCAGTTCCGCGATGCGCTTCCCGTCCGTAATCTCGTCCTCGACCATGACTATCCCTCCAGTTCCGCCCGCGCCGCCTCAGCCGCGTCGCCCACGTCGACGCCCCGCCGGCGCGCGTACACGACCGCCGCCGCGTCAGCGGTCACGCCGAGGGACTGCTGGAGTTCGTTCACGGCCGCCACCGCCTCCTGGCGGTCGAGGCCGTCGGCGACCAGCGCGTCCAGCGCGCGCTCGAACGCCGACCGCTCCTGGAACAGCGACGCGTCCGGCGAGAAGTCCTCGGGAATGTCGACGTCGTCCGGGTCGAACTGCGCGACCAGTTCGCCGTCCTCGCGGGCCACCAGGCCCTCCCCGGTCGCGACGTCCAGCAGGCGCTTGGCCTGGTCCGGACTCATCCAGTCGCGGTCCAGCGACAGCGACACCACGAACCCCTGCTCGGCGACCCGACGCTTCCCCTTCTGTTTGAACGGCGCGGCGACCGCGACCCGGAGACTCATGCCCGGACGCACGACGGGCGACCCGGTAAAGCCTGCGTTCCCGGGTAACCGAGCCTTTCAAGTACGTCCTGCGCCACTTCCCGCACATGCAATACCAGGGCCGCTCCAAGCGCTCGAAGACGGGCGCGCGACTCCGACCGCGCTCGAAGAAGAAGAGGTCCGAGCTCGGCCGCCTCCCGACCGAGACGACGGTCGGCGAACCCCGGTTCCGCACCGTCGACGCCCGCGGGAACGTCGACAAGGTGCGGGCGCTCTCCACGAACGTCGCGAACGTCGCGACCGACGACGGCACCGTCCGCGCCGAGATCGAGGACGTCACGGAGAACAAGGCGAACCCGAACTACGCCCGCCGGAACATCATCACGAAGGGCGCCGTCATCGAGACGGACGCCGGCACCGCCCGCGTCACCTCGCGGCCCGGCCAGAACGGCCAGGTCAACGCCGTCCTCGTCGACGACGAGTAACGCGGCTTCTCCCCCGATTCGACGACCCGAGCAGCGACGGCGTTCCGCCGTCTCGTTCACGGTCGCGGGGACGGTTCGCTCCGGCGGGCCTCGCGCCCGAGTGCTTATTTCGACGGCGCTCTGACGGACTGGTATGCCACCCCGCGGACTCTTCGGCGTCCCCCACGGCGTCCTCTCCTCGACCGACGAGAAGGTCGCGTTCCTCATCGGCGTGGTCGCGCTCGCCGCCGCCGTCCTCCACGACGGCGAACTCGACATGCGGCCCGTCTCCAGCGCGTCCGCCGTCGGGGTCGCGGTCGCGCTCGCCGGGTCGTTCGCGGCGCCGGCCGCCGTCTCGAACGAGTGGCACATCCCCGTGCTCGTCGTGCTGCTCGTCGCCGGCAGCCTCCTGTACGCCCGGCAGCGCAGCTGAGCCCGTTGTCCGATAGCCCGCAGCAGCCCGTCGTCGGACGAGTCCCAGCAGGCCCGTCGTCGAATACCTACAGGCCGGAACTGACCACCCGGTAGCAGTGAGCATCCGCGCCGGTCACTTCGCGTCGCGGTCCATCGCGACCCGACGGCTGGCGGGAAGGTCTCACCGCAACGGTTCGCGAAACGGGAGCCTGCCGGAGTAAAGAAGCCCTACTGGAACCCGATGTGTTCGCCGCCGCGGCGACCCGTGTCGGGCGTCTGGCTGCCCTTGAACTGTTCCTCGACGCGCTCGTAGTAGTCCATGAGGTCGTCCGTGATGGTCGGGCGGACGTTCTCCATCGCCTCCTGGAAGTGCCGCATCTCGACCTCCTCGGCGTCCTCGTCCTCGCGGAGCGCCTCGATGGCGCCCTCGCGGGCGATGTTCGCGAGGTCGCTGCCGACGTAGCCGTCCGTGATCTCCGCGAGCTCGCGGAGGCTGACGTCGGGCGCGAGCGGGATGTCCTCGGAGTGAATCTTCAGGATCTGCTCGCGGCCCTCCACGTCGGGCTGGCCCACCATCACGAGGCGGTCGAAGCGCCCGCTCCGGATGAGCGCGGGGTCGATGATGTCGGGGCGGTTCGTCGCGCCGATGACCATCACTTCCTCCATCTCCTCGAGGCCGTCGAGCTCGGTGAGCAGCTGGTTGACGACGCGCTCGCTGACGTTGTTCCCGACCTCCTGGCCGCGGCCGGGCGCGAGGCTGTCCAGCTCGTCGAAGAAGATGACGGTCGGCGAGACCTGGCGGGCCTTCCGGAACGTCTGCCGGATGGCCTTCTCGCTCTCACCCACCCACTTCGAGAGGAGCTGGGGGCCGCGGACGCTGATGAAGTTCGCGTTCGTCTCGTTCGCGACCGCCTTCGCCATCAGCGTCTTCCCCGTGCCGGGCGGCCCGTACAGCAGGACGCCCGCGGGCGGGTCGATCCCCATGCGGTCGAACTTCTCGGGCTGGTTCAGCGGCCACTCCACGGACTCCTTGACGTTGTTCTTCGCGTCCGTGAGGCCGCCGACGTCGTCCCACGTGATCTTCGGGAGTTCCACGAGGACCTCCCGCATCGCGGACGGCTCGACCTCGTTGAGCGCGCCCTTGAAGTCCTCGCGTTTCACGATCATGCGGTCGATGAGGCTCGGCGGGATGTCCTCCTCGTCGAGGTCGATCTCGGGGAGGTACCGCCGGAGCGCCCGCATCGCCGCCTCCTTCGTCAGGCTCTCGATGTCCGCGCCGACGAACCCGTGCGTGTCGTCCGCGAGCGACCCGAGGTTGACGTCGTCGGACAGCGGCATGCCGCGGGTGTGGATCTTCAGAATCTCCTCGCGGCCGACCTCGTCCGGGACGCCGATCTCGATCTCGCGGTCGAACCGCCCCGGCCGCCGGAGCGCGGGGTCGACGGCGTCGACGCGGTTCGTCGCCGCGATGACGATGACCTGGCCGCGGCCCTCCAGGCCGTCCATCATCGTCAACAGCTGGGCGACGACGCGGCGCTCGACCTCGCCGGTGACGTCCTCGCGCTTCGGCGCGATGGAGTCCAGTTCGTCGATGAAGATGATAGACGGGGACTCCTCTTTCGCGTCCTCGAAGATCTCCCGGAGCTGCTGCTCGGACTCGCCGTAGTACTTCGAGATGATCTCGGGGCCGGCGATGGAGAAAAAGGACGCCGACGTCTCGTTGGCGACGGCCTTCGCGAGCAGCGTCTTCCCCGTGCCCGGCGGGCCGTGCAGGAGCACGCCCTGCGGCGGCTCGATGCCGAGCTTCTGGAAGATCTGGGGGTGTTTCATCGGGAGTTCGACCATCTCCCGGACGCGCTGGATCTCGTTCTCGAGGCCGCCGATGTCCTCGTACGTGATGCCGCCGCCGGTGCGCTCGAACCCGCTGATGGGTTCCTCGCGGAGCTCGACGTCGGTGTCCTCGGTGACCAGACAGACGCCCTCCGGTTCGGTCTCCACGGCGATGAGGGGGATGGCCTGGCCGGGCGACCGCATGAACGGGTGGTTCGTGCTCGACATCACCGGCACGATGTCCCGCGACACCACAGGCCGCTTGAGGATCTGGCGTTTCACCATCCCGGCGGCGTCGGAGCCGAACTGGACGCTGGCCTCCTCGGGGGGCGCGAGGACGAGGCGGTCGGCCTTCTCGGCTTCCGCCTTCCGGATCTTCACGCGTTCGCCGATGCCCACGTCGGCGTTCTGGCGCGTGAACCCGTCGATGCGGATGGTGTCCGTGTTCCAGTCCTGGCGGTCGGCGCGCCAGACCTTCGCCGCGGTCGTCTCGGCCCCCTCGATCTCGATGATGTCACCTGGACTGAGCTTCAGGTGCAACAGGGTGTCGGGGTCGAGGCGCGCGATGCCTCTGCCCGAGTCGTTCGGGTAGGCTTTCGCGACCTCAAGTTGAACTTCGTTCATGATTGGAGACTGCGGGGATGTGTCCGAATCCGACGGCGTGACGGAAGTACTTTCCGCCACCCGCCGTCGAGTCGAACGTGCGCGAGTCAGTATCACGCACGTACTGAAAGGCGTGCCGCATCGGGCCCGTTCTGCCGGCACCCGCTCGCGGAGACGAACTCAGCCGTCGCGGTGCTCCTCGAGGGCCTCCTCGAGCGTGAGGTCGCCGGTCGCGACCTTCCGCGCGAGCGCCGCCGTGATCTCGCGGTTCTCCTCGCTGGCCTCCCGGGACCGGCTCTTGATGACCTGTATCTCGCCCGCCGTCGGCTCGATAGTCCGGCCCTCGATCTCCTCGCCGGCCATCAGCGCGATGTTCACCGCCGCGAGCACGTCCCCCATCCCGCGGGCGCCCGGCCCGAGGAACGGCGTCGTCCCCGTCTCGTCGACCAGTTCCACGCGCACGTCGTCGAGTTCGTCGACGAGGCGCGCACCCACCAGGCGGGCGCCGTCCCCGATGCGGACGACGGCGTCCTCGCTGTCCGCGACCTCCTCGGCGACCACGTCCGCCGCGTCCTCGACCGGCACCTGGAACGCCGCGACGACGGTGCCGCCACGGAGGACCGCGATGCCCGGCCGCGACCCCGGGTCGACGCCGACGACGGTGCGGCCGCCACCGCCCCGCAGGTGGACGAGCGCGGACTCCACCGCGCGCCGCGCCCCGCCAGCTTCCGCGACCACAGCCGGCACGTCCGCATCCACGGCTTCGCCGGCCGTGATGAGGACGTCCGCCGCGTCCGGCACGTCGTCGCCGGGCTCGACGGTCGTGAACTCGACGTCCCGGTCCCGCAGCTCCTCGACGACCTCGTGGTAGACCTCGAAGTCCGCCGTCGCGACGACGATCACGACCCTAGCTCGGGCCCGCGACCGCAAAACGCTTTCTCGGTGGCGCGCGCCCGGCCGCCCCACGGCGGCTGGCGTTCCCGGCGCCGCGGCCGCCGCCACACGGGGACTTTTTGGCGGGGAGGCGCCAACCCCAGGGTAGTGACCGAGGACACCCACGTCGCCACCGGCTGCGACGCGCTCGACGACCTCCTGGGGGGCGGCGTCGAACGCGGCACCGTCACCCAGCTGTACGGGCCGCCCGGCGCCGGGAAGACGAACGTCGCGCTGTCGACCGCCGTCGAGGTCGCCGTCGACGGCGGCACCGCCGTCTACGTCGACACCGAGGGGCTGTCGGTCGAGCGCTTCGACCAGGTGCTGTCCGCGCGCGCCGACGACCCCGACGACGCCGCCAGCCGCATCGTGCTCTCGGAGGCCTACGACTTCGAGGAGCAGGCCGAGGCCGTCCGGGACACCGCGGACTTCGCGGAGCGCGCGGACCTCGTCGTCCTCGACTCCGCGACGGGGTTCTACCGCGTGAAGCGCGGCGAGGACGAGGAAGCCGGCGACGCCCTCCGCCGCGTCGCCGACCAGGTGACGCACCTGCTGTCCCTCGCGCGCAAACAGGACCTCGCGGTCGTCATCACGAACCAGGTGTTCACGGACGTCGACAGCGACAGCGACCGCGTCCGCCCGCTCGGCGGCCACACGCTCACGCACTGGACGGGCACGGTCGTCCGCCTCGACCGGTTCCGCGGCGGGAAGCGCCGCGCCACCCTCGAGAAGCACCGCTCCCGTCCAGAGGGCGAACAGGCGCGCTTCGAGATCACGGACGCCGGCATCGAGGGCGTCGACGCCACGGACCCGTACTGAGGACGGCGCTGTCGTCGGAGTAGGTACAGCCGGATTCTTGCGCCGCCAGACACCTCGGACGCCCGTAGGGGCGCCAGCACTCGGGAGGTCGGGCTCGACTGGTATCTGAGGGAGTTCCAGGAGGACCTCAAGGTCGTCCATTGCAGCGATTCCACAACCGGTAGCCGTCCAGCATCCGCGCGGCTCCGCCGCGCGGTTCACTCCACGAGCGAACGAAGTGAGCGAGTGGAGGACGTTTTTAGCGTAGATTTTTACGAGAGGGGTTCCCGCAGCGAACGAAGTGAGCGAGGAAACCCCTCGCAGTAAAAAGGTCCGTGTTACAGTTCGTTCAGCTTCCGCAGCAGCTGGCCCTGGTACTCTTCGTCGTGTTCGATTCCCTTGAGTTCGAGGACGTTGCGTTCGAGTTTGTCGAGCGCGACGTGGAAGGCGTTGTCCGCGCCGTAGCCTTCGCCGGTGCCGGCGACCTGGCCTTTGTTGGTGCGGAGGCGGATCTGGGACTGGATGAGTGGGGTGCCGCGGAGCTTCTCCTTGTGCTTGTGGAGGCGGACGTGGGCGTGGTGGACGTGCATGTCGCCGTACTTGTTCGCGACTTCCTCGATGCGTTCCTGGATCTCCTGGCGGGAGAGCGCGTCCAGGAGGTCGATGTTCGTGATCTGGACGTCGAGGTGTTCCTCTTCGGTGTACGAGAGCGCGCGCAGCACGTCGGTCTTCGTGAGGACGCCGCCGACGACGCGGTCGTCGTCCGCGGGCGTGACGACGACGCCGGAGTAGTCGTTGTCCAGCATGTCGCCGACGGCGTCTTTCACGCTGTCTTCGACGGTCGCCGTCTCGACGGGGCTGGACATCTCGTCGTAGACGGGGAGGTCGAGCAGGCGCTCGATTTCGCCGCGGCGGTCGCCGCGGGTGGTCTTCTGGGTGTCGCGCACGACGAAGTCGACGATGTCGTACCGGGTGACGATGCCCGTCAGGAAGCCGTCTTCGTCGACGACGGGGAGCCGCGAGATGCCGTGTTCGCGGAGGAGGTTGATGACCTTCCCCATGGTGTCGTCTTCGGCGACGGTGACGACGTTCTCCGTGAAGATGTCGCCGACGTCGAGCGCGTCGAGGTTGTCGAGGACGGCTTCGAGGATGGCGTCCTCGGTGACGACGCCCCGGAGGTCGCCGGCTTCGAAGACGGGCGCGATCTTCGTGCCGCCCTCGACGAGCATGCGCGCGGTGTCCCGGACGTCCTCGGTGCGGTCGACCTTCGGCGCCGGCATCGTCAGCACGGCGGCCTTGGAGTCGTCCTCGATGTGGGAGCCGATGAGCTGTCGTTCCGTGATGACGCCGTCGTACTGGCCGGCCTTGGTGACGATGACGCCCTTCGGGTTCTCCTCCTCGAAGATAGAGCGGACCTTGCCCAACCGTTCCTCGGCGTCGACCTCGATGTAATCCTTCGTCGCGATGTCAGAGATATCCATGGTCCTACAGTGGAACGTCACGGACCAGCGCCTTGAACTTTATTGCGGGTCTCGAGAACTCGGAGCGCCGTCCCACAGTTTTACCGCGTGCGGCGCGTACTCGGTGGCGTGCTCCCGGACGTCGGCGCGGTGTTCGGCGACTACACGTACCTCGCGTCCGAGGTGGCGTTCGGAGCGGTGGCGTTCGCGCTCCTCTACCGCGCCGACGCGCTCGCTCGCGCGGCGAAGACCGTCGCCGTCCTCTATCCGGTGGCGTACGTCTGGGACTGGTACACGCTCGAGATCGGGGTGTTCGTCGTCGAGTTGCGCACCGGCGTGAACCTCCTGGGGATTCCCGTCGAGGAGCACCTCTTCATGGTCGTGGTGCCGGCGCTCGTCGTCGGGTTCCACGAGACGCTGCACGGGGAGCCCTGAGCGCGCAACTCGGGGACGCCGAAGTTGTGGAACACGTCGGCCGACTTCACCCGGAGTGTCACGCGGGTGTCCTCGGGGACTCGCAGCGTGCTCCTGACGCTGCGGCCGTTCGGGTAGACGAACTCCCAGTAGAACTGGTGGGCGACGACCTCGACCTCCATGGTGTCCTCGGCGGTCTGGGGGTCGGGGTTCTCGACGTACAGCAGCGTGAAGTACGTCCACGTGATGAGGGAGACGACGATGATGGCGCTCAGCGTGAACGACACGAACAGCTTCCGGCCGCCGCCGCTGCCCGTCGGCACCTCCCCGAGCTGGGGCCGGTCGATCTCGCCGTCGCCGGCGCCCGAGGACGCCCGGTACTTGTACGCCTTCCAGAGCATGTACGAGACGACGACGCCGACGAGCGTCCCCAGGAAGAGGAACACTGTGTAGATCTCCCGGAAGACGTTCGAGCGGGTCCCCTGCGGGACGACCGGCGACCCGAGACTCCCGGCGACGAACAGCGTGTTAATCGCTGTTATGGGACATATGTTGCTCCGTTGCAAGTACTGCCACGTAAATATTTGGTGTGCTGTCACTTCCTAGTCTCGTCGCGTTCGCGACGGGAGACTCCCCAGGACCGCCCCACCTGGCGGACCACCGCCCTGGCTGACTCCGTCCGTGGCCGAAGCACTGGGTCGAGCACACGATTCAAGGGCGCTCCCCGAGAAGCAGGCGCATGGGCGACCGCGCGTGCTGGCTGGACTTCTGTCCCGAGTGCGACGGCCAGGTCACCGTCGTCGACGACGAGTGCCCCGACTGCGGCGCCGACCTCCCCGACGAGTAGCCGGGCTATCGACCGACCCACACTCCCCGACGAGTAGCCGCGCTACCGCGGCCGACTCCCGGGACGTCCCCGGCCCCATCACGCGCTCGTCGTCGTCTCCGCCGAGGATCCCGAGAACCCCGACGTGTTCGACCCCGGCGAGTGAGCGACTGACCGCCACGCACTCCTTCTCTCGCCGTCCCGGTGATGGCACCGCGTCCCGCCGACCGTTGCAGTATTGCGGGTCCGGGGCGAACCCTCGGCCGTGACGGAGACGTACGACTGCGGGAACTGCGGCAGCGTCGTCGACCGCGATAACGCGGTCCGCCGCGAGACCATCGGCGACCTCGACCCCGAGCAGTGGCAGACGCTGTGCTGTCCGGACTGCGGCGCGCGCCTCGAGACCGTGTTCGTCGGCGACCGGTAGTCGACAGGTTCCGCCGCGACCGATGACCGACACGTGCCGCTCCGACCGATGACCGACGCGTGCCGCCCCGACCGATGACCGACGCGTGCCGCCCCGACCGAGAGTCGCGGCGGTGCAGCCAGCGGTCGGTGGTCAGCCCGTGATCCGACTGGTTCGCCGCGGCCGAGGGGTTTTACCGGGCGCCGTCCACACGACTACCACATGGTGCGGTCTCGCTCGACCGGCGCGCCGCGGTGGGCGCGGCTGTCCTGGGTCGCCGTCTCCGGCCTCGGGCTGGCCAGCCTCGCCGTCCCCCTCTACGACATCTGGGACGACGTGACGCGGCTCTCCTGGCGTCCAGCCACGTCGGTCGTCGAGAACTCGCCGCTCATCCTGCTGTCCCTCGGCCTGTTCGCCGCCGGCGTCTGGCTCGCCCGCCAGGACTGGGAGCCGGAGTACACGTGGCGGGTCGCCAAGTGGAACGTCGCCGTCGCCGCCGGCATCGCCACGCTGTACGCGTTCATCATCTCCCTGCAGCTCTTGGCGATTCACTCCCTGAAACCCTGGGTGCTGGCGTTCGACGGCGTCCTCCTCGGGTCGGTCGCGGCGTTCGGCATCGGGCTGAACGACGCCCGCCACCAGCGCGCCCGCGCGGAACTCGAGGAGAGCAGGGAGCGCTACCGCACGCTCACCAACGACGTCCTCGACACCTCCGAGGTCGCGACGTTCGTCCTCGACGACGACTTCCGGGTCGCGTGGACGAACCAGGCGGCCCGCGAGTACTTCGGGCTCGAGGACGGGGACGTCGTCGGGCGGGACAAACGCGCCCTCGTCGAGGACCACATCGCGGGCGTGGTCGAGGACTCCGACCGACTCCGCCGCCGCCTCACCGCGACCTACGAGGACGACGCGGGCGTCGAGGAGTTCGAGTGCCGCGTGCTCCCCGGCGCGGACCGCGAGGGACGCTGGCTGAAACACTGGAGCAAACCCATCGAGACCGGGCTCTACGAGGGCGGCCGCATCGAGCACTACACTGACATCACCGCCCAGAAGACCACCGAACTCGAGCTCGAGCGCCGCGAGCGCACGCTCCGGGAGATGTACGACGTGGTCTCGGACTCCGAGCGCGCGTTCGACGCGAAAGTCGAGGGCGTCATCGAGATCGGTCGCGAGCTGTTCGACGCCGAGTACGGCGCGTTCTCCTGCGTCGACCGCGACCGCGGCGAGTACGAGTTCGAGGTCGTGCAGGCCGAGGACGCCGACGTCGAGTCCGGCGACGTCGTCCCGCTCGCGCTAACCCACTGCGAGCGCACGGTCAGCGAGGGCGAGACCCTGCAGTTCGAGACCCGGCCGTTCGACGTCGAGGATCGGGACTACGGGACCGGCGCCGGGTTCGAGATGTACGTCGGCACGCCGGTCTACGAGAACGAGAACGTCTACGGGACGCTGTGCTTCCTCGACCGCGAGAGCGGCGACGAGTTCGACGACTGGCAGCTCACGCTCGTCGAACTCATGGGGAACTGGCTCGGCTACGAACTCAACCGCCGCCGCCTCCTCGACGACAAGGAACAGCGCATCCGCGAACAGGAGGCCAGGTTCGAGCAGGTCGTCGACGCGGTCGACAACTACGCCATCTTCTCGCTGGACGAGGACGGCAACATCACCTCCTGGAACCGCGGCGCCGAACGCATCAAGGGGTACACCGAATCCGAGATCCTCGGCGAACACATCGAGGTGTTCTACCCCGAGGAGTACCTCGCGGACGACCTCCCGGGCCAGTTGCTCGCGGAAGCCGAAGCCACCGGACAGGCGCGCCACGAGGGCTGGCGGCTCCGCCGGGACGGTACGCGGTTCTGGGCGGACGTCACCATCGCCGCGCGCTTCGACGCGAACGGCGACCACGTCGGGTACACGAAGGTCGTCAAGGACCTCACCGAGGAGCGCGAGCGCGAGCGCGCGCTCGAACACGAACGCGAACGCCTCGAGTTCATGAACCGCATCATCCGGCACAACATCCTGAACGGCCTGAACCTCGTGAACGCGCGCGCGGAACTCCTCGAGGGCCGCTTCGATGGCGACCCCCAGGGACGCGACCACCTCGACACCATCCGGGACCGCGCCGAAGACCTCGCGTCCATGATCGACACCATGCGGGCGTTCATGGACGCTGTCGTCAGGGACACCAGCCACGAACTCTACCCCGTCCCACTCGTCGAGGAACTCGAGGAGAAGGTCTCGCTCGTCGACCAGTCGTACCCGGACGCCGCCGTCGACGTCCACGACCTCCCGGACGCATCGACGACCGTGGTCGCGGACGAACTCGTCGGCGAGGTGTTCGAGAACGTCCTCTCGAACGCCGTCGTCCACAACGACGCCGACGACCCCGAGGTCGAAGTGTGGACGACCGAGACCACCTGCGAGGTCGCGGTCGACGACGACACCGGCGAACTGTCCCAGTGGGCCGCCGACCGCCACCTCCGCGGGGACGTCGAGACGAACGAACGCCCCGCGGTCGCCGTCCACGTCGCGGACAACGGCCCCGGCATCCCGGACGACGACAAGGAGCGCGTCCTCGAGAAGGGCGTCTCGGAGCTCAGCGAACCCGGCAACGGGTTCGGGCTCTACCTCGTCACGGAGATGATGCGGTCGTACGGCGGCCGCGTCGACGTCCGGGACAACGACCGCGTCGACGGCGACCGCGGCACCGTCTTCGACCTCGTGTTCCCCCGGCCGACCTCCGACGACGCGGCGTAACCCCGCGAGCCCCCGCGTAGGGAATTAGCCATACAGTACTTGTGTCACCGGTGACTGGTTCCGTCCATGCGCAACCACGACGCGCGTCACCGCGCCGCCGACGCCGCCCCAGACGGCGGCGCCGCGGCCGACGCCTCGAACCCGGAGCCCGGGGACAGCGAGGGCGTCGTCCTCGTCGTCGACGACGACGAGGAGTTCGCGGAGACGGTCCGGCTCTGGTTCGAGCCCGAGTGGACGACGATTCTCGCCCACGACGGCGACGAAGCCGTCGACGCCTACGGCCCACACGTCGACGTCGTCCTCCTCGACCGCCGCATGCCGTCGATGTCCGGCGGCGAGGCCCTCGAACGCATCCGCGAACAGGACGGCGACGCCCGCGTCGCCATCCTCACCGCGGTCGGCCCCGACTGGGACATCGTCGACATGGACTTCGACATGTACCTCGAGAAGCCGCTCACGCGCGAGGACGTCGTCGACGCCGTCGAAGAACTCTCGGAGCGCGCCACGTACGTCCGGGAAGTACAGGCGCTGTACAGCCTCAGCACGAAACTCGCGCTCCTCCAGGACCGGTTCGCGGCCGACGACCTCCGGGACGACGACCGCTACCAGCGCCTCCTCGAGGAGTTCGACCGGCTCTACGAACAGACCGCCGACCGCATCGAAGAGCTCGACGACACCCGCTTCCGGGAGCTCATGCAGGTCGTCGACGAAGCCCCGAACTCCGCGAACCTCGACCGCGCCGACAACTGCAGCCTCTAGCCCCGTCGCCGACGCCCGGCACGCCACTGCTTCCCCCGTCGGCCCTGGCGTTCAGAGGTCGGTCTCGACGCCGACGACGGTCCGCACCGTCTCGAAGACGTCGTCCGCCGCGAGCAACTCCTCGACGGACTCGAACTCCGCCGCCTCGGTCGGAATCTGGAACGCGAGCTCGTCGTCGTCCACGCCGCCCGTGATGCGCGCGAGCGATCGCGTCCCACCGGACTGCACGTACACCACCGCGTACACCGTGTCGTCGTCCACCTCGACGTGCTGGAGCTCCAGCGGCCCCTGCTCGTCGCCGTCGGCGAACACCAGCGTCGCCGGCACCGCGCCCATCCCCACGAGCTTCGCGCCGAGTTTCGCCATACCCCAACGACGGCGACTCGCGCGGAAAAACGCCGCGACACGCGGTCAGCGACAGTCCCGTCGCTGACCGGCGTGAGTGAACTGAGAAACGGGTTGGCGCGGATTGTGAACTGTTGGAAGCCGGTCGCCTCGCTGCGCTCGGCGCTGCGTCTTCCAGAGTTCAAATCCGCTCCATCAACACGACCTTGACGACGCGAGAGACACGGCGGTCGCTCGCGGCCGAGAGCACGAGAGAATTGGGTTGGGGCGGATTTGAACCGATGCAAGACGTGCTCGCTCACTGCGTTCGCTGCGCGCGACTTGCAGGGTTCAAATCCGCTCCATCCACACCACCTCATCGCACGGCTCGCACACGCTACGCGGTGCTCGCCGGTGCGAGTTCGGCATAAAGGAGTGGGTTGGGGCGGGATGGAACCACTATCAAGCATCGGGGTCACCTCCGTCTGAGCCGCCGAAACCAAGGCGGTCCACGTGCTCCCGGCGCCGTTCTTCCAGTTCCTCGAGGTGTGTCGGCTGATCGTAGTGGCGCTTCAGCACGCGGACCGACGTGTTCACGCGCTGGGCGACCGCCTCGATGGGGACCCCGCGGTTCAGCTGCCACGTGATCGAGCCGGTCCGAACCTGGTGGGGGCTCCGGCTGCTCGGGCACTTCGAGCCGTAGGTGTAGTCCACCCAGTCGCAGCTCTCCCGTTCGTTGCCGTGCGGGCACGGGGAGTGGAGGCAAGGCTGGGTGGCGAGGTACATCCAGGCGCGGACCGCGTTCTCGCTGGCGCGCCCGACGCTGCTCGTGAACAGGGGTCGGTTGCCGGCGTCGTCGTACTTGTCCTTCCGGTGGGTCGCGAGGTACTCGTCGAGGACGTCACAGACGTAGTCGGTGAGGCCGACTGCGCGCTCGCCGTCCCGGCCGTTCTTCAGGGGCGTCCCGCGGTCGGGGCGGTGCCGGAAGTGGACGTACTGGTCGCCGGGCTTGTAGTCCTCGACGTCGAGGGTGCGGACGCCGCCGAGCCGGCAGCCCGTGTACCACGTGAGCGCGAGCAGCGCGTGGGCCCGCGTCCCGTAGTCGTGCTCGTCGTAGTACGCGAGCAGCTGCTTCGCGTCCGCCTGTTTGAGTCGCGTCTCGTCGACGTGAGCGTCTCGGGGGACCTCCGGCGGGTCGACCTTCTCGGGGAGGTCCTCGTCGACGAGTTCGATGCGCGCGCAGTACTCGAGGAACAGCCGGAGCGTGCTGAGTTCCTTGTGCAGCGAGAGGGCTTCGAGGCCCTGCTCGCGGCGCTGGGTCTCGAAGGTCTCGATGTCCCAGCCCGTGACGCCGCGGATCGACTGGATGCCTTCGTCCTCGCAGAATTCGACGAAGTGCTTGAGCTGGTAGTGGTACGCGGAGACCGTGGAGTCGGCTTTCGCGGCGCGGAGCTTCCCGAGCCAGCGCTCCAGGGCTTCCCGGGGCGAGAGGTCGGGGACGCGGTCGCCGCCGTCGGCTGTTCCGCTGATTGTGACGTCGTAGGGTGCTGTCTTGCTCATGGTCTCGTCGTGGTCGCTCACGCACGCCCACCTCGGTTCGGGGCGTGCTGGTGGCGCCGACGCCGCGAGGACGTCACGGACGCACCCGTAACTGCTAAGGTGTCGACCGGAGAAGGACGGGGTGTAGGGGCGCCGTCCTTCTCGGCGCTTTTGGCTTTCGTCGCCAGCTGTGCGTATCTCGTTCTGGTACTGTCTACCGAGGCACCCCTCATAAACGACGCGGCGTTCATGCTTTCACCTCGCGGGTGGCGCGGTCTAGGAACTCTTGTACGCGGCCCCGGATGAGGCGGAGAGGGTGGCCGTTTTCGCAGCGTACGGGCCCGTCGTAGGTTTCGGGGTGAACGTCGGCCGAACAGCCGAAACGCGGGCACTTCATGGCCATCACTGGTTCACCTCCTTGCGGTGGGTCGCGCGAGCTGCGGACGCGAACGCGATCTCGCGGACGGTCGTCGTACCGCAGTCGTCGCAGGTGATTAGGACGCCGTCGACGATGGCGGCGGTATCGACGTCGCGGGGTTCGCCGGTGTGGCCGCAGTCGGGGCAGGTGTAGTCGGGCACGGTTAGGCCACCCCCGGGGCGCGATCTGGGTCGTCGGTGTCGGTGGCGTTGGCCACGTTTTGGACGTAGTGCGAGAGCTCGCGCGCGCTGCGGAACTTGCCGGGGTCGAGTGTGTCGAGGTAGCCCTGGAGTTCGTTATCTTCTCGGCTCGCCTCGATTTTCTCCACGCTCTCGAAGACACGCCAGAGGCCGTTGTCCCGGAGTTCGAGGCCGAGGCCGTGCAGCTGGTAGACTGCTCCGATGCTGTTTGCTTGGCGGCCACGGAATACGCGTTCCGCGCGGGGGTTTGCCATCTGTTATAGCACCCCCTCTGCTTGCGCGCGGAGGCACCATTTTGCGGCTTTCTGGGGAGGGGTGTCGGGGTCGGCTTGCCGGAGGATGACGCTGTAGCCGGCGCGGCCTGAGTCGTCATGGCCTCCGAGTTCCTCGAAGTGGCTGGTTGACTGGGTGTCGTCGGTAGTCTTTTCGCGGCTCGTTTCTAGCGTGCTAGGTGGGCGGTCTTTGGCGGCGTGCATGGCTGGTACCTTGAACGACGCTGAGACCGCCCGATTCTCCGTATGGATTATTAGGGATGCGCCCGTAGAACCAGGTGTCATAGGCCTGGTGTCGGGGGCTTTCTCCCCGGCGGTCTCTCCACGCGTAACCTTGGGTTTAGCGCTCGTCGTTCATCACACTGTACGCCCTTTCGGTACATAAATCCCCATTGTGGGTACCCAAGCAGGTTTCTGATATTTCGGCATGCACGCCAAAACCTATTTGGGTACAGAAATGCCATTATACTGTATGGCTCCCCCGCAGAATAGAGGCCCGTCTCGTTCGGACAAAACAGAGGAGATCGTCCGGGTTCTTCGGGAGTACGAACGCCCCTTCATGGGAACCGGAGAGTTGGCCGAGGAGATGGGGTACAATAGCAACCCAGGGGTCACTAAACACCTAGAGCGTGCCGTCGAGAACGACGCTATTCGAAAGACAACGATTAGTGGGTATAATATCTGGTATCTTCCTGAACTGAACAGTACTGCCACTGGTCATGATGTAACACCGGACAACACAGTACCAGATGATGATGGTGGTGAGAAAGTCGAGCTTAGGTCCGCTGGCGCGGCATCGCTTGGCAAGTGGATAATCGGTCGCGTGAAGCGCCTATTCTAATTAGAAATGTCAAATAGAATATCAGATAAACCCGTTGGGGAAATACTGGAGAGTAACGATCTGCCGGATACGCAGACGGTGGGTCAACTAAAGAATGCGACCGCTGGCGTCTACATTCAGCATTACAAGCAGCCTACCCAGATCGTCGTTGTCTTGGCACTCGATGAGGCGGCAGGCGCTATTCGAATGCAACCCGACAAATGGTTTAACGACTCTCCCAACCCGCTGAATTATCGCCTGAATAACGAGTTAGCCGTCGGCATTCAGCTTTCTAAAAGTGAGTGGAAAGGTTTGCGAGCATTCTGGACAGAGCAGGCCCAACACTATCATTGAGTGGTTTTGGCGGTTTCTGGAATAATGCCGACGCAGACACACAGAACACACACCCACACCGCCATGACTAACTACAGTACGCGCGACCCCCGTGCTCGGCCGCGGACCGAATCGGTTTCCGGTCTTCCAGTATATCTCGATGATTTTCCTACCTCAGGCTCGCTACTCCGGCCCAGAAGCAACAGCTCTCCCTAAGCGTGAGGTCGAACGTCAGGCGTGGGGAGATCGAGGACCTATTCGTGAGCCCTGTCCTCGCCCGGCGCGCTGCCGGGGACCTCCAGCTGCGTGGTGCGTCCGGTGGCCGTCGTCACGGTGGCGTCTGTGGTGCGCGCGTGATTGCTGGCAGCCGTCGTCGATCTCTCTCGGGCGGTCACTCCCACGCGGACGCGGTACGGCCGGCAGAGAATTCCCGCGGCCAGGATACCAACGCGGGCGGCCGGCCTACTGTCCTTCTGGCTGTCCATCGACTTGCTAGGGTGCTGTCGGCGACGGGGCAGGGCGTGGTGCTTGTGGATCGCACCACGCGGGTGTTTCTCCTAGTGGGACCTCCTTCCCCTTACGGGCGAGCGTGCGCGCTCTTAGCGGCCGCAGCGTCCGCCGCTCGGTCTCGAAGGACTCGGGGTCCTGTTCGTAGACGATGCGGCGGCCGGCGTCGGTCTCAAGGCGCGTGACGTACAGGACGATGTCGTCCTTGTGGACGCGGACGGCCTTCGCGGTCATGTTGGCCTCCGGTCGTCGGGGAGATCGTCCCACGTGAGATTCGGCGCCGCGTCGACGACGCGCCCGGCGGGGACGTCCTCGAGCTG
>JBDGUB010000056.1:0-23503 GCA_042216245.1 Halobacterium sp.
GCGCGAGGTCGGGCGCGCTCGCGAGGATGTAGAAGATGGCGACCATGAACCCGAGAATCGACAGCGTGAGCACGCCCGCGATGTGGGACGGCGCGATGGTGACGGCGACAGCCGCGACGATGGCGACCAGGAGCACGAGGACGATGGCGGGCGACAGGAGGCTGGTCCCGAGTTCCGGCGCGCCGACTTCGGCGAGCGCGTACCCGCCGAGCACGAGCGCGACCGTCGTCGCGAACACCCAGGTGGCGTACGTCCGCAGCCGGCCGTTCTGGACGGTGTCCGCGACCCGGGGGCTGGCGTCGTTGAGGCCGACGACGGCGCCGTCGTACCACCAGTTCGCGCGCAGCGGCGGCACGCCCCGCAGGAGGGCGTCGAGCGCGGCGCCGATGCGGTCGTAGAACGGGTACGCGGCGGCGCCGACGAGGATGGTGACGGCGCTCATGGCGGCGTACGGTGTGGCCTTCGTGGGCAGGTGGTAGCCGAAGCCGTGGTGGCTCTCGGCGGCGACGCTCGCGACCACTTCGGCGACGAAGTGCTCGATGGGCTGGGGGTGGACGCCGAACGTCGCGAGGACGCCGCCGAGGCCGACGGCGGCGGCGAGCGCGCCGAGCAGCGCCGCGGGCGCCCACATCGCCCGCGGGGGGCGGTGGACGCGCCCGAGGGCGTCGGGTTTCTCGCCGAAGAACAGCATCAGGAACCGGATGGAGTAGAGGAACGTGAACACGCTCCCGAACACCGCGACCACGGGGTAGAGCCACGCCAGGCCGCCCGCGTGGGTGGCGGCGTGCCACGCCGCCTCGAACAGCAGTTCCTTCGAGTAGAACCCGTTGAACGGCGGGACGCCAGCCATCCCGAGGCTCGCGACGACCGCGACCGCCGCCGTGATGGGGAGGTCGTCGGCGAGGCCGCCGAGGTCGTCGATGCGCCGCGTGCCGGCCTCGTGGGCGACGATGCCGGCGACGAGGAACAGCGGCGCCTTGAACAGCGCGTGGTTCAGGATGTGGAACGCGCCGGTCTCCGCGCCGTAGATCGAGGAGAACCCGAAGCCGGCGACGATGAGGCCGAGGTGGCTCGCGGTGGAGTACGCGAGCAGTTCCTTGACGTCCGTCGCGGTGACCGCGAGCATCGCGGCGACGGTCATCGTCACCAGCCCCATCGCGGTGAACAGCGCCGTCCACTCGTCCGTGAGGAGGTACGGCCGGAACCGCCCGACGAGGTAGACGCCCGCCTTCACCATGGTCGCCGAGTGGAGGAACGCCGACACCGGAGTCGGGGCCTCCATCGCGTTCGGCAGCCAGATGTGGAGCGGGACCTGCGCGGACTTCGCGGCCGCGCCGACGCCGATGAGCGCGACGGCGGGCACCAGCAGGCCGGCGTCACGGAGCATCGCGCGGTACTGCTCGGGGTGGGTGACGAGCGCGGCGAGGTCGAACGTCCCCGTCGCCGACCACACGAGCAGGAAGCCCGCGAGCATGAACAGCCCGCCGCCCACCGTGACGAGCATGGACTTCCGGGCGCCGTACAGCGAGGCGTCGTCGCCCGTGTAGTGGCCGATGAGGACGAACGACGCGACGCTCGTCAGCTCCCAGAACACGAACAGCGCGAGGAGGTCGGCGGCGAACGCAACGCCGAGCATCGACCCCATGAACGCCAGCAGCGCGGTGTAGTACTTCGCCTGTCCCGGTTCGCCGTGCATGTAGCCCGCGGAGTACGTGAACACGAGCACGCCGATGCCGCTCGCGAGGAATCCGACGAGGACGGCGAGGCCGTCGACGTAGAACCGCAGCGAGACGTCCATCGCCGGAATCCACGCGAACGAGACGGTGCCGTGGGCTCCGTACTGGCTGGCCGCCAGCCCGAAGCACGCGAGCGCGACGGCGGCCGCGTAGTAGGCCGTGCGCTCGCCGAGCCACCGGTGCACCACGGGCGTGAACGCGGCGGCGACGAACGGCAAGGCGACGAGCGTCACCACTGCCGCGGGGTCCGGGTTCGGTTGCACACGCCAATCCACCGGTGGCCGGCGCTTAACAGTTCTCAATCTCCGTCGTCGGGGCCGGCGAGGACATTCCGTCAGCTTTTATTCTCGCCGAGAGTACACCCGGCATGGATAGGCTCAAGCAGTCCCTGCTCGACGCCCCCATCATCGAGAAGGATGGGTACCACTACTTCGTCCACCCCATCAGCGACGGCGTGCCGATGCTCGAACCCGAGCTCCTCCGGGAGATCGTCATCCGCATCATCCGGAAAGCGGAACTCGAGAACGTCGACAAGATCGTGACGCCGGCCGCGATGGGCATCCACATCTCGACCGCGGTCTCCCTGATGACCGACATCCCCCTGGTCGTCATCCGGAAACGCGAGTACGGCCTCCCGGGCGAGGTCGCGCTCAGCCAGCAGACCGGCTACTCGGAGAACGAGATGTACATCAACGACGTCGACGAGGGCGACCGCGTGCTCGTGCTCGACGACGTGCTGTCGACGGGCGGGACGCTGCGCGCCATCACGGACGCCCTCGACCACATCGGCGCGGACGTCGCGGACGTCGTCGCGGTCATCAAGAAGGCGGGGCCGAACGAGCTCGAGGAGGGCGGCATCGACGTGAAGACGCTCATCAACGTCGACGTGGAGGACGGCGACGTCGTCATCGTCGACGAGCACGGCGACGGCTGAGCTGGGGGATTCTCTCCTCGCAGAAAGATAGGCGGCGGCACTCGCTGCCGGCGCGTCGTTTTTCCAGCCGACGCCCGTATCCCCGGGCGCATGCCTACGGCACTGTTCGTCGTGAGCGAGGAAGGCTACTGGGGGGAGGAGTGCGTCGAACCGCTGACGACGCTTGACGACGCCGGCTTCGCTATCACGGTCGCGACGCCGAGCGGCGACCCGCCGGTGCTCGACGAGCGCTCTGTCGACCCCGACGAGGTCGGCGAGGAGACGGCGGAGTGGGTGCGCGAGGTCCACGAGACCGACGACCGCCTGAACGACCCGGTGTCGGTCGCGGACGTGGCGGCCGCGGACTACGACGCGGTCGTGTTCCCTGGCGGCCACGGCACGGAGTGGGACGTCAACCAGGACACCGACGCTCGACGCGTCCTCCGGGACGCCGTGGCGGGCGACAGCGGGAAGGCGCTCGTCGTCTGTCACGCGGTCGGCATCCTCGCGTGGACGCGGACCAGCGACGGCGACCACCTCGTGGACGGCCGCGAGGTCACTGGCTTCCCGAACGAGTGGGAGGACGGCATCGTCGACGAGAAGGACCGGATGCCGGACGGCCGCAAGCTCCCGTACTGGGTCGAGGACGAGGTCGTCGCCGCGGGCGGCGACTGGGACGCGGAACTCGACGAGGACGTCAGCGTCACCGTCGACGGCGACCTGCTCACGGCGCGCGGCCCCGAGTCCTCGGCTGCCGCCGCGGACGCGCTCCTCGAGGAACTCGGCGAGTGACGTCGCGGACGCCCGTCTCGCGAGGCCCGTGATCGGGTGGCGAATTCCCACACGGCGTCCGAATCAGAACCCTTAACTGACAAAGCGGGTTACGATGGGGTAGCGGGATGGGATAGCCAGGAGATTCCGCCGGGCTCATAACCCGGAGATCGGTAGTTCAAATCTACCTCCCGCTATCCTGCTGGCTTCTAAATTCGGCGTATTCGGCGCCCCTTCTTACCGCGGAACCGTGTAGACAGGTAGACTGAACGCGGTCGACGTAGAGCCTTGCAAAAACTGAAGTCAGTTCGTCATGTCGTGAAACTGGGACTGATGGCGGGAACCGTCGACCTCGTGAAGACACTCGACTTCCAGTTGGAGATTCAGAGTGGCGACGAGGCGGATTTGCGCTTCGCAACCAGGGAAGCGCGTCGAGCGTACAACGAGACGGTCCGACTGGCGAAGGAAGGAGTCGAGTGGGGGAATATTGCACCAGTCGTCGCTGATGAAGTCGATCTGGTTCGTAACACGACCCAACGCATCGTCAACAAGGCGCTCGACGCGGTCGAAAACGGACGCAAATACGAGGATGCCTGTCTCCCCAGCCACACCAAGTCAGGGCCCTATCCGATAAGAGCCAATTACACAGAGGGATACGACCTGACCCTCGACGACGGTGAAATCGCTTTCCGAATTAGCACCAGGCCGTACAATCCGGTTCGTGGCGTACTGCGTGGGAGCGACGACCACCGAAACCTACTGAAGTCCGCACTGCGAGGCTCAAGCTGGGAGATCGGGACGGCAGAAGCATTCTTCAGACGCGGAGACCCCGAACTCCACGTTACCGTGAGGAAAACTAACGCGTCTGTTCGACGTCCGGAGCGGTCCGAGACCATAATCGGAATCGACGTAAACGAGGACAACATCTCACTGGCCGCTCTCTCGGACGGCGGAGTAGAAGAGACACTCGTCGTCGAATACCCGGAGATTAAATTCGAGCGACATCGGTACTTTACGATCAGGAAGCGCATACAGAAGGCCGGAAAGACCAGCCAGTTCGAGTCGTTGGAGCGGAAAGAGGAGCGGTTCGTGCGGGACCGCCTCCATAAGCTCTCCAATTTCATTCTCGAGTTCGCGAATCGGTTCGAGTCACCCTGTATCGTCTTTGAAGACCTCAAAGACATCCGAGAAGAACTCGACTTCGGCGCTCGAATGAATCAACGAATACACCGCATCCCATTCGGTGCGCTGCAGTCTTACACCACGTACAAAGCGGCGTTCAGTGGTATTCCAACAATGCGGATCGACCCCGAATACACGAGTCAGATGTGCGCAATCACTGACTGTGAACATACCACACGCTCGAACAGACGAAGGAAACGGTTTCGCTGTCGTGCCTGCGGCCACCAGGACCACGCGGACCAGAATGCCGACCTGAACGTCGCGAAACGAGGAGTACGAGGTCTCAACAGGAATGTGCCCGCTCTCAATAACCTGCCGCAAGTACGGAAGGTGTGACGGCGGGCATCGGGGGGCGTGGACGCCCCGTCCGTGACCCACGACGCCGCTAGAGGCGACCATACCGATGGAGTCGTGGGAGCGTTTAAGTAAACCACGGGAAGGCACCAGCCAGTTCACCTCCCGCTATTTCCTCCGGCGAACCCGGCGGCGTGGTCGTTCGTCTCGAACCCGAAAGCGTTTAGCGACGCGTCCGTACGATTCGGGCGATGGAGTACGGTGTCGTCGTTCGGTGGTGGCTGCTCTACCAGGTGCTGCTCGTGGTCGGGCTGCCGTTCGCGTCCCGGGTGCTGCCGGACGCGCCGGATCGCGGGGCGTCGCTGGCGATGCCGGCGGCGCTGGTGCTGGTGACGGTGCCGACGCTGTGGGTGGGCCAGCTGGCGTTCGGGCAGTGGGTCGTCGCCGGGGTGGCGGTCGCGGTGCTGGCGGTGTCGGCGTGGCTGGCGCGGGACGGCGTCGAGGTGGACGCGCGGGCGCTCGGGGAGGTCGTGGGCGTGTTCACGGTGGCGTTCCTGTTCCTGGTCGCGGTTCGCGTGGCGAGCCCGGGCGTGTATCCGGGCGGCGGGGAGAAGTTCCTGGACTTCGGGCTGCTGCAGAGCCTGCTGCGGGCTGACCGGCTGCCGCCCCAGGACATGTGGTTCGCGGGGGAGCGCGTGGTGTACTACTACGGCGGCCACCTGATGGCGGCCGTCGGCGCGCTCCTGACGGGGACCGAGGGGCGGTACGCGTACGACCCGGCGCTCGCGGGGTTCTACGCGATGGCGGTGACGGGCGCGTACGGGCTCGCCGGGACGATCACGGCGGGCGTCCGCGAGGCCGCGAACCTCAGTGAGGTCGACGAGCCGGTTCGGCGGTCGGTCGCGGTCGGCGCCGCGGTCGTCGCGCTCGCGGTGGCGCTGGTCGGGTTCGGCGCGCCGTGGTGGGCGGTGCTGCCGGCGGCTGCGTTCGCGGCCGCGGCGGTGACGCGGTCGCGGCGCGTGCGGGCGGGCGTGCTCGCGGCGTTCGTCTACGGGTTCGCGAGCAACCTGTTGACGCCGGTGCGGTTGCTCGCGTCGAAGGTGCCGCTGGTCCGGGAGGCGGTCGCGAAGGCGGGGATACGGCCGGTGCGGGAGCCCTCGATCACGCCGTCGGAGTTCGACATGTGGCACGCGAGCCGCGTGGTGGAGAACGGCATCAACGAGTTCCCGCTGTTCGCGTACCTGAACGGCGACCTGCACGCGCACATGATGAGCGTCGCGGTGCTGTTCCTGGTCGCGGGGACGGGGCTGGCGTACTACCGGACGCCCGCCGGGCGGGTGTGGCGGCGGCGCGCGCTCGTGTTCGGCGTGCTCCCGGTGCTGGCGGCGACGATGCTGACCGTGAACACGTGGAGTTTCCCGACCGTCCTCGGCGTGACGGCGCTGTCCGTGGCGCTCGCGGACGGGCCTGCGGTGACGCTGCTCCCGGCCCGGGTCGCGAGCGAGCGCGAGCACGCCGTGGCCGAGGAGGTGCAGCGATTGCTCGTCGGCGTCGGCTCCGCGGGGGTCGTCGCCGTGCTCGCGCTCGCCGTCGCGTGGCCGTTCGTCTGGAACGTCCTGCTGCTCGGCGCGTCGAGCCGTCACCCCGGGTTCCTCCCGGACCCGACGAAGCTCGGCGCGTTCGTAATCGTGCACGGCCTCTTCCTGCTGACGTTCGGAACGTACTTCGTGTCCCGCGTGGCGCGTGACTGGCGGGACTGGGCGGCCGCGGCGCTGGCGGGCGTCGGGCTCGTGGCGCTCGCTGCGTCCTTCGACCTCGCGGTCGCGGGCGTCACCATCGACTTCGTGGCGCTCGCGCTCGCCGGCCCGATTCTCGCCGGGGCGTGGCTGCTGCGACGCCGGGAGACCGTCGGGTACGACGGCGTCCTGGTGGTCGCGGGCGCCGGGCTCGTGATTCTCGTGGAGTTCGCGTACCTCGTGGACAACGCGGCGAGCGGCCGGTTCAACACCATCTTCAAGGTGTACGCGCAGGTGTGGGCGCTCTGGTCGGTGCCCGCGGGCGTGGCGCTCGCGGCGCTGGCGTCCCGGCGGCCGGACGGCCAGCGGGTGCGCGCCGTCGGCGGCACCCTGCTGGTCGTGCTTTTGGTCGTGTCGACGTCCGTCTACGGCGGCCTCGCGCTCTCCGGGCACTTCGGCCGCATGGACGACGCCTCACTTGACGCGATGGAGTACGCCCACGAGAACTACCCGGAGCAGGCGGAGGCCATCGAGTGGCTGAACGACAAGCCCGGCCAGCCGCACATCTTGTCCGCGCCCGGCCTCGAGCCGTACACGTGGCAGAACCCGGCGGCGAGCCTCACCGGGATACCGACGGTCGCGGGCTGGATACAGGAAGTGATCTACAGGGGGCCGGACGCGTACTGGACGCGCGTCAGCGACGTCGAGATCCTCTACAAGACCGAGGACCCCGTCTCGCGGGCCGTGCTGTTGCGGAAGCACGACGTCGAGTACATCTGGATCGGGCCGATCGAGGAGCGGCGCTGGCAGGTCGCGGAGATGCGGGACGAACCCGGAATCCGGCGCGTGTTCCGGAACGAGGAAGTGGTCGTGCTCGCGGTGAACCGCACGAAGCTCGTCGAGACGAGGAACTAGACCGCGAGGTCGCCGGCGCGCTTCTTGACGGTGATCTCGTCGGCGTCGGCGGTCGTGACGTCGAGCCAGTGCGGGATGAAGTTGCGCTTCTCGTAGTCGGCCTGCTCGTCGGCGTCGCCCATGAGACACCACAGCTGGACCTCGTCGGGGCCGTGCCAGTCGCCGTTCCGCGTCACCTGGAAGAGGACTTTCTCCTCGCCCTCGAACTCGATGATAGCGTCGCGGCGGACGCCGGGGTCGCCGTGGATGATGAGCCGTTCCATGCTCGCGGGTTCGGCGCATGGCGGATTAAACGCTTCGAAGGGACGCGCCCAGCCAGTACGCGGCGGGCGTCGCGGCGGCGACGAGCAGCCAGACCGCGGCGGCGCCGGCGAGCCACGCGGGGCCGGCGAGGGCGACGACCGCGACGAGGGGCGCAGCGACGACGGCAACCTGGCGGCGCCACCGCCACCGCGTCCGGTGCGCGCCGGCGACCGCGAACGTCCAGGCGTGCGCGGCGAGCAGGCCGGCGACGAGCGCGCGGCGGACCGTGTAGTACGCGACCTCGGGGTGGAACCGGGCGCCCGCGACCGCAGCCAGCGCGCCGAGCGCGACCGGCGTGCCGACCGCAGCGACCGCGAGCACGCGGTCGTCGTCGAGCGCGTCCGCCGCGGCGAGACCGCCGACCAGGACGCCGGTGACCGCCGTGAACAGGGGCGCTGCCCAGTACGGCTCGAAGTACGACGACGTGTGCCCGGTCGCGACGAGCGCCAGGGCGACGGCGGCGCCGGCCAGGGCGACGAGTCGACCTGGACTGGCGGCGGTGTCGGGGGCGGGGAGCCGCGCCGACGCGGCCCGGAAGCCGCGGAGGAGGCCCGCGACTGCGAGCACGGGGACCGCGAGCGCGAGCGCGGCGTCCGCGAGGAACTGCGGGCCGAGTTCGAGCGCGACGGCGAGTCGCGTGAGCGCGTTCGAGACGGCGCCGTCGTCGGGCGCGAACGCGACGAACTCGTCGTCGATGACGTCGCCGCGGTGCGCGACGAACGCGTCGCCGGCGGCGCCAACGGGCACGCGCGTGAACACGAATCCGGTGGGCGCGTGGAGCACGAAGCGGTCGACGTTGACGCGCCAGGCGGTCGAGCGCGTGTCCCGGAAGGCCCCGACCAGGACGACGCGGCCGAACGACGAGCGCGCGAGGCCGGGTGCGTCGTACTCGACCTCGAGGTAGTTGCCGTGCACGCGAACCGTCGCGTCTCTCGGAACCGGCGCGAGGCCGTCGTCGCCGGCGGCGAGTTCCGCGAGGACGGCGTCCGTGTGGTTCGCGACCCAGCTGGTGTCGCCCGGCGCGAGGCGGTTCGCGGCCGCGACGCGAGCCGCGCCGTCGTCGCCGACTCGCACGGTGAGGGTGGCGTCCGTGACGGTGACGGAGCCGCCGGCGTCGGCGACGGCGGCCTCGAGTTCGGCGTCGCAGGCCCCGCAGACCGGCTCTGGGGGTGGCGCCGCCGCAGTCCCGGCGGCGACGGTCAGGCTCGCGACGGCGACGACTGCGAGGAGGGCGAGCGGGCGGGAACGCATGCTCGAACCACCGGGGCGCGCCCGCAAAAAGCTCGGCCTCCCGCGGTCGCCCGCCGCCCCCGAACCAAACGGATTTTAAACGACCGCGTCGTAGCAGGCAGCAACAGAGCTGATTCCGCCTATGGAGATGCCACGCCGATTCAACAGCTACTGCCCGCACTGCGACGAACACCACCAGATCGAGGTCGAGAAGGTCCGGACGGGCCGCTCGTCCGGCATGAAGTGGGACGCTCGCCGCACGAAGCGCGCGAACGCGTCCATCGGGAACCACGGCCGGTTCTCGAAGGTCCCGGTCGGCAACAAGCCGACGAAGAAGACCGACCTCAAGTACCGCTGCGGCGAGTGTGGGAAGGCCCACCTCCGCGAGGGATGGCGGACCGGTCGACTGGTGTTCCAGGAGTAACAATGGCTGGTGGATTCTACAAAGTCGAGTGCCCGGACTGCGAGAACGAACAGACCGTCTTCGGGAAGGCCTCCACGGAGGTCGCCTGCGCCGTCTGCGGGACGACGCTCGCGCGTCCGACCGGCGGCGAGGCCGACCTCCTCGGTGAGGTCGTGGAGACAGTAGAGGCGCGATGAAGTACGAGGGCTGGCCCGAGCAGGGCGAACTCGTCGTCGGGAAGGTCGACGACATCGAGGACTTCGGCGTGTTCGTCGACCTCGAGGAGTACGAGGACAAGCGCGGCCTCGTGCACGTCAGCGAAGTGGCCAGCGGCTGGATCAAGAACGTCCGGGACCACGTCAACGAGGACCAGACGGTCGTCGCGAAGGTCCTGGACGTCGACGAGTCCTCCCAGCAGATCGACCTCTCGCTGAAGGACGTCAACGACCACCAGCGCTCCGACAAGATCCAGGAGTGGAAGAACGAGCAGAAGGCCGACAAGTGGCTGACGCTGGCGTTCGGCGAGGACATGGCCGACGACCAGTTCCGCCGCATCGCGAACGAGCTGCTCGGCGAGTTCGGTAGCCTCTACGAGGGCTTCGAGCAGGCCGCGATCCACGGCCACGAGGCCCTGGAGGGCACCGACCTGGACGACGACGAGCAGGACGCCATCGTGGAGACGGCCCGCGAGAACGTCTCCGTGCCGTACGTCACCGTCACGGGCTACGTGACGTTGACGTCGCCGGATTCGGACGGCGTCGACGACGTGAAGGAGGCGCTGCAGGCCGCGGAGGGCAACGGCGAGGTGCCCGACGAGGCCGAACTCGACGTGACGTACGTCGGCGCGCCCGAGTACCGGGTGCGCGTGCAGGCGCCGAACTACAAGACGGCGGAGGCGGAACTCGAGGCGGCGGGCGACCGCGCCGTCGCGAAGATCGGCGAGCTCGGCGGGAGCGGGAACTTCCACCGGGAGCGCCAGCACGAAGAGGAATGAAGTCCGACATCCGGGTGTGTTCGGCGTGGCGCGAGCGCCACGACCGCCCGGTGTACACGCTTTCTGACGACTGTCCGGAGTGCGGCGCGGACGCCGTGAACAGCGCGCCGGCGCCGTTCGACCCCGAGGACCCGCATGGGCGGTACCGACGCTCTCTTAAGGAGCGCACCCGCCCGTAGGGACATGGACGAGATCGACATCGAGTGGACCGCGGAACCGGACCTCGAGGACCCGGTGTTCGTCGAGGGGCTGCCCGGCGTCGGCCACGTCGGGAAGCTCGTCGCCGAGCACGTCGTCGAGGAGGCCGACAGCGAGCTCGTGTGTCGGCTGCACAGCGAGCACTTCCCGCCGCAGGTCACCGTCAGCGACGACAGCGTCGCCGAACTGGCGGCCGCGGAGGTGCACGCAGTGCGGACGGAGGGCCGGGAGCTCCTCGTGTTGACGGGGAACCACCAGGCCCAGGACAACGTCGGGCACTACCGGGTCTCGGAGGCGTTTCTGGACGTCGCGGAGGACTTCGACGCGAGCGAGCTGTACGCGCTCGGCGGCGTGCCGACGGGCGAGCTCGTCGAGGAGCACGACGTCGTGGGCGTGGTCTCGGACGCGGACCTGAAGGGCGACCTCGAGGACGCGGGCGTGGAGTTCCGCAGCGAGGAGCCCGCCGGCGGCATCGTCGGGTCCAGCGGCCTCCTGCTCGGCCTCGGCGGGAAGCGCGGCTTCGAGGCGGCGTGCCTGATGGGGGAGACGTCGGGCTACCTCGTCGACCCGAAGGCCGCGAAGGCGGTGCTCGCGGTCCTCGAGGAGATGCTGGGGTTCGACGTCGACGAGGAAGCCCTCGACGACCGCGCCGACGAGATAGAGGAGGTCGTCAGCCGCCTCCAGGAGATGGAGGAGGGCCCGAGTCCCGGCAGCGAGGAAGACCTGCGGTACATCGGCTGAGTCGGCTCGACTCCCCCGGTCGATTCGTTCTTTTCTCTCTGTCCCGCCGCGAGAGCGCGTTATCGGCGCCCTGAGCGCCGGCTACGTGAGGTCGGTGACTCGGTAGTTCGCGGAGCTGTCCCGGAGCGGGTCGGTGACGCGGCCGATGGCGTCCGCGACGGCGACGACGACGACGCGCTGGCCGCGGCTGGCGGCCTCGGCGGCGACGTCGCCCGCGCCGAAGACGGTCGCGGGCTCGGTGTCGGCCTCCCGGAGGGCGACGACCGCTTCGACGCCCGCGGCGAGCACGAGGTCGGCGTCGGCGACGGCGTCCCGGAGTCGGTCGGTGTCGACCTCGTCGCTGCCGCCCGAGCGCACCGACGGCACCTGGTAGACGGTGACGTCGCCGGGGTCGAGGTCGATGATTCCCTCGAAGCCCGTGACGCCGACGTCCTCGCCCACGGCGGCGTCCGTGGTGGCGACGCCCGTCGCCGGCCCCTCGTCGCCGGGCGTGGCGTGCAGGAGGCCGCTCCGCATCTCGAGGGTGACCGTCTCGCCGGACGCGACGTCGTCCGTGGCGATGGCGGCGTCCTCGTGGACGGCGCCGAGGACGTCCTCGGAGACGCGGTCGGCGTACCGGCGGACGTCCGCGGCGGTGCGGAGCAGCCAGTCGACGCCTTCCTTCGTGACGCGGTACCGGGACCGGCCCTCCTTCGTGACGAGGCCGTCCTCGACGAGTTCCCTGATGTACTCGGAGACCGCCTGGCTGGTGACGCCGACGGCGTCCGCGACTTCGCCCTGGCTGACGGCGGGCTGGCGGTCCGCGATCTCGACGAGGATGCGGAACCGCGTCGCCGTGCGCTTGTCCTCGAGGACGTCGACCATACTGGGTGCTCGGACGCCCCCGCCAAGAGCGCATCGGTGGACCGCCGAACCTAACCGGGGTGAGCACGCACGGGGACGCGTGAGCGACACGCCGCCCTGGGCGGAGTTCGGGGAGCGAGCCGCCTACCTGCCGGACGCGGACGCGCTCGTCCTCGCGGACGTCCACGTCGGCCGGGACGCCGCCTCTGACGTCGCCTTGCCGCTCGGCGAGAGCGCGGACCTCGTGGACCGCCTGGAGGACTCCCTCGCCCGGTTCGACCCGGGGTCGGTCGTGGTGGCGGGCGACCTCCTGCACGTCCACGGCGAGGTCCCGGGTGGCGTCGCGGACACCCTGGACGCGGTGCGGGACGCGGTCGCGGACGCGGGCGCCGAGTTCCGGGTCGTCCGCGGGAACCACGACACGATGCTGGACGCGGTCGGCGTCGACGCCGAGGCGTTCGTCGAACTCGCGGACGGCACGGTCGCGTGCCACGGCCACGAGGACCCCCCGGTCGAGGCCGACCGCTACGTCGTCGGCCACCAGCACCCCGCGGTCGAGATCGAGGGCCAGCGCCACCCGTGTTTCCTCTACGGGCCGCGCCAGCACGACGGCAGCGACGTGCTCGTGCTCCCGGCGTTCACGCGGCTCGCGTCCGGCACGCTCGTCAACCGCCTCTCGGAGGGCGCGGCGGTCTCCCCGCTGCTCTCGGACCCGGCCGGCTACCGGCCCGTCGTCGTGAGCGACGGGGAGGCGCTCGGGTTCCCCGCGCTCGGCGACCTCCGCGGGCTACTGTAGGTCCTCGGCGACCGCCGCCGCGGCCGTCGCGCCGCTCTCGAGCGCGCCCTGGATCGAGGAGCTCTGCGTGTAGTCGCCGGCGAGGTACGCCATCCCGTCGGGGTCGCGGACGTCGGGCAGCGTCTCGTGGACGCCGGGCGGCTGCGCGAACTGCGCGAACTCGATGCGGTCGGTGCGGAGCAACTGGGCGTCCGCGACGGTGGCCTCCGGGTACCAGGACGCGAGCGCGTCCCGGACCTGGGTCTCGAGGTCGCCGTCGGACAGCCGGAGCGCGCCCTCGGCGTGACTCGTCGGGTCGCGCTCCGGGCCGGCGTGCTCGTGGCTGCCGACGGCGGTCGCGGCGACGAGCGCGCGGTCGCCGGGAGCGTACTCGGGCGCCACGCCGGACATCGGCGCGACGGTGTTCGGGACCGCGCCGCCGGCGTTCAGGTGGAGGCGGTCGCTGTCCGCAATCGGGTGGTTCTCGGGGAGGGCGTAGTACTGGGTGACGCAGCCGCGGGCGTCCGTCGGGACGGCGTCCACGCCCGTGAGTTCGCGGCTCGTCTTCGGGTCGGCGGCGACCACGACGGCGTCCGCGGTGACGGTCTCGCCGGGGACTTCGACCGACGGCTCGTGCTCGTCGACCGCCCGCACCGTCGTGTCCGTCTCGACGGTGACGCCCGCGTCCTGCGCGCGCTCGGCGAGCTGGCGGCTGACGGCGCCCATGCCGTCGGCGGGGACGGCGGCCGCGCCCTCCGCGAGCAGCTTGAACGTGAACTCGAAGACGCGCTTCGACGTCTCGAGGTCGCGGTCGAGCGTGATGCCGCCGTAGAACGGCCGCACGAACCGGTCGACGTAGCGGTCGGAGAACCCCCGGGAGGCGAGGTACTGTTCGATAGTCGCGTCCGGCGACTCGAAGACGTCCTCGATGGACGTCCGGGCGAGGTCCGCGCGGAGGCGGAGCGTCCGGACCTTGTCCACCGCGGAGATCTCGCGGTTCAGCAGCGTCGGCACGAGGCTGCCGGGGTCCCGGAACGGGTCGCCGAGCGTCGCGCGGCGGTCCCCGCGGCAGAGCACGGCGCCCGGGGAGAACGACCGCAGGTCGAGGGCGTCGAACTCGAGTTCGCGGCGCGCCGCCGGGTACGCCGTGAACAGCACCTGGAACCCGCGGTCGAACGTGTACCCGTCCGCGTGCACCGACCGGACGCGCCCGCCCGTCCTGGGTTCCCGTTCGAACAGCGTCACGTCGAAGCCGTCCGCGGCGAGTCGGCGCGCGGCGACGAGGCCGGCGAGGCCACCGCCCACCACGACGACGTCGGCGTCGCTCATGGCCGGTAGTTCGTGCAGGGGCGCCAAGAACCTGCGGGCTGATTCCGGAAGGGACAGGGCTTTTCTCCCCGACCACCAAGCCCGGCCCATGGAGACGACGCCGGCCTTCGAGGGCCTCGAGTGCGTGGACTGCGAGGAGACGTTCGACGCGGCGACGGCGACCCACCGGTGTCCGGACTGCGGCGGCATCCTGGACCCGGTCTACGACTACGACGCCGTGGACGTCGACCGGGAGACCTTCGAGTCGCGGCGCTTCGACTCGATGTGGCGCTACGAGGAGCTGCTGCCGTTCACTCGCGAGTCGGCGGTGACGATGGACGAGGGCGGGACGCCGCTCGTGGAGTGCCCGTCGCTCGCGGACGAACTCGGCGTGGGCCGCGTCCTATTGAAGGACGAGGGCCGGAACCCGACGGGAACGTTCAAGGACCGCGGGCAGACCGTCGCGGTGACCGCCGCCGCACAGCACGGCGCCAGCGACGTCGCGCTCGCGTCCGCGGGGAACGCCGGGCAGTCCGCCGCGGCGTACGCGGGCCGCGCCGGGATGGACTCCCACGTCTTCCTGCCGTCGCGCGCCGGGTTCACGAACAAGGCGATGGTGAACGTGCACGGCGGCGAGATGAACGTCGTGGAGGGCCGCATCGGGGACGCGGGCGCGGCCTACGAGGACGCCATGGACGACCACGACGACTGGTACTCGGTGAAGACGTTCGTGACGCCGTACCGCCACGAGGGCAAGAAGACGATGCTGTACGAGACCGTCGAGCAGCTCGACTGGGAGGTCCCGGACGCGGTCGTCTACCCGACCGGGGGCGGCGTCGGGCTGGTCGGCATGCACAAGGGCGCGAGGGAGCTCCGCGACCTGGGGCTGATCGACGACCTCCCGGCGATGTACGCGGCGCAGGCCGAGGGCTGTGCGCCCGTGGTGCGGGCGTTCCAGGAGGGCCGTGACGTCCACGAGCCCTGGGACACGCCGGACACCATCTGCGGCGGCATCGAGATCCCGGACCCGGGCGCGAGCCCCCTGATTCTGGACGCGCTCCGGGAGAGCGACGGCGGCGCGGTCGCGACCAGCGACGAGGACATCCTCGAGTCCGCGGCGGTCGTCGCGAGCCGCGAGGGCCTCGAGATGGGCGCGACGTGTGCGGCGGCGGCCTCGGGCGCGTGGGAGCTCGCCGAGCGCGGCGAGTTCGGCGAGGACGACACTGTCGTCCTCCTGAACACTGGCACCGCGAACAAGGACGCCGACGTGCTCCGCTCGCACCTCATGAGCAAGGGCATCTAGGCGCCGGAGTCACTCGCGTTTTTTGAGGACTGGTCGCGTCTGGAGTCGCGTGCGAGACCTGGATTCGCTGTCCACCGGTGCGTACGCCGCGCTCGCCGCGGTGGTCGCGTTCGTCGCGGCCGGCGTCGCAGGATTGATTCTCGGCGACCCGCCCGTCGAACTGGTCAGTCGCGCGCTCGCGACCGCGGTCGGCGTCGGCGTCGCCGTGGTCGTCGTCCGGCGCCTCGAGGCGTGATTCCCACCACCAAACCTAAGTTTTAGACGCGCCAAACTCCGCTACCGAGATGCTCTCCGACGTGATGGAGGACTACCTGAAGGCCATCTACGCGCTCCAGCGCGAGCACGGGCCGCCGGTCCGGACCTCCGCCATCGCCGACTACCTCGACGTCACGCCGCCGACAGTCACCAGCATGGTCGAGAAACTCGAGGACCGCGGGCTCGTCGAACGCGAGAAGTACAAGGGCGTCGAACTCTCCCCCGAGGGCGAGACCGTCGCCATCGAGGTGCTGCGCCACCACCGCCTCCTCGAGGCGTTCCTCGCGGACCACCTCGACTACGAGTGGGACGAAGTCCACGAGGAAGCCGACGCGCTCGAACACCACATCAGCGAGGAGTTCGAAGCCCGGCTCGCCCAGAAGCTCGGCGACCCCGCCGTCGACCCCCACGGCGACCCCATCCCCGGCGAGGACCTCGAACCCCCCGAGGACACCGGCGCCGACGTCCTCGCGAACCACGCCGAAGGCGACCGGCTCGTCGTCGCGCGCGTCAGCGACCGCGACGACGAAGAACTCCGGTACCTCGCGGACGTCGGCGTCGAACCCGGCACCGAACTCGAACTCGTCGAACGCACCCCAATCGGCATGTTCGTCGTGCGCATCGACGGCGACCGCGTCCACCTCCCCGAGAAGGTCGCGACGTCCCTGCGCGTCGAACCCGCCGAGCCGGAGGTGTCCGCCTGAATGCCCGCGGCCGGCATCGGCGGCGTCGTCGACCAGTACGCCGGCTACGGCCCGCTGTTCGGCGCGTTCCTCGCGAACGTCCTCGCGACGTTCGGCGACAAGGGCCAGCTCGTCTTGCTCGTGCTCGCCGCGCGCTACGACGCCCGGAAGGTGTTCGTCGGCGCGATGGGCGCGTTCACCGCGTGGAGCGCGCTCGAGGTCGCGTTCGGCGCGTGGATCGTCGGCGTCCTCCCGGACGGCGTGATGACGCTGCTCACCGGCGGCCTGTTCGTCGGGTTCGGCCTGCTGACGCTGCGCGAAGCGCTCGCCCGCCTCGGCGTCACCCCGCTACCGTGGCCGCTCGCGCCCCGACCCGCCGACACCGACGGCGGCCGGAACGTCCTCTCCGAGCGCGTCCAGGGACTCATCACCGGCCACGGCGCGGTGGTCGCGAGCTTCCTCGCCATCGCGGTCGCCGAGTTCGGCGACAAGACCCAGGCGTTGACCATCGCGCTCGCCGCGCACTTCCCCGACAGCCGCCTGCTCGTGTTCGTCGGCGTCGTCGCCGCGCTCGCGCTCCGCACCGGCATCGACGCCGCCATCGGCGACCGCCTCGAACACCGCCTCCCGACGGGCGCCATCGAACTCGCCGCGGCCGTCGTGTTCGTCGCGTTCGGGCTCGCCGCGTTCGGCGTCATCGGCGACACCGCCCTCCTCGCCGCGGTCGTCGGCGCGTTCGCGCTCGCCGCCGCGGTCGCCTACCGGACTAGCCGGTAGCGACGCGCTTTTCTCGGCTGAGTGTCGACTCGGTGACGTGCTCGACGCCGCCGTCTCCCTCGCCGCGGGCCTCGCCCTCGGCCTCTCGCTGGCCGCGCCGCCCGGCCCCATGAACGCCGTCATCGCCGAGGAGACCGTCGCGCGCGGCTGGAAGTCGGGGTTCGCGGCCGGCCTCGGCGCGATGACCGCGGACGCCTGCTTCTTCGCGCTCGCGCTCGTCGGCGTCGTCGCCTTCATCGAGGACGCGCCAGCCGTCCGCACCGCGATGGTCGGCGTCGGCGGCGTCCTCATGCTGTACTACGCGTACGGGGCGGTCCGAGACGCCGGGTCGTTCTCCGACGCGACGGCCGCCGACGGCCGGGGCTTCCGGAAGGCGTTCGCGCTCGCGCTCGCGAACCCCTACCAGGTGACGTGGTGGCTGACCGCCGGCGTCGGCCTCCTCAACCCCAGCGAGATATCGGCGTTCGGCCTCCAGCTGTCGGCGGCGAACGGCGCGCTCACCGTCGCGGGGTTCTTCGGCGGCATCCTCGTCTGGATCACGGGCTTCCCGGCGGCGCTCCGGGCGGCCGGCGAGCGCGTCGACGCGCTCGGCCGAGCAGTCGCGTACGCCAGCGCGGCGGTGCTGGCGCTGTTCGGGCTGTCGTTCCTGAAGACCGCGGCGGGCGTCTAGTCGTCCATCCCGGGGACTTCCGCCTCCAGCCACTCCTTGAACCACCGCACGCGCTTGATGCGCTTGTGGGCGATGGACTCCGCGGCGTCCGACTCGACGCGCTCCGCGGCGTCGGTCCCGCGGTCGAGCACGCGGCCGACCATCTCAGCGGCGTCGACGTGCGTGCGCGCCTCGTAACCCATCCGCAGCAGCATCAGCGCGGCGCCGTTCGCGCCCGCCTTGTCGAGGAGGTCGGCCTCGACGAGACACCGGGTCTCAAGGGAGAGCTCCGAGAGGTCGCCCTGGTGGGAGTGCTGGGCGACGGCCTGACACACCTGGTCGACGAACGACGGCGCGTAGTCGCCGTGCGTCTCGAGGTACTTGCGGGCGATGCGCGCGCCCTCCTCGGCGTGCTCCTCCTGGTCGGCTTCGAGCTTCGCGATGTCGTGGAATAGCGCCGCGACCCGGACCACGTCGACGTCGCCGCCCTCCGCTCGAGCGATGCGCTCGCCGAGGTCGACGACGTTCAGGATGTGGTTGAAGCGGTACTCCGCGGAGTGCCACGGGTACCACCGCATGCGGCCGCCGTCCTCCTCGTTCTCGACGCTGGCTTCGAGGTAGTCCCGGACGAACGCGGCCATCTCGTCGAACTCCGAGTCGGAGACCGGCGATTCCTTTATCTCGACGCCCACCGTCTCACCTCCGTTCCGCGGCTTGTATCGTCAATCATTATCTAGACGAACGGTGGTTTCGCTCTTAGGCCTTTTGCAGGGAACCGCGAGCGTCCAGTTCCGGCTCCGATTCGGGTCGCTCCCGCCGGACGGCGCCACCGCGGGCTTCGTTTCGGGCCCGGGCGGCATAGTCGGTCAGTAGTCGGCGACCGCGGCCTCGCAGTCCCGCATCGCGTCGAAGCGCTCCTCGTCGGGGTCGTCGACGTCGACGGACTCGACGACCCGCCAGCCGTCGTCGTACACCAGCCCCTTCACCCAGTCGTCGGTCCCGAGGATGAGTCGGTCCGTGATGACGACCGGCTCCCGGGTGTCGGCCTCGGCGGCGTCCTCGCGGTCGACCGGCACGACCAGCGAGAACGCGTCCGCGTGGTTCAGCCCCGTGACCTCGCGCTGTCGGAGCGGTCGGTCCGGCAGCGACGCCAGGGAATCGTCCATACCGACGGGAGGGCGCCGCGCGTGTTAGGTCGTTCGCTCGCGACGCCCGTTTTATTCACGCTCGGAGAAAGCACACAAAGCATATATACGGGCATGTCATTGCACCGAAACGAGATGCCGGAATGCAAGAACTGTGGGTCGTTCGTCACGAAGGACTACGCCCGAGTCTTCACCCCGAACGGCGTCGAACGCCCGCGCGTCTGCCCTGACTGCCCCGACATGGTTCGAGACGGCGGCGACGTCCGCGAGGCCCGCGCCACCAGGTCGTAACGCCCAAAAATCGAGTGGACCACCGCGGAGACGAACGGAACGAGCCTACAGGCGCGTCACGTTCGTCGCCCGCGGCCCCTTCTCCGCCTCCTCGATGTCGAACTCCACCTCCTGGCCCTCCTCGAGGTCGGGCCCGCCGACGTCCTCCATGTGGAAGAACACGTCTTCCTCCGCGTCGTCGGTCTCGATGAAGCCGTAACCCTTCTGCTCGTTGAAGAAGTCGACCGTGCCGGTTGCCATAGTCGGAAACTCCACGTCGAACGTCTCCGCGTGGACACTTAACGTCTCTGCCGGCACCGGGTAACCGCTCGACCCAGACGGTCCGCCCTCGGGCACCGTCACTCGAGTTCCCGCCGGTAGACGACCGCCGGCGCCGTCACGTCACCGAACGTCACCGACACCTCGTCGACGGCCTCGAACCCCCGGGACTCGTAGAACGCCCGGCCGCGGTCGTTCCCCGCCAGCGTCTCCAGGACCAGCGCGTCGAACCGGTCGGGCACCCGCTCGAGGACCGCCGCCAGGAGCACCGTGCCGACGCCCTCGCCCCAGTGGTCGGGGTCGACGTAAAGCTCCTTCAGTCCGGCGTCACCTTCGCCGACGAACTCCTTCGTGTCCTCGCCCCAGCGCGCGTACGCGTACCCGAGCACGTCGCCGCCCCGGGACATCGCGTCGCCCGCCGCGGACTCGGCGACCAGGTAGCACTCGTCGCGGACCGCCTCGAAGTGGGCCCGCAACTCGTCCTCGACGGGCATCGACGCCGCGCGCTCGACGAGGTCCTCGGGCAGAATGTCGGCGTACGCCGCCTCCCACGCCCGCCCGTTCACGCGGTAGGCGGCCCGCACGTCCTCGACGTCCTCGACTCGGCGAACCCGCACGCGTTCACCTCCGCGGCCCGCGACGGTGGTCGTTGCGCCGGGTCACTGCGACGGACGCTCCGCGGCGGCCGCCGACTCGACGACGTCCACGCCCCGGAACTCGAAGCGCGCGCCCCCTGACTCGCTGTCCGTCACCGTGACGTCCCAGCCGTGAGCCGCCGCGATCTCGTCCACGATCGCGAGCCCGAAGCCCGTGCCGTCCTCGCTGGTCGTGTGCCCGCGGTCGAAGACCTCGTCGCGCTCCTCGGGCGGGATGCCGGAGCCGTCGTCGGCCACGTAGAACCCCTCGCCGTCGGCCAGCTCGCCGACGGTCACGGTCACGCCGCTGCCCCCGTGTTCCACGGCGTTCCCGAAGAGGTTCTCGAACACCTGCTGGAGCCGGTCGGGGTCCGCGCGCACCACGAGGTCCGACGCCTCCAGGGTCGCGTCGCCCATCGGCACCCGCCCCCAGCACTGGGTCGCGACCTCCGCGACCGACACGTCGTCCGGCTCGGTCACCAGCTGGCCCTGTCGCGCGAGCGTCAACGTGTCCTCGATGAGCGTCGCCATCCGGTCGAGGGCCTCCGCGATGTCCTCGAGGTGGTCGTCGTCGTACTTCTCTCTGACGAGCTCGAGTCGGCCCTCCGCGACGCTCAGCGGCGTCCGCAAGTCGTGGGAGACGATGGTCGCGAACTCCTCCAGGCGGTCGTTCTGGCGCTCCAGGGCCTCCGTGCGCTCCCGGAGTTCGCGCTCGCGCTCCAGGCGCTCCAGGGCCTCCCGGGCGTGCCCGACCAGCAGCTCCGTCAGCTCCGTGTCCGCCTCGTCGAACGCGTGCGTCTCCCGGGAGACCGCCTGGAACGTCCCGTGCTCGTCGATCGGCACCGTCAACGCCGACCGGTACTCGGGGTCCGCGGGCGTGATGTCGGCCTCCCGGAGGTCGTCGACGACGATGGTCTCCTGGCGGCGGAACGCGCGCGTCGCGAACGTCTCCTCGTCCAGCGGCGTCTCCTCCCAGTACCCCTCGGTGTCCAGGTCGAGCGTCCACGCCTCCTGGACGAGCGCGCCGTCCACCAGCACGTCCACGGCGACCAGGTCGAAGTCCAGAATCTCCTCGGCGGCTTCCAGGAGCACGTCGTAGACCGCCGCCTCGGTCTCCGCGGCCTCCAGGTCGGTCGCCGCCTCGTGGAGCGCGGCGAGCGCGCGGCTGCGCTCCTTGCGCTCCGTGACGTCCCGGACCGTGCAGACGAGTTCCCCCTCGTCCGTCAACGAGACGGTGTGGTCCTCGACGAACGTCGACCCGTCCGCGCGCTCGCCCGTGGACTTCCCGTGCCAGCTCCCCGTCTCGTAGACGTCCCCGAGAATCTCCTCGCGGGCGAACGACTCCCGGTCGTCGGGGTACAGCAGCGACCAGTGCTCGCCGAGCAACTCCCTAGGCTCGTACCCGTAGAGGTCCGCGTACGCCTCGTTCACGTAGATGAACTCGCCGTCCTCGTCGAGGATGCTGATGCCCTCCTGGGCGGCCTCGATGGCGTTCAACTGGCGTTCGCGCTGGGTCTTCGCCGCCGCGGTGTTCGCGTAGTTCAGCACGCGGTTCGCGAGAATCGTGTACTGGTCGGTGCCGCCCTCCTTCTGGAGGTAGTCGGTCGCGCCCGCGGAGATGGCGTCGCTCGCGACCTCCTCGCTGCCCTTCCCCGTGAACAGGATGAAGGGGAGGTCCGGGTAGTCCTCGCGGACCGCCTCCAGGAACTCGATGCCGTTCGTCTCCGGCATGTCGAAGTCCGAGACGACGCAGTCCACGTCGCCCCCGCGGAGCTCCTCGAGGCCCTCGCTCGCGCTCGTCGCGGTCACGACCTCGATGCGGTCGTCCTCGTTCTCCAGGAACTCCGCCGCCAGCTCCGCGAAGCTCGCCTCGTCGTCGACGTGGAGCACCCGAATCGACTCGTTCATCGCTCCCGCATTACACGCCGGGGTTTACAGTCTTGGGGGTTCGTTCCGGGTTCCGTTGCGAGAACCGGCAGCAACGCTTTCGAGGGCGGCCGACGTACCCTCAGCTATGACTTCCGAGTCCACCGACAGCGACCTGGCCACAGTCGTCCTCCTCGCCCTCGGCGCGCTGGTCGTCGTCCCGATGCTGTTCGCGGGTGTCGGCATGATGGGCGGCGGCCACATGATGGACGGCGCGTGGGGAATGGACGGCGTCGGCGCGGCGTCCGGGTGGTTCCTGCTGGTCGCGCTCCTCTTCCGGTTGCTCTTCCTCGCGGCGCTCGTCGGCGCCGGCTACCTCGTCTACCGCGCGTTCACCCGCCGCCCGTCCCGGGACCCCGCGCTCGAGGAACTCCGGACCGCGTACGCCCGCGGCGACCTCTCCGACGAGGAGTTCGAGGAGCGCCGCGAACGGCTACAGCGAGAAGAGTGACGGCCCTGCTGTCGAAGAAGCGGTGTATCGACGGGGCAGTTTATATCAAATTTTTGACTATAGTCCCGGGCGGATTCGAACTAGCTGGAGACTCGCTTGCTCGCGGTTTCACCGCTCGGCTCGTCGAGCCGCACGGCGGCCCGCACCGCTCGTCTCCCGCACTCCGAATCCGCGGACGATTCGCTGCTCGCGTTCGCTCGCAGCAGAATAGTCCCGGGCGGATTCGAACCGCCGTCATGGGCTCCAAAGGCCCATATGATTGGCCACTACACCACGGGACTGCTACACGCAACTGTCCGAGTTCTGGTCTAATATGTATTGCGAGACGTGACTATCCGGGAGGGAGGAGTTCCATATTGCCGTGTTCTGCCCGGATGTGACAGCTCCTGCAGAGCGTAATCAAGTTATCCAGAAAATGGGCGTCCTTCGGGTTGTCGAACGTACGAACCGGTTTGATATGGTGAACGTCCGGTTCTTGGCCGAGTTCAGCGGGGTCGTCGCCGCATTTCTGGCATCGGTAGTCGTCTCTGTCGAGGGCTCGACGCCGGCATTCTCGCTATCGGCCGTTGTATGTCACTTCGCCATTGTTCTCTGACATCCACGAGTACAGACAGTCGTTACTGCAGAATCGACCGTATCCCTGGCGTCGAGTCGACCGAAGAACAGTCATCCCCTCGCCGCAGTTGTCGCACGCTCGGTCTACACGTTCCACCTCGATCGTCTCTGCGTACGGCGTCCCGAGAAACTCGTCTGCACTAGCTACGCACTCCGGGCAGTACACGCCGTCC
>JBDGUB010000009.1:0-23206 GCA_042216245.1 Halobacterium sp.
CCCGGCAGCGACGAACACCCAGCCAGCGCCGCGGCCGCGACGCCCGCGCTCGCTCCCAGGAACCAGCGACGGCTCTCCTGCATGCGCACTACCCGCCACAGCCAGGACGAAATAGGTTACCGTCGACGCGAAGCGGGGGTCGGTGCGGTTCGCGCAAAGTCCGCCATGTTCTCCATGCGGAGTAGCATACCGCGGCGAGCGGCGCGAGCCGCGGTTTCACCGCACGCGACCGGAGGGAGCGTCCGGGACGTTTTCCCCAAGTTTTTGCGAGGAGTGGGTTGCCGGCAGAGCCGGCAACCGAAAACGTGGCGGCGAAGCCGCCACGCGGTTCTCCGCAGCGAGCGCGAGGCCGACCGTCGGGAGGCCTCGAATTGCTCGAACGGCGAACGCGTGGCCGAACGAAGTGAGGCCACGAAGCCCGCCAGCGGCTCCTTCCAGTCGCCGCTGGCACGAACTGAGCCGTGAGAGCGCTAGCGGGCGAGGAAACCCGACGAGGAAAAAGTGGGAGTATGCCGCCTCCCCGATTTGAACGCCGTGAGACGTGCTCGCTTCGCTGCGCGCGACTCACGAGCTCAAATCGGGTCGGCGCCCTTGCTGTGGCTGCTCACGTCGTTCGCAGCCACAGAATATGCCGCCTCCCCGATTTGAACGGGGGACAGCTCGATCTTCAGTCGAGTGCTCTCCCAGTCTGAGCTAAGGCGGCGCGCATCCCGACGGAGGACGAGGACGGAAAAAAGGATTTCGAATCGCTGGCCGCGGGGGTTGTCGTGGTTGGTGGGTGCGGATGGTGTTACCGCGGCCGTGTCATATAACCGTCCATGGCTATTGCGACAATCCACCATGACAGGGAGTAACAACGAAGTTGGTACGTCGCGGCGGTCGTTCCTGGCGAGCGCGGGGACGGCGGCCGTGTCCGTCGCGCTCGCCGGGTGTTCGGCCCAGCAGGGCGAGACGACGACGACGTCGACGACCACGGAGTCGACGCCCGAGCAGACCACCGAGAGCGGGGGGACGGAGACCGAGACGACGGAGGGGCCGCCCGAGCAGTTCGAGGTGACGATCACGCAGGGGAAGATGCCGACGACCCTCGACCCCCACGACCACCGGGACATCCCGACGGACATCGTGATGCTGCAGTCCTACGAGGGGCTGCTCAGTCGCACGCCGGACGGGAAGATCATCCCGATGCTGGCGACCGAGTGGGAGCGCCTCGAGAAGGGCACCGTCCGGTTCACGATCCGGGACGGCCCGACGTTCCACAAGACGGGCAACGACCTCACGCCGGAGGACGTCGCGTACTCCATCAACCGCATCGTGAAGAACGACGTCGGGTTCACGAGCCCGCAGTCCGGCCAGCTCGCGGGCGTGACGGGCGCGAAGGTCGTGGACGGCGAGCGCGCGGTCGACGTGCACTCCGACGGCCTCAACCCGATCGTGTTCGCGGAGTTCGCGATCTACTGCGACGTCGTGGAGAAGGCGTGGGTGAAAGACCACGAGAAGTCCTACATCGCGAAGCACATGAACGGCACCGGGCCGTTCGTGCAGACCGACTACTCGGCGAACACCCGGGTGGTGTTCGAGCGCAACGAGAACTACTGGCAGGAGCCCGCGGCCGTCAGCCACCTCGTCATCAACTCCGCGTCGGAGCCGGGCGTGCGCGTGAACCAGCTGGTCGCCGGCGAGACCGACCTCGTCGTGAACGTGCCGCCGCAGTCCGTCTCCCGCCTGGAGCAGTCCGACGCGTCCGTGTCCGCGGTCGGGAGCACGCGCATCATCTACAACGCGATGAAGTCGACCGTGGAGCCGTTCTCCTCGCCGAAGTTCCGGAAGGCGATGAACTACGCGGTCGACCAGCAGGCCATCGTCGAGGAGGTCCTCCAGGGGTTCGGCGGGCGCACGAGCCAGCCGACGCTGTCGCCGTTCTTCGGGTTCGACCCCGAGCTGGAGCCGTATCCCTACGACCAGGAGAAGGCCGCGCAGCTCGTCGAGGAAAGCGGGCACGCGGGCGCGTCCATCACGCTGCACACGCCCGCCGGCCGCTACCTGAAGGACATCCAGATCGCGCGGTCGGTCGCGAACATGATCGACCAGCTGCCGAACGTCTCCTGTGACGTGAAACAGCGGAACTTCTCGACGCTCGCGGGGAAGCTCGTGGACGCCGACATCGAGACGGGGCCGGACTTCTACCTCATCGGGTGGGGGAACGCGACGTTCGACGCGAGCCAGACCATCAACCCGACGCTGACGAGCGACGGCGTGCTGACGTCCTGGAAGAACGACGAGCTCGACCAGCTCATCAGCAACGCGAACAGCACGGCGGAGAAGGCCCAGCGCGAGGACATCCTCCAGCAGGCGAACACGCTCTGCAACGAGCAGGCGCCCTGGATCTACCTGAACCGCCAGTACAGCGTCTACGGCGTGTCGAACCGCATCAACTGGGAGCCGCGTAACGACGAACGCATCGACGCGTACGCCATCACCCCGGCCGAGTGAGCATGGGGTACGGACGATTCCTGGCGAAGCGCGCGGTGCAGGGGCTGTTCGTCGTCTGGGCGGTCGTGACGGTGGTGTTCGCGCTGCGGTACATCACGCCCGGCGACCCGGTGACGTTCATCGCGCCGCTGGACGCGTCGCCGGCGCTCCGACACCAGATCGCCGTCGAGTACGGGCTGAACAGACCGATCTACGTCCAGTACCTCGACTACGTGTGGGGGCTGCTGCACCTCGACATGGGGCAGTCGTTCGCGCGCGGGACGAGCGTCTCCGCGGAAGTGATGAAAGTGCTGCCCGTGAGCCTGGAGCTCGCGGTCGCGTCGACCGTCGTCGCCGTGGTGTTCTCGATCCCGCTCGGCGTCGTCAGCGCCGTGAACCGCCACCAGCCGTCGGACTACGCCGCGACGACGCTCTCGCTGGTCGGCATCTCGACGCCGAACTTCTGGCTCGGCCTGATGCTCGTCCTGTTGCTGGCCGTGCAGTTCAACGTCTTCCCGACGAGCGGACTCGCGAAGATAAACGGCCAGACAGTGCTGTTCGTGGACGCCGTCAGCCACCTCGTCCGCGGGGAGACCCGCTGGATGGTCGCGTGGCTTGCGCACATCACGCTGCCCGCCGTCACCCTCGGGACGTACTTCACGGCGCTCGTGACGCGGCTGACGCGCTCGGGGATGCTCGAGGAACTCGGGGAGAGCTACGTCACGGCGCTGCGCGCGAAGGGGCTGCCGGAGTCCCTGGTGCGGTACCGGCACGCGTTGAAGAACACGCTCATCCCCATCATCACGGTGCTCGGGCTCCAGCTCGGCACGCTCATCGGGGGCGCGGTCATCACGGAGCGCGTCTTCGACCTGCCCGGGCTCGGCAACCTCCTCATCGAGGCCATCAAGCAACAGCAATGGATGCTCCTGCAGGGCTGTCTCATCGTCATCAGCGGTGGTTTCGTCGTCGTGAACACGGCCGTGGACGCGCTGTACGCGTACGTCAGCCCGGAGGTGGCCGTCGAATGACCGCCACCGTCACCGGGGACGGCCGGGGGACGGCCGCGGGGTGGTCGCCGTGATTTCGCCGCGCACGAAGCGCAACCTCAAAAAGGAGTTCTCGAACAGCTTCCTGGCGAAGGTCGGCGTCGGGCTGTTCGGCGTCATCGCGTTCGTCGCGGTGTTCGCGCCGCTGCTCGCGCCGCACAACCCGACGACGCAGCACCTCCAGCAGAAGCTGCTGCCGCCGATCGGCATGAGCGCGCAGCGCGTCACCTCGACGTCGAAACTCGTCAACGGCTCCGTCCAGGTCGTGACGGAGACGACGTACGTGCAGGCGACCTGGAAGTACCCCCTGGGGACGAACTCCCTCGGGCAGGGCGTGCTCTCCCGGGTCATCTACGGCGCGCGCACGTCGCTGACGGTCGGCCTGCTCGGCGTCGTCGTCGCCGCCGTCATCGGCGTCCCCGTCGGCCTCGTCGCCGGGTTCTACGGCGGGAAGGTCGACGACGTCCTGATGCGGGGCGCCGACGTAATGTTGGCGTTCCCGTCGCTCGTGCTCGCCATCTCCCTGGTCGGGCTGTTCGGCACGGCCGCCGTGAAGGTGCCCGACCCCATCGTGGTGCTCGGGCTCGCGCCGAACATGCCGCCGACGTTCACGATCCCGGGGACGGTCGTGCTCGTCGTCGGCCTCGTGAACTGGGTGTGGCTCGCGCGCATCGCCCGCGGGGAGGCGCTCACCATCTCCGAGGAGGAGTACGTGAAGGCCGCGCGCAGCATCGGCGCCAGCGACACGCGCGTGCTGACGAAGCACGTGCTCCCGAACGCCGTCACGCCGATTCTCGTGCTCGCGACGACGCAGGTCGCGGCCATCATCCTCCTCGAGAGCTCGCTGTCCTTCCTCGGGTTCTCCGGGACGACGCTGTCCTGGGGGTTCAACATCCAGAACGGACAGAACTACCTCGCGGGGGCGTGGTGGATCGCCACGTTCTCCGGCGTCGGCATCGTCCTGTCGGTGATGAGCGTGAACTTCATCGGTGACTGGCTCCGGGACGCCCTCGACCCCGGTGTCGAAGGGGAGGGTGGTGTCTGATGAGCCGCGACCTCCTGCGGGTTCGCGGCCTCTCCACGCGGTTCTTCACCGAGGAAGGCCAGGTGAACGCCGTCGAGGACGTCTCGTTCACGGTGCGGGACGGCGAGGTGTTCGGCATCGTCGGGGAGTCCGGGTCCGGGAAGAGCGTCACCGCGCTCTCCCTGCTGGACCTCGTGGAGTCCCCGGGCCGCATCACGGACGGCGAGATCTGGTACCGGAACCCCGACCTCGCGGACGCCTACTCCGGGGAGTTCGTGGACGGCGACTACGTCGACGTCGTCGGCCTCCCCGAGGAGGGCCGGCGGTCGCTCCGCGGGCCGTCGTTCTCGATGATCTTCCAGGACCCGATGACGAGCATGGACCCCGCGGTGACTGTCGGCGAGCAGATCGCGGAAGCCGTCGAGGTCCAGCGCCGCGCGTCCGCGAACCCGCGGTCGACGCGCGCCCGCACCCAGGGCTACGGCCTCGGGTCGCTGCTCGCGGACAGCGTCGTCCCCGGCCGGAGTTACGTCAGCGAGGCGGCGTGGGACCGCGCGGTCTCCCTCCTGGAGGACGTCGGCATCCCGGACGCCGCCGACCGCGCCCACGAGTACCCGAACCAGTTCTCCGGCGGGATGCTGCAGCGCGCGATGATCGCGCAGGCGCTCGCCGGCGAACCCGACCTCCTGGTCGCGGACGAGCCGACGACCGCCCTCGACGTCACCATCCAGGCCCAGATCCTCGACCTGCTCGCGGACATCCAGGCCGACCGCGACATGAGCATCGTGCTCATCACGCACAACCTCGGCGTCATCGCGCGGATGGCCGACCGCGTCGGCGTCATGTACGCCGGCGAGATCGTCGAGCGCGGGACGCTCGCGGACGTCTTCGACGACCACACCCATCCCTACACGCGGGGGCTCCTGCAGAGCGTCCCGGACCTCGACGACCCCGCGCAGCGCCTCGAACCCATCGAGGGGAACGTCCCGAGCCTCCTCGACGAGGAGATGGGCGACCGGTGTTACTTCGCGGACCGCTGCCCGAAGGCGATGGAGGAGTGCCTCGACGAACCCCCGGAGTTCGACTGCGAGAGCGGGAGCGGCGAGCACGCCGCGAAGTGCTACCTCACCGACCACGACTACGACCCCGAGCAGGCGCTCGACGACGACCACTTCGAGAGCGAGGAGGTGGCCGTCGATGAGTGACGCGCTCCTCGAGGTCGAGGACCTCCAGAAGTACTACTACGAGCGCGACTCCCTCGTGGAGACGCTGCTCCGCCGGGAGCCGACGGCCGTGAAGGCGGTCGACGGCGTGAGCTTCGACATCGAGGAGGGCGAGACGCTCGGCCTCGTCGGCGAGTCCGGCTGCGGGAAGTCCACGACCGGGGAGACGGTCCTCCGGCTCCGCGAACCGACCGGCGGCACGGTCACGTTCGACGGCGCGGACGTCGCCGGCCTCTCCGGCGACGACCTCACCGAGTTCCGGAAGCGCGCCGGCATCGTCTTCCAGGACCCCTACGGCAGCCTCGACCCGCGGATGACCGCGGGCGAGATCGTCCGCGAGCCCCTCGACGTCCACGACGTCGGCACGGACGCCGAGCGCGACGACCGCGTCCGGGAGCTCCTCGAGCGCGTCGGGCTGTCCGCCGACCAGTTCGACCGCTACCCCCACGAGTTCTCCGGCGGCCAGCAGCAGCGCGTCGGCATCGCTCGCGCGCTCGCCCTCGAGCCGGACTTCCTCGTGCTCGACGAGCCCGTGAGCGCGCTGGACGTCTCCGTGCAGGCCCAGATCCTGAACCTCCTGGACGACCTCCAGGACGAACTCGGGCTGACGTACCTCCTGATCGCCCACGACCTCAGCGTCGTCCGGCACGTCTGCGACCGCGTCGCCGTGATGTACCTCGGGGAGATCGCTGAAGTCGACGACGTGGACGCGCTCTTCGAGGACCCCGACCACCCCTACACGAAGGCGCTGCTCGAGAGCGTGCCGCGCCCGGACACCCGGGAGGCCGACCGCGACGTCTACACGCTCAGCGGCGACGTCCCGTCGCCGCGGGACCCGCCGTCGGGCTGCCGGTTCCGGACGCGCTGCCCGAGCGTCATCCCGCCCGAGGACCTCGCCATCGACCAGGACGCCTACCGCGCCGCGATGGACGTCCGGGACGCGCTGGCGAGCGGCGAACTGGAAGCCGGCGACGTCGACGACGCCGAGGAGTGGCGCGACCACGTCCCCCAGGACGTCCCGCCGGCCGCGCGGAACGCCCTCGAGGACGCCTTCGCGTCGCTCGCCGACGGCGACGAAGCCGCCGCCAGCGAGACGCTCCGCGAGACCTTCGAGAGCGTCTGCGAGCGCCGCGACCCCGAACTCGGCGACGCGAACGTCGCCTGCCACCTCGTCGACTGACCCGGGGTTGGATCGCCTCGGCGACCTCTCGGTCGGTCTTTTCTCCCGCGAGCCCGGTGACTGCTCGAGTTCGGCGCTCGCGATACCCGAGTGGTTACGTGTAGGGCCCCCGTTACCGGGACCTTATATTCTCTTTATTGGCGTGGAGCGGCAAACTGGAGGTGAATGAAGCGACGGTAGCTCCTCGCGAGCGGGCTGGCCGGCCTCGCCGCCGCGGCGGGCTGCGCGAGTAAGAGCACCCAGCTCGCCAGCCACGACGCCGCCACCGCACTCGACGCCCAGCCCGTCCTGGGGCCGAAACCCGGGACCGCCGAGGGAACGATCATCGCGTTCGAGGACCCGTCGTGTCCGAGCTGCCGGCGGTTCGAAGCGGTCGTCCTCCCGAAGCTGAAACGCGGACTCGTCGACCCCGGGAGAGTGAGTTTCGTCTACCGGAACGTCCACGCGGTCCGGGATTGGGCCGAGTACGCGACTCTCGCCCTGGAGACCGTGTACGCCCGGGACGCCGCGGCGTTCTGGGAGTTGAAGTCCTACTACTTCCAGCACCAGCCCGACGTCACCACGCAGAACGTCGAAGCCCGCACCCGGGAGTTCCTCGACGCGTCCTCGCTGGACGCCGCGAGCGTCCGCCGGGAGATCGAGTCGGGGACGCACCGGCCCGCGCTCAGGACCGACGTGCAGGCAGCGGAGACAGCGGGCGTCCAGGGCACCCCGACGTTCTTCCTGTTCGACGCCGGCGCCGACGTGGGTCGAATCCTCGGGCCGCAGCCGTACAGCGTGTTCGCGAAACTACTGGGTGTCGACGATGGCTAGGACTGGCCTCGACCTGCCGACGCGGCGCGGCGACTGGCGGACCCTCCTCCGCGTCACGGCGAGCGTCCTCCGGCGACCACTCTACGCCAGCCTGGCGGTCGCGTACGCCGTCGCGGCGCTCACGACGTTCGTCCTCGCCAGGAACCTCCCGTTCGTCCGGGACGTGCTCGTCGGCGGGACGCTGCCGCTCCGGACGCGCCTCGAGGTCGTGGTCGCGATGTACCCCGGATTCGGCCCGGCGTACACGACCGAACAGTCGGTCGTCCTCCTCGCGACCAGCGCCCTCGTCGGCGTCAACCTCGCGCTGTTGACGCACTACGTCCGCCACTATCCGGTGTCGCTGCGCAGCGGCGCGGGCACCACGACCGGCGTGGTACTCGGCGCGCTCGGCGCCGGCTGCGCGACCTGCGGGTCCGTCCTGCTCGCCGGCGTCCTCTCGCTGGTCGGCGCGTCCGGCCTCCTCACCGCGCTCCCGCTCCACGGACTGGAGATCGCCGTCCTCGCCGCCGGCACGCTCGTCCTCTCCACGTACTGGCTCGCCACCGCGATTCGACACGAGGACCGGCGCTGCGAGGTGTCGACGAACGCCTGACGACACCGGAGACCCCTGACGCCGCCACTCAGAGCGAACGCCGGTACACGACCTCGGTGAACTCGTCGCCCGCGTGCGTCGTAGTGGTCGTTCCGGTTCGCTCGAAACCACGGCGCTCGTAGAACGCCCGCGCTCGCTCGTTCTCGGCGAGCACACAGAGGGAGAGTCCGGCCGCGTCCGCCGGAAGCACCCCTACGGCCGCCTCGAGGAGGGCCGTACCGACGCCCTCGTTCCAATCGGAGGGGCGAACGTGAATCGAGTTGCATCGGCCGGGGTCGCACGCCGGACGGTAGTATCCCAGGGCACGACCCGAGAATGGACACCCGCACTCAAAGAACTACTGCCGTTCGGGGCCGCCCGCGGACTCCGCGAAGCGACCGAGTCTCGGTCGCGACGAACTGTCCACAGTCCAGCTGTGAGAACCACGAACTCGATGCCCGCCGAGCAGCCAATCCCGCAGCCACACGAACACGAGCATCACCGGACTCAGCGGGCGCGAAGGAAGCCAGTACTACCCGGTGACGAAACCCGGATTCTCGCCAGCCGAGCGAGTAGCGCAGTGACTGGGAAATCGTCGGATTGAGGTTACGTACTAATCGTTACCTCGCCGTCGTTGTCGATGCCGATCGTGGTCGCGGAGTCGTCGCTCGGGAACGTGTACGTCGTCACGGTCGTGTTCCCGTTTACGGTCACCGCAACCCGGTACTCGCCGTTCTCGCCGAACGCGTCCAGCTTCGCGTCCGATTCGGCGTCGAGCGTTCGCCCGGCCGAGTACACCAGTTCGCCGCCGCTGGAAATTTCGACCACGACAGCGTGCCCGACGTCGTCCTGGTTGACCAGCTGTATCGCGTCGCTCGGGGTGCTGCTGTTCTGGAACGCGCTACAGCCCGCGGACGCGACGAGCAGGGCGACGAACAAGCCGACTGCGAGCTTTCTCGTTGGAGGGCTCACACGTCGACGTTGCAGACGAAACGGAAAACGCTTGTCAAACTGCAGCAGTTTGCTTCGCTCACTGGAATCGCCGTCGACGAGAGCCAGGTCTGGGGGCTCCACAGCACTGTTCACTTCGCTTCGCGCACTCGATCAGCGGACGCCCCCGCGAGCGAGCCACGAAACGGACAGCGACGCACGCGTCGCTGCCCGGTGTAGGCTTCACCAAAAGCGGGCGCGAAGGGCGTTCGTTCAACCAACGAACGAATCGTCCTTTCGGCCGTAAGACGGCCGAAATCGAGGGGGTGAGAATCCCGCCTTGATCGAAGGGATTCACGGCATTGCAGCCACGGATGCTACGGGATTGGAATCAGGTGTCCTCTCGTCTTGTCAGAAGTCGCCTGCAAGATATAGAGGATGTAGTCAGCAATCCTTGGGAACCATATTCGCTTATTAAAAACGAGACCGTTTCAACTGGAGGGAGGGTACGAGGTCAACATTCATACTCGTGGACCGACCAGTGGACGCCTAATGAAAGATAACGCACCACCTGGGGAGAACGAGGAATACGGGGTTGAATGGTATCGGACGCTAGTCGAAGAGATCAACGACCTCGCAACCGTTGTCGACACTGACGGAACCATCACCTATGTCAGTCCCGCAGTCACGCGGATTCTCGGCTACGAGCCAGCGGAACTGACCGGCCGTGAAGGCTACGAGTTCGTCCACCCCGACGACCGAGAGCGAAACGCCGACGCGATGGAGGCCGTGCTCACAGACCCGTCCACGTCCGAGACCGTCGAAGTCCGATTCCGCCACGCCGACGGCTCCTGGCGCTGGATCGAAGCCACACTCCGAAACCGACTCGACGACGACATCATCGACGGCATTCTCCTCAGTAGCCGGGATATCACCGAGCAGAAAGCGTACGAGCTCGAAGCACAGGAACTCGCCGACGAGTACGAAGCCCTCCTCAGCAACGTCGAGGATGCCATCTTCCTCGTCGACGTGACAGACGGCGAGACGGGTATCCGGTTCGAGTTCGAGCGCCTCAGCCCGTCCTACGAGCGCGCTACCGGGCTCACGACCGAGGAAGTCCGCGGGAAGACGCCCCGAGAGGTGTTCGGCGAGGAGCAGGGAGCCGAGTTGACAGCGAACTATCACCGCTGTGTCAGGGCTGGCGAGCCGATTTCCTACGAGGAAGAACTCGATGTCGGTGAAGAGGCTCGATTCTGGCAGACGAAACTCGCGCCGGTCCTCGCCGATGGTGCGGTCACTCGCCTCGTCGGTATCACGCGGAACGTCACCGAACGCGTCGAGCGAGAACGACGGTTACGTCGCCAGAACGAGCGGCTTGACGAGTTTGCGAGTGTCGTCTCCCACGACTTGCGGAACCCGCTCAACGTCGCCCAAGGTCGGGCGACACTGGTCGCCGAAGAGACCGCAAGCGACCACCTCGACCCACTTCTGGACGCGCTCGACCGGATGGAAGCGATCGTCGAAGACACGCTGACCCTCGCCCGCCAGGGCGACACGATCCGCGAAACGGAAGCAATCAGTTTGACTGACCTCGCTGGAAAGTGCTGGGGCACTGTCGATACGGGCGACGCAACCATTGAGATTGTCGACGAGGTGACGTTCCAAGGCGATCCAGATCGGCTACGGCACGTGTTCGAGAACCTGTTCCGGAACGCCGTCGAACACGGTGGGTCCGACGTAACTGTTCGGGTCGGGTCTCACGATGAACAGCGGATCTTTGTCGAAGACGATGGCCCAGGAATCCCGGTCGACAAGTATGAAGAAGTGTTCAAACCGGGGCATTCCTCTGCACGCGGTGGTACTGGATTCGGGTTGACAATCGTCAAACGAATCGTGGAAGCCCACGGCTGGGAGCTCGCTGTAACTGATGGCACTACTGGTGGCGCACGGTTCGAGTTCCAGATGGACAGCGGGAGTTTGGGTGAGTAGTCTACTACACTCGCGCCCTCTATGCAGCAGGCTCATGGATAGCACCGTAGTCTGTGATAAATTCGCATCGTCACCACAACCGTCCGAAAGATCAGCGTGGGGACTGTGGACATAACGACTGCAAGATACATTACTTCTATGCAGCACCGACGCACCAGACACACGCGGAATCTGCAGCAAGTCAGCGCTAACGCGCGACCCCACGAAGCGCGCCTTCGAGTTGACCGCACGTCGTGACCCACAGACCCAAGATCTCACCCCCAGCGTGCAGCCATCGAACGAAAGGACGATACCCACCGTTCGACCGGTGACCCCGCCGCTGTCCGGCGAAAATTACCGTCAGCAAGGACGGGCGCGAAGGGCACCAGTAATACCCTGTGACGAAACCCAGATACACGGACAGCCTCCATCGGATCACGGCCTCGGTTCTGGAAGTAGCATTCGCGCGGCGAAGCCGCGCGATTCACTCGTACGAGCGAAGCGAGTACGAGGACGTTTTTAGCGTAGATTTTTACGAGGAGAGGTTCTCGCAGCGAGCGAAGCGAGCGAGGAAACCCGACGAAGTAAAAAGGTACACGGGCGCGAAGGGATTTGAACCCCTGACATCTTGGTCCGGAACCAAGTGCTCTGTCCGCTGAGCTACGCGCCCTCACACACCGGTAGTGCGAGCGCCCGTATAACGGTTGTGAGTCGGGGCGACTACGCGGGTTCGGCGTCGTCCTCGACGAGGGACTGCTTCCACGTGCCGCGAGTGAACCACGCGGCGGCGACGATAGCGCCGACGATGTTCCCGAGCGCCATTCCCACCCAGATGCCGGTGGCGCCCCAGCCGAGCACGAACGCGAACGCGTAGACGGTGGGGACGCGGCCGATCCACAGCGTCACCATCGAGATGGCCATCGCGGTCTTCGTGTTGCCGGCGCCGCGGAACGCGCCGAGCAACACCTGGAGGACGCCGATGAACACGAACTCGACGGCGCGAATGCGGACGTACGTCGCGCCGTACGCGACGATCTCCGCGGCGTTCTCCGCGCCCGGGCTGAGGAAGACGGAGACGATGGGCTCGGGGAAGACTGCGGCGAGGACGGCGATGCCGAACAGGACGCCGGCGGCGAACTTCGCGGCGATCCAGACGGCGCGTTCGGCGCGCTCGGTCTGTCTCGCGCCGAGGTTCTGGCCGACCATCGTGTTGGTGGCGCGCCCGAGCCCCATCGCGGGCAGGAAGACGAGCGAGATGAGGCGGTTGCCGAGGCCGAACGCGCCGACGACGGCCGGCGGGAACGACGCGACCATCGCGGTGAGCGTGATCATCGCGAGCGCGCTCGTGGACTGTTCGGCGGCGCTCGGCGTGCCGACGCGGACGATGCGGGAGACCATCGAGACGTCGGGCACGAACTGCGCGAGTTCGACGTCCGGGCCGGCGTCCGTGAAGAACAGCACGTAGACGCCGATGACGGCGGCGACGAAGCGCGCGAAGATGGTGGCGACGGCGGCGCCCTCGATGCCCATCGCGGGGAACACCCACCAGCCGAAGATGAGCAGGGGGTCGAGGACGACGTTCAGGACGACGCTGACGAACATCACGCGCATCGGCGTGCGCGTGTTCCCGTACCCCCGCATCAGCGAGGAGAACACGAAGAACCCGAACAGCGCGGGCATCCCGAGGAAGAACACGCGCATGTAGTCCGCGGCCATCGGAATGACCACCGCGGCCGTTCGTTCGTCGGCGGGGATGAGCGCGAGCATGTCGCCCGTGACGAAGTGCCCGAGAACGCCGAGCACGGTCGCGATGGAGACGACGAACCCCATCGTCTGCGCGGCGACCTTGCCGGCGGACGCCTCGCTGTCCGCGCCCGTGTACTGCGCGACGAGGATGGAGCCCGCGGTGGTGAACCCGCCCCCAACGGAGATGAGGAAGAACACGAGCGGGAACGCGATGGAGATGGCGGCGACGGCGTTCCCGGAGAGCCGGCCGAGCCAGAAGGTGTCCGCCAGGTTGTACGCGACCTGGAGGAGCTGGATGACGACCATCGGCCAGGCTAGCTGGATCATGGGGCCGACGAGGTCGCCGTCGGTGATGCTGCTGGTCGCTCTGGACTCGGTCACTACAGTCGGCCAGCACTCGCGGCGATTTGAAGGCTCCGACTTCGCGAGAACCGGCAAGCGGACGGTTTAGCCGGAAGTTCGGGTGCGGCGGCAGACGGGGTTCGGGGCCGGATGCTGGCGGCCCGACGAGAGCGCCGAATGCGAGAGGGCGAACGCGGGAGAACGGGTGCGCGAGAACGTAGGGGCGGTCTGTACGGGGCGTCGGTCGCCGTCAGGGCGTCTCGTCGGTCTCGAGAGAGAACGACGTCGTCGGGTGGGCGGTGCAGGTGAGCATGTAGCCCTTCTCCATCTCGTCGTCGCTCAGCGTCTCGTTGTTGGAGTGACGAACGAACTCGTGGGCGTCGTCGCCGCTGGCGACGCGGCCGCCACAGGAGAGACACTGGCCCTGCCGGCAGGCGTACGGGAGGTCCCAGCCCTCGTCCTCGCCGGCTTCCAGGAGGTTCTCGTTGTTCGCGACCTCGATGGTCTCGCCCTCCTTCACGAACTCGATCTCGTAGTACTCGACTTCGTCCTCGGGGATGGACTCGGGGTCGAAGCCGGTTTCCTCTTCCTCGCTCTCCTCGAGTTCGCCCTCCGCGCCGCCGGCGACCGCGCCGGCGCCGCCGCCACCGCCGATGGAGCGGTTGTACGGCTCCGGGAAGTCCGTCTCGGGGACCGTCGACGCCCGCTGTTCGAGGACGTCCGCGGCGATGTCCTCGGGGACGGGCTTCGAGGTGCCCTTCAGGAAGTGGAGCGCGACGAGGGTCAGCGCCATACCCAGGCCGAGGGCCAGCCCCAGTGTGCCTACCATGTGCGGCGGTACGGAAGCGGTGTTTAACAGTATTGTGATTGCCCGACGGCGGCTTCGGGCGAGTTTTGACGGGGGACGCCGAACGGGTTCGCATGGACGTCGCGATACTGCTGTACGAGGGGTTCGACGAGCTCGACGCGGTCGCGCCCTACGAGGTGTTCCGGACCGCCGGGGAGTTCGGCGCCGACGTGGACGCGTCGCTGCGCACGCTCGTCCCGGCCGAGCGCGTGACGGCGAGCCACGGCCTGACGGTGGAGCCGGACGACGTGCTGTTCGGCGTTCCGGACCTCGTGGTGGTGCCGGGCGGCGGGTGGAACGACCGCGACGACGGCGGCGCGCGGGCGGCGGTCGAGGACGGCACGCTCCCGGAGCGCCTGCGGACGCTCCACGAGGGCGGCGCGACGGTCGCGTCGGTCTGCACGGGCGCGATGCTGCTCGCGGCGGCCGGGCTGCTCGAGGACCGCCCCGCGACCACGCACGAGTCCGCGAAGGACGACCTCGCCGACTGCGGCGTGTCCGTCCAGGACGAGCGCTTCGTCGACGACGGGACGGTGTTGACGGCCGCCGGCGTCACCGCCGGCATCGATCTCGCGCTCCACCTCGTCGAGCGCGAGTGCTCGCCGGGGGTCGCCGAACGGGTCGCCGACGAGATCGAGTACGCGGGCGACTACTGAGAATTAGTCCCGCCGGGCCACGACGTCAGTCCTGGTGCGCGACGCCGTGTTCAGTCCTGCCGTGCGACGTCGTGTCTGCCGAACCCGTACCGCAGCCGGTTCGCGAGCCGGCGCGAGAACCGGCCGTCGCCGGCGCCGGACGCGCGGGAGTCGAAGCGTTCGGCGAGCGCCTGGTAGATGAGGGGGAGCGAGACTTCCTGCTCGAGGCCCTCCTGGACGGTCCAGGTGCCCGTCGACCCGCCGGCGACGTGGTCGGCGACGTCGCCGAGGTCGTTGCCTTCCTCCCGGAACGCTTCCTCGCAGAGTTCGAGCAGCCACGACCGGATGACGGCGCCGTTGTTCCACGTGCGCGCGACGGCCTCGAGGTCGAGGTCGTAGCGGCCCTCGTGGAGGAGTTCGAAGCCCTCGCCGTACGCCTGCATGAGCGCGTACTCGACGCCGTTGTGCACCATCTTCACGTAGTGCCCGGAGCCCGCCGGCCCCATGCGGTCGTGGCCCTCGGGGCCGGTCGCGACGGCGTCGAAGACCGGGCGGAGTTCCTCGTACGCCCACTCCGGCCCGCCGACCATCAGGGAGAACCCGAGGTCGGCGCCGGCGGGGCCGCCGCTGGTCCCGCAGTCGAGGTACGCGAACTCGTGGGCGTCGGCGCGCCGCGTCGAGTCCTCGAAGTGGCTGTTCCCGCCGTCCACGACGACGTCCTCGCTCCCGAGGCGGGGCGCGAGCTCCTCGAGGGCGGCGTCGACGGGGTCGCCGGCGGGCACCATCAGCCAGACGCGCTTCTCGTCGCCGAGCGCGTCGGCGAGCGCGGGAATCGAGTCCGCCGTGTCGGCGCCGGCGTCCGCCGCCGCGTCCCGCGCGTCCTCGTCGATGTCGAACGCCACGACGTCGTGGCCGGCGTCGAGACAGCGGTCGACGACGATGCGCCCCATGCGGCCGAGGCCGACGACTCCCAGTTCCATACCCGGAACTCCGGGCCACGGAAGGTAGTGATTGCGGTTGTGTGCCGCCTGGATTCAGTGCCACGAGGGAGACGGTTCGTCCCGGGTTTTGGATCGTGACCGCCGGCAGTGGTGGGTCGCGCAAGCGACCGAACACCGAACCGCAACGCTTGCGGGCCGGGAGCCTCCAGATGGCGGTATGCGTACGTCCCTGTCGACGGTGCTCGCCCTCCTGGTCGTGAACGACGCGGTGCTCGTCGTGCTGCTCGACGCCCCGGTGCCGGCCTGGGGGCTGGCGCTCGGCGGCGCGCTCGTCCTGACGGCGCCGGTGGCGGCGGTCGCCGGTCTGACGAGCGAGGACAACAGTCCGGCGTCGAACGCCGACCTCGAGGCGGAGGTCCGCGAGTTGCGCGAGCGCGTGGACGAGCTGGCCGAGACCGGTGACGGAGCGGTCGACGGTGACGACGGCACCGGGAACGCCGACGCCGGTGGCGAGAACTAGTCGAGCGCGCGCCGGGGGACGATGCGGGGTTCGTCGTCGTAGGAGACGGCGGCGTCGACGTCGAAGACGTCCGCGAGCAGCTCCTCGGTCACGACGTCCTCGGGCGGCCCCCAGTCGTAGACGCCGCCGTCGTCGAGCGCGACGAGGTAGTCCGCGAAGCGCGCGGCCTGCTGGAGGTCGTGGAGGACGACGCAGACAGTGACGGCTTCCTCGCGGTTGAGGTTGCGCACGACCTCCATCACGCGGAGCTGGTGGTGGAGGTCGAGGTACGTCGTGGGTTCGTCGAGGAGGAGGACGTCGGTCTCCTGGGCGAGCGCCATCGCGACAAACGCGAGCTGCTTCTGGCCGCCGGAGAGTTCGCCGATCGGAGTGTTCCGGAGGTGTTCGACGCCCGCGAGGTCGATGGCGCGGTCGACGGCGGCGTGGTCGTCCTCCGTGAGGGGGTCGAGGAAGCCGCGGTGCGGGTAGCGGCCGTGCGTGACGAGGTCTTCGACGGTGAGGCCGCCGGGGACGTCGTTCTCCTGGGCGAGCAGGCCGAGTTCCTGCGCGAGGTCCTTCGCGGAGCGCTCCTGCACGCGGCGGCCGTGCAAGAGGACGGTGCCCGAGTCGGGGTCGAGTTCCGCGGACATGCCCTTCAGGAGCGTGGACTTCCCGGAGCCGTTCGGTCCGACGAGCGCGGTGACCTCGCCCTCCGGGACGACGAGGTCCTCGCAGTCGACGACCGCCCCGTCGCCGTAGCCGAGTTCCAGGTCGGTGGCGAACAGCGCGGCGTCGTCGACGGAGTCTTCGGGCGCGAACTCGGCGTCCGCGTCGTCGGTATCGGTGTCGGTGAGTGGGAGTCGTGTCATGCTAGAACTCGTTGAAGGAGTCGGTGCGGCGCAACAGCAGGAGGAAGTACGGGCCGCCGACGAGGCCGGCGACGGAGACCGCGGCCGCGGTGGCGAAGATGGCGAGCGCGGACAGCGCGAACCGCATCGTCTCGACGGGCATCCCGAGCGCGCGGGCGCGACGTTCCCCGAGCAGGAGGACGTTGAGTTGGCGTGCGGCGACCATCGCGAGCGGGACGACGAGCAGCGTCGGGAGGACGATCAGCCGGACTTCCATCCAGGCGACGCCGGTCAGGGAGCTGGCGAGCCAGGAGACGGCGGTGCGCATCGCTCCGTTGGAGTCGATGAAGTAGAACACGCCGGTCTGGAGGCTGTTGAAGATGGTTCCGACGACGACGCCCGCGAGCACGAGGCGGACGGGCGTAGTGCCGCCGCGTCACGCGACCGCGTACACGAGCAGGAACGCGGCGGTGCCGCCGACGGCGGCCGCCAGCGGCAGCAGGTACGTGCCGAGGGAGAATACGATGGTGGCGACGACGGCGAACCCGGCGCCGGAGGAGACGCCGAGGATGTAGGGGCTGGCGAGTTCGTGCGCGTGATGGCCTAGAAGATGGCGCCGGCGACGGCGAGGTTCGTGCCGACGAAGACGGCGACGGCGACCCGGGGCAGGCGCATCGTCCAGACGACGGCCGTGGCGTCCGACACTTGGGAGAGGTCGGCTTTGACGCCGAGCGTCTGCGCGAGTCCGTCGCCGAGCACGATGGTCGCGAGGATCTCGGGGTTCGTCCAGACTTTTCCGTCGAAGAGCGCGCGCCAGACGGTCTCGAACGGCATCTCGTATGCGCCGTACCGGATCTGGACGAGCGCCCCGAACAGGACGAGGGCGGTGCTGCCGACGACGATCGAGGCGAGTGCGGCGTCGAGGTCCGGGAGCAGTGCGTCGCGGACGCGGTACTGTCGTGACATCGTGGGGCGTGTCGCGCCGACCGGGACGAGGTAGTCGCGGCGCGCGACTGGGATTGTTATTTAGGCCGGCCTAAGAGTTCAAAAGCGTTGCGTCTGCGAGGCGGACCGACCTTCAGGACGTGACGATGGACGCCAGTTCGTCGCGGTCGAACAGTTCGCCCGAGAACGACTCGGGGTAGAGTTCGGTGGCGAACCGCTCCGTGAGGAACAGGTGGTGGATGCGGCCCATGAAGATGGGGCCGCCTCGGTAGACGTCGCCGTTCTCGACGGCGGTGATGCGGCTGGCCGTGGCGTGGTCCTGTATGAACGAGAGGACGGTGTTCTCGAACTGCTCGCGGCTCTTGCCCTCGTGACCGCGCACGAACAGCACCGCGGGGTCGAGGTCGAGCAGCGTCTCGTAGTCGACCTTGGCGCGCTGGCTCTCGGAGAGCGCCTCGATGTCGGAGTTCGCGATGGCGTCCCGGACGTTCAGGTCGTGGAAGTCGTCGTTTCGGTGGTGGTGTCCGCGGGCGCTTCGGTCGTCGAGTCGCTGCTGCCTTCTTTGGGGCTGGCACAGCCCGCGAGCAGGGCGCCGAGCGTCGATGCGGACCCGGCCTTCAGGAACGTTCGTCGCTGCTTATTCGGTTTAGGCCAGCCTAAAGAACATAAGCCCGTCGATTTTTTCGGCGCGCCTAAAGCGTGGGTGGTTCACACGGCACGTGACGCACTGACTCGCTACGGGAACCTTTATCACCGCGCCACCGCACTCCACACGTATGCGCGTCGAGCTCGCGGTAGTACGTGTGTAATCTCCCTTCTCGCCCCCAGCGACGCGAACCGACCGGGCAACCACGCGACCGCGGCCGACGACCCACCCAGACATGACAGACCTACCGGACAGCTACGACCCCGACCGCATCGAATCCGAGTGGCAGGACGACTGGCAGGACAGCGGCGTCTACGAGTTCGACGGCGGCGACGCCGACACCCAGTACGTCATCGACACCCCGCCGCCGTACCCCTCCGGGAACCTCCACCTCGGCCACGCCCTCGGCTGGTCGTACATCGACTTCGACGCGCGATTCCACCGCCTCCAGGGCGACGACGTCCTCTTCCCCCAGGGCTGGGACTGCCACGGCCTCCCCACAGAGGTCAAAGTCGAGGAAGTCAACGACATCCACCGGACCGACGTCTCCAACGAGGAGTTCCGGGAGATGTGCATCGAGTGGACGAACGCCCGCATCGAGGAGATGAAATCGACGATGCGGGAACTCGGGTTCTCCCAGGACTGGAGCGCCGAGTACCGCACCATGGACCCCGAGTACTGGGGGCAGACCCAGGCGTCGTTCGTCGAGATGGCCGACGACGACATGGTCTACCGCGACGAACACCCCGTGAACTGGTGTCCGCGCTGCGAGACCGCTATCGCGGACGCCGAAGTCGAGAACGTCGACCGCGAGGGCACCCTCTACTACGTCACCTTCGAGGGCGTCGGCAACGACGACGTCGAGATCGCGACCACGCGGCCCGAACTCCTCGCGGCCTGCGTCGGGATGGCCGTCGACCCCGCCGACGACCGCTACGCGGACCGCGTCGGCGACACCTTCGAAGTCCCGCTGTTCGGCCAGGAGGTCGAACTCGTCGCCGACGACGACGTCGACGCCGACTTCGGCACCGGCGCCGTCATGATCTGCACGTTCGGCGACAAACAGGACGTCGACTGGTGGGCGGAGTACGACCTCGAGCTGCGGTCGGTGTTCACTGAGGACGGCCGCCTCAACGAGCTCGCCGGCGACTTCGAGGGGCTGTCCATCGAGGAAGCGAAGACCGAGGTCGCTGACGCCCTCGACGACGAGGGATACCTGAACGACACCGAACCCACCGAGCAGTCCGTCGGGTCCTGCTGGCGGTGTGACACCCCCATCGAGATCCTCTCGAAGGAACAGTGGTTCGTCGAGGTCGACCAGGACCTCGTCCTCGAGAAGGCCGCCGACGCCGACTGGATTCCCGAGCACATGCACGACCGCCTGGTCGACTGGACGGAGAGCATGGAGTGGGACTGGGTCATCTCCCGGCAGCGCGTCTTCGCCACCCCCATCCCCGCCTGGGAGTGCCGGGACTGCGGCGAGTGGCACGTCGCCAGCGCCGCCGAGACGCCCGTCGACCCCACGGAGACCGACCCCGCGGTCGGCGCGTGCCCCGAGTGCGGCGGCCACGACTGGCGCGGCGAGACCGACGTCATGGACACGTGGATGGACTCCTCGATTACGCCGCTGGTCATCTCCGGGTGGCCGGACGCCCTTGACCTCGAGGAGTTCGAGCCCGTCGACCTCCGGCCGCAGGGCCACGACATCATCCGCACGTGGGCGTTCTACACGCTGCTGCGGACGGGCGCGCTCACCGACGAGAAACCCTGGGAGGACGTCCTCGTCAACGGCATGGTGTTCGGCCCGGACGGCAACAAGATGTCCAAGAGCCGCGGCAACGTGGTCGAGCCCGACGAAGCCATCGAGGAGTACTCCGCGGACGCCGTCCGGCAGGCGCTCGCGCTCGGCGGCCAGCCCGGCAGCGACATCCAGTTCCAGTGGAAGGAAGTCAAGTCCGCGTCGCGGTTCCTCACGAAGCTCTGGAACATCGTGAAATTCGCGAGCGGGCACTTCGACGAGGACACCCCGGAGATTCAGGACCCCGCGTACCGGGACGCCGACCGCTGGATCCTCTCCGAGCTGACGCGGGTCGCCGACGAGGTCGAGGCCGAGATGGAGGCCTACCGGTTCGACGCGGCGCTCCGGCGGCTCCGCGAGTTCGCGTGGGAGGACCTCGCGGACGACTACGTCGAACTCGTGAAGGGGCGGCTGTACAACGGCCGGCCGGGCGAGCGCGCCGCCGCCGAGAAGACCCTCTACACGGCGGTGACCGCGGTCGTCCGGATGCTGTCGCCGTTCAGCCCGCACGTCACCGAGGAGATCTGGCGCCACCTCCCCGGCACCGAGGGCAGCGTCCACCAGTCCTCGTGGCCGGCCGTCGACATGCTCGACGAGGACGCGGAGACCGCGGGCGAACACATCGCGGAAGCCGCCAGCGAGATCCGCGCGTGGAAGTCCGCGAACCACATGCCGCTGAACGCGGACCTCGAGCGCGTCGAGCTCTACTTCGAGCCCGACGAGGACGCCACCCTCGACACGTACGACCTCAGCGAGACCGTGAACGCGCCGATCAAGCTCGTGTCCGGCCGGCCGGACGTCGAACTCGTCCCCGTCGACGTCGACGCCGACGAGTCCGAGATCGGGCCGGAGTTCCGCAGCGACGCGGGCGCCGTCCTGCAGGCCGTCGAGGCCGCGGACCCCGCGGAGATCCAGGCGCAGCTGCACTCCGGTGACACCGTCACCGTGGAGGCCGGCGGGCAGTCCTTCGAGCTGGACGGCGACTGGCTCGAGGTCGAGGAGGACTACCGCGCCGAGTCCGGCGAGGAGGTCAACGTCATCGAGGCGTCGTTCGGCACCATCCTCGTCTACGCGTAGCGACCACCGAACGCGCCGGCTCGCGCCGTCGCCGCGCTCCGGGACGGCCACCACCTTCTCGTGGCGCGCGGGCGACCCTTCGGACATGAGTCTGGCCGTGTCACCGCCCGAGGGAGTCGTGACCGTGCGGGAGAACGAGTTCGTCGACCAGGTCGCGGCGTCGATGCACGCGGAGGACGTCGGGAGCGTCGTCGTGGTCGACGAGACCGAGAAGCCGACCGGCGTCCTCACGGACCGCGACCTCGCGCTCGCGCTCCGCGAACGCACCGACCTCGAGGACGTCACCGCCGGCGACCTGATGACCGAGGACCCCGTCACCGTCGAGGAGGGAACGAGCGTCGTCAGCGTCCTGGACACGATGAAATCGGAGGGCGTGCGCCGCGTCCCTGTCGTCGACGAGGCGGGCGACCCCGTGCGGGTCGTGAGCCTGGACGACGCGCTCGTGCTGCTCGGCGAGGAGCTCGCCGACGTCGCAGAACTCGTCGAGGAACAGGTCTGAAAACCCCCGCCGCCGACCGGAACCCGACTGTTTTTTCGCCTGGCTGCCGGAGCCCCGGTATGGACCCCCGCGTCGAGGAACACGCCGAGGTACTGGTGGACTGGAGCGCGCGCGTCGACGACGGCGACAACGTCGTGTTGAGCGTCGGCCCGGACGCCCACGAGCTCGCGGTCGCCGTCGCGGAGAAGGTCGGGGAGCGCGGCGCGAACCTCCTGACGACGTACTCGTCGAGCGAGGTCGGGCGCGCGTACAAGCTCGCGCACGGCGAGGGCTTCGACGAGGACCCGAGCCACGAGCTCGCGCTCTACGAGAACGCGGACGTCGTGTTGTCCATCGGCGGCGGCCGGAACACCAGCGAGGGGTCGGACGTCCCCGCGGAGATTCGCCGCGCGAGCGGGAAGGCCCGCGAGGGCATCCGGGACGCGTACATGGACACGGACTGGGTGGGGACCGTCCACCCGACGCGGTCGCTCGCCCAGCAGGCGAACATGTCCTTCGAGGAGTACCGGGAGTTCGCGTACGACGCCATCCTCCGGGACTGGGAGGCGCTCGCCGACGAGATGGCGAACATGAAGGACGTTCTCGACGACGGCAGCGAGGTCCGCATCGTGAAGGAGGAAACGGACCTCACGATGCGCATCGACGACCGGGTCGCCGTGAATTCGGCGGCGTCGGTCGCGTACGACTCCCACAATCTCCCCTCGGGGGAGGTGTTCACGGCGCCGTACGCGACGGAGGGCGAGGTGTTCTTCGACGTCCCGATGACGATTCGCGGGGAGCGCGTCCAGGACGTCCACCTGGCGTTCGAGGACGGCGAGGTCGTCGACTACAGCGCCGCCCAGAACGAGAGCGTCGTCGGCGAGATTCTGGAGACCGACGAGGGCGCGCGCCGGCTCGGCGAGCTCGGTATCGGGATGAACCGCGGCATCGACCAGTTCACGGACTCCATCCTCTTCGACGAGAAGATGGGCGACACCGTCCACCTCGCGCTCGGGCGCGCGTACGAGTCGAACTTCCCGGAGGGTCGGGAGGACGAGGCGAACGACTCGACGGTCCACGTTGACATGATCACGGACATGAGCGAGGACTCGTTCATCGCGGTGGACGGCGAGGTGGTCCAGCGGGACGGCGCGTTCCGGTGGGAGGACGAGTTCGA
>JBDGUB010000055.1:0-22802 GCA_042216245.1 Halobacterium sp.
GCTCCTCGCGCGCCGCGTGGTGGGTCGTCTGCGCGTCCGCGAGCGCCCGGGTCGCGCTCTCGAGGGCGTCCTCGGCCGCCGCGGCGTCCTTGCCGGCCTCGCGGCGCGCCTCCACGCGGCCGCTCGCGCGAGCGACCTGCTCCTCGAGCGCGCTCACGTCCGCGGCCGTCTCCGCGACGCGCTCCCGGGCGCCCGCCAGGTCCACGTCAGCGACGTCCACGGCCGCCAGCTCGCGCTCCAACCGCGTGATTTCGGCGTCCCGGGGCGAGCGCGCGCCGCGGCTGCGGGCGGCGTCGGCGACGGCAGCCGGGACGCGAACGCCGACGCCGCGGTGGAGGACGCCCACGCGCTCGTGGCCGGGCCGCGGCGCCGCGCACTCGACGCGGCCGTCGTCGGGGTCCCGGACCGCCGCAGCCACTTCGCCGGCGCTGACGGGCTCGCCCCGGAGGTCGACGGCCTGCCCGCGCGCCTCGACGCCGGCGACCTCGACTCTCATAGGTCTGCGTCCCGCAGCGCGTCCGGCGCCGGATGCTCGCTGCCCGCCGCGAACTTCCCGTACGGCGTGCTCTTCGCGTCGCGGCGCTCGTATGCGCGCGCCGCGTCCACGACCCTGTCGGGGACGTCGCTGAACTCGTTCAGGGGCGCGGTGCGCTCGAGCTGGACGTCGCCCGCGTGCTTCTCTCGGAGGCGCAGCGCCTGGAACGCCCCGAACTCCGTCTCCGCGAACAGCGCCGCCCGCCCGAACCGCCGCACCACGGCGTCCTCGTGGGTGCGACAGACGTTCCGCAGGCTCTGTCTCGCCGCCCGCGAGTACGTGACGACCAACAGCACTATTCGAGACTCACCGACCGACTAAAAATTACTTTCGGAAACGGGAATCAATCGGTGGGTTCGACGCGGAACTCGGGGGCGTCCTCGACCAGCGCCGCCACGCGCTCGCGGGCCGCCTCCCGGGACGCCGCCGCGACCACCACGCCCTCCACGGCGGGCGCGCCCGTCGCCCGGTACGCCCGCCGGTCGCCGTCCTCGAACTCCGTCGCGTACGTCCGCAGCACGCCCAGCACGCGGTCCTCGACGTCCGCGAGGCTGGCGTCGCCGTCCTCGAAGTCAGCGAGCGCGTCCTCGACGTTCCGGAGCGCGGAGATTCGGTCCATCAGATCGACCGGAGGTGGTCCTTGTTCGGCTGGTAGAGCTCGCCCTTCTCCTTGAGCTTCTCGATCTCGTGTTCGGCCTTCTCCGCGTCCATCCCCACCTCCTCGGCGCGGTCCAGGACCTCCTCGATGGGCGCGCCCTCGTCGAAGTCGTCCTCGATGTCCTTGATGAGCGCCTTGATGTTCTTCACGCGGTCCCGCTGGGTCTTCGACCGCCCCGTCTCCACGACGTCCGCGTCGAACTCCCCGGTCTCCGGGTCCACCCCGATGTCCTGCAGGCACGACCGCACGATGGAGATGACGCGCTCCGCGTCGGACTCCTCGACCGTGTCCGAGAGCCGCAGCCGCGCCGACGCCTCCGCCAGCCGCACCAGCGCCTCCAGCTGGCGCGCCGTCACCGGCACCGGCGAGTCCTCGCCCTGCCCCCGCGACCGCAGGTCGACGTAGAAGTCCTCGATGGCCTGCTTCGCCTCGTCGGTCATCGTCGGGAAGCAGTTCCGGCGAGCGTACGCGATGTACTTCCGCAGCAGCTCGGAGTCGATGGCGGGCGCCACGTTCTCCGTCTGGGACTCGATCTCCTCCGCGGAGTGGTTCGTGTTCGCGAGGTTGTCGTTCTGCGTGTTCAGCTCGCCCGCGTAGTTCGTCTGGATGATGTGCCGCGCGAGCTCCGCGTCCTCCTCGGGGTCCGGCTCGTCGGTCACCGTGAAGATGAGGTCGAACCGCGAGATGAGCGCGGGCTCCAGGTCGATCTGCTCGCCGATCGGCTCGTACTGGTCGAACCGCCCGTACTTCGGGTTCGCCGCCCCGAGCAGCGAACACCGCGCCTTCAGCGTCGCGTTGATGCCCGCCTTCGAGATGGAGATCTTCTGCTGTTCGAGCGCCTCGTGCATCGCCGACCGGTCTTCGGAGTTGTGGACGACCATTCCGTTCGCGACGAAATTGTGCGTCCCCGCGACAGTGAGGTCGTACACCTTTGACTGTTCGCGGCGCTCGATCTCGGACCGCAGTCGAGTGACTTCATCACGGACCTCGTGAATCCGGTCGAGTGCGGCGTCTGCGGCTGCGACGAACTGGTCGGTTTCGACGTCCCCGTTCAGCCAGCGCGTCACTGTACTCTGATTCACGCCGAGGTCTGCCGCGAGCGCCTCGTGGGGGATACCGTGCCGGTCGAGCGCGCCCCGGAGTTCGCTCCACGAACTGACGGCCGGATCCCCAGCGAGCAACTCGTCTGCCGCGTCCACAGCGTCCGCCTCTCGGACGCCGAGACGGTCGGCGAGTTCGCCACGTAACAGCGGAAGTCGGTCGTCGTTCTCGTCCGGCGTCACGGTTTCGACTCTGTCGACTCGCCGCCACTTCACATCACCGTAGACGAATTCTCGGAGGTCCGTGAGGTCGACGTCTGCGACAGTACTCACGACACCCGCGAGGTGTGACGCGGCCGTCTCTCGGAGATCATCGCTCCGTCCCCATAGCCGCGAGACCTGCGGTTGACTGTACGCTGCCCGGTCCGCGAGTTCCGACTGTGAGACGTGGTAGCGCTCTCGAAGGGTTTCCAGCGTCTCCCAGTCGCCGTTCGCGATGCGTTCGAGGTCCCGGGTCGCGGTCCGTTTTCGCGTCTCGAAGGCGTCGAGAACATCACGGGCCAACCGAATGGAGACGTTCGCGTCGCCGTTCTCGAAATTGCAGTACGTCACGCCGTCGAGTCCACACTCCGCCTGATGGAGTCGCAGCGACTTCCTCGCCGCTTCGAGGCGTTCGCCGACGTCCGGAATCACGTCCACGATGGTTCGCTCGCCGGACACGCGCTCGACGGCGTCGTCCAGTGCGTGCTGTTTCCGGTCGAGCGTGAATCCCACCCATCGGTTGAACGCCGCGAGGGAGTCCGCGTCGGTCACCGTGAGTTTGTAGACGTCACGGTAGCTCTCGTGTTCCCGATGGTGAATTTGGCTGGAGACGCTGAACTCCAGCAGGAGGTGTTTTACGCCGAGCAGCAGCTCGTAGCTCGCGGAGTGGATTCGCAGTTGGCGTTCGCCAACTGACCCCTCGCTATCGGCGAGGGCACGAACGAACGCTGCCTTCGCTGCACGGGAAGACGCGGTCACCGCTTCCGGGAGCGTCTTTCCGTCGTACGTCTCGCGATTCATTCCCGCGTCGAGAACGCGGTCGGCGTACTCGCGCCCGTGGACTCGGACAGTCTCGACGCCGTCGTCGCGTTGCTCGCTCGGCGGTCGCGTCGGTTCGGCGCCGAACGTGCTTCGCGCCGCGTCCTCGAAATCGGCGAGCAACTGCTCTTCGGTGTTCGTGAACCGAATGCCGTAGCTCCCCTCGTTGCGGTCGTAGTAGAGGTTCCCGTCGCCAGCGAGATAGCCGAGCACAGCAGCGAACTCCGGGGCGACGCCGTCCGGCCCGGTCGACTCGCTGGTCGATGGCGGTTCGGCTGTCGAGCCGCCGTCGGCTGTCGGTTCGGACAGCGACCGCGGCACGTACACCCAGTCGTCTTCGGTGAGGCCTTCGGCCGGCTTCTCGACGCGGTCCCCATTCTCGAAGGCGAAGAACGGGTGGTCGGGCGTCGCGGTCACCCGCTCACCGGACTCCAGGGTCACGCGAACGAGTTCTTCGGGCGCGTCGTACTCGTGGACTGCAGTCACCGGACGTTTCTCCAGCCGCCCGGATTCGGTCATTGTCCACACGTCCGAATCGACGCCGCGAATCGTTCTCCCGTTCGACAATTCCTCGATTTCGCCGTCCTCGGCCGCCTCGTAAGCGAAGTCTCGAATCCTGCTCACTCGGTCCCCGAAGTGAACCAGCGAGTCGCCGGTCACGCACCGCATCTTGTCCAGTTCGTCCACTGCCGCGACGCCCTGGTCCGCAAGCACCAACGCGCCGGCTTCGAGGGACCACTGCTCGCCGTCGCCGAAGTCGTCGCGTACCGCAGCCGCGGTGAGCCCCGCCGACGAGGACCCCTTGCCGGAGGTGTAGACAGACCGCGGCGCGATGTTCTGAACGTAGGAAATTAGCTGCGATTTGCCAGTACCAGGGTCCCCTATCAGCAGCATGTGGAGGTCGCCCCGGATGCGGGAGCCGTCGGGGAGTTCCTTCGTGACGCCCGCGAACAGCTGGAGCATCATCGCGAGTTTCGCCTGGCGGTGGCCGTAGATGGCGGGCGCCATCGAGTCCACCATCTGCTCGTAGATGTCGTCGCGTTCGGAGATCTCGATGATTCGCTGTTTGTCCTCCTCGGAGATGTCCATCTCCTCGAACTCCTCGTCCTCGATGACGATCGAGGAGCCCTCCATGTAGAGGTCGAAGACGGGGGACTCGTTGCTGCCCTCGCTCTGGTCGAGGCGGAGGACGCCCGTGGCGGTGACGTGGTCGCCTGGCGTGACTTCGCCCGTGATGTCGTCCTCGATGTGGATGTCGATGCTCTGCGGGGTTTCGCCGCCGGCGAGCCCCTCGGGGGACTCCTGGATGCGGAGCTTCTGGGCGTCGACGAACTCCGAGCGCTCGGGGTCGAGTTCGAAGGGGCCCTGGCGCTCGCAGCTCTCGCACTGGTAGGGCTCCTGGAAGCCGGCGTCCCCCTGTGGGACTTCGGTCTCGGCGCCGCAGCGCTGGCAGACGAACACCGCGGACTGGATCTTCGGCCGGACGTCCGTCGCCTTCCGCACCATGCCCTGGAAGCTGATGAGGGTGTTGAGGTGTTCGGCGCGGATGTCCCGGATCTCCGTGGACTCCGTGAGGCCGTGGACGCGGACGTGGGCCTGCCCGAGGCTGACGTCCACGGGGAGGTCGTAGAGCCGGAGGGCTTCCTCGGCGGCCTCCCGGAGCTGGTCGGGGTGGTTGATGAAGTCGTCGGCGAGGTCCGGGTCCATCTGGTAGAGGTCCCGCCAGTCGAGGTCGAGGGACTTCGACTCCCGGGGGTACTGTCGCGCGAGTTCGGCGACGTCGTCGCTGTAGTACCGGCGGTAGAACTCCTCGAAGCGGTCGACGAGCTCCTGGTTTGCGGCCTGCGCCATTCTGTCCTGATAGGGTAGCGCTCGCTCGCCTATGAAGGTTCGCAAAGCAGGGTGAAGGTGGTCGGTGGGCGGGGTCAGTGGGTGTGATCGGTGGCTGGGGTGGCGCGTCGTGTTCGGGGAGCCGTCACCCCCGCGTCGAGACTCCGGCACTGCGACGACGTCCAGTACAATAGCATGACTGACACGTCCCGCTAGAGTTATCCGGGCGTTTACCGAGACTGCAGGCAAGCGATGACTCCCTTCGACGCGCCCGAGGGCGTGGACGCTCACGTGACCGGGAGCACGCTCGTCGTCACGATCGCCGCGGGCGCCTCCCTCGACCGGGCGGACGCCCGCCGCGTGAACCGCGGGTTCGTTCACGAGCTCGCCGAACGCGACCTCACAGGGTGCCTGACGGTGCTCCGCGACGACGACCCGCTGCGGTCGGCGGCGTTCGAGGAGGTCGAGCGCGCGGCCGCCGCGGCCGTCTCCCAGGGCGTCGAGCGGTGGGCGGTCGTCGTCGGCGAGTCCGCGCCGGGCGCGGCGTTCGCCGACCACCTGGAAGGCATCGAGACGCGCGTCTTCGGGGACGTCGAGGACGCGCTCGCGTGGACGAATGGCGACTGACCCGGCGTCCCACGAGGGCGACGCTCCGCGGGCGGGCGCTCTGTCGGCGCTCGCTCCCCCACGCACGGAAGGCCTATTCCGCCGGCTGCCGTCGGTCCGGTGTGACCGAGCGCCTGCACGCCGAAGTCGTCCACGCGGTGCCGCCCGAGGAGCTCGCGGACGCCGACCCGCAGCCGGCGCTCCGCAGCCTCGCCGCCGGCCGCCACGTGCTCGTCTGCCGCGAGGGCGGCGCGCCGTCCTGGCTCGACCGCATCACGGCGTTCCTGTTCCGCCGCCCCATCGAGGCCGTCACCGTGGTCGCGGACGACCCCCTCGAGGAGGGCGTGGAGTTCCGGGCGACCGTCGAGGAGACGTCGATGGCGGGCGTCTACGACGCGACCAGCGTCGAACCCGTGAACTGACCAGTAGACGCCACCCTGATCTGACAACTGGCTCGCCCCCGGTCCGAGGTGGGTCGCTAGTCCTCGCCGAGCACGCGGTCCTCGAGGAGGATTGCGACGAACGCCAGCGCCATCACGGCCGCCACGGGGATGTCGGTCGCGACCGCCGCGACCGCGCCCGCCGCGAGACCGAGCGCGACCAGGAGGGCTTTCCGTTCGCGTGATTCGATGATTCGGGAACCGAACATACGCGACGCACTCGTTTCGTTCCACTACAGTGTTTCGCCAGCGTCGAGAGCCGGTCACTCGCCCTCGATCTCCGCGGTCTTCGTCGCGCTGAGGAGCGTGACGCCGTCGTCCTCGTGGTGGCTCGCCTCCCGGTCGAAGGCGGCTTCCCACTCCCAGGTGTCGCCGGGCGCGAGCGACGCCCGGGACGCGGTGGCCGTGTAGGTCTCTTCGGCGACGCGCCCCGTCACCTGGATGGTGCAGTTCGCGAGCGCGCGGTCGGCCGCGTTCCGCGCGGTCCCGCCGGCGCCCAGCACCACCATCGTCCCCTCGACGGGGTAGAGCTCGGTGATTTCGAGGGCTCGCGCCGCCGGCGTCGCGCCCGGCTCGTCGAGTTCCGTTCCGGTGGGGCGCTCGGTGGTCGTCGTCGGGGTCGACGTCGTCGTTCGCGTGGTGTCGGTGGCGGTCACGATCGTCGACTCCGGGGTCGTCTCCCGGGTGGTCCCGGTCGTAGTGTCCTCGTCGCCGGTGGTGTTCGAGCAGCCGGCGAGTGCGGCGGCTGCGCTCGCGGCGGCCAGGAGGGCAGCACGGCGGTGCATAGAGGGATTTGTCGGCAGGCGCATGGAAGACAGATTCTGTGAAGAAAACAATCGCTACGGGCCGGCTCGACGGTTCGCACACGCCAAGCGTTCCTCGCGATGTTTAGTTGAGAAGAGTGGTATCGGCATGCTGAATCCGAATTTGAGGCGATAACTCCTAGATTGTGGCTCGCGCCCTCGTTTCCAATACCCCTCCTATTCGCGTGGAATACGGAACTGGTATTCTATCGCCTTCCTGCGCTTCTACTACCATAACCCGACCACTTTCACCCCGCTTTGGGTACCGTTATGTTCGAACATACCCTACCCGACTACTGACACGAAAAGGGCGCATCCAACACTACACGAGCGTGGTTTCACCGGCGCCCGCTGCCACGGGCGCCGGGCCGACTGCAACCAGAGAACTGGCGTACGCATCCGTACATCAGAACCCGGGTCTAGTAAAGGTTTCTCTGGTGGCAGGAGAAGTAGTCGCTACCACCAGAACATCCGAATGTCAGACCCAGATAACATCGAAGAACTGATTCGAAACGAAAACTCCGGCGATTGCGTCGAAGACCAGGTGGCGATGGCCTACTGGTTCTACGATAACGACGTTACCGCCCAAGAGGAACGCGTCAACCCGACCGCCGAGATAATTGCGGGACTTGAAGAAGATCTCTCGCACGCACCGGAAACCGTTATCGGGAATCTCGTCGATATCGAGGTTCTACAACGTGTTCCTGTTAGTGGAAGCGGAACCTATATTCGGAATCACCGAACTGAGACAAACTTTTATACACCATCTGAAGACGGATTTGTGGCCTCCATCACAGAGGAAATCACTCGGCTTCTTTTAGATGTTCGAGAACAGGAGCGGGCTGCCCAAGCAGCGGTAGCCGACGGCGGACCTAATGAGGAGAACCCGACTCTCCGAGAAGTTGCTGCTGAGGCTGTGGATGTAAGTCCGGACGAACTAGTGGAGGCGCTGACGGGAACTGTTCACTTCATTGATGAACTTCCTAGATCGGATGTTGAGGAAGAAGTTCAGTTGAATGACGCAGTGAAACGGATGAATCTCTACGACTCAGCGGTCAAAGCGATCGAAGATAACGATGGCGTTGAAAAGCGGCGAGAATACGGGCCAATGGGTTGGCGAAATGTCGCGAACCGATATACGCTGACGCAGACGGCGACAGCTATTGAGAACAACCACTCGGTTACCGACTTTTGAACTCTGAAAAGATGGCCCAAGACAACCCCGCAAACGACGAAATCCAACAGTCCGCGGAAGCACAGAATGAGGGTAGAGCTGCAAATATCGGCGACATTGAAGAGGGGGAGGGAAGTGAGGTAAATGTTCAGGCGGATTCGAATCAGCATAGCCATCCCAAACCCCATAACGAGGAAGGAACGGCTCAATTCAATGGACTAGCGTTCCTGTTCCAGATGCTCTCGAAGGTCGTTCCGCCGAAGTTCTTCGACGCTATCTTCGGCACCTCGACGGTTGGTGGTCTCTTGCTGTTCGCGTATTGGATTTGGACCGAGGTCTACTCGCAGTTCCCCAGCGAGTCTATAACGTATCCGAGTTACGTGGTGCCGGCCGTCGTTGCGGCAATTGTCGGTGGCATCTATCTAAGTGTCCGAAGCGAGTCAGAGTGTCCACAGTGTGGAACGCCATTTGCAATTCGTCGGTCAGAACGCGAACTCGAACGGGATAAGCATCGTGACCAGCCCGACGAACTCCTGATTCGCCGAGAAGAAAGCTGTTCAACGTGCAGCTACGAGAATGATGAGAAATTCTGGCGGGAAGAGCAGCGAACTCCTGGTTTAGCAGTATAGCTTCTCCACTACAACCTTGCCAACTTCTACCAGATCACCAAGATACTGGTCAGATTCACCACACCTTATCGGCAGCAACACCGCGAGCATCGCGTACCGTGTGCGAGCGTTCGATGCAATGTGGGAAGTGGGACCGCCCGAATTTGAATCGGGGTCACAGCGTCCCAAACGCTGAAGGATACCAAGCTACCCTACGGTCCCGCACGTCGACGTACCGGTGGCTGCACGGTAAGGGTTTCGTTCGGGGGTTGCCACAACGGCTTTCGCGGCGGGCGTCGACGCGTGCCGTATGGCGACGACGCTCGAGCTCGCGCTCGCGGTCGCGGTGCTGGTGGCGTTGTTTGGCGCGTACCGCGTGATTCGCGCGGTGAAGCCGTTCGTGGTGAACGCGGTCGTGGGGCTGTTCGTGATACTGGTCGCGCAGTTCCTCGGCGCGGAGGTCGCGGTGACGCCGCTGGCGCTGCTCGTGGTGGCGGTCGGCGGGTTCCCGGGGGCGCTGCTCGTGATTCTGCTCGCGTACCTCGGGGTGGCGTTCGCGCCCGCCGTCCTGTTCGTCTAGTCGTCGCCGCGGAGTTCGATGTCGGCGACGACGTCGTAGGGGTCCTTGCCCTTGCGGACGCCGTCGAGAATCGTGAACGCGGCGTCGGGGTCGAGGAAGTGCGTGGTGACCGCGCGCCCGAGCGGCGTCGGGTCGAGGCCGTCGACGAACTCGTACTCGATGAGTTTGCCGAGCGCGTGCTTCGTCGGGACGTCCCCGACCATGCGGTCGTTCAGGCGTTTCGCGGCGCTGCCGCCGACGGTGACGTTCGCGAGCGTCTCCTCGACGGCGGCGGTCTCGTCGTAGTGCGTGACGACGTCCTCCATCTCACCCTTGAGGAGTTTGAACGCGACCTCCTCCTCGGTGCCCTCCATGGACCCGTGGTAGGCGGCGTCGGGCTCGACGAGCATGTAGACCTTCCCGCGGTCGTGGTAGTCGGGGCGGCCGGCGCGCCCGAGCATCTGCTCGAACTCCTGGACGGACAGCCACTCGATGCCCATCGCGAGCGTGTCGAAGACGACCTGGCTCGCGGGGAAGTCGACGCCGGCGGCGAGCGCCGCGGTCGTCACGACGGCGGCGAGGTCCTGGTTGCCGAACTGGCGTTCGACGCGCTTGCGTTCGCCGTAGTCGAGGCCGGCGTGGTACGGCCGCGACGGGTAGTCGAGCTTCCGCGAGATCTCGTTGCAGCGCCGCCGCGAGTTCGTGAAGATGATGGTCTGGCCGCGGTAGCCCTTCGAGGATTCGCGGTCGAACTCGCGTTTCACGAGCGTGTTCTCGATGTCGGGTTTCTCCTGGCCGTCCGCGAACGTGACGTGGCGCTCGATGGGGACCGGGCGTTCCTCGAACTCCACGAGGTTCGCGCCGAGCCCCGCGGCGAGCTCGCCTGGGTTGCCGACGGTCGCGGACAGGTAGATCCACTGCGCGCCGTCGTAGTCCCGGCGGTCCCGCTGGCGCTGCTCGCAGTAGTGTTTCAGCCGGGAGACGAGGCCGTCGAGGCGGTGACCGCGTTCGTCCTCCTTGAGGGTGTGGACTTCGTCGATGACTACGGTGCCGATGTCGCCGAGTTCCTTCCCGGTGCGGAGCGCGTGGTCGATGCCCTCGTAGGTGCCGACGATGACGTCCGCGGACGGGTCGAAGGCGTGGCCGTCGTCCCGGATGCGGCTGGAGCCGACGCGGATTGTGACGTTCGCGAGATGGCCGTATTCGTCCTGGAAGTCCTCGTGTTTCTGGTTCGCGAGCGCGACCAGCGGCACGAGGAACAGCAGCTTCCCGTTCCCGGACTGCAGCCGGTGGAGGCCCGCCAGCTCGCCGACGAGGGTCTTCCCGGTCGCGGTCGCCGAGACGACCATCTGGTCGTCGCCGTCCAGGAGGCCGTTCTCGACGGCGAGGCTCTGCACGGGCAGCAGCGTCTCGAAGCGGTCCTCGAGGAGCTCCTGGACGTCCGGGTGGAGGTCGAGGTCCGCGACGGGGACGGGGTCGACGTCGTCCGTGGTCGCGGACACTTCGTCGTACTTCGTGAGGTCGGGGTCGAGGTTGCCGTCCAGGAGGCCCGTGATCTTCCCGAGGTCCTGTTCCTCGAAGAGCAGTTCCTCGAGGCGTTCCTGGGCGGCGCCGGAGACGTTCCCGTTGAACGAGAGTTCGCGTTCGAGTTCGCGGACCGCGCAGTCCCGGCAGATGTACTCGCCGTCCGCCTCGATGGCGGTGTCCGCCGTGATCGGCGAGTACCGGCCGTTGCCGGCGCAGTACCGGCACGTCCGCACCACCTTCGCTTCCTGCTGGTAGGCGTCCAGCATCTCCCGCAGTTCCTCGCGGCCCGCCCGCGTGGTCTGCTGGCTGATGCGGATGCGGTCGGCGCGCCGCGCGATGTCGACGAACTGGTCGGGGCTGCGCGGCTCCTCGCCGCCGCCGGTCTTGATGCGGAACTTCCCCGGTCGCGGGCCGGCGTCCCGCGCCACCAGTTCGAGTTTCGCGCGGAACAGCCGGTCCCCGTCTCGCTGGGCGACGGCGAGGTAGTCGTCGCCGGCCTCGTGGAGGAACAGGGTGTCCACGCGCTGTACCTGCTCAGACACGAATCCGGGTAGGAGAGCGCGCTATTTCAGCGGTTCGCTTGCGCCGCTCCCGTCGCCGTGCGCCTCGGTACCACTCCTTGAGAACATTCAACACGCGACGGCGCGACGGCTTCGACACGACGCCGCGCGTCGCGGGGTGCCGACTGCCGCCCGTCGACCGACGCCGACCCACGCTCACCGACGATGCCCGACCTCGAATCCGACCTCCCGACCGACGCCCTCGAAACGCTTTTCGCCGACGAACTCGGCGAAGCCGTCCGCGACACCGAACCGCTCGGCGGCGCGCTCAACGTGATGGTCGCCGTCACAACCGACAGCGACCGGTACGTCCTGCGGTGCCCGACCGACCTCCGCGAGACCGAACTGCTCGTCGACGCGCGCACCGAGTACCGCGTGCTCGAACGCCTCACCGAGACGGCCGTTCCCGCGCCCGAACCCGTGCGCTACTGCGATGACGACTCGGTGCTCGACTCGGAGTTCTTCCTCACCACCCACCTCGACGGCGACCCCGTGCCCGTGGGGTCTCGACTCCCCGAGCGCTTCCGAAACCCCGACGCTCGCCGCGAGTTCGGCGAGGCGCTCGTGGACACGCTCGCCGACCTCCACTCCGTCGACCCCGACGACTTCCGGGACGTCTGCAAACACCACACGCCCCTCGACATGCTCGACCGGGACATCGAGCGCCTCGAACGCGCGACCGAGGCGACGGGCCGGGACGCCGACGCCCTCTGGCGGGCGGCGGACTGGCTCCGCGACAACGCGCCCGAGTCCTTCGAGACGACACTCGTTCACGGCGACTACAAGCCCGGGAACGTCCTGTTCGCGCCCGACGACGACCCCGCGGTCGCGGGCGTCTTCGACTGGGAGACCCCGTACCTCGGCGACCCCCGCACCGAACTCGCGTACCTCCTGTTCTACTGGCGCGACGACGGCGACCCGACGCCCGACGTGGACGCGCTCGCCGACCGCTACGACGACGAGGCCGCGCTCGCGGACCTCCGGGAGACCAACGAGCACGGCTTCCTCCCGTTCTCGAACCGCCCCGGGAGTCCGAGTCGCCGCGACCTCGTCGCGCGCTGGGAGGCACAGACCGGTCTCGCGTTCGAAGACAGTCGGTTCTTCCGCGTGCGCGCCGCGTTCGGCCTCGCCACCGTCTGGGAGGACATCCACCGGTCGCGCGTCGAGGTCGGCGACGCCGACCCCGACAGCGACCCCCTCCTCGACTACACCGGCGATCTGATTGCGAAGATTATCGACGGCGACTTCGTCCTGTAACTCACTCCACGAGTTCTATCGAATCGTCACCGACAGACTCGCGGTGCTCGTCTGTCGAGCCCTCGCTCGCTGTCGCTCGCGAGGACGCCGTTCGGCGCCGACTCATTCGACCAGACGAATCTCGTCGTCGCCGTTCGGCACGACGCAGACGAACACGCCCGCGGTGTCGTCGGGGTTCTCGTACCAGTGGACGGCGCCCGCGGGAATCAGGAGGCTGTCGCCCGTGCGCACGGTGTACTCCTCGCCCTCGATGCCGACCGTGTACTCGCCAGCGAGGACGTACTGCTCGTGTTCGACCTCGTTGGTGTGCTCGGGGACGCTCGCGCCCGGGTCGAGGACGAACCGGCGCATCGCGAAGTTCGGCGCGCCGTCGGACTCGTCGAGCAGGACGCCCTTCTGCATGCCGTCGGCGGCGTCCACGGTCTCGTACTCGACGTCGTCGGGGCGCTTCACGACGTGACTGCTGGACTCGGAGGCCATGCGCGGACGTTCGTCGCCCCGGACCATAGGGCTGGCCGTCGCGGCCGCCCGGCCGCCGTCGCCCCCTCACTCGGGTCCGCCCCCGCACTTATGCGGGCTCCGCCGGTACCGTACGGCATGCGAAGCTTCAAGGTCGGGAGCGCGTTCGGCATTCCGATCAAACTCGACGTCACGTTCCTGCTCATCCTCCCGGTGTTCGCGTACCTCATCGGGACGCAGGTCGACGTCTGGATCGAGACGCTGAACGCCGCGCCGTTCGACGCCCGGCTCAGCGCGGACGCGCTGACCGCGGGCAACCGCGAGTGGCTGCTCGGCAGCCTCGCCGCGGTCGGGCTGTTCGTCGGCGTCGTCCTCCACGAACTCGGGCACTCGGTCGTCGCGATGCGGTACGGGTTCCCCATCGACTCCATCACGCTGTGGATCCTCGGCGGCATCGCCAGCCTCTCCGAGCAGCCCGAGGAGTGGAAACAGGAGTTCTTCATCGCGGTCGCCGGCCCCGCCGTCAGCGTCGCGCTCGGCGTGCTGTCGTACGCCGCGATGACCTACCTCCCGCCGAGCGTCGACCTCGCGCGGTTCGTCTTCGGCTACCTCGCGCTGATGAACTTCGCGCTCGCCGCGTTCAACCTCCTGCCCGGCTTCCCGATGGACGGCGGGCGCGTGCTGCGCGCGCTGCTCGCGCGCCGCCGGTCGTTCGCCCGCGCCACCCAGATCGCCGCCGAGGTCGGGAAGCTGTTCGCGCTCCTGCTCGGCATCGTCGGCCTGCTCGGCCTCAACCTCATCCTCATCGCCATCGCCTTCTTCATCTACATCGGCGCGTCCAGCGAAGCCCAGCGCACCGTCATGAACGCCGTCTTCGAGGGCGTCACCGTCGCGGACGTGATGACGCACGCCGAGGACGTCCACACCGTCGAGGCCGACGCGTCGGTCGCGGAACTCATGGACCGCATGTTCGAGGAGCGCCACACCGGCTACCCCGTCACGCGGAACGGCGAGGTCGTCGGCATGGTCACGCTCGACGACGCGCGCTCCGTGAAACCCGTCGAGCGGGACGCCATCCAGGTCGAGGACGTGATGTCCGCGGACGTCCACTCCATCACGCAGGACAGCGCGGCGATGGACGCCCTCGACGAGATCCAGGAGCACGGCATCGGCCGCCTGCTCGTCGTCGACGAGGCCGGCGAGATGGTCGGCCTCGTCTCCCGCACGGACCTCGTCACCGCGTTCAACATCATGCAGTCGACGGGCCGCAGCCAGGCCGCCGAGACGACCTCCCTCGAGGGAATCGGCAGGTAGCGCGCCGAGACCGCCACGCTCTTTGCTCGCTCGGCCCCAAGCGACACCCCCGATGTCCGACCAGTCCCCGTCCGGCGACGCCGCCGTCGACGGCGCTCCCCTCTACGAGTCGTGGTCGCTCCGCGACGCCAGCCTGTTCGACGGGTCCGGCGACGCGCTCACGCCCCTGAGCGCGTACTACGGCGTCGACGCCGACCGCCTCCGGGCGTGCCTCGAGCACGCCGCGAGCGTCGTCGACACCGACGAGGGCCGGGGGCGCGTCGTCCCGCTGCACCGCGAGGCCGACCCCGTGCCGACCGACGAGTATGTCGTCTGGAACCCGGACGCGGACGCGGTCGGCTACCACGACCCCGACTTCGGCGTCTCCGGCACCACCCGGTACGCGGCCCTCGCGGACGCCGCCCACACCGAACTCGCGTACCGCGTCCGGTTCTGGCACCCCGAGCACGCGCCCGGCGACGACCCCTTCGGCGCCGTCGACGCCCCGCCCGAGACCGTCCAGGCAGACGACCTGCTCTCCGGTCGGGACCGCCGCGCGTTCTTCGAGGACCTCCGCGCCGTCGTCGCCGACGAACGGGACGCCGAACGCGCCGCGAACTGGACCGACCACGCCGACGCCGACCTCGGCCGCCTCGTCTCCCGGGGCGCCGTCGACGGCCCGTTCGTCCTCGCCGGCACCACCGCCCGGAACGGCGGCCGGCCGGCGGAACTCGACGTCCAGTACGCGCCCGAGGGCGGCGCGCCCGCCGGCACGGACCTCGTCGCGGACCTCGACCTCTACCCCGAGAACAGCGTCGTCCTCGACGCCTTCCACGACGCGTTTCCAGTGCCCGCCCGCGTCACCGGCGTCGACGGCCCCGTCGCCACGCTCCAGCCCGAGTGGGAGCGCGTCGACCACCCGGACCGCGTCGCCGCCGCGCTCGAGGAGCCCGCGGACTTCTGGCTGCGCCCACTCCTGAACCCGGTGCCCTACGACCGCCGGCTCGACGCCCTCGACGACGTCTGGGAGACCCCGGCGAAGCGACGCCTCCTCACCGGCGAACGCGACCTCTCGTTCGGCGCGCTCCCGACCGCCCGCCGGTCCGGCGTCCCCCTCGACGACTACCAGTCCCGGGCGCTCGCGTGGGCCGTCGCCGCCGACGACGTCGCGTGCATCCACGGCCCGCCCGGCACCGGGAAGACTCGGACGCTCACCGCGTTCGTCGCGCACGCCGTCGCGCGCGGCCAGCGCGTGCTCGTCACCGCGCACTCCAACCAGGCCGTCGACAACCTCCTCGTCGGCGACAGCACGCTCGACGACCCGGAACCCGGCACGCTGCACGCCGCGCTCGACGACGCCGCGGTCGCGCGCTACGGCCGGCACTCCCGGAACCGCGTCGTCGCCGAACACTACCGACAGACGCCCGTCGACGACGCCGACGTCGTCGCCGCCACTACGAACGGCGCCGCCGCCTTCGACCGGGACGCCTTCGACGTCGCCGTCGTCGACGAAGCCACGCAGGCCAGCCGCGCCGCCACCGCCATCGCCCACGACGCCGCCGAGAAACTCGTGCTCGCCGGCGACCACCGCCAGCTCCCGCCGTACGGCGTCACCGAGGCCGGCGACGGCGCGATGCGGCCGTCGCTGTTCGAGACGCTGCTCGAGCGCTACGGCGACGACCTCGCCGTCCTCCTCCGCCGCCAGTACCGGATGCACGACGCCATCGCGGCGTTCCCGAACCGCGCGTTCTACGGCGGCCGCCTCGAGACCGCCGACCGGAACGCCGACTGGACCGTCGAGGGGTTCCCGCCGGTCGCGCTGTTCGACGTCGACGGCGACGAACGCCGCGAGGAGCGCGGCGCGTCGGTCAGGAACCCGCGGGAGGCCGCCGTCGTCGCCGACCACGTCGCCGCACTCCTCGACGCCGGCGTCCGCCCCGGCGACGTCGGCGTTATCGCCGCGTACACCGGGCAAGTCCGGGAGATACGAAGCCGGCTCGGCGGCCTCGACGCCGACACGACCGGCCTGACCGTCGACACCGTCGACTCCTTCCAGGGCGGCGAGCGCGACGCCGTCGTCGTGTCGTTCGCGCGCAGCAACCCCGACGCGAACGCCGGCTTCCTCGAACACCCCGCCGAGGGCCCGCGCCGCCTCAACGTCGCGCTCACTCGCGCCCGCCGCCACCTCGCGCTCGTCGGCGACTGGGACACCCTCGGCACCCCCGCCGCCCACCGCAGCCCCGGCGAGAGCTGCGCCGCCGTCTACGCCGACCTCTACGACGCCCTCGCCGCGATGGACGCCCTCGAAAACGCACAACGGTAAGGCGGCCGCGTCCCTACCGGTGGCTGTGACCCTCCTCGTCTACGGCGCGTACGGCTACTCCGGCGAACTCGTCGCCAGCGAGGCCGTCGACCGCGGCCTCGACCCCGTCGTCGCCGGCCGGAAGCACGCCGAAGTCGGTCGCGTCGGCACCCGCCTCGACTGCGAGACACGCGCGTTCACCGTCGACGACGCCGAACCGCACCTCGCGGACGTCGACGTCGTCCTGAACTGCGCGGGCCCGTTCGCGGACACCGCCGAACCGCTCGCGGACGCCGCACTCGAAGCGGGCGCCGACTACCTCGACGTCACCGGCGAGATACCCGTCTTCGAAGCGCTCGCCGGGCGCGACGACGCCGCCAGCGACGCCGACGTCACCGTCCTCCCGGGCGTCGGTTTCGACGTCGTCCCCACGGACTGCCTCGCCGTCCACGTCGCCGACCGCCTCCCCGACGCCACCCACCTCGCGCTCGGGTTCGAGCCCCACGGCGGCCTCTCCCCCGGCACCGCCGCCACCGCCGTCGGACAACTCGGCGACGGCGGCGCCGTCCGCCGCGACGGCCGCCTCGTCGACGTCCCGCCCGCCCACGACGACCGCCGCATCGACTTCGGAAACGGCCCCCGGTCCGCGGCGACGATCCCCTGGGGCGACGTCTCCACCGCCTACCGGTCCACCGACGTCCCGAACGTCGCCGTGTACACGCCGCTCCCGAAGAACGCCCGCCGCGCGGTCCGCGCCGCCGCCCGCCTCGGCCCCCTGCTCTCGGCCGTCTCCCTCGACGACGCGCTCCAGTCGCTCGCCCGCCGCCTCGTCGACGGCCCCGACGCCGACGAGCGCGCCGTCGGCCGCGCCTACGTCTGGGCCGAAGCCCGCAACGAACAGACCGGGGAGACCGCGGTCTCCCGCCTCGTCACGCCGGAGACGTACGCGCTCACCGTGGACGCCGCGACGACCGCCGCCGAACGCGCGCTCGCCGGAGACGCCCCGCCGGGCTACCAGACGCCCGCGACCGCGTACGGCGCCGACTTCGTCCTCGACCCCGACGGCGTCACCCGGACCGACGACTAGAGCGACTCCAGGACCACGTCGCCGTTCGTCGTCGCGACCGACACCTCGTGTGCTCCGTCCCCGAGCCGTCCCGTGACGTGCTTCCCGGAGACGCTCGCGTCCCCCAGGTCGAGGTCCTCGACGTCCACGCGCCCGTTCGTCGTCCGCGCGTCCACCATCGCGCTCAGGTCCGGCGACAGCGCCGCCGTCACGTCGCCGTTCTCGCTCTCGACGGTCGCGTCCCCCGACAGCGGCGCCGGCACGTCGGCCCGCACGTCGCCGTTCCGCGTCCGCGCCACACTCACTGACTCCACGCCGCGCACAGTCACGTCCCCGTTCTCCGACTCGAAGTGCTGCCCGCCGGCCACGTCCCGCGCGGCGACGTCGCCGTTCCGCGTCCGCACGCCCGCCACCGGCACGTCCGCCGGCACGCGAACCGCGAGGTCGACGCTCGCCCGCCGCTTCTCCCCCTCGTAGACAGTCTCCACGACGAACTCGCCGCCCCGGGACTCCCCGTTCACCGCCACCGCGTCAACGGACGCGTCCGTCGGCCCCAGCACCGTCGCGTCCACCCGGACCTCCATCCCGTGGTACGCCGCCACGTCGACGTCCCCACTCTGATTCACCATCCTGAACGCCTCACCGTCCCCCGGCCGGAACGACAACTCCCGCGTCTCCTGGACGGGGTCGCCCAGCAAACTACCCGCACACCCAGCGAGGGCAGCAGTCGTCCCGGCAGCGACACCAGCGAGGAGGGCTCTACGTCGCATATTACCCGGAAATCGGCGCGCCCCAATAGCGGTTTCCGTTCGGCCGCCCGATAGTTCGCGACGAGCGACACGCTGCGCGGTCGCTCCTCGGTTCGAGCGTCAAAGACGGTCCAGGGGCGAGAATTGAACCGTTGTGAGACGGTCGCCCTCGCTGCGCTCGGGCGCTGCGACTCACATGATTCAATTCTCGCCTGCTGGACTTCACTACTGTCGAACGAGTCGCGACACGCTGCGCGGTCGCTCCTCGGTTCGAGCGTCAAAGACGGTCCAGGGGCGAGAATTGAACCGATCCGAGACGTGCTCGCTGCGCTGCGCGCGCCTCGCAGGGTTCAATTCCCGCCGGACGCACCACAACTGCTCGCGATAGCGACGAGCACACGAGGTGCTCGTCGGCTATCGGCGCGAGGATTGGAGGTCCAGGGACGAGAATTGAACCGGAGCCAGACGGCAGCCTCGCTTCGCTCGGCGCTGCGACTGGCAGGGTTCAATTCTCGCGTGCTGGACTTTCCGCTCCTCACGTTGTTCGTCGCGAAAAGGTCCAGGGGCGAGAATTGAACCCGCGTCTCAGCCTCCACAAGGCTGAAGGATAGTCCACTACCCTACCCCGGACACTGCATCGTATCGTAGCGGACTGGAATTCAAATACGTTACGACATGGGGGCGGCCGGCAGCCATCTGAACGAGCGTTCAAATCGATACACCTATCTGAACGCTCTCGCAAGTAGCGTGCAATGAGTCAGTCCACCGCGCGGCTCCGCCGGCTGCTCGCAGACGAACTCGGCGAGTGCTGCGACGCCGACGTCGAGCAGCGCCTCGACGAACTGCACGCGCTCGCCGACGACGCGTTCGCGGACGACGACGCCAGGGCCGTCTTCCGCGTGCTCGGGAACGACACCCGGTATCGGCTCGCCCGCGCGCTCGCCGCCGCCGGCGACGAACGCTGCGTCTGCGAACTCGAAGCCGTCGTCGACGTCAGCGAGAGCGCCGTCAGCCACGCGCTCTCGGACCTCGTCGACGCCGGCCTCGCCGACCGCCGGAAGGACGGCAACTGGCGGTACTACGAGAGCACCGACCTCGCCGACCGCGTGCTCGCCGCCGCGGAGGACCGATGAGCGACGACCTCTCCGTCCTCGACCGCTACCTCACCGTCTGGATCGCGCTCGCGATGGCCGCCGGCGTCGCCATCGGGCGGTTCGCGCCCGGCGTCACCGACGCGCTGAACGCCGTCCAGTGGCACGGCACCAGCCTCCCCATCGCCGTCGGCCTGTTCGTCATGATCTTCCCCATCATGGCCGAAATCGACTACGGCCGCATCCCCGCCGTCACCCGGAACGCCCGCAGGGAGATCGCGGTGACGCTCGCGTTCAACTGGCTGGTCGCGCCGTTCCTCATGTACGGCCTCGCCACGACGTTCCTCGGCGGCCACCCCGAGTTCGTCACCGGCCTCATCATCGTCGGCATCGCGCCCTGCATCGCGATGGTGCTCGTCTGGAACGAACTCGCCGCCGGCAACCAGGAGATGTGCGCCGTCTGCGTCGGCGTCAACAGCCTCCTCCAGATCGCGCTGTTCGTCCCGTACGCGTTCTTCTTCCTCTCGATTCTGCGGGACACCACGGTCTCGGTCTCCATGAGCCTCGTCGCCCAGATGGTCGGCGTCTTCCTCGGGCTCCCGCTCCTGCTCGGCTACCTCACTCAAAGGGTCGCGTTCCGCACCGTCGGCCGCGAGACCTACTACTCGCGGGTGATTCCCCGCGTCGGCCCGCTGGGGCTGCTCGGCCTCCTGTTCACCGTCGTCGTGATGTTCGCGCTGAAGGGCGACTACATCGTCTCGCACCCCGAACAGATCCTGCTCGTCGCCCTCCCCCTCTTCGTCTTCTTCGCCGGCCTCTGGGCGGTCGCGTACGGCGCCAGCGCCGCGCTCGGCTTCGACTACGCCGAGAGCGTCAGCCTCGCGTTCACCGCCGCGTCGAACAACTTCGAACTCGCCATCGCGGTCGCCGTCGCCGTCTTCGGCATCTCCAGCAACGTCGCGCTCGCCACCGTCGTCGGCCCCCTCATCGAGGTGCCCGTGATGCTCGCGCTCGTCCGCGTCGCGCTCGCGACCCGCGGCCGCCTCTTCGACGACCAGCCAGCCACCGCCGGCTTCACCACCACCGATGACTGACCAGGATTCCCCACTCCAGTCCACCACACTCGCCTTCGTCTGCGTGCAGAACGCCGTCGCACCGCGGGCGCGACGTGCTCTGCACGCTCGCCGAGAGGTGGTCGCGTGACCACCACACTCGCCTTCGTCTGCGTGCAGAACGCGGGCCGTTCCCAGATGGCGCACGCGTTCGCGGAACGCGAGGCCGCCGCCCGCGGGGTGGACGTCGACCTCGTGACTGGCGGCACCGACCCCGCCGACCGCGTCCACCCCGAGGTCGTCGACGCGATGCGCGACGTCGGCGTCGACCTCTCGGACCGGACGCCCCGCGAGGTCACGGTCGAGGAGCTCCGGGACGCCGACTACGTGGTCACGATGGGGTGTTCCGCGGAGGACGTCTGTCCCGCCGGCTGGGCGGGCGAGAACCGCGACTGGGGCCTCGACGACCCCGACGGCCGGCCACCCGAGGACGTCGCGCGCATCCGCGACGAGGTCCGGGAGCGGGTCGCGGCGCTGTTCGACGAACTCGCGTAGACGACACGCTTTTCCAGGCCAGCGGCCTACTACGCGGTGACTGTGGCCATCACGGACAAGATCTACGTGAAGAACCACCGGCAGATCGCGTCCCAGCTCGACACGCGGTTCCCGAAGGGCGCGTTCAGCGGCGCGACCCTCGACGTCCTCTTCAGCGGCGACCTCTCCGAGTTGAACGAGGCGACCCGCGAGAAGGTCCTGGAGTTCTCCCAGGACTTCCTGGACTGCGACTGCGACTCGAACCCGTACTGCGGGCACCCCGAGCGGAAGTTCGTGCGCTACCTCCTGGAGCTGCGCGCGCAGGGCCTCGACCCCGAGTCGATGGTGGACGTGATGACCGACGACTACATGGTGTACGCGTACCCCGGCGACCTCTACTCGTTCCTCGACGACGCCGTCCGCACGCTGGAGGCCGTCGAGGACCTCGCCGAGGTGGACGGCCGGCCGGAGGCGGTGGACCGCGCGAGCCAGCGCAAGCGCGAACTCACGCAGTAGGCGCGCCGGCTACTCGGAGTCCTCAGTTATACGCTGAGTAGGCGCAATACCACGGCCTTCAGGCCGTGGATACGCGCCGTCACTCAGTGACCCATCCCACCGACTCCAGCAGGGCCGGATATATCCACCGTTCTCAAATCCACCCTTTACAAGTGAATCGAGTATAAGCGATTATACAGACGTTTCACGATGCTGGAAGTCCACTGCACTCACCGAGCGAAAATCCTCAACCACAGTCAGGTAGAGGACTCGCTTGACCGCCACGGGTGGAGTGCCAGCAAGCTCTGGAACGTCGCCAACTACCACTCCCGGCAAGTCTGGGAGGAGACGGGTGAGATTCCCGACCACGGCGACCTCAAAGACGAGTTGAAGACCCATCCAAAGTACAAGGGACTGCACAGTCAGTCCAGTCAGCGGGTTCTGGAGGAACTCGCTGAAGCCTTCAACTCGTGGTACTCCTCGGACGATGACCGGGACAATCCGCCCGGCTACCGCAAACGCAACTACTACGACCAACAGGGTCGCCGCGTCCACGAGGAACACCCACGCAGCACGGTGACGTGGAAGCAAAACGGCATTCGCCACGACACCAAGAACAACCGTGTTCGCCTGTCAAAGGGCGCGAACCACAAGGAACACCCCCGAGCGTGGGAATACATCCTTGTTGAGTACGAGACTCGCCCCAGTGTCGAAGTTGATAACCTGCAACAGGTTCGCGCTGTCTACGACCAGCAGAAAGAGCGATGGGAGTTACACCTCGTCTGTAAAGACGAAATCGAGACGCCCAACGCTCCCGGTAACGAGACAGCGGGCATTGACCTCGGCATCAGCAACTTCGCTGCTGTCGCCTACAGCACCGAAGACGCCGACCTGTATCCCGGCAACCGCCTGAAACAGGACGGCTACTACTTCCCGAAGGAAATCGCTAAATGCGACGACAGCAGTGGCGACAGGGCCACTCGTCTCCACGCGAAGTGGTCAGAACGCCGCACTCACTTCTTCCATAGTCTCGCCAAACACATCGTCCAGCGGTGTGTCGAGAAAGGCGTTGGCCGCATCAACG
>JBDGUB010000032.1:0-22784 GCA_042216245.1 Halobacterium sp.
ACGCGTTCAGCGACGTCGGCCGCCGCCTCGTCCTCGACACGTACACGTTCCCGACGCGCCTCTGGGTGCCGACGTTCCTCGGCGGCGTCGCGGTCGCCGTCCTCCCGCTCGCGCTCCGGCGCTGGCCGACCGGCGGCGTCCGCCCCCACCTGCCCACGTTCGTCCTCGCCGGCGTCGGCGTCGCCGTCGGCGAACACGTCACCGCGCTGGCGTTCGCGAGCGCGCCCGCGAGCATCGTCTCCACGCTCGTGAACTCGCAGGCCATCGTCGCCGTCCTCCTCGGGTGCGTGCTGCTCGGTGAACCCGGCCTCCGCCGCCGACTCGCGGCCGCCGTGCTCGCCGTCGTGGGCGTCGGGTTGATCGCGCTCTGAGTCGGGGACGACCTCCGGGTTGCACTCGACGCTGCTCTCGCCAGCGTGACCGGAGGGGTCGCTTTCTCGAAAGCCCCGGGTGCTCGACCCGGCCCCTCTCAGTCCCACTACCTGCCGGTTGGCCAGCCGGTACCGGGCGGGACTGAACGGGGCGAGTCTGTGGACGAAGGCAGGCGACGCAAGCACCGCAGCGAAGCGAGGAGCGCAGCGAGCCTCCCGAGTCCACAGACTCGGGGCGTTCGAGGTCACGAACACGCCAACGACATCTCTCGACTCCGTTATCGCAGCACTCAGCGATACGCGTCAAGTTGAGCCACGGAACGAAAGCATTCAAGCGCGGGACGGGCGAACCACGGGGTATGTACGACCGACTGAAGGGGTTCAGGGATTTCTACCCCGAGGACATGGGGCCGCGGCGCGTGGCGATGGACGCGCTGGAGGACGCGGCGCGGCGGTACGGGTTCCGCGAGATCGGGACGCCGGCCCTGGAGTCCACGCAGATGTACGTGGACAAGTCCGGGGAGGGCATCGTCGACGAACTGTACTCGTTTACCGACCAGGGCGGCCGGGACGTGGCGTTGACGCCGGAGCTGACGCCGACCGTGGCGCGGATGGTCGTCGCGAAACAGCAGGAGCTCCAGAAGCCGATCAAGTGGTACTCGACGCGGCCGTTCTGGCGCTACGAGGAGCCCCAGCAGGGCCGGTTCCGGGAGTTCTACCAGACGAACGTCGACGTGTTCGGGTCGAGCGACCCGCGGGCGGACGCCGAGGTGCTGGCGGTCGCCGCGGAGGGACTCACCGAGCTGGGGTTGACCGGCGACGACTTCGAGTTCCGGGTGAGCCACCGGGACATCCTCGGCGGCCTCCTCGAGGCGTTCGACGCGGACGTCGACGTGGAGGACGCCATCCGGACCGTGGACAAGCGCGAGAAGGTCGAGCGCCCGGCGTACCTCGACGGGCTGGCAGACGCGGGGCTGTCCTACGACCAGGCGGAGCGCTTCGACGACCTGCTGGCGGGCGACGACCTGGACGCCCTGACCGAGTTCGCGGGGACCGACCGCGTCGCCGACGCCGTCGGGAACCTCCGGGACGTCCTCGAGGCCGCCGACCACCTCGGCGTCCGGGAGTACTGCGAGGTGTCGCTGACGACCGCGCGCGGACTCGACTACTACACGGGCGTCGTCTTCGAGTGCTTCGACGCCACGGGCGAGGTCGGCCGGTCGGTGTTCGGGGGCGGGCGCTACGACGACCTCATCGAGGAGTTCGGCGGCCAGCCGACGCCCGCGGTCGGCGTCGCGCCCGGGCACGCGCCCCTGAACCTCCTGCTGGAGCGCGCGGGCGTCCTGCCCGAGGGCGAGTTCACGGCGGACTACTACGTCCTCCAGGTCGGCGACACCGAGGCGGAGGCCGCCCGGGTGGCCAGCGACCTCCGCGAGCGCGGGCACGTCGTCGAGACCGACGTCTCCGGGCGGAGCTTCGGCGCGCAGATGAACTACGCGGACGGCGTCGGCGCGGAGACCGTCGTCATCGTCGGCGAGCAGGACCTCGCGAACGGCGAGGTCACGGTGAAGGACATGGAGAGCGGCGACCAGACGACTGCGCCCTTCGAGGAGTTCCCCGGGGACCTCGCGGAGCCACGCTACGAGGACTTCGCCTGAGGATGCCGCGTCGCGCGTTCCGGGTGGCGTACGACGGCCGCCCCTACCACGGGTTCCAGCGCCAGCCGGACGTCACCACCGTGGAGGGCGAGCTGTTCGCGGCGCTGCGGCGCCTGGACGTCTTCGCCGGCGAGAGGCCGCCGGGGTACGCGGCTGCCGGCCGCACCGACGCCGGGGTGTCGGGGCTCGCGCAGACCGTCGCGTTCGACGCGCCCGAGTGGCTGACGCCACACGCGCTGAACGGCGAACTGCCGTCCGGGATTCGGGCGTGGGCGTCCGCGGACGCCCCCGGGGACTTCCACGCGACCCACGACGCGAACTGGCGGGCGTACCGGTACTACTGGCTCGCGCCGGACGCGGACGACGACCGCGCCGAGCGCGCGCTCGACCGGCTCGCGGGCGAACACGACTTCCACAACCTCACGCCCGACGACGAACACACGGTCCGGGACCTCTCGGCGTCCCTGACCCGGGACGGCGACTTCCTCGTCGTCGCGCTGCGCGCCGGCGGCTTCTGCCGCGAACTCGTCCGGCGCGTGGTCTCGGTCGTCCGCGAGGTCGAGGCCGGCGCGCCTCTCGAGCGCGTCGACCGACTGCTCGGCGACGACCCCGTGGACGGCCCGGAGGGCGTGCCGCCGGCGGACCCGCGCCCGCTCGTCCTCCACGACGTCGACTACGACCTCGCGTTCGACGTCGACGACGCGGCCGCCTCGACCGCCCGCGAGCGCTTCGGGACGCTCCGCGACGACCGCCGTGCGCTCGCGCGGGTCGCGGGCGCCATCCGGGACGGCGTCTGAGCGGTCGCGATCACTTAGTCCCAGTTCTCCGGCCAGACGTCCGCGGCCTCCATGCCCGGCCGGAGCCCGTCGTCGAGCAGGCGGTCGCGGAGGGCGGCCTGGTCGGGGCGCGGCACCGACTCTCCCGTGAGTTCCTGGACGAGCAGCGCGGCGAGCATCGCGTGCTCGCGGAGGTTCCGGGAGTCCGCCTTGTCGCGGGTGTCGGCGCGCGTGTGCCCCCAGCCCCGGCCGCGCTCCGGGGTGACGCTGTGCAGCTGGACCGCGGGCACGCTCTCCCGGAGGAACGGCCAGTGGTCGCTGTACGGGTGGACGGTGTCCTCGACCTCCACGGGGCGGTTCGCGCGCTCCGAGACGGCGTCGAGGACGCCCGCGAACTCGTCGGTGCCGTGCGTGAACGCGCGCAGCGTCCGGTAGCGGCCCGCGCCGTCGATGTTCACGACCGCGCGCACGTCGTCGAGGTCGAGGGCGTCGGCGAGCGCGCTCGACCCCTGGAGGCCGACCTCCTCCGCGCCGACGGTCGCGACCCGCACGCGGCACTCGAGGTCGAGCTCCGAGAGGACGCGGACCGCGCCGACGAGCGTCGCCACCCCGCAGCCGTTGTCGAGCGCGCCCTCCGCGACGTCGTGGGCGTCGTGGTGCGCGACCGCGACGACCTCCTCCTCGGTGTCGGGCCCGAGGACGGCCTGCGCGTTCGCGCCCGACCCCGGCGCGGTGTCCGCGGCGACCGACAGCGAGACCCTGCCGTCGCGGCCGGCGTACTCCTGGAGCCAGTCCCCGGACTCCGTGGAGACGCCGACCGCGGGGATCTCGCCCTCGCGGCCGAACCGGAGCGCGCCCGTCGGCGGCAACTGGCCGTCCCTGTGGTTGTAGAAAACGAACCCGGCGGCGCCGTGGTCGACCGCCCGCCCGTACTTCTCCATGCGGTGGACGAGCCGGCCCCCGGGCGGGCTGTCCGTCGACGCCAGGACGACCGCGTCCTCGACGTCGACCCGCTCGAAGGCGTCCTCGGTGCCGTACCCGACGTCGACGAGCCGGCCCTCGACGCCCGCGGCGGGCGCGTACGGGAGCGCCACCGCCTCGAACTCGCGGTCCACGGGGTCCGTCACCCGGAGCGTGCAGTCCCCGCGCGTCCAGACGGGGAGGTCGAACGACGACACGGCGGCGTCCCGGGCGCCCGCGTCCGCGAACGCGTCGGCCGCTATCTCGGCGGCGCGGCGCTCTCCGGGGTGGCCCGCGAGCCGGTCGTCGAGTTCGGTGAGTTCGGTGAGCACGTCCCAGGGGGTCTCGTCGGTCCACGCGCGCCCGAGTGCGCGAGCGACGTCGTCTGTCATGCGCGACGGTTGGGCCGCGACCGGGAAAAACTGGTTCCTTTCACGGGCTCGACGCGGCAAGTGCGACGCCGTTTGCGAACGTTTAACCGGGGCCACGCGGAGAACCACGGTATGAGCAGTGTCCCCGAACGGAGCGAGCTCGAAGACGAGTACAAGTGGGACTTGGAGTCCATCTACGCGACCGACGACGAGTGGGAGGACGCCTACGAGGCACTCGAGGAGCGACTCGAGGAACTCCAGGCCTACGAGGGCCGACTGACCGAGGACGGCGAAACCCTCCTGGCGTCCCTCCAGCTCCGGGACGAGATCTACCGCGAAGCCGAGAGAGTGTCCTCGTACGCGCGCATGCGCTCGGACGAAGACACCCGCGACCAGGAGTACCAGGCGATGCGGTCCCGGGGCGCCAGCCTCATGGCGGACGTCTCCAGCGCGTCGTCCTTCTTCGACCCCGAACTCCAGGACTGCACCCGCGAGGAACTCCAGGCGCTCGTGGAGTCCACGGACGGCCTCGAGCAGTACGAGCACTACTTCGACGACGTCCTCCGCATGAAGCCCCACACGCGCTCGGCGGAGGTCGAGGAACTCCTCAGCGACCTCAGCGAGGTGTTCAGCGCGCCGAACGACGCCTACAGCATGCTGACGGACGCCGACCTCGAGTTCCCGACCGTCGAGAAGCCGGACGGCGACGACGTCGAGATCTCGCAGGCGAACCTCACGAAGCTCCTGAAGAACCCCGACCGCGAGTTCCGCCGGACCGTCCACGAGGAGTTCTACGAGACCATCTCCGAGGTCCGGAACACCATCGGGTCGACGATGAAAAACCAGATGAAGAAGGACGTGAAGCTCGCGGAGGCGCGGAACTACGACACCGCGCGGCAGGCCGCCCTCGACGACGGCAACATCCCCGTCGAGGTGTACGACAACCTCGTCGACACCGTCGACGACAACCTCGACAAACTCCAGCGGCACGCCGAACTCAAGCGACAGACGCTCGGCGTTGAGGACCTCCAGATGTGGGATCTCTACATGCCCATCGTCGACTCCGAGGGCCCCGAGATCGGCTACGAGGAAGCCAAAGAACACGTCGTCGAAGCGGTCGCGCCGCTCGGCGAGGACTACCAGCAGCGCGTCGCCGACGGCCTCGAGTCCAAGTGGGTGGACGTCTACGAGAACCGCGGGAAGTACTCGGGCGCGTACTCCGGCGGCACCTACGACACCCAGCCGTTCATCCTGATGAACTACCAGGACGACCTGGACTCGATGTTCACGCTCGCCCACGAGCTCGGGCACAGCCTCCACAGCCAGTACACGAGCGAGAACCAGCCGTACGTCTACTCGCAGTACGAGATCTTCGTCGCCGAGGTCGCCTCGACGGTCAACGAGGCGCTGCTCGTCAACCACCTCCTGGACACCGTCGAGGACGAGCACTTCCGTCGGCACGTCCTCAACCAGTACCTCGAGCGGTTCCGGTCGACGCTGTACCGCCAGACGATGTTCGCGGACGTCGAACAGCGCCTCCACGAGCTCACCGAGGACGGCGAGGCGCTGACGCCGGACCGCGTCGACGAGGTGTACGGCGACCGCAAGCGCGCGTACTACGCGAACGCCGAGGTCGACGACCACATCACCCGGGAGTGGATGCGCATTCCGCACTTCTACTTCAACTTCTACGTGTTCCAGTACGCGACCGGTATCTCCGCGGCCGTCGCGCTCGTCCAGGACATCCTCGAGGAGGGCCAGCCCGCCGCGGACCGCTACCTCGAGTTCCTCGAGCGCGGGTCCAGCGAGTACCCCCTGGAACTGCTCCGGGACGCCGGCGTCGACATGTCCACGAGCGACCCGGTCGAGCGCGCGCTCGGCGTCTACGACGACCGCCTCGCGCAGGCCGAGGACCTGCTCTGAGCGCGGACCGGGGTCCGGCCGTGGGCGTTCACCCCCACTGCGCCCGCGTCGTCGACGCGGAATCGTCTGACGCGCGCCCGCCGGAAGACGTGCCGCCTACCCAAAGGAACTTCTACGCCCGGTCCCTAGGACGGGCAACGAATGTCGCGTAGTCCCTCACTGCCGGACCGGCCGACGCTCGACATCGACCCCGAGTCGACGCCGGAGGAACATCTCGACGCGCTCCACGAGCACTACGAGGAGATCCTGGAGGTCAACGAACAGCTCCAGGAGCAACTCGAGGAAGTGGAGTCGCGCCGGGAGGAACTCCGCGAGGAGGTCAACCGCCTCCAGCGGGAGAACGAGACGCTGAAGACGGCGTCGCTGTACCTCGCGACCGTCGAGGACCTGCCGGAGGACGACAACGCCGTCATCAAGCAGCACGGCAACAATCAGGAGGTACTGACCGAGCTGTCCCCGCGGCTCGCGGAGAAACTCGAGGTCGGGGACCGCGTCGCCATCAACGACTCGTTCAGCGTGCAGCGCGTGCTGGACGACGAGACGGACGCCCGCGCGCAGGCGATGGAGGTCGACGAGTCCCCGACGGTGGACTACGAGGACATCGGCGGCCTCGGCGAACAGCTCCGGGAGGTCCGGGAGGCCGTCGAGGACCCGCTCGTGAACCCCGGGAAGTTCGACGCCGTCGGCGTCGAGCCGCCGAGCGGCGTGCTCCTGCACGGGCCGCCCGGCACCGGGAAGACGATGCTCGCGAAGGCGGTCGCGAACCAGACCGACGCGACGTTCATCAAGATGGCGGGCAGCGAGCTCGTCCGGAAGTTCATCGGGGAGGGCTCCCGGCTCGTGCGGGACCTCTTCGAGCTCGCCGACCAGGAGGAGCCCGCGATCATCTTCATCGACGAGATCGACGCCGTCGCCGCGAAGCGCACGGACTCGAAGACGAGCGGCGACGCCGAAGTCCAGCGGACGATGATGCAGCTGCTCTCCGAGATGGACGGCTTCGACGAGCGCGGCGACGTCCGCATCATCGCCGCCACCAACCGCTTCGACATGCTGGACTCCGCGATTCTGCGCCCCGGCCGGTTCGACCGCCTCATCGAGGTGCCGAACCCGGACGTCGAGGCCCGCGAGCGCATCCTCGAGATTCACGCCGAGGAGATGAACGTCGCGGACGAGGTCGACTTCTCGGACCTCGCGCGCGACACGGACGGGTTCTCGGGCGCGCAGCTCGCCAGCCTCACCACGGAGGCCGGCATGTTCGCCATCCGCGACGACCGCCGCGAAGTCCACCGCGAGGACTTCGACGACGCCTACCGGAAGCTCGTCGAGGAGGGCGAGGAGTCCGAGTTCGGCGCGAGCTACCCGAGTTACATCCAGTAGCGAAGCCTCTTTTCGGTCCGGCCGCCTACCCCGGGTATGCCCATTCGAGTCGCGTGGGGGACCGGCACCGGCCCGACCGCGATGTCCGCGTACGACGCCGCGCTCGCGGCCGCGAACCTCCACAACTACAACCTCGTCACAGTCTCCTCCGTGATTCCCGCGGACGCCGACGTCGAGGCGGTCGGCACAGCGCCCGACCTCGGGCCGGCCGGCGACCGGGTGACTGTCGTGGAGGCGCACGCGAACGCCGCCGGCCCCTGCCACGTCAGCGCCGCGCTCGCGTGGGCGAACAGCGACGCCGGCCCCGGACTGTTCTACGAGGTCGCCGACGAGACCGACCCCGGGGACGTCGAAGCCCGCGTGCGAGCCGGCCTCGACGCCGGCATGGACCTCCGGGACTGGACGCCCCGCGACGTCTCCGTGCAGTCGGTGTCCACGACGGCGGACCCCGGCGAGTACGCGTCCGCCGTCGTCGTCGCCGCCTACGGCGACAGCGAACCAATTCTCTGACTCAAGAACGTCTCACCGACGCCGCGCCGGTTCGCCGGCGGGACGACCGGTCGCGGCGTCTCGAACTGCCTCGGCCTGGAATCGCCACGCCGGGTGCCCCGGGTAAAAGGACTATACGTGGGGGTCCCATAGAGTCGGGTCATGCACGGAAACTCCCCGTACAGCGGGTCCGAGCCGGCGGCGCCGGAGTTGACCGGCACCCAGCGCCGCGCACTCCGGGACAGCATCGCCCAGATCGCGGCGCGCACCCGCGACTACCTCCCCGACGAGTACGTCGTCGGGTCCGAGATCAGCACCTCGACGAACGGCGTCCAGGTCACGGTCGCCGTCCGACCGCCCGTCGGCAGCCCCGTCAGCGCCGGCTTCACGCCCGAATTCGAGAACGTCAGCGACGAAGACCTCATCCCCAGCGAGGACCGCGAAGAAGTCGCCCGCGGCCTCGCCGCCAGCGCCGCCCTCCAGGTCAAGAGCGCGCTCGGCGACGACGTCCCCAAGACCGCTCGCTAGGATTTCTCCTCGGTCGGTTCTCGTTCTGTTCTCGATAGCCGGGTAGCCTGGGTTTTGTTGTTGGTGCGTTCTTGCCGGGAGCTCTGGGGTTCGGTGTTGATGCCTACTCGTCGGAAGCCCCGGCGCTGCCGCGGCCGCTCGCTCGCTGCGCGCCTCGCTCCGCTCGGTGCTTGCGTCGCGAGAGACCGCGACAGCGCCGCCCCTTCCGGAGTCCCTCCCGGCTGTCGGTTGGTCGGGTGGCTGGTGGGCCGGTTGGTCGGTCGTCTCGGAGGTCGACTGGACGGGTGGCTGCGTGGCTCGGTGGCTGTCTCGACAGGTGTCTCGATAGCCGGCGGACTGGCAGGAGTAGTGGCCGGAGTTCGGTCGCTCACTTCCCCCAGAAGGGGTCGCGTTTCCGCATGATCTCGAGGTAGGCCTTCAGGGCTTCGCGTTCGTCCGCGGGAATCTCGTCGCTGAGCTCCTGTTCGAGGACTTTCGCGTGCTTCTCGGGGAGGTCGACCCAGAGCTCGTCGCCCTCCTCGATGTCGCGGCCGACGGTCGGGCCGTCGATGGAGACGCTGACGCGGTTGCCGGCGCGCGCCTCGTCGACGTCCTCGCCCTGGTCCTGGATGCCCTTCACGACGCCGACGCGGTCGAGTTCGTTCCCCTCGACGACGCCGACCGGCGTGTTCCGCTTCAGGGTGCCGGAGACGACTTCCACGCCGACGACCGCGGGGTCGCTCTGCCGGAACGTGTGGTCCTGGAGGATGCGGAAGCGCGCCGGCCGCACGATGTTCTCGAAGATGGCTTCCTTCTGCTCGCGCTCGCGCTCCTCGACGAACGACTCGTAGTCCTCGACGAGCTGGTAGATGACGTCGCTGTCGAACAGCCGGACGTTCTCGTCCTCGGCCTTCCGCTCGGCCTCCGGGAGCACGTCCACGTTGAACCCGAGGAGGACGCGGTGTTTCTCCTCGTCGACGGTCGTCGCCATCGCGACGTCCCGCGGCGCGACGTCACCGACCTCCGCGGCCATCACGGGAATCTCCGCCTCCTCGAGGGCGTTCACGAGCGCTTCGAGGCTGCCGAGCGTGTCCGCCTTCACGACGACGCCCTCCTCGGCGGTCTCCACGGCGACCTCCGCGAGCTCCGCCTCCACCTCCTCGACGACGGTCTCGACGTCGCGGTCGCCGACGACGCGCACCGGCGCGCCCGCCATCGCGTCGTCGAGGTCTGGCGCCGCGATCTTCAGGCCGGCCGCGGCCTGCATCTCCTCGACGTCGTCGAAGCGCTTCTCCGTCCGGATCTCGGCGAGCTCCCGGGGTTTCAGGAGCGCACGGACTTCGGTGACGATGGGGTCGTTCTGCGCGCCGACGACGACCTGGTCGCCCTGCCGAATCGTGCCGTCGTAGAGGATGACGTCGAGGGTCGTCCCGAACCCCTGTTCTTCCTTGACTTCGAGGACGGTGCCGGCGCCCGGGCCCTCGATGTCGACCTCCATCTCGGCTTTCATGTACCGCTGGGCGAGCCCCATCAGGACGGTGAGGAGGTCGGGGACGCCCTCGCCGGTCTCCGCGGACACCGGGATGACGCCGACGTTCGCCTGGAAGTCCTGGACGCGCCAGTAGAGGTCCGAGGAGAACCCGGCGTCCGAGAGCTCGCCGATGAGCTCGTAGAGCTTCTCGTCGAGCTGGCTGCGCACGCGGTCCGTCTGGGACTCGTAGGTCTGCTGGACGGGCGCGTGCTCCGTGGGGTTCCAGCCGGGGATGGTGTCGATCTTGTTCGCGGCGACGACGAACGGCGTCCCGGTGTCCTTCAGGATGCGGATGGCTTCCTCGGTCTGCGGCTGGAAGCCGTCGTTGACGTCCACGACGAGCACCGCGATGTCCGCGAGCGCGCCGCCCCGGGACCGGAGCGTGGAGAACGAGTGGTGGCCGGGCGTGTCGATGAACAGCAGCCCGGGGAGGTCGAACTCCGTCGGGTCGACGAGGCTGCCGGCGACGTCGCTGACGACGGCCAGCGGCACGGCGGTCGCGCCGATGTGCTGGGTGATCGCGCCGGCTTCGCCCTCGATGACGGTGGAGCCGCGGATCTCGTCCAGGAGGCTGGTCTTCCCGTGGTCGACGTGGCCGAGAACCGCCACGATCGGCGTGCGGAGGTCCCCGGGGGTTTCGGCTTCGTCGGACATAGTAGAATCCCTCGAGAGAACGGTTGTTACCCGAACAGAGCGCACGACGGGGTTTAATTCCATCGTCACGTGCCGGCGGTGGCTCGGGGCGGCTCCGGTTCGAGAACCTGGAACTCGCGGGTCGGGCAGGAATCCCCGGCGGGAATCGTGCGTCGGGCGTATGACGACCCCGCGGGGTTTATGTGAATCGCACGCGAGAACCCGCGTATGGCCGACATCCTCGCCGAGAACCTCTCCGGGAAGGCCGTGATGGGGTCGGACGGCACGGAACTGGGCATGCTGTACAACATCACGATGGACCTGAAGAGCGGGCAGCTGAAGGACCTCCTCGTGGAGGAACACGAGGACTCGACGGTGAACATCGACTTCCCGACCGACGAGGAGGGACGGTACCGCGTGCCCGTCAGCCGCGTGCAGGCGGTCAAGGACTACATCGTCGTGCAGCGATAGTGCGCGTCCTCGACTCGTCGGCGTTCATCCACGACTACGACGCCGACGGCCCGACGGCGTCGGTGCCAGCCGTCCGCGACGAGTTGACCGACGCCGCCGCCTACCGCTTCGACGCCGCGTCGGGCAGCGGCATGGAGGTCCACGTCCCAGGTGAGGCGGCGCTCCGCGAGGTGCGGACGGCGGCGAAGCGCACCGGCGACGACCGCGAGCTCTCCGGGACGGACCGCCGGCTGCTCGCGGCCGCCATGGAGCTGGACGCGACGCTCGTGACCGACGACTACGCGATGCAGAACGTCGCCGACGAACTCGGCGTGCCCGTGGACGCCGTCGCGCAGTCGGGCATCGCCGAGCGCCGCGACTGGCAGTTCCAGTGCCAGGGCTGCGGCCGCGAGTTCGAGGAGTCCCGGGAGCGCTGTCCCGTCTGCGGGAGCGACCTGGCGCGAAAGAATCCCCGCTAGTCGACGGCGTCGAGCCCGTTCTCGATGAGTTGGCGGAGGACCTCCTGCTCGGAGAGCCCGTACTCGCGGGCCAACTCGTCGATGTCCGCCGCGAGCGAGTCCTCGCAGACGACGGCGTACTTCTGGGGCATGGGCATTTGCATTCAGGCTCCGAGTACGTAATACTTAGTCAGCCCGGCGTCAGACGCTACGCGAACGCGAGGTACGCGAGCAGGAACTGGACCGCGTCGTAGACGCCGTGGACGACGACGGGCGCGAACAGGTCGTCGGTGCGCTCGTAGGCGACGCCGAGGACGACGGAGACGACGAACACGCGCGTCAGCGTCACGAGCACGGCGCCCGGGGGCGCGCGGCCGGACGCGTACGCGAGGAGGTGGCTGGCGGCGAACACGAACGACGCGGCGACGACCGCGCTCCGCCGCGAGTACGCGCCGTAGAGGTACTTCTGGACGCCGTTGCGCGCGAGCAGCTCCTCGCCGGGCGCGATGAACAGCAGGGACACGACGACCAGCGGCGGGAGTATCTCGGGGTGGGCTTTCGCGGTCTGCACGAGGCTGTGCGTGCTCTGGGGGAGCGAGAAGGCGGCGACGACGACGTTCATCGCGACGTGCAGCGCGAAGATGGCGAGGACGCCGACGCCGGCGACGACGAGGTCGCGGCGGCCGGGCCGGCTGACGTCGACGCTGCCGCCGTACGACCGCACGAACGCGTACCCGGCGACCGCGAACCCGGCGCTCGCGACGGCGGTGTTCACGGGGACGCGGACGACCGGCGCTTGCGGGACGAAAGCGAGCGCGACGCTCGCGACGAGGCTGCCGAACACGAGCGCGGCTACGGAGACGACGACGGCGCCGAACGTGCGTCGTTCGCGCTCGTGGACGCCGTCGCGGTCGACGCCGGCGACGGCGGCCGCGCCCGCGCCGACCGTCCCGAACCCCGCGAACAGCGCGACCAGCAGTCCCTCCGGGAGCGCGCCCGCGATGCCGAGGATGGCGGCCGCGGCGGTGGCGACGAGGCCGCCGCCGGCGAGCGTCGCGGCGTAGTCCAGCCACCGCGGTCCCGTGCCGTGGCGGCGCGCGGCGAACGCGAGCGCGGCGACGCCCGCGAACCCGGCGGCGACGCGGGCGGCCAGCGCCGACGCGGGCGTCCACTCGAGGAACGTCGCGGCGAGCGCGACGCCCGCGACGACGAAGCCGACGGTCTGCGCGTACCGGTCGTTCACGTCCGTCGGTGCGGCCCGCGCGGGCTTAGGTGCTTTCGTCGCCGACGACGAGATCGGTCTTCTCGGGGAGCGCTTCCTCGCCGCGGAGGAGGCCGCGGGCCGCGTCCTTCCCCCACTCGACGGCGGGCTGCGTGAACGTCTCGACGCCGTAGAGCTCGCCGGCGAGCACGCAGGCGGCCTCGAAGTCGTAGAGGAGGCGGCCGAGCGCGCGCTCGTCGAGCCGCGGCACCTCGACGCGGACGTTCGGGACGCCGGACTCCGCGAGGCTGGCTTCGGTCGCCTCGAACTCGGCGTCGAGGAGGTCGCCGAGGCTGCCGCCGGCGAGGTAGTCCAGGCCCGCGAGGTCGGTCTCTGGGACGCCGCGGTCCTCGCGCTCCCGGGGCCGCAGCAGCGTCACGAGCTTGTCCCGGGGGCCGGCGCGGTAGAGCTGGAGCTGGCTGTGCTGGTCTGTCGCGCCGAGCGCGCGCGCCGGCGTCTGCCCGAGGCCGTCCTTCCCGAGGCTCTCGGCCCAGAGCTGCGCGAACCACTCCGCGAACGTCTCGAGGCCTTCGGCGTACGGCATCATCGCGTTGACGTTCGCGCCGCGGGCGTCGAGCGCGAACGCGACGGCGCCGTACGCGTACGCCGGACAGTCGAACAGCGACCCGGCGAGCGCGTCCATACCGTCGCGGCCACCCGCGAGAATCTCGTCGACGTCGTGGCCGGCGAGCGCGGCGGCCGGGAGCCCGACCGTGGAGAGCGCGGAGAACCGCCCGGGGACGCCCTCGGGGGCGTCGAGCACTGGGAGGTCGTGTTCGCGCGCGAGCTCCCGGAGGTTGCCCTCGGGGCCGGTCGTGACGAACGTGCGGTCGGTCCAGTCGGCGCCGGCGTCCGCCATCGCGTCGCGGACGACGAGGAAGTTCGCGAGCGTCTCGGCCGTGGTGCCGGACCGGGAGACGACGTGGACTGCCGTCGACGCGAGGTCGACGTCCGCGAGCAGGCCGGCGACGTGCTCGGGGTCGACGTTGTCGAGGAACTGCGTCTCGAGGTCGCCGCCGAGCGCGTCCGCGAGCGTCGCCGCGCCGAGCGCGCTCCCGCCGATGCCGACGGTGAGCAGCGTCTGGCAGTCCGCGAACGGTTCGACGGCCGCCACGATCTCGGCGGCGTCCGCGGTCTCCGGGAGGTTCAGGGCCTCGTACCCGAACTCGCCGTCGTCCATGCCGGCCGCGATGCGGTCGTGTGCCTCCGCGACGCGGTCGTCGAGGCGTTCGAGGGCGTCCCGCGGGACGCCCGGCCGGGCGGCCGCGGCGAGCGCGTTCCCCACGTCTACGTGCATACGTTTACTCGCGGCGCCCGCCGGCTTAAGTCGCCGTGCTTTCCCGGCGCCAGTCGGGCCGGGTCGAGTCGCCGTGCTTTTGCGCCGCGGTCGCGGAGCACGAGTATGGGCCGGTTCGACACCTACTCCGGGCTGCTCTCGGCGTACCCGTACGCGTTCCGGGCGTCCGACTCACGGCTGTTCCGGAGCTACGTCGTCGTCAGCGGCGTGCTCGGCGCGCTGTTCGCGTTCCTGATGGCGGGCGCGCTGCTCGTGCTCGTCGGGAACACGGCGGGCGCGCAGGGCGGGACGCTGACGCTGTCCCGGACGTTCTACGTGGTCGTCGGGCTGTTCGTCTTCCTGCCGCTGGTCGCGCCCGTGCTGTTCGTCGCGCGCCGCCACCGCCGCGACGCGCCGGTGCGGGAGCGCTACGACGCCGCGCTCGCGCTCGCCGGGTACGCGTTCGTCGTCTCCGTCTACCTGGGCGTCGTCGCGTCGATGCCCGCGCAGTACCGCATCGACGGCGAACTCACCTCGCGGCCCGAGCCGGCGGGCGTGTTCGCGCCCGTCGTGGAGGCGCTGTACGCGATGCCCGCCGCCGCCTCACCGCTCGTCCCGCTCGCCGGCGCGCTGCTCGTGTACGCCGTCCACAGGCGGTTCAGCGGGTGACCGGCGGCGCTCGGTCGAAACACGGAAACGCCGAGACGGCCTACCGGTGTCCAATGAGCGACGAGAAGACCGCGACGTTCCTCGTGACCGAGGCGAGCGAGGCGTCCGCGATTCTCTCCGACGTGTCGGACGCGCAGGTGCACACGCTCTCCGAGAACCCGGGCGTGGAGCGCGGGGACGTCGTCGAGGCGACGGTGGCGCCGGACCCGCCGATGGGCGTCACGTACAGCGTCGTCGAGGTGTCGGAGCGCAAGCGGATTCCCGTGGAGGTCAGCGAGGAGGCGCCGACCGTGCAGGCCCGCGAGATGGCCGAGGGGCTCCCGGAGGGCGAACTGGCGACGACCGAGCGGGCCGGCACCGGCGAGGTGCACGTGCTCTCGGTGCCGGCGGACGGCGTCGAGGAGGCGGTCGCGGACGTCCGGGACGACGCCCAGACGGTTGCTCGGGCTGCCCGCATCGGCATCGAGTGCGTGGAGATCCGGTCCGGCGAGGACTTCGTGAGCGTCCGGTACCTGCCCTAGGGCGGGCCGGCTTCGCTCTGGACCTCCCAGCCGGACTGGACGCCGCAGGCCTCGCGCTCCACGAACTCGATGGTCGTCTCGGGCGTGAGTTCGGCGTCGCCCTCGACAGATTCGACGACGAGCGGGACGTCCGGGCTGTCCCCGCAGCACCCGACGTCGAGGAACACCTCCCAGGTGTCGCCCTCGCGGGCGGGCCCCTGGGTCTTCCGGAGGTACGCCTTCATGTGGTCGGTGGCGAGCTGGTCGCGGCCCCAGTCGCTGACGTCCGTCGGGTACGAGAGCGTGACACTGGTCGCCATACCAGTTCCTACGGCGGGCGGCAGGATAGGTCTGCCGCCGGTCAGCGGCGGACGTCGCCGTCCAGCCACGCGGTGAGCGCGACGACGTCCGCGGCGAGGTAGTGCGCGACGACGGTCGCGACGAGGACGGCGCCCGCCGCGTCGAACACGAGGTCGAGGAGGCTGTCGTCGATGCCGTACTGGACGAGCACGGGGTCCAGTCCCATCGCGAACGCGGCCTCCCGCGCGAGGAACTCCAGGACCTCCCAGAGCACGCCGAACGCCATCGTGAGCAGGAGGATGAAGACGGCGAGGAACGGCCGCGGGAAGTAGAGGTCGTCGCGGTGTTCGTCGAGCGCGCGCGCCGTCGCGTAGCCGGCGGCGGCGACCAGCGCGGCGGAGAACCCGTGCGTGAGGTGGTCGTACCACCAGACGTTGTGGTAGGGGCCCGCCATCCCGAGCGTGTGGAGGAAGACGGCGGCGGCGACCCACAGCGACGCGCCTGGGGAGAGGTAGAGCCGGAGGTCCCGCCGCAGCACCGCGGGCAGGAACGTCACGCCGAGGCCGAGGCCGGCGTTCACGACGACGCTGACGTTCGTGGTCGCGAGGCCCACCAGGAGGATTGCCGCGACGCCGGCCTGGAGGACGCGGACGAGCGCTCGGGCGGCGGGCCGAGCCATACGCAGTGTGTCGGGGGCGCCACCGTAAATCCGCCGCGGATTCGCGGGCGCAGAGACCGGATTCTGTCCTCGGGGCGACGACACACTCAAATACGGCCGCGGCCTACTATCGCTCCCATGATGGCGACGACTCACGCGCTCGTCGGCCTCGCGCTCGCGGCGCTCGTCGCGCCGTTCGCCCCCGAGCACGCGCCACTAATCGCCGCCGCGGGGCTCGCGGGCGGCGTGTTCCCGGACCTCGACCTCTACGCTGGCCACCGGCGCACCCTGCACTTCCCCGTGTACTTCCCGCTGGCCGCCGTCGCCGCCGCCGGCGTCGCCGTCCTCGCGCCCGGCGCGTGGACCATCGGCGCCGCCGTCTTCCTCGCGGCCGCCGCGGCGCACTCCGCCAGCGACGCGCTCGGCGGCGGGCTCGAACTCAAGCCCTGGGAGGCGACCAGCGACCGCGCCGTCTACAGCCACTTCCACGGGCGCTGGATCCGGCCGCGGCGGCTCGTCCGGTACGACGGCGCCCCCGAGGACGTCGCCGTCGCCGCGCTCGTCGGCGTCCCCGCCGCGCTCGCGTACGGCCCGCTCGCGTCGGGGCCGGCCGTCCAGCGCGTCGTGCTCGCCGCGCTCGGCGTCTCCGCCGGGTACGCGGCCGTCCGCAAACACCTCCCCGCGCTCGCCGACCGCCTGCTCGCCGCGGTCCCCGACGACCTCCGCAGACACGTCCCCGAACGGTTCGTCCCCTGAGCCCGCCGACCGACTATAAGAAGCCTTATCCTCACTCGCTCCCGAGCGAAATCCATGTCAACGCTCGAGGTCCCTGAGGTCGACCTCAGCCAGTACTCCATGCGGGAGCTCGTCGCTCCCCCGCTGGCGGTGCTGGTCGTCGCGCTCGCCGTGCTCGGCGCGACGTTCGCCCTCACGGGGTCACCGGTCGCGCTCGGCATCGAGTTCACTGGCGGGTCCGAGGCCGTCGTGACGTCCCAGGCCTCCCAGTCCGCGGTCAAGGCCGCGTTCGCGTCCGAGCCGGCGTCCATCCGGCAGGTCGGCACCAGCGGGGACCGCTTCCTCGTCACGTTCCAGTCCCAGACGGTCCCCCCGATCCAGGAGAACGCCGACGCCGAAGTGACCATCGTGCAGTCCCAGAGCACGTCGGCGACGTTCGGCCAGGCCACCCAGGAGCTCGCGCTCTACGGCGTCGCCGCCGCGTTCGTCGGGATGAGCGTCGTCGTCTTCGTCCTGTTCCGGACGTTCGTCCCGAGCATCGCGGTCGTGCTCTCGGCGTTCAGCGACATCGTCGTGCCGCTCGCGCTCATGAACGTCCTCGGCATCAAACTCACGCTCGGCACGGTCGCCGCGCTCCTGATGCTCATCGGGTACTCGGTCGACTCCGACATCCTCCTGAACAACCACGTGCTCCGGCGGTCCGGGAGCTTCTGGGAGAGCGTCCACCGCGCGATGCGCACCGGCGTCACGATGACCGTGACGTCCATCGCCTCCATGACGGTGATGGCGTCCGTCGCCTACTTCTTCGGCATCCAGCTGCTGACGTCCATCGGCATCGTGCTCGTGCTCGGCCTCACCACCGACCTCATGAACACCTACATGTTGAACGTCACGCTGCTCCGCTGGTACAAGTTCGAGGGGGTGAAGCGATGAACGTCCGCGAGAACTGGCGGATCGCCCTCCTCGTCGTGCTCCTGCTGTTGAGCTCCGTCGCGCTGTTCGCGCCCGGCATCGGCGCCGCCGGCGGCCCGCAGGCCGCGGAGAAACCGACGAACCTCCAGTACGGCCTCGAGCTCTCCGGCGGCGTCCGCCTGCGCGCGGCCGTCGTCGGCGTCACCGCCGAGGGCGTCGACGTCACCGTCGACAACGAGGCCGACATCGAACAGAACCTCTCCGCGTCGCTGTCCACCGAACCGGACAACGTCCAGGCGCGGCCCGCCAAGGACGTCGTCGAGGTGTTCGCGAACGTCTCCACGAGCCGCGTGCAGTCGGCCCTCGAGTCACTCGGGTACGCGCCCACGACCGTCCGCACCGGCGTCACCGCTGACACCAGGCAGACGATGGTGAACACCATCGAGAGCAAGGTCGACGCCACCGGATTCTCCGGGACGTCCGTCTACCAGACGAACCCCCGCGGCAGCGACGACCACTACATCGTCATCGAGGTGCCGGGCCGGAACGCCTCCCAGGTCAAGGACCTCATCGAGGGCCGCGGCGAGGTCGAGATGTGGGCGTACTACCCGAAGAACGGCAGCCAGGCGAACGCCACCGTGCTCACCCGTGAGGACATCGACAGCGTCAGCGCGCCGACGACGAACCGCCAGGGCCGCCCGGTCGTCCCCGTGGAGCTCACGCGGGCGGGCGCCCGCGACTTCGCGAACGCGATGCAGCAGTACGGGTTCACGACCGCCGAGGGCATCGGGAACTGCCAGTGGCCCGACGGCGGCTACTGCCTGCTCACCATCCTCGACGGCGAGGTCGTCTACCACGCGAGCATGGGCCAGAGCCTCGCCCAGCCCATCGAGTCCGGGGACTTCGTGAAGCAGGGGACGTTCGTCATCGAGGCCGACACGATGGCGGAAGCCCGCGAACTCCAGGTGAACCTGCAGGCGGGCGCGCTCCCGGCGAGCCTCGACTTCGTGAACTCCTACTACGTCTCCCCGAGCTTCGCCGACCGCTACAAGCCGCTGTCGCTCGTGACCGGCATCGCGGCCGCGCTCGCCGTCTCCGCCGTCGTGTTCCTGCGGTACGGCGAGGCGAAGGTCGCGGTGCCGATGGTGCTCACCGCGCTCTCCGAGGTCGTCATCCTGCTCGGGTTCGCGGCGGCGTCCGGGCTCGCGCTCGACCTCGCGCACATCGCGGGGTTCATCGCGGTCATCGGGACCGGGGTCGACGACCTCGTCATCATCGCCGACGAGGTGATGACCGAGGAGGTGTCCTCCGCGCGCGTCTTCCAGAGCCGGTTCCGGAAGGCGCTGTGGACCATCGGCGCGGCCGCGGCGACCACCATCGTCGCGATGTCGCCGCTGGTCGTCCTGAACCTCAGTGACCTCTTCGGGTTCGCCGTGGTCACCATCCTCGGCGTGCTCGTCGGCGTGCTCGTCACGCGGCCCGCGTACGGCGACATCCTCCGCCGCCTCCTCACGGAGAACCGGTCGTAGTCCCCGGGATTCGGTTTCGACCGATTCCGCCGATTTCTCTCGCCGGCTTCTGGGGGCAGCGAGCAGCCAGCGCTCGACGCCCCAGTCCGGGCCGGCCGCGAGGTCAGAAGTCGGTGAGTTTCGCTTCGGTGGCGCCCTTCGCGTCCAGCCCGAACTCCGAGAGCTCCACGAACTCGAGGTCGTTGTCCCGGAGCGCGCGCTTCACGCGCTCGGACGCCGACGGCGCGACGAGCATCCCCCTGACGCCGTTCGCGGCGTCGCCGCTCGCGATCGAGGACCGGTCGCCTGCCGGCTCGCCCCCCTCGCCGTCCTCGCTCGAATCCTGGTACAGCTCCACGTACCGCTTCAGCTGGTCGAAGTGGTTCAGCGTCGCCTGGATGCGCTTGACCTCGACGACGACGGGCGTCCCGTCCTCGTCGACCGCGAAGAAGTCCACGAACCCGTACTTGGTCTCGCGCTCGTGCTCGACGATGCGGAGGCCCTCCTCGAGCTCCTCGGGGTGTTCCTCGATGTACGCGTGCATCTCGGCCTCCGTCCCGGACTCCTCGTAGGTCGCGCCGTCCTCCGCGTCGAACCGCGTGACGCCGTAGACCTCGCGGATGCGGGCCTCCACGCGCTCGCTGGGGTTCGTGCGGCGCGCCAGCAGGACGGCGTCGCCCTCGCTCTCCCGGGCTTCGACGGTGCCGCCGCCCGGCATCCAGTTCACGGGCTTGTGGCCCGTCGGCTGGTGGACGAGGAACGTGCCGTCGGGCTTCGCGACGAGGAGGCGGTCGCCGGCGTCGAGGTAGCCGGACGTCCGGCCCTCGTACTCCACCTCGCAGTGCGCCTCCACCGTCAACACCGCGCCGTCCCGGAACGCGGCCTTCGCCGCGTCGACGAACTCGCCGGGGTCGGGCGCGTCGAGTCGGTCCACGACCATTCGTTCCCAGGGTCGCGGGCGGCGACGAAAAGCGTGTGGATTAGAAGTCGTCGAGGCCGGCCTGCTCGGCGGCGGCGAGCGCGTCCCTGCTCGTCTGCCAGGACTCGCGGGCGCAGTCCGGGAGGTCGCCGTGCTCGCGGACGTGCTCGCGGAGGAACGCGCGCGTCGCGGGGTCGCTCGGGTAGCCGGAGCCGACGTCGCCGTACTCGTCGGCGAGCTCGGCGACGTGGGCGTCCCGCGCGACCTTCGCGGCGACGCTCGCGGCGGCGACCAGCGCGTACTCGTCGTCCGCGCCGTGCTCGGCGGTGACGTCGACGTCCGCGTCGACGGCGTCTGCGACCCGACGGCCGAACCGCGCCTCGTCGACGTCCCCGGCGTCCACGACGCCCGCGAGGCCGTCCGCGGCGACCTGCGCGAGCGCGTCCGCCTGCACGGCGACCGTCAGCCCGTTCATGTCCGTCTCCGGGTCGTCGATGCGCGCCACCGGAACCTCCGCGACCCCCACCCGCATCGCGTCCCGGATGGCCGCGTCCAGTTCCTCCCGGCGCGCCGCTGACAGCCGCTTCGAGTCGGCGACGCCCTCCGGGAGGTCGGCCGGGTCGCCCGCGACGGCCGCCGCGAACATCGACCCCAGGACCGGGCCCTTCCCGGCTTCGTCGACGCCGAACCCGACCCCCGGCATCAGTGCAGGAACTCGGTGTCCTCGAACGACTCGTTCTCGCCCTCCACGGCGACGACGTCCAGTGCGGTGACCTCGGCGCCGACCCCGAGGACGCCAGCGAGGCTCGGCGTCGTCCGGCCGTCGTCGCTCGACACGAGCTCCTTGATGTAGAGCCCGCCCTCGCCCTCGACCTCGACGACGGCGTGGGTGTCGTCGGTGAGCTCCGCGGTGAGGTCGTAGACGTCGCGCTCCCGGACGACCTCCGCGCGCCGGTGGCTGACGCGCTGCGGGGTCTCCTGTTCGATCGTCGCGCCGTCGAGCTGCTCGACGGCCGCCGCCAGGTCGGCCTCGCTGACGGGCGCGTCGAACGCCACCTGCGCGCGGTAGCGCTTCCGCGCGTCCAGCTCCTTCACGCGCTCGACCATCCCGTGGTCCGCCAGCCGCAGGCCCTCCACTTCGACCTTGCCGTCGGCGTACTCGTTGACGGCGTCCTCCAGCGCGTCGGGGTCGGGGTGGCGCTCCTGGGGGTGTTCGACCTCCACGACGAACGGCCGGCCGGTCCCCAGCATCAGCGCGTCGATGTCCTCGCGGCCCGCGCCGTGGAACGACTCATCGGTGCCGTCCATCGCCTCCACGACGGGCGGCGCCACCAGTTGCTCGACGCTCTCCGGGTACCGGTAGCCCGTCCCGTCGCAGTGCGGGCACTCCGAGTCCACGAGCGTCCCCGTGCCGTTGCAGTCCGAGCACGGCCACTTCGTCTGGGGGATGCCGCGCTCGAGTTTCCGGTACCGGGCGTAGACGAACGCCGAGTTCACCGTCACGTCCACCGTCTCGTCCTCGACGTCCAGCACCGCGAGCACGTCCGGGCGCTCGAAGTCCACGTCCGCGCCCGTCGCCTGCCCGACGCGCTTCCCGACCTCGCGGTTGCACTCGGACTTGAACCGCTCGCCCGCGTCCTCGGGCAGACCCGCCAGGTCGCGCAGCATCGCCTCGTTCTCCTCGACGAGCGGCGGCGCCCGCGTCCCCACCTGGTACGTGTCGAACGCCACGTCCTCGACGGCGTCCAGCACGAGGTCCGCGAACGCGTCGAAGCGCCCCGACGCCCCCTCGCAGACCCAGCACTCCGAGGTGTCGGTCGGCTCGTAGGGCTCGTCGTCCGCCAGGGCGACGGTCGTCCGCAGCGCCCGCCCGCGTTCCGCGTTCGACAGCCCGAAGCTCCGCTCCGCGAAACACCGCCCCAGGCACGCGTCACAGACCGGGTCCTCCGCCAGGACCCGGCGCGCGTCCTCCACGATAGTCATGTGCGTGTGGTGGCGGGCCGGTGGTACGTACTCTTCGGTCCGTGGGTGGGGCGCAGTCGGGCGCGGTGAACTCCTTTTCGGAATTTGGATGCGCTAACTGAAATTCACACCTCGTGACTACTCGAAAACACACGTTTGGGCGTCGCGTCAGGACACTTGGGGCTGCGTATATTGCAAACAGCCTGTACATCTCCTTCCCGCCCTGCCCATGGCAGTTTGGAAAGTAAAATATATTATATTTTGGTAAGCTGTACCGATTGAGATTTAGCGAGGCAAACCTCTTCGGTTGGGTGTTGAGCTTCCGCTTCTCCTATCTCTTCCCACTATTTTTGGACTGATTTAATGAAGTCATCTAAACTTGCTTGGAACTCCTCAATTGGTGGGAAAATCAGGTCATGCAGAAGAGCGTGCATTAATTGAACTCCTTCAATTATTCCCAGGGCTCTTGCCTAATCAGGCGAAACAACTATTCGGTATGTGATATGAGCCAATACAGACTGCTGAATATAGAGTATGAGTTCAGCAAGCGTCTCTGTTCGGATCATTCGGCCAAGAATAA
>JBDGUB010000040.1:0-21784 GCA_042216245.1 Halobacterium sp.
GAGCGAGCGGCGAAGCCGGGAGCCGCGAGGGTGAGCGAAGCGAGTCCTCGAAGGGAGCTAGCGACGACGCGGTCGCGCCTGCGCCCGACCGGGAGTCCTACGTGGCGGCTGGCCGGCGGGAGTTGCGGGAGGAGACGGGGTACGAGGCCGAGGAGCTGCGGTTCGTGGAGGAGTTCTGGACGGCGACCGGGGTGCTGCGGCACCGCCGGGGGATCGTGTTCGCGTCGGGGTTGACCGAGGTCGGCCGGGAGCTGGACGACAACGAGTTCCTGTCGGTACAGCGGGTGCCCGTGGCGGACGCGCTGGCGGTGGCGCGGGAGCCGCCGGCGAACGACGCGACGATCGAGGGGTTGTTGCTCGCGGCGGCGGACGGCTACCTCTCGCTATAGCCGAGCGCGGCGACCGTCACCGGGTCGCGGTGGCCGTCCGGCGTCCCGCCGTCGCTGGATTCCTCGCGGTCGGCGTCCTCCTCGAGGAGGTACGTGGGCAGGTAGCCGATGTCGCTGTCCATGTGGATTGGTAACACGCGGAGGTCCTTCGTCGTTTCGGCGACCGCAAGCCCTACTTCCGCGCGCCGCCACCGAACGCACATGGACGGCGAAGTCTCCGCCGACGAACTCGCGGCCGTACTCGACGACGACGGCGTCCGCGTCGTCGACATCCGGCGGCGGGCCGCCTTCGAGCGCGGCCACATCCCCGGCAGCGAGTGCATCCCCTTCCAGGAACTCCCGCAGTCCGTCGACCGCCTCGACGGCGCCGAACGCGTCGTCACGGTCTGCCCGCACGGCGAGTCCAGCGTGCAGGCCGCCCGGCTCGTCGCGTCCTACGAGGGCCTCGCCGACGACGCGCGCGTCGAGAGCCTCGCCGAGGGACTCGCGGGCTGGCCGGGCGAACTCGAGACGGAACCCGAAGAGACGACCGGCGACTCGGCCGGTAGTTCGACCGACGAACCGGCGGACGGTTCGGCTGACGCGACCGACGAACAGTCCGCTGACGCGCCCTTCTAGTCCGGTCGCTCGGCCGCGACGCTACCGGGCGTCGTGCCAGTCAGAAGTGGAGTACCGCCGACGCGCGGGCGTCAGGCGACGTTGAAGCCCTTGTCGCGGAGGAAGTCCTCCACGCGGCCCGAGTGGTTGCCCTGGAGTTCGATCTCGCCGTCCTCGACAGTGCCGCCGCACGCGAACTTCGACTTCAGGTCCGACGACAGGCTGTCCAGGTCGACGTCGTTGGGATCGAATCCTTCGATGACGGTAACCTCCTTTCCGTAGCGGCGCTCGTCGATGCGGATTTCGATTTGCTGGGACTCTTTGGCGACGTCCTCGCAGACGCAGAGTTCCTCGGGCAACCCGCACGTCGAGCAGACTTCCGACATTACACGTTGGATTACGAAATCCGCGTATTAAACACTATCGCCGGGGCGCGGGGAGGCGGCTGTATTCGCCTGCCAGAGACCGCGCGAGGCGTTTGGCCTCCCGGGCGTCCTCGCGGTCGGCTGTGCCCGCGTACCTCGCTCGCTCCCGGAGCGAAGCGACGCGTTCGGCGCGCTCGCCGGCGCGGACGTCCGCGAGGTACGACCGCACCGTCTCACCGTCGCCGCGCTCGCGGTAGCGCTTCCCGAGGACGTACTCCACGCGCTCGAAGGCCGCCTCGATCTCGGTCTCGGGGTCGCCGTCGGGCAGCCACCGCAGCCAGAGCGCGCGGTACGCGCGGTCCGCGACGCCCGTGAACCGGAGCGCCGCGCCGACGCCGACGAGTAGCACGCCCCAGACGGTCAGCGTCGTGAGCGGCGGGAGCCGCGGCCCGCCGGAGTCGCCACCGCTGCCCGCACCGAGGCCGGGCGCGGTGACGTTCGCGACGTTCGCGGTGGTCGGCGCGCCGATGCCGTACTCGGACTGCTGGAGTGGCGCCTGCCCGGTGATCTGGGGGTTCGCGGTGGTCTGCCCGAGGTCCTGGAGCGTCCGCTCGGTGGTCGTCCGCGGCGGCGTCCACGTGCCGTTCGCGCTGCCCGCCGCGTCGACGCCCTCGACGCCGTTCTCGCGGGCGGTCTCGACGCGCTGGGTCTCCTCGCTGGTCCGGGGCGCGGCGGGCGTCGGGTCGAAGCGCACCCAGCCGCGGTCCGGGACGTACACCTCCACCCACGCGTGGGAGTCGACGCCGCGGACGACCCACTCGTCCTCGGCGACGCGCTGGCCCTCGGTGAACCCGACGACGAACCGCGCGGGCACGCCCTGCGAGCGCAGCATGACGACCATCGAACTCGCGAAGTACACGCAGTAGCCGGGCTCGTCGCCGAGCACGAACTGGTTCACGAGGTTGCCGCGGGCGCGCTCGGCGTCCAGAGAGTACTCCTTGTTCGCCTCGAGCCACTGTTCGACGGCGTCCGCCTTCGCGTAGTTCGACTCGGCGCCGTCCGTGATCTGGTCGGCGAGCGCGACGACGCGCCTGTCCGTGTTCGACGGCGTCTGGAGGTACTGGTCGCGGATGGCGTCCGGGACGTCGCCGGTCTCCTCGGCGAGCGTCGACGCGTCCGACGGCGGCGCGCGGCTCCGCACCGTGTACGTGTCACCGGGGTACAGCGTCGCGTCGGACTTCAGCAGTCCGCCGGACGTGATGGTCGCGTCGACGCCCGAGACGCTCTGCGGGACCGGCGCCGCCGGCGCGAGGTCGAGCCGCCGCTTCACGGTGATCTGCTGCGTGACGTAGTCGCCCGACGGCGGCGGCATGTTCGCCTGCCGGCCGACGTCGGCGGTCCGCACCCAGCCCGTGCCCGTGAACCGGTCGTAGACGCCGGCCCGGTAGTAGGACGCCCGCTCGGTCTCGACGACGAACTGGACTTTCGGGTCGAGCCGCAGACTGCCGCCGACGGCCATGTAGCTGTCCGCGCTCACGAGGCTGCCCGCGGTCGTCGTCGACGAGGACGGCACGAGCGGCGACCGGCCGCCCGGCACCGCGGTCACCGTCGCGGACCCGACGACCATCAGCGCGAGCACCGCGGCCAGCACCTGGACCTGCCGGCCGCTCGCGCCGTGGGCCGCCAGCGTCCCGAACCCGATAGCGCCCGCGGCGCCGAGCACGCCGACGAGCGTCACCGTCGTGTTCGCGTCCCCCGTCAGCACGAAGAACGCGAGCGCCGCGGCCGCGACGCCGGCCGCGCGCGGGAACTCGCCGCGCGCCGCGAAGTACGCCGCGAGGAACGTCGGCGCCGGCGCGACCGCGACCGCCCACGCGCCCGCCGCCGGCATCCGCAGCACGGAGTACCCGGTCAGCAGCGCTATCGTGTCCATCACGACCCGGGTCGGCGACATCGCCGCGAAGTACGCGGGCGGCACCGCCCGTAGGTAGAGCGCGAGCCCGGCGACCAGCAGCGTCGCGGCGAGCCCGAACGCCCACTTCCGGGGGAGCGCGCGCAGCACCGCCGCGAGCGCCACCGCGAGCGCGACCGCGGCGACGAACTTCGGGATGCCGCCGACGACGGCGACGACGTTGTACAGCACGGAGAGGTACGCGCCGGCGGCCACAGCGACGCAGGCGGCCGCGGCGGCGGACGCCACCGACGGGTACTCCACGTCGGCGCCGACCGCGTCCCGGACGCTCGCGGTGCTCACGCCACCACCTCCGGCGCGCTGGCGTCAGAGGGCTGTCCGTCGCCGGCGGTCGTCCGGCCGCCGACGAACTCCTTGTAGCGGTGGTCGTCGCCCGCCACCGTCACCGAGACGTGCTCGCCGCTCCGGGGCGCGTGCACGACGATCTCGGCCTCGTCCTTCCGGCGGCGCCGCAGCATCCCCTGCTCGAAGTCCGCGAGCACGCCCAGGACGCGCCGGCGGTGCGGGTCGCCGTGCGCGGGGTCCAGGCTGCCGGTCGGCGTGACGACGCCGACCGCGACGCCCTCGTCCAGGAGGTGGGCGGCGATGCTCGCGGCGGCCTCCGCGACCGAGTCGGCCCGCGGCCCGAGGGCTTCCGCCGCGACGGTGACGCGCTCGGTCGCGCCCTCGCCCGCGTACTCGGTGACCGCGAGACTCCCGGGGTGTTTCGCGCTCGCCTTCCAGTTGACGTCACGCAGCGGGTCGCCGCGCTCGTACTCGCGGACGCCCGCGAACTGCTCGCGCTCGTCGGTGATGCCGACGTACCCGCGGAGCAACGCCGCGGTGTCCTCGAGGCCGTGCACGCGCGGGAACACCGTCACCGACTGTGGCTCCCCGACCGTGAACGACGTCCGCCAGAGCCCGAACGGGTCTGTCGCGACGACGGTGCACGGACCGACGTTGTGGACGCCGCGGTGCGCGAGCTCCACCTCGTAGGACAGCTCGCGGCCGTCGACCGCCGTCTCGATGCGGCTGTCGCCGCGCAGCCCGTCGCCGAGCGCGTCCCGGACGGTCGCCGGGTACGGCCGGTCGGCCGACACGAACAGCTCCACGGTCCGGTAGTCGCCCTGGTGGCCCTCGGTCGGCGTGAACCGCTCGACCTCGGGCTCCGGGACCGACCGCGCGTACACGTGCGTCGCGAGCAGGAGGGCTGCCGCGGGCACGACGACGGCGTTCAGGCTGCGGCCGCCGAACCCGTACCCGAGCGCGACGCCGAGGAGGGCTGCCGCGGCCACGACCTGCCCGCGGCGGGTGAGCTGGGGCGGCATCTCACTCCGGCTCGACGGTGTCCAGCGCTCGCTGCACGAGCGTGCGCGCCGCCTCCCCGCCGAGCGTCCCGCCGGCCTCCGTGCGGATGCGGTGGGCGAGCGCCGCGGACGCCTCCGCCTGCACGTCGTCGGGAACCACGTAGTCGCGGCCGTCCAGGACGGCGCGCCCCTGGGCGGCCTGCAGGAGGGAGATCGACCCACGCGGGCTCACGCCGAGCGCCGCGTGGTCGCGGGTGTAGCGCGCGAGCTCGGTCACGTACGCCTTCACGGGCCGGGAGACCTCGACGCCCGCGGTCGCCGCGCGAGCGCGCCGCAAGTCCTCGACGCCCGCGACCGCCTCGATGTCGTCGATGGGGTGGCCGCCGACGACGCGGTCCAGGACGTCGACCTCCTTGTCGCGGTCGGGGTACCCGAGCCGGAGCTTCTTCATGAACCGGTCGAGCTCCGCGACCGGGAGCTCGTACGTGCGGTCGCGCTCGACGGAGTTCTGGGTCGCGATGACGAGGAACGGGTCCGGGAGGGCGCGCGTGTCCCCGTCGGCGGTCACTTGCTCTTCCTCCATCGCCTCCAGGAGCGCCGACTGCGTCTTCGGCGGCGCGCGGTTGATCTCGTCCGCGAGCAGGACGTTCGCGAACACCGGCCCGGGCTGGAACTCGAACTCGCGGGACTTCTCGTTGAAGACGTTGACGCCGGTGACGTCCGTCGGGAGGAGGTCGGGCGTGAACTGGACGCGTCGGAAGTCGCCGTCGAAGGACCGCGCGACCGACCGCGCGAGCATCGTCTTCCCGACGCCGGGCACGTCCTCCAGGAGGACGTGGCCGCCGCCGAGGACGGCCGTGAGGACGTGGTCGATGGCGTCGCGTTTGTCGACGATGACCGTCTCGATGTTCTCGGCGACGCGGCGGGCGAGGTCGCTCGCCTCCGAGACGGACATCGGCGCGGGCGCCTCCGCGTGCGTCCGCGGGTCTGCGACGGCGCGTGTATCGTGTGCATCTGTCATGGTGGGTGGGAAGCTGCGGGGGTCGTCGACTGTGGAAGGGTAGGGGAGGAGATACTTGTATGTTTATTGGTCACACGCACCCTCGCCGGTAGCCGTCCACGCCGCACACCCCACGCAGACGCTGGCTTCGCCAGTCTGCCAGAGCCGCGACGCCGACTCGCCGCACGACGAACACGTCCCGTCCTCGCGGTACGAACTCGTCACGGGCGCCGGCGTCGCGTCGTCGTCGGACTCCGCCGGGGCGTCCGACGCGTCGGCGAACGCGTCGAGCGTAGCGTCCTCTGACACACCACCCCGTTGGACCGCCACCGCCATAACGCTCCCGGAGCACCTAAGGCGCCGGCCCCGGGAACACACGGTATGGTCTGGATCGTCGACAACGCCGTCTCGATGGTAGAGCACTTCGCGACCGCCGGCGGCACGGACCCGCTGTCCGCCCTGCTGGTGGCCTGCGGCGCGCTACTCGTCACCCTCTCGATGGGGGCGTTCGGCGCGCTCGCGCTCGGCGGCGTCCTCTCCGCGGTCGTCCCCGACACCGCGACGAAGCGCACGCGCCGCCGGCGCGCCTAGACGCCCGCCTCCTCGAAGGCCTCGCCGAGCAGGTCGACGGCCGCCGCCCGGTCCGGCCCGAGCGGCGACCCCGCGACGACGCCGTCGACGTGCTCGCCGACGGCCGCCAGCTGGTCGGCGACCGACTCGGGGTCGCCGGCGATCGAGAACGCCGACAGCATCGCGTCGGTCACCAGTTCGAACGCCGCCGAGAACTCGCCCGCCTCGATGGCGTCACCGATGTCCGCCGCGCGCTCCGCGTCGAGGCCGTGGCGCTCCAGCACGGGCGGTTCGGCGCCCGCAGCGATGAACGCGACCGGCGGCCGCGCCGCCTCCCGGGCCGCCGCCTCGTCCGAAGCGATGGAGACCGACGCGAACGCCGCGACGTCCACGTCGCCGTCCACCACGCGGTCCTCGACGCCCTCGGCGACGCGGTCCGCCGACCACGCCAGGTCCGCCGGGTGGCTCGCGTTCACGAGCACGCCGTCCGCGTGCTTGCCCGCCATCCGCAGCATGTGCGGGCCCTGCGCGCCCACGTAGACCGGAATCTCGCCCGCGTCGTAGTTCAGGCCCGCGTCCCGCGCGACGAACGTCCCGTCGTGGTCGACGCGCTCCCCCGCCCAGAGGTCCTGGGCGACCTTCATCGCCTCCAGCACGCGACGCAGCGGTCGGTCGCGCTCGACGCCCAGGTTCGACAGCGTGGACGCGTCCCCCGCGCCCAGCCCCAGCACCGCGCGCCCGCCGCTCACCTCGTCGAGCGTCGCCGCCTGGGACGCGAGCTTCACGGGGTGCGTGTCGTAGGGGTTCGCCACCCCCGGCCCGACCAGCACGTCGCTGGTCGCCGCCGCCACGCGGTCCAGCGCCAGGAACGGATCGCGGTTGTTGTAGTGGCAGGACGCGAACACCGCGTCGAACCCCGCGGCCTCGGCTCGCTCGCCCAGCGCCGCCACGTCCCCCACCGGAATCTCGGGCGTCAACTCAATCCCGCGCATACTCCCACCCCCGGAGCGCCTGCCGCACGAAGTCCCCCTCGACCTCACGGTAGAGCTGGTCGCTGCCGCCGTGGTCGCCGAACTCGAAGCCCCGCACCACCACCACGGGCGTCCCGCCGTCGCCCTCCCCCGAGACGAGGTTCGCGGTCGCCGACAGCTCGTCGACGACGCTCTCCACGGTCACCTCGAGCTCGTGGCCGTCCCGGTCGGTCTCCCCGCGCCAGTCCCGGGACGCCGGCATCCCCGCCCACCCGAGCGCCACGCCGCGCTGCCCGTGGCGGAACGGCCGGCCCGACGTGTCCGTCACGACCACGGCGACGTCCGCGTCGAGGCCGGCGCGGATGCGCTCGGCGCTCGCCGACGGCCGCTCTGGCAGCAACAACAACTCGGCGCCGCCCGTGTTCGAGCGGTCGATGCCGGCGTTCACGCCGACGTGCCCGAACCTCGTCTCCGTCAACAGGAACGGCGCCTCCATCAGCAGCTCCGTCGACTCCTTCAAGACGGCCTGCGCGAACCGCGGGTCCTTCGAATCGCCCGTCACCGCCTCCAGCCGGCTCGCCAGCTCGCGGGCCCGCGGACTCGGCGGGAACTCCGAGAGCGACGCGGTCCGGCCCTCGGCCTTCGAGACGACGGTGCTGGCGACGCAGACCACGTCGCCGTCCTCCAGTTCGGTGCGGTCGCCGACCAGCGCGGCGAGGTCGTCCCCCGGCCGCACCTCCGGCAGCCCCGACACCGCGAACGCGTGCATACACCCGGATTCGACGCCACCGACAAAAGCCCCGGCGGTACCGGAGACGTCACTCCCAGACCGGCGTCACGTCCACGGACTCGCCGTCGACGTCCACGAGCAGCAGGGACGCCGACTCCGCGGGGTCGGCGCCCGTCGCGCTCCCCGGGTTCAGGACGTGGACGCCGTCGGTCGTCCAGTCGCGGAGTTCGTGCGTGTGGCCCGCGACGCCGACCGCGTCCCGACTGGTGCGCTCCTCGCGGACCGTCTCGGCGACGCGCTCGTCGTACCCGTCCAGCGGGCCGGTGCCGTGCGTCACCACGAACTCCACGTCCTCGACCCAGACCGTCTCGACCTTCGGCAGGCCGAGCTCCCGAGGGTCCATGTTTCCGCGGACCGCCACGAGGTCGTCCGCGAGGTCGCGGACCGCCTCGTATGCGTCCCGGCTGTCGAAGTCCCCCGCGTGAACCACGAGGTCGGCGTCCGCCATCTCGTTCGCGGCGAAGTCCGGGATTTCGGACGCGCGGGACGGCACGTGCGTGTCGGCGACGACGGTGACGCTGCGCATACCCGGCGTTTCGACGCGGACCGGGAAATAGCTTGAAGCCGCGGCGGCCCGACTCCCCACGCATGGCGACCGACGTCGTCACCGCGTTCCTCCGGCACGGCCCGGACGTCCTGTTGCTCGAGCGCAGCGACGAGGTCGGCTCCTACCCCGGCCAGTGGGGCGCCGTCGCCGGCCACGCCGAGGGCGACCCCGACGGGATGGCGCGCCAGGAAGTCCGCGAGGAGACCGGCCTGGACGACGGAGACGTGACGCTCGTCCGGCGCGGCGACCCCTTCGAGGTCGAAGACCCCGAGCACGGAACCTGGGTGGTGCACCCGTACCTCTTCGACGCCGCGACCCGCGACGTCGACGCGAACTGGGAGACCGCGGCCCACGAGTGGGTGCCCGCGACCGAGATCCGGCGCCGCGACACCGTCCCGGACCTCTGGCAGTCCTACGACGCCGTGCGGCCGACCGTCGAGACGGTCGCCGGCGACGACGCACACGGGTCGGCGTACCTCTCGCTGCGCGCGCTGGACGTCCTCCGCGACGAGGCCGCGCTCGCCGACGACTGGGACGCGGTCGCCGAGGTGGCGCGCGCCCTCCGCGACGCGAAACCGGGGATGGCCGTCGTCCGGAACCGCGTGAACCACGCGATGGCCGGCGCGAGCGAACGGACGCCCGGCGCCGTCGAAGCGAGCGCCCGACACGTGGCCGGCGACGCCGCCGCGGCGGACGACCGCGCCGCCGGCGCGGCCGCCGACGAACTCGACGACGCGAGCGCGGTGTTCACGCTCTCCCGGTCGGGGACCGTGGCGGCGGCGCTCCGCGACGCGGAACTCGACCGCGTGACCGTCGCCGAGTCGCGGCCCGGCGGCGAGGGCGTCGCAGTCGCGGAGTCCCTCTCGGCGACCGTCGACGTGACGTTGACGTCGGACGCGAACGTCCCGGCCGCCGTCGCGGACTGCGACGCGGTGCTGGTCGGCGCGGACGCGGTGTTCCCGGACGGCCGCGTCGTCAACAAGGTCGGGACGCGGGCCGCGTCGCTCGCCGCGCGGGACGCCGACGTCCCCGTGCTCGTCGCGTGCGCCGCGGACAAGGTCGCTCCTGAGGAACTCCCCGTCGGCGGCGAGGCCTCGGAACCCCTCTACGACGGCGACGCGCCGGTCGCCGTCGAGAACCCGGTGTTCGAGGTCGTCCCCGCCGGGCTCGTCGACCGCGTCGTGACCGACGCGGGCGTGCTCGACGCCGACGGCGTCGCCGACGCGGCCGCCGAGCGCGCGGCGTGGGGCGACTGGGAGTGAAAGGCCTTTCTCCTGGGCCGCCCTACCCCGACCCGGGCGACGGTGACGAGGAGTTACCCCCTCCGAGCCCCTTGTGACGAGGCCGTTCTCCCGAGTCGCCCGCTCTCAGTTGGCTCGCAGGCGACGGTGTCCGCTGTGAGCCGGCTCGCCGCCGTTCCGCACTCGACCGGCTCGCGGTCGCTGTCAGGTCACGCGCCTGGATGGCCCCGGTCTGGTACTTGAACCACCGGGTGGCCGGGGGTCGTCTCAGGAGAAGAACTTCTTGAGGTCGTCGCGCTTCGCCGCCTCCAGGTGGGTCTTCATCGCGTCCTCGAACGCCCCGATCTTGCCCTTCTTGGCGGTGATGGGCGCGATGACGTCCCGCCACTGCTTCCACGGCGGGTAGAGGCCGAGGCGGTCGGCGACGTCGTTCAGGCGCTCGTCGCGGTCGTCGACCTTGTCCATCTTGTTCACGGCGACGACCGGCTGGATTCCGAGGTCCTCGAAGAGGTAGTACAGTTCGACGACGTGCGGGACCTCGTCCTCGCCGGAGTGCCGGTCGATGATGTCGACGGCGGCCTTCCCGTCCAGGACGAGCACGCCCACCATGACGTTGTCCGCGTACTCCTCGAGGTAGCGGACGACGTCGGTCTTGATGGACTCCTCGTGGTCGTCCTCGACGCCCGCCATGTACCCGAACCCGGGCAGGTCGGTGACCACGAAGTCCTCGCTCGCCCAGTCGAAGTGGTTGGGCTGGCGGGTGACGCCGGGTTTCTGTCCCGTGGGCACCTTGTGGCCCGTGATCTCCCGCATCAGCGTGGACTTCCCGACGTTCGACCGGCCGATGAGCACCACCTCGTCGCTCCGGTCGGGCCGATTCTCGAACATACCGCTCGTTGGCCGCCGACGGGGTTAAGTCCCGCGTCACGGGACGCTCAAAGGCGTCTTTCAGTCCGGGGCACCTTAATGCAGTGACCTGTCGTACCGTGACGTGTATGCGACAGAAAACGATGCTGTTGGCGGTCCTCGGCACGGCGCTGCTCGTGAGCGCGGGCGTCGCCGGCGCGCTCGCGCTCGGCAGCGGCGCCGCCGCGGCCGGCCAGCCGACGCAGGCCGACCAGCCCGGGAAGTCGATTACCGTGTCTGCGACCGGTCAGATCGAGGCGACGCCGAACCAGGCGGTCGTGCGGGTCGCCGTCACCGCGACGGCGAACAACTCGACGGCGGTCCGCGAGGAGCTCGCGACCGACGTCGCGGCCGTGAAGTCCGCGCTGCAGGGCGCGGTGCAGGCGAGCACGAACCTCGACGTGCGGACCGCCCACTACGACATCCGCCAGGAGCGCGAGCGTACGCCGAAGGGCGTCCGGCGCGGCCCGTACCGGGGCGTGCACGCGCTCGAGATCACCGTCGACAACACCGACGCCGCCGGCGAGGTCATCGACGTCGCCGTGAGCAACGGCGCGGACACCGTCAACGGCGTCTCGTTCACGCTCTCCGACGAGAAGCGCGAGAACCTCCACAACGAGGCGCTGACGAAGGCGATGCAGAACGCCCGGAACCGCGCGAACACGCTCGCCAGCGAGGGCTCCCTGGACGTCACCGGCGTCCACACAATCGTCTCCGCGAACACGAACTACCACTCGTACCGCGTGGAGACGGCGTACGCCAGCGCGGGCGGCGGCGGGACGTCCATCGAGTCCGGGCCGGTGACGGTGACCGCGTCGGTCCGCGTCTCCTACAACGCGACGGCGTCGTAGCGACGCCCCGTTCCACGAATCGAGGGGCCGCGGCTCCGCCCTGAACGCTTTTCTTCGCGCCCCGTCAACCCGGAGGCGTGCGACTCGTACAGGTGACGGTGCCGGCCGGGAAGCGCGACGCCGTCCTCGGGGCGCTCGACGACGAGGGCATCGACTACGTGGTGACCGACGAGACGAGCGGCCGCGAGTACACGGCCGTCGTGCACTTCCCGCTGCCGACGGAGGCCGTCGAGGACGTCCTCGAGTCCCTCCGGGCGGTCGGGCTCTCCGACGACGCGTACACGGTCGTGCTGGACGCCGAGACCGTCGTCTCGCGGCGCTTCGAGGAACTCCAGGAGCGGTACGCGGAGACCGAGGAGAACGGCGACCGCATCGCCCGCGAGGAACTGGTCGCGCGCGCCGAGGACCTCGCGCCGTCGCGGCGCACGTACGTGGTGATGACCCTCGTCAGCACAATCATCGCGACCGCGGGGCTGTTGCTGGACTCGCCCGCGACCGTAGTCGGGTCGATGGTCATCGCGCCGCTGCTCGGGCCGGCGATGTCCGCGAGCGTCGGCACCGTCGTCAACGACGAGGACCTCTTCAGGCGCGGCGTCCGCCTCCAGGTCGTCGGCGTCCTGCTGTCGGTCCTGGGCGCCGCGGCGTTCGCGCTCCTCGTGAAGGAGACGAACGTCGTGCCGCCGGGCCTCGACGTGCTGTCGCTGTCGGAGGTCCGGGAGCGGCTCCGGCCGGACTTCCTGTCGCTGGCGGTCGCGCTCGGCGCCGGCGTCGCGGGCGCGTTCAGCCTGATGAGCGGCGTGTCGTCGGCGCTCGTCGGCGTCGCCATCGCCGTGGCGCTCATCCCGCCGGCCGCCAGCGTCGGCATCGGGCTGGCGTGGAACGTCCCGACGCTCGCCGTCGGGTCGAGCGTGCTCGTCGCGGTGAACGTTCTCTCCATCAACCTCGCGGCGCTCGTCGTGCTGTGGTACTCGGGCTACCGGCCGGAGCGGTTCTTCCGGGTCGGCGAAGCCAGGTCCGCGCTCGTGAAGCGCGCCGCCGTCCTCGCCGTCGCCATCGCCGTGCTGTCGGCGTTCCTCGGCGGCGTCACGTACGCGTCCTTCGAGTCGGCGACCACGGAGCAGGCGGTGAACGACGCGGTCGGCGACGTCCTCGCCGGGAGCGAGTACTCGGGCGTGACGCTGCTGGACACGCGCTTCGAGTACGAGCGCGGCCTCGTCGTCCGCCAGCCGCAGACGGTGGTGGTCACACTCGGGGTGCCGCCCGAGAGCCGGTACCCGGACCTCCCGGAGCGCATCGACGCCCGCGTCGACGCCCGCACCGGCCGCGACCTCGCCGTCGAGGTGCGGTACGTCGAGGTCGAGCGCGTCAGCTAGTTCTCGAACGGGAGGTCGGGCTCGTAGCCCGACGCCTCGACGGCGGCGTCGAGGGCGTCCTCGACGCCTTCGCCGGTCTCGACGCTCACGTAGCAGTCGGCCTCGACGTCCGTCGAGAGGTCGGCCTTGCTACCGACCGTGACCAGGGGGACGTCCCCGAACCGGTCGGCGACCTCCGCGCGGAGCGCGCGCTGGTCGTCGAGGGGGTACCCGCAGGTGCCGCTCGGGTCGAGGAAGAAGAGGATGACGTCGCCCGCGTGCGTGAGCGCGGACACCGCCTGGTCCTCGATCTCGTTGCGTTCGTCCGCGGGGCGGTCGAGCAGCCCGGGCGTGTCGACGAGCTGCCAGCGCACGCGGTCGCGCTCGAAGTGCCCGATCCGGACGCCCTTCGTCGTGAACGGGTACTCGGCGGTCTCGATGGACGCGTTCGTCACCGCGTTCACGAACGAGGACTTCCCGACGTTCGGGTAGCCCGCGACCACGACGGTCGGTTCGTCGGGCCGGAGGTCCGGAATCGTCTTCAGGGCGTCGCGGGCCGCGCCGACGGCCTCGAGGTCGTCCTCGACCTGGTTCAGTACCGAGCCCATGCGCGCGAACCCCTGCTTGCGGAGTTTCCGCGCGGCGTCCGCGTCGTGGGGGAGTTTCCCGATGTACTCGCGGCCGAGGTCGTGGGTCTTCTGGGACGCCCACGAGAGCTCCGAGAGGTGCTGGCGGAGCTCGTCGACGCCCTGGTCGTCGCCGTACTCCTTCCGGAGGATGGCGTCCGCGAGCTCGTAGTAGAACGGGTCGACCGTCTCGAAGTCCGGCCACGCCGTCACCACGTTGTGGAGGTTGTCCCCGAGGATGTTCGACGCCGTCTGCAGCATCGACTCCTGGGCCTCCCGGCCCTGCTTGGCGCGCCCGGCGCGCGCCGCCCGGGAGAACGCCTTGTCGAGGAGTTCCTCCGACGTGGGGGTCGTCGGCAGGTTCTCGAAAATCATACACCGGGTTAGTGCCGCGACACGTAAAAGGACACGTATCGGCGCGCGGGGCTTTTCAGGCCGCGTGCCCTGCGTTCACGCATGGTCGAGTGGCGCGTGGTCCTCGCTGGATTCGGCGTGGAGTTCGCGCTCGGCGTGTTCGCGTTCGCGCTGCCGGGCGTCGGGCACGCGGCCGCCGGGCTCGCGGGCGGATTCACCGCGGGCTGGCTGGCCGACGACGGCGTCTGGGGCGGCGCTGTCCACGGCCTGCTGGCGGGCGCGCTCGGCGGCCTCGTCGTCGCGTCCCTGCTCGTGCTCGCGAGCCTCGCGGTGTCCGCGACGGGGTTCCTGCCGGCGGGCCTGCTCGGGTTCGGCGTCGCAATCTTCTCCGTCGTCGTCTTCCTCCTGCTCGCCGTCGACTCCGCGCTCGCGGGCGCGCTCGCCGGCTGGCTCGCGGCCGAACGCTAGCGCCGCGCCCGGAGTTCGTCCAGCAGGTCCTCGACGTCCACGTCGTTGGCGGCGAGCACGACGAGCATGTGGTAGACGACGTCCGCGCCCTCGTGGGCGAGCTCTCCGGCGTCGTCGTCCTTCGCGGCGAGCAGGAACTCCGTCGCCTCCTCGCCGAGCTTCTCCAGGGCGGCGTTCTCGCCCTTCTCGTGCGTGAACAGGCTCGCCGTGTAGGAGTCCTCTGGGAGGCGTTCCTTCCGGTCCTCGATGACGTCGAACAGCTCGCGGAGCACGTCGTCGGCGTCCGCCGCGGTCTCGGCGTCGCCGTCGCTCAAACCTCCATCACCTCCCGGATGTCGCGGAGGTCGCCGAACTGGTCGGGGTCGCGGCGGCCGTCCTCGAAGACGTCCGCGGCGAGCTCGATGGGGGCGTCCGTGCGGGACGCCAGCGCGAGCGAGTCGCTCGGGCGCGCGTCCACGACCTCGTCGCCGCGGGGCGTGTTGATGTGGAGGTCGGCGTAGTACGTGCCGTCCTCGACGCGGGAGACGACGACGCGGTCGATGCGGCCGCCGAGCTCCTCCACGAGGTCGAGGGTGAGGTCGTGCGTGAGCGGGCGCCCGATGTCCGTCGCGTCGAGGCCGCGCGCGATGCTCGAGGCCTCCTCGAACCCGACGAAGATGGGGAGGACGTCGTGTTCGTCCTCGACGCCGACGATGACGACGGGCAGCGGGCCGTCGGGGGTGCCGGCGACGCGGACGGCCTCGATGTGAGCGTTCATGCCAGTACCACCACGCGAGCGGTCAAAAGACTGCCTCCCGCGCCCGGAAGAACGCGAGGTCGTGAATCCGGGAGTCGTCGGTGAGCTCGGGGTGGAAGGACGTGCCGACGACGGGGCCCTGCCGGACCGCGACGGGGTCGCCGTCCCACGACGCGAGCACCTCGACGCCGTCCCCGACGTCGTCGATGAGCGGCGCGCGGATGAACACCGCGGGGAACGGCTCGTCGAGGCCCGTGACGTCCAGGGGCGCCTCGAACGAGTCGACCTGGCGGCCGAACGCGTTCCGGTCGACGCTCGCGTCCAGGACGTCGAGGGTGTCGACGCGCTCGTCGTTCGCGTCCGTCGACGCGACGATGAGGCCCGCGCACGTCGCCAGCACGGGCTTGCCGGCGTCGACGTGCGCGCGAATCTCGTCGTCGATGCCCTCCCGCGCGAGCAGGCGGGAGATGGCCGTCGACTCCCCGCCCGGCAGCAGGAGGATGTTGCAGTCCGGGACGACGCCGGACTCCCGTATCTCGACGACCTCGGTCTCGCGGTCGTGGGACGCGGCGGCCCGCCGGATGGCGTCGGCGTGCTCGGAGACGTCGCCCTGCACCGCGACGACGCCGGCGTTCACAGTCATACCCCGGGGTAGGAGTCGGCCGCGAAAAAGCCTCTCGCTTGGACGAACGGTGACCGCCAGACGAAGAACTGGCGCCTAGACGAAGAACTGGAGCAACAGGACGACGAGGCCGAAGAACGCGCCCGTCGCGACGACGGACCGCGGGTCGATCTGGATCGAGTTGGGGTCCTCGGAGTCGAAGTAGCGGACGAGGCCCGCACTGGACATCAGCCCGCCGGAGTTCTGGCCACTGCTCATGTGGGCTACCTGGCTCCACGACGGCCTAAACCTTTCGAGTCGCCCGCACTCGCGGCAAGCACCCTCGGGTGAGAAACCCTTATGCGACGTGCGCGGCAACCCTCGGTAGACCGATGACTGTCACCCTGAAAGACTTCTACGCCGACTGGTGTGGGCCCTGCAAGACCCAGGACCCCATCCTCGAGGAGCTCGAGGAGGACTACGGCGAGCGCGTCACCTTCGAGAAGATCGACGTCGACGAGGCCGAGGACGTCGCCAACGAGTACCAGGTGCGGTCCATTCCGACCATCGTCGTGGAGAACGACGAGGGCGTCGTCGAGCGGTTCGTCGGCGTCACGCAGCGCGAACAGCTCGAGGACGCCCTCGAGGAAGCCGGCGCCTGACCCGGCCGCCGGACTAGCGTTCTCGGGACGCCGACCGTCCAGCGGCAGCGCCGTCCCGCCGCGGCGGCGTTCGTTCGCCCGCTTCCGGTATCCTCATTTGGGGCCGGCCGTCTCACGGCGTATGTTCTCGCTACCGCTCGCCGCGTCGAGCGGCGTTCCGCCGGTGACGACCGAGATGCTGGTCGTCTTCGGCGTGGTGCTCGGCGCGCTGGGCTGTTCGTCACCGAGTGGCTCCCCATCGACGTCACCGCCATCCTCGTGATGGTGACGCTGATGGTCCTGCAGCCGTGGACGAACGTCTCCACGGCGGAGAGCATCTCGGGGTTCTCGAACAAGGCGACGATTGCGGTGCTCGCGATGCTCATCCTGAGCTCGGGGGTGAGCCGCACCGGCCTCGTACAGATAATCGGCCGGAAGATGGCGGCGTTCGCGGGCACGAACAGGCGCCGCCAGCTCGGCGCGACCATCGCGGCGGGCGGCCCGGTCTCGGGGTTCATCAACAACACGCCCGTCGTCGCGATTCTCGTCCCGGTCGTCTCCGACCTCGCGCACAAGGGGAAGACGAGCCCGTCGAAGCTGCTGATTCCGCTGTCGTTCGCGTCGATGCTCGGCGGGATGTTGACGCTCATCGGGACGTCGACGAACCTGCTCGCGAGCGAGACCGCCGCCCGGCTGGGCGAAGCCGAGGGCATCGAGAGCCTGCACGCGTTCTCGATGTTCGAGTTCACGCAGCTCGGCGTCGTCGTGCTCGTCGTCGGGTCCGTCTACCTGTTCACGGTCGGGTACAGGCTGTTGCCGGAGCGCGTTCCCCCCGAGGAGGACTACCTCCAGGAGTACGAGATGGAGGACTACCTCAGCGAGGTGGTCGTCCGGGAGTCCTCGCCGATCGTCGGGAAGACCGTCGAGGAAGCCATCGACGAGCGGCGCTTCGACGCGGACGTCCTCCAGCTCGTGCGGGGCGGCGAGCGGTTCATCGAGCCCATCGGCCAGAAGGTCATCCGGCCGGGGGACGTCCTCACCATCCGGACTGACCGGGACACGCTCGGCGCCATCGCGGCCGTCGACGACCTCTCGCTGGCGGGGACGCCGGAGACGGAGTCCGAGCTGGAGCCGACGACCCAGGAGGAGCAGGCGCTCGTGGAGGTCGTCATCTAGTCGGGGTCGTCGCTCGTCGGGGAGACGTTGACGACGACGTCGTTCCGGGAGCGCTACGACGCGAACGTGCTGGCGTTCCGGACGCGCGGTGAGACGATGCGCAGCCGGCTGGACGACCTCGAGATGCGGGTGGGGGACACCCTGCTCGTGCAGGCGCCCGAGGACAGCATCGACCGGCTGTCCACGAACCCGGACTTCATCGTCGCGCACGAGCCCGAGGAGCCGGACTACCGCACGGAGAAGATCCCGTTCGCGGTCGGCATCATCCCCGGCGGCGTCCTCGCCGCGACGGTGACGCCGCTGCACATCGTGACCACGGCGCTCGGCGGCGTCGTCGCGATGGTCGGGACGGGCGTGCTGCGCCCCGGCGAGGTCTACGAGTCCGTCGACTGGAACGTCATCTTCCTGCTGGCGGGCGTGATTCCGCTCGGCATCGCGCTCGAGCAGACGGGCGCGGCCGAACTCCTGGGGTCGCTGGTCGCGAACACGCGCGTGTTCCTCCCGGCCATCGGCGTGCTCTGGGTGTTCTACGTGGCGACCGGACTCATCACGAGCGTCATCAGTAACAACGCCAGCGTCGTGTTGATGATACCGGTCGCCGTGGAGGCCGCCCTGGACATCGGCGCGAACCCGTTCGCGTTCGTGCTCGCGGTGGCGTTCGCGGCGTCGACGGCGTTCATGACGCCGGTCGGCTACCAGACGAACCTCTTCGTGTACGGGCCGGGCGGCTACCGGTTCATGGACTACTTCAAGGTGGGCCTGCCGCTGCAGGCGTTGCTGTCCGTGGTGACTGTCGCGGGCATCGCGGTGTTCTGGGGCGTCTGACGGCCGGCCGCCAATCGGACTGCTGGCCCACGACCCACTCCGATCCCGCCGACTACACGGGTCGTTTCTCGACGCGCCACTCGCCGTCCGCGACGTCGAACGCGAACGTCCGCGTGCCCTTGTCCGACTGCACGAGCAGCGTGTCGCCCGCGAACTCGTAGTCCGTCAGCAGCTTCAACTCGAGTTCCTCGCGGACGGTCTCGAACCGGAGCATCTGCCGGCCGTTGGCGGCGTAGACGCCGATGGCGGTCTTGAGCTGGCGGTCCGTCGACTCGAACTCGCAGCGCACGCGCTCGTCGGTCCGCTCCGCGACTGTGCCGCCGTTCCGGGTCGCCCACGCCGCGAACGCGTCGGCGAACGCGTCCGCGACGCCGCTCCCGTCCCACACCGGGTCCATACGCCTACGAGAGAGCCCCCCGATTTAGCAGTTTGGGGACGCGACCGACGGGTCGTCCGTGTCGGGTGGGGTCGGTGGGTTCTGCGTGCCCAGTGCGGCCGTCCGGCTGTCCGGGTCGACTGCGCCCTCACCATCCCAACGCTTAATTAGTCGGTGGTAGCACCTAGGAATATGCCGTTCGACTCGTTCGCGGACGCCGACGAAGCACAGGTCACTCGCGCCATCGCCCGCCAGTGGACCGAGGAGTTCATCGACGACACCGAGACCGACGCCATCGTCGTCGGCGGCGGCCCCTCCGGACTCATGGCCGCGAAGGAACTCGCCGACCGCGGCGTCGACGTCACCATCGTCGAGAAGAACAACTACCTCGGCGGCGGGTTCTGGCTCGGCGGCTTCCTCATGAACAAACTCACCGTCCGCAGCCCCGCGGACGACGTCCTCGACGAACTCGGCGTCCCCTACGAGTACGACGACGAGACCGACGGCCTCGCCGTCGCCGACGGCCCGCACGCCTGCTCGGCGCTCATCGAGGCCGCCTGCGACGCCGGCGCCCGCATCCAGAACATGACCGAGTTCACGGACGTCGTCGTGCGCGACGACCACGAGGTCGCGGGCGTCGTGATGAACTGGACGCCCGTCCACTCGCTGCCCCGCGAACTCACGTGCGTCGACCCCATCGCCGTCGAGAGCGACGTCGTCGTCGACGCCACCGGCCACGACGCCGTCGTCGTCTCCAAACTCCAGGAGCGCGGCGTCGTCGACGCCCCCGGCATCGAGCACGCCGACGAGCACGAGACCGGCATGGACAAGACCGACGACGGCGAGTACGGCGCGCCCGGCCACGACTCCCCCGGCCACGACTCCATGTGGGTCGCCGACAGCGAGGACAAGGTCGTCGAACACACCGGCAAAGTCCACGACGGCCTCGTGACGGCGGGGCTCTCCACCGCGACCGTCCACGGCCTCACCCGCATGGGCCCGACGTTCGGTGCGATGCTGCTCTCCGGCAAGGCCGCCGCGAACGCCGCCATGGACGAACTCGGCGTCGACGCGCCGCGCGTTGACCTCCCCGGCCGCGCCGCCCCCGCCGCCGACGACTGATGACGCCCGTCGCGCTCACGATCGCCGGGTCGGACAGCGGCGGCGGCGCCGGCGTCCAGGCCGACCTCAAGACCTTCGAGGCCTGCGGCGCGTTCGGCACCTCGGCGGTCACCGCGGTCACCGCCCAGAACACCCGCGGCGTCGCCGACAGCACCGTCCTCGACCCCGCGTCCGTCCGCGCCCAGTACGACGCCGTCGTCTCGGACTTCGACGTCGCCGCCGCCAAGACCGGGATGCTCGGCGACGCCGCCGTCGTGGACGCCGTCGCGGACGCGCTCGCCGACGCCGACTTCCCCGTCGTCGTCGACCCCGTCGTCGTCGCGGAGTCCGGCGACCGCCTGCTCACGGAGCGCGGCGTCGACGCCGTCCGCGACGACCTGCTCCCGCGGGCCGCGCTCGCCACGCCGAACGTCCCCGAAGCCGAACTGCTCGCGGGCGTCGACGTCGAAACGGAGGCCGACCTCCGCGCCGCCGCCGACGCCGTCCGCGACCTCGGCCCGGACGCCGTCCTCGTCACCGGCGGCCACGTCGACGGCGACCCGGTCGACGTCCTCGCCGGCGACACCACCCGCGCGTTCACCCGCGAGCGCGTCGACACCGACGACACCCACGGCTCCGGCTGCACGCTGTCCGCCGCCATCGCCGCCCGCCTCGCGCTCGGCGACGACCGCCGCGACGCCGTCGAGCGCGGCGTCCACGGCACCGCCGCCGCCATCGCCAGCGACCGGTCCTGGGGCACCGGGAACGGGCCCGTCGACCACCGCAGGGTCGCCGACGCCGCCGGCCACCCCACCACCGCGGACGCTGCCGACGCGGTCCAGCGCGTCGTCACCGCCCTCGAACGCGACTGGCCCCCGGACGTCGTTCCCGAAGTCGGGACGAACGTCGCCGTCGCCCCCCGGAACGCCACCACTCCCGCGGACGTCGTCGCGGTCGACGGCCGCCTCCACGCCACCACGCGGGGCGTGCGCGCCGCCGGCGGCGTCGCCCCCGGCGCGTCCAGTCACGTCGCGCGCTTCCTGCTCGGCGTCCGCGACCGCGCTCCCCGGACCGCGGCCGCCGCGAACCTCCGCCGGACCGACGCGCTCGCCGCCGCGCTCCGCGAGAACTGGGACGTCGAGACCGTCGACCGCGCCGACGAACCCGCGACCGCCGCCGGCACGATGGACTGGGCGGCCAGCGAAGCGATGCGGAACCGGGACGCCGCCCCGGACGCCGTCCTCGACGGCGGCGCCCACGGCAAAGAACCGATGGTTCGCGTGCTCGCCGACGACGCCGACGCGCTCACCGAGAAACTGCTCGCCGCCGCGTCACTCGAAGCGGACGCCGACGTCGTGTAGGCCGTCGTTGTGGATGGCGAGGTTGATCAGCAGCGGCGTCAGCGACTCCACCTCCGCCGCGTTCGCCAGCGGCCCCGCGTCCAGCGCCCGCAGCCCCTCGATGCCCGCCGCGAGGTCCATCACGTTCTGCTTCGCGTCGCCGTCGTCCCCGACGACCAGCGTGTCCAGGTCCAGCTCCACGTCCAGGTTCGCGAGCTGGTCCGCCGCGAGGTTCTGGAACGCCCCCACCACGGCCACCTCCTCGGGCGCGGCCTCCGCGACGAGCTGCGTGACGCTGCCCGCCGCAGGCGGGTTGTACCGGAACCCCCCGCTGCCCTTCTGCATACCCACCGCCGGCGACACCAGAACGGTGTCTTCGTCGAGGCGGTCAGCGATCTCGCCGGTGAGGTCCGCGGCGTGGTACGCCGGCACCGCCAGCACCACGACGTCCGCGCGGTCGGCCGCCATCTCGTTCACGAACCCGGTGACCTTCCGGTCGACCCCGCGGCTGTCCAGCTCCGTCTCGTACTCCTCGGCCTTCGCGCGCGCCTTCTCGGGGTCGCGGGACCCCACGACGACCTCGTGGTCCGTGTCGTACGCCCACCGGAGCGCCAGCCCCTCCCCGATGTCGCCGGTCCCGCCGAGTAGTGCGATTCGCATACCCGTAGGTCGCGCGGCGAGCGGTTAAGAATTGTGTGGCGGC
>JBDGUB010000023.1:0-21503 GCA_042216245.1 Halobacterium sp.
CGCGCGAGGTTCGAGGACGCCTCCGACATCGCGATGACGTAGTACGCCGCGACCGCGTACTCGACGGACGGCAGACTGACCTCCTCGACGCTCGCGCCCTCCGCTTCCAGGTCGTCGACGGCGGCCTCGAAGACGTCGACGACGGCGTCCTCGGCGCCCTCGACGAGTTCGGTGGGGACGCCGACGGTGAGGCCGTCGACGTCGCCCTCGGCGGCGCTCGCGTAGTCGCTGTCGGCGCCCTCCTCGCGCGTGGTTCCGTCGTTCTCGTCCGGACCCGCGATGACGTCCAGGAGGGCGGCGGCGTCCTCGACGGTCGGCGCGATGGGGCCGATCTGTTCGAGGCTGTTCGCGTACGCGACGAGGCCGTACCGGGAGACGAGGCCGTACGTCGGCTTGATGCCGACGACGCCGCAGTACGCGGCCGGACACCGGATGGAGCCGCCGGTGTCGCTGCCGAGCGCGAGGTCGGCCTCACCCGCCGCGACGGCGGCCGCCGACCCACCGGAGGACCCGCCGGGGACGCGGGACTCGTCGACGGGGTTCTTCGTCGCGCCGAAGTACGACGTCTCCGTCGTCGTCCCCATCCCGAACTCGTCCATGTTCGCTTTGCCGACGATGGTCGCGCCCGCGTCCCGCAGGCGCTCGACGACCGTCGCGTCGTACGGCGGCTCGTAGTCCTCGAGCATCCGCGACCCGCAGGTGGTGCGGACGCCCTCGGTGGAGATGTTGTCCTTGACGGCGACGGTGGCGTCGGCCAGCGGGCCGTCGTCGGCGCCCTCGATGCGCTCCTCGGTGATGAAGGCGTTCAGGCTCATCAGGAGACGTTCGGGCCCTTGAATCGGCCGTCCTCGGTCTCGTCGGCGTTCCGGAGCGCCGCGTCCCGGTCGAGGCTGTCCCGGACCTCGTCCCCGCGCATCACGTTCACGAGGTCCGGCTCGGACTCGACCGACGGCACCTCCTCGAGGGCCTCGAAGTGCGCGAGGATGTCGCCGAACTGGTCGACGAACTCCTCGACCTCGTCGTCGTCGAGGTCGACGCGCGCGAGGTCCGCGACGTGTCGGACTTCCTCGGCGTCCACGGAGTCTGGCATACCCGTTCGGTGTCGCGTGCCGGCGGTAAGCGTTTCGATGAGGGCGTCGCCGGCACCCGTGTGACAGAGGGTGCCAAAGGTCTTTTGGTGTCTCGCCCCCTCGTTCGAAACGTATCAGTCGTTCTCCCCGGCCACGGCGACCGTGGCAAGCCAGCCCATGAGTGACACACGAACCCGCGAGGAGGAACGCGAGACCGAGGAGACGGAGGCGGACACCTCCGAGGCCCCCGAGGAGACGGCCGCCGAGACGTCCGAGTCCGCCGAAGAGTCCCAGCGCTGCCCCGAGTGCGGCGGCAAACTCGTCGTCGACGAGGAGCGTGGCGAGACCGTCTGCTCGGAGTGCGGCCTCGTCGTCGAGGAGGACTCCATCGACCGCGGCCCCGAGTGGCGCGCGTTCGACGCCGCCGAGAGCGACGAGAAGTCCCGCGTCGGCGCACCCACCACGAAGATGATGCACGACAAGGGGCTGTCGACGAACATCGGCTGGCAGAACGAGGACGCCTACGGGAACGCCCTCTCCGGCCGCCAGCGCCGCAAGATGCAGCGGCTCCGCAAGTGGAACGAGCGCTTCCGCACCCGCAACAGCAAGGAGCGCAACCTCAAGCAGGCGCTCGGCGAGATCGAACGCATGGCGTCCGCGCTCGGTCTCCCGAAGGAGGTACGCGAGACGGCGTCCGTCATCTACCGCCGCGCGCTCAGCGAGGACCTCCTGCCCGGCCGGTCCATCGAGGGCGTCGCGACCAGCGCCCTCTACGCGGCCGCCCGCCAGGCCAACGCCCCGCGGAGCCTCGACGAGGTCGCGAACGTCAGCCGCGTCGACCGCGACGAGATCGCGCGCACGTACCGGTACGTCGCCCGCGAACTCGAACTCGAGGTCGCGCCCACGGACCCCGCGAGCTACGTCCCGCGGTTCTGCTCGGAACTCGACCTCCCGGACGAGGTCGAGCGACGCGCCCGCGAACTCCTCCGGGCCGCCGAGGACGCCGGCATCACGTCCGGGAAGTCGCCGGTCGGCCTCGCGGCCGCCGCGGTCTACGCCGCCGGCCTGCTGTCGAACGAACGCATCACCCAGAGCGAAGTCAGCGAGGTCGCGAACATCTCGGAAGTGACCATCCGGAACCGCTACCACGAGATCCTGGAGGCAGGCGGCGAGGAGTCCGTCGAGGTGTAGCCGTCACCCTTCTTCGAGGCTGAGCGCTGCCGCGACCAGTTTCGCCTCGGCTTTCTGGAGGTGCTCGGAGGCCGTGTTCGGCGCGCACCCGAGACGGTCGGCGACGTCCTCGTTGGTCGCTTCCCGGGGGACCTCGTAGTACCCGAGGTCGCTGGCCGCGAGCAGCGCCTCCCGCTGCCGGTCGGTGAGCGCGGCAGTCGGTTGCTCGCGGTGCCGCCGGAACTCGCCGACCGCCTCGACGTCGACGGCGACGCCGTCCGGGAACGCATCCACTGCCCGCTGGAGCGCTCGCGAAGCGCCGACGATGCGCGCACGGACGCTCCCCTCGCGGTAGACGACGGGCGTCCCGACGACGAGCCCCGCGCGCGTCAGCGACCCGAACACGTCGGCCATCATCGGGACTGCGCCCGGTTCGACGACGAGTAACGCCTCGAACCGGCCGGCGTCGACCGGCGTCGCGTCGACGGACCGGAGGCCGCGAGCCCCCGCGAGCTCGTCGACGAACCGGTCGCGGTCGCCGTCGACCTCGAACAGCATCGTCGCCACGGCCCCGTCGCGAGCGTCGCCCGGCGCGAGGTTCCAGTCGTGCAGGCGCGCCTCCTCGACGGCCGCCGAGCGCGCGAGCGCGTCGAACAACTGCGGCGTCAGGTCGGCGTCCGGGGTCGCTCGAATTCGCGCCGACTTCACGTCCGACCGCTCCGCCGGCCACTACTTGAATACACCGCTCATAGTCGGCACCACGACTTCCGTACTGGAAGGCGACGATGCAACCGTGACACGCCCCTCGATACGCGTCGCCGACCTCCGGCGGACGTTCGGCGACACGACGGCCCTGGACGGCGTCACGTTCGACGTGACGGACCCGGAAGTCGTCGGGATTGCCGGGCCGAACGGCTGCGGGAAGACGACGATCATCCGGACGCTGCTCGGCCTCCTCGAGCCCTCCGGGGGCGACGCCGCAGTCGGCGGCGTCGCGCCGACCGACTTCGCCGCGAGCGACCGCGAACGCCTCGGGTACATGCCCCAGCACGAGGCCGTCTACCGGGACCTGACTGTCGCGGAGAACGTCGCGTTCTTCGCGCGGCTCTACGGCGTCCCCGACGTCGAGGCGGCCGTCGACGACGCGCTCTCGTTCGTCGACCTCGGTCACCGCCGCGACGACCGCGTCGCCGCGCTGTCCGGCGGGATGGTTCGCCGGACGAGCCTCGCGTGCGCCGTCGTCCACGACCCCGACGTGCTGTTCCTCGACGAGCCGACGGTCGGCCTCGACCCGGAGCTGCGCGCCGCGATGTGGCGGGAGTTCCGGCGGCGCCGCGACGACGGCGCGGTCCTGTTCGTCTCCACGCACTACCTCGGGGAGGCCCGGCACTGCGACCGCGTCCTCTTTCTGCGGGACGGCGACGTGCTCGCGTTCGACACGCCGCAGGCGTTCCGCGAGCGAACGGGCACCGAGGACCTCGAGGACGCGTTCCTCGCGCTCCTGGACGACGAGACGGAGGTGGCGACGTGACCGCGCTCGCCGTCGCGGGCCGCATCCTCCGCGGGCTCCGCGGCGACCGCCGGACGGTCGGCCTGGTTGTGGTCGTGCCGGCGTTCCTCCTGTTCCTGTTCGGGGAGGTGTTCGCTCGCACGGAAGCAGTCGCGCCGATTCTCCTCGCGGTGTTCGTGTTCTTCCTCACGTACCTCCTCACCGCGGTCGGGTTCCTCCGCGAGCAGACCTCGGGCACCCTCGAGCGCCTGCTCGCGTCCCCCATCACGCGCCGGTCGCTCGTCGGCGGCTACGTCCTCGGGTTCGGCGTGCTCGCGGCCGTGCAGTCGGTCGTCCTGCTGGCGTCCAGCGTCGCGTTCCTCGACGTCTCGTTCGCGCACGGCGTCGCTCCCTTCCTCGCGCTCGAGCTCCTCGGTGCGCTGACGGCGCTGGGGGTCGGCGTCCTCCTGTCGCTGTTCGCGGACAACGAGTTCCAGGCGCTCCAGTTCGTTCCCGTCGTCATCACGCCCCAGGTCATCCTCGGCGGCACGTTCCGCCCCGTCTCCGAACTCCCCACGTACCTCGAGTGGGCCGCCCGCGCGATGCCGGTCACGTACCTCATCGACGGCATGGAGTACGTGGTCGACGACCGCGGCACCGCCGGCGACGCGTGGACCGCGGTCGCGGCGCTCGGCGCGTTCGCCGTAATCTCGCTCGCCGCCGCCGTCGCCGCGGTGAAGCGCACCCGGTGACCCGGTCGCGAAACGCTCTTGGTGCGCCCGCCGAGCCTCGTCCCATGGAGACGACCCGCCACTTCACGGCCACCGTCTACGTCGTCGCCGACGGCGCGACCGCCCTCCACGAGCACGGCCGCCTCGGCATCCGGATTCCGCCGGGCGGCCACGTCGACCGGGACGAACTCCCGCACGTCGCCGCGAAGCGAGAGGTCCGCGAGGAGACCGGCCTCGACCCGACGCTGCTCGACGAGGCGCCGGACGTGCCGGCGCCCGACGGCCGCGCGCTCCCGACGCCGCGCTACCAGATGTGTTACGACATCAACGTCCACGAGGACGGCAGCGTCGGCCACCAGCACATCGACCACGTGTACTTCGCGACAGTCCGCTCCCGCGACATCGACCCCGGGCCCGGAGAGGCGCCGCGGGACGCCTGGGCGTGGTACGCGCCCGAGGACCTCCAGGACAGCGACCTCGACGCCGACACGGTCCAGCTCGCTCTGGAAGCCATCGAGGCCGCCGAGAACGCGCAGCACTCCGGATAGTTGGACGCGGAACCGCCGCAGATGAGACCCGAGTCGTCCGTCGCCGGTCAGTTCGTGTTCGTCATGCCGCCGTCGACGGTGAGGCTCTCCCCGTTCACGTAGTCCCCCATGTCGCTCGCGAGGTAGACGGCGGCGTCCGCGATGTCCTCGGGGTCCCCGAAGCGCCCCGACGGCACGTCCTTGAGGAACTCCTCGGCGGACTCCCCGCCGACGATGGGGACGTCCTCAGTGGTCATCGCGGTGTCGATGACACCCGGGTGGATGGCGTTCACGCGAACCCCCGCCGGGCCGAGTTCGGCAGCCAGCGAGTACGTCAACAGGCGGACCGCGCCCTTCGACGCGCAGTAGGTCGCGAACCCCGCCGACCCCTCGAGGCCGGCGACGCTCGAGAGGTTGATGATGACGCCGCCGCGGTCGGCGTCAAGCATCTTCCTCGCGGCGGCCTGCGCGCCGAAGAACGTCCCCTTCACGTTCACGTTCATCAGCTCCTGGAAGTCGGTCTCCGACACCTCGGTGAACTCCTCGCCGCGGAAGACGCCGGCGTTGTTCACCATCACTGTGACGCCGCCGAACTCCTCGGCGGCCTCGACGGCGGCCTTCGTGCGCGTCGGGTCGCTGACGTCGCACTCCACGAACATCGCGGACTGCTCGGTGTCGGCCTCGACGACGTCGACGGTCGTCCGGTGCTCCTCGGGGTCCCGGGACGCCTGCTGGACGTCCGCGACGACGACGTCTGCGCCCGCCTCCGCGAACGCCACCGAGATGGCGCGCCCGATGCCGGAGCTCCCGCCCGTGACGACCGCCGTTTCGCCGTCCAGTACCGTGGACATGTCAACCCGTACGGGACACCACGCCTTGAACGTGCAGGGTGGTCTCAGTCCTCGAGACGCGACGCGACGTACTTCGTGACGTGGTCGTCCATCCGGCGCTTGAACCCGGCGCGGCGGGCGAGCCGGTCGACTTCCCGTGCGACCAGGCTGCCGTACTGGACGGCCTTCTTCTCGCGGTCGGCGACCGCGTCGGGCAGCCAGGCGCGGCTCGCCTCCCGGAGCGCGCGCTTCCGCGCGCCGTCCGAGACCAGCCACTCGCCCGGGAGCGCGAGCGCCGCTTCGACGACGGCGTCGTGCAGCAGCGGCGTCACCGGTTCGACGCCCGCAGCGCGGAGCGCGCAGAGGTCGCGCTCGAGCTGGTCGGGCAGCGAGGACAGCACCTCGCGGCGCGCGCCGCGGACGGTGTCCGCGTCCGTCCGCGGGTCGTCGGGCGCCTTCGCGACCTTGGCGTACCCGCCGAACAGCTCGTCGGCGCCCTGGCCGAGCGCGAGCCGGTCGAACCCGTCCCGGGCGGCGCGCTCGGCGACCAGGTACAGCGGGAGCGCAATCTGGACGTCCATCGCGTTCGTCCGGCCGACGGCGCGAGCGACCTCGGGGACCGCGGCCTCGATGTCGTCGAGCGCGACTTCGTGGACCCGGAGGTCGGCCTCCCGGCCCATCGCCGCGGCGGACTCCCGCGCCGCCGCGAGGTCGCTGCTGCCCTCGTAGCCGACGACGTACAGCGGCGCGTCGACCGCCGCCGCGACGAGCGCGGAGTCCACGCCCCCGGAGAACGCCACCGCCAGGTCTCCCCCGCCGGCCTCACCGCCAGACACTCCTCCGTCGACCCCGTCGAGAACGCCCTCGAGCGCGGAGCGGACGCGCTCGACCGGCCGGTCGTGGTCCGCGGGCGGGTCGGGCAGCGTCCACACCTCGCGGGTCTCGCCGCGTTCGCGGACGCAGCCCGCCTCGAGCAGCGTGGGGTCCGCGAGCTCGCCCGGGTCGTGGCTCCACGCGTCGCCGTCGTAGTAACAGAGTTCGCGCCCGAGCACGTCCCGGACGAGCCGGCCGTCGGGGAGTTCGCCCGCGAACCCCGCGGTCCCCGGCAGCGGGTCGGCGGTCTCGACCGCGGCCGCCACGACGTCCGGCGGCGCGCCGCGCATCAGAAGAACTCCCGGATGCGGTTCCGGACGCGGCGCTTCGCGCCGCCCGCGGCCTGCCGGAAGCTCACGTGCCAGGGCGTGCGCTTGCCCTCGACGCTCGTCTCCCCGGCGCGAATCGCGTCCAGGATGGCGTCCAGGCTGCGGTCGTCGGCGCCGACGCGGGTGACCGCCTGGCCCACCATCTCCGCGATGTGGGCGTCGCTCCCCGCGGTCATCGGGAGGTCGTGGTCGCGCGCGAACTCCTCGGCCTTCCGGTTCGCGCGCCCCGTCAGCAGCCGCGAGTTGTACACCTCGATGGCGTCCGCCGCCGCGAGTTCCGCCCGCGAGACGTTCGCGGCGACGCCGCTCCGCGACGACTGCAAGGGATGCGGGACGACGGCGAGCCCGCCCCGGGACCGGATCTCCTCGAGCGTGTCGGTGAACGGGAGCCCGGAGGGCACCGCTTCGGCCACACCGACGGCGAGCACGTGGCCGGCCTCGCTCGTCACCTCCATCCCGGGGATGCCGACGAGGCCGTACTCCTCGGCGAGGTCGGCGGCCCGCAGGCTCGCCTCGATCTCGTCGTGGTCCGTGACAGCGAGCGCGTCGAGCCCCACCGCCTGCGCCTGCTCGAGCAGCATCTCGACGGAGTCCCGGCCGTCGTAGGACAGCGCGGAGTGCGTGTGGAGTTCGACGGACAGCACGCCCCGAGGTTGCACAGGGGGCGGCAAAAGCGCCTCGGTCCCGGCGCGGACGGCGCCCAGCGCGCGGACCGCAACCCACTCCTGTTGCACGCACTTGCACATGGAAACGACTAAACGGGCGCGGGAGGACCACAAAGATGAATGCCACTCGCCGACTCGGACCGCCAGCTCGTCGAGGCCGAACTCGGCCGCGACCCCACCCCGGCCGAGGCCGCGCTGTTCGAGAACCTCTGGAGCGAGCACTGCGCGTACCGCTCCTCGCGCCCGCTGCTGTCCGCGTTCGACAGCGAGAGCGACGACGTCGTCGTCGGCCCCGGCGACGACGCCGCGGTCGTCCGCGTCCCCGGGACCGACCAGTTGCTCACGTTCGGCGTGGAGAGCCACAACCACCCGAGCTACGTCGACCCCTACGACGGCGCCGCCACGGGCGTCGGCGGCATCGTCCGCGACACGCTCTCGATGGGCGCGTACCCCATCGCGCTCGCGGACTCCCTGTACTTCGGGGACATTGCCGAGCGAAGCTCGGCAGGCAATCGGACTCCGTCCGATGACTTCGACCGCGAGCACTCCCGGTACCTCCTCGAGGGCGTCGTCGAGGGAATCAGCGACTACGGGAACGCCATCGGCGTGCCGACCGTCGCCGGGTCCACGCAGTTCCACGGCGACTACGAGGGCAACCCCCTCGTGAACGTCGCGTGCGTCGGCCTCCTCGAGGAGGACCGGCTCGTCACCGCCGCCGCGAAGGAACCCGGGAACAAGCTCGTGCTCGTCGGGAACGCCACCGGCCGCGACGGCCTCGGCGGCGCGAGCTTCGCGAGCGAGGACCTCGCGGAGGACGCCGAGACCGAGGACCGGCCGGCCGTCCAGGTCGGCGACCCCTACACGGAGAAACTCCTCGTCGAGGCGAACGAGACCCTCCTCGACCGCGACCTCGTGCTGGCCGCCCGCGACCTCGGCGCGGCCGGCCTCGGCGGCGCGTCCTCCGAGATGGTCGCGCAGGGCGGCCTCGGCGCGCGCATCGAACTCGACCGCGTCCACCAGCGCGAACCCGGGATGAACGCCCTCGAGATACTGCTCGCGGAGTCCCAGGAGCGCATGTGCTACGAGGTCGCGCCCGGCGACGTCGACGCGGTCCGCGCGGTCGCCGAGCGCTTCGACCTCGGGTGTTCGGTCATCGGCGAGGTCACCGACGGCAACTACGTCTGCGAGTTCGACGGCGAGACGGTCGTCGACGCGCCCGCCGAGTTCCTCGCCGACGGCGCCCCGATGAACGACCTCGCGCGCGTCGAACCGCAGGCCCCGGAGACCGACCTCCCGGACGTCGACCCCGTCGACGCGTTCGACGCGGTCCTGGCGAGTCCGAACACCGCCAGCAAGGAGTGGGTGTACCGCCAGTACGACCACGAGGTCGGCAACCGGACGCTCCGCCGGCCCGGCGCGGACAGCGCGCTGCTCGCGCTCCACGAAGCGAGCGACTCGCCACGCGCCTCGAACGACGCGAACGGCGAGAGCCCCGAGCAAACCGGGAATGCCGCCGATGGCGAGACGGCGGTCGCGCTGTCCGCGGGCGCGAACCCGAACTGGACGGCCGCCGACCCCTACCGGGGCGCGTACGCCACCGCGGTCGAGAACGCCACGAACCTCGCGGCGGCGGGCGCTCGCCCGCTGGCGGCCGTGGACTGCCTGAACGGCGGCAACCCCGAGAAGCCCGAGGTCTACGGCGGGTTCGCGGCGGCCGTCGACGGGCTCGCGGACGGCTGCCGTGACCTCTCGGTGCCGGTCGTCGGCGGGAACGTCAGCCTCTACAACGACTCGAACGCCGGCCCGGTGCCGCCGACGCCGACGCTCGCGATGCTGGGGGTGCGCGACGGCTACGACGCGCCCGGCGTCGAGGCGACCGGCGAGGGCGACCTCGTGCTCGTCGGCGGGCACGCCGACGCGCTCGGCGGCTCGGAGTACCTCGCGCAGTTCGACGGCAGCGACCAGTTCCCCGAGGTGGACGACGCCGGCGTGGCGGCCGTCCGCGCGGCCGCCGACCACGACGCGACGCTCGCCGTCCACGACGTCAGCGACGGCGGGCTCGCTGTCACGCTCGCCGAGATGGTCGGCGCGGACGCTGGCGTCGACGCCACGGTCCCGGACGCCGCCGCGCTGTTCGCGGAGCAGCCCGGCCGCGCGGTCGTCGAGACCACGGACGCGGCCGCGCTCCGCGACGCGCTCGACGTCCCCGTCGTCGACCTCGGCACCGCGACCGGCGACGGCGCGCTCTCCCTCGAGGTCGGGGACGCAACCGTGACCTACGACTACGAGGAGATCGCGGCGACGCGGGACGTGCTCGCCCGCGAACTCGACTGACGCGACCGGACAGCGAGCACGCTGCCCGGACTCGTAACACGCTCTGTCGGGTCGGAGCGGAAGAACTCGGATTCTCTCGACGCGGACTGTTCAGACCAGGGCCGGGACGGCGTACGCGACCGCGAGGCCGACCAGCAGCACCACGAAGCCAGTGGTGACCTGCCCCATCGTGTAGTCCTGCATCGGTGCGGTGACGCGCCCCGCCGACTCGCCCTCGTCGTGGTCGTGGTCGTCGGACATGCGCGGCCGTACTCGGGGGCCGTACTTGGCAGTATCGGACCGCGCCGACTACGCGCCGTCGGCGTGCCGGACGATGTGGACGTCGTAGCGGTCGTCGGCCGAGACGTTCTGGCCGACGGACGCGATGCCGCCGACCATCCGGCCCGCGTTGTCGCTCCCGATGAACACCACCGTCGCGTCGGCCTCCACGGCGAGTTCGCGGACCGCGCGGCTCACGCGGCCGCGTGGCGCGTACTGGTCGACCATCCGGTACTCGAAGCCGACGTCCGGGTCGACGGCGGTCACGACCTCCGTCAGGTTCCGGACGACAGTCTCTTCGTCGAACGTCTCGTCCCCGCCGAGCCAGCCTTTCTCTCTGGCCACCTGGGAACTCCGCTGTATCGCCGTGACGGCGACGACGTCCTCCCCCGCCGCCCGCCCGTATCGGACCGCGCGCCGGAGCGCAGCCCGCGACAGCGGCGTGTTGTCGAACGCGACCACGTGAGTCATTCGACGGACAGAGGACGCAGCGCCACGTCAACGTACCGGTCCACAGCGAAACCCCTATCGGCGGCTCCCGCCAACGACTCGGTATGCTGACCAAGCGCGTCATCCCGTGCATCGACGTCGCGCTCGACGACGACGGGAACGCGGCCGTCTACACCGGCGTCAACTTCGAGGACCTCGAGCACACCGGCGACCCCGTCGAGATGGCGAAGCGGTACAACGAGGCGGGCGCCGACGAGTTCGTCTTCCTCGACATCACCGCGAGCGCGGAGGGCCGGGAGACGATGCTGGACACCGTCTCCGCGGTCGCCGACGAGGTGTTCATCCCGCTGACGGTCGGCGGCGGCATCCGGGACACCGAGGACGTCAAGGAGACGCTGCGGGCGGGCGCGGACAAGGTCTCCATCAACACGGGCGCCCTCCAGCGCCCGGAACTCGTCACCGAGGGCGCGCGGGCGTTCGGCAGCCAGTGCATCGTCATCAGCGTGGACGCCCGCCGCCGGTACGACGAGGGCGGCGAGCACTACGAGCAGGTCGACGGCGAGTCCTGCTGGTTCGAGGCGACCGTGAAGGGCGGCCGCGAGGGCACGGGCGTCGACGTCGTCGAGTGGGCGGCCGAGGCCGAGGAGCGCGGCGCCGGCGAGCTGTTCGTGAACTCCATCGACGCCGACGGCACGAAGGACGGCTACGACCTCCCGCTGACGAGCGCGGTCTGCGACGCGGTCTCCACGCCCGTCATCGCGTCCTCCGGCTGCGGCGGACCCCACGACATGCTGGAGGCGTTCGAGGCGGGCGCGGACGCCGCGCTCGCCGCGTCCATCTTCCACTTCGACGAGTACTCCATCGAGGAGACGAAGGCGTACCTCGACGAGCACGGCGTCCCGGTCAGGCGGTGACCGCTCGCGAACCGCGGGGAGTCGGTGCGTTGACGTGAACGACGAATGACTTATGGTCTTTCTGTGAGATGCTGGTAGTATGTCGCACAAGGGGGTTCCGGGTGGCGACGGAGGGGAACCGACGACGTGCGCTCCGGACGGACCGATAGAGCCCGGTCGGTCCGTCGTGGACGCCGTCGAGTGCAACACCGCGCGGTTCGTCGACTTGGCCGGGGACACGGTGTCGGTCTCGCCGACCTACCTCGTCCTGAAGGACGGCGCGGACCGGGCCGTGTCGCTGTCCCGCACTGAGGTATGCGCGCTCCCCGAGTTACAGAACGGGCTGGCGTACTTCGGGGAGTCCGTCGACAGCGTACGCGTCCGCACGCTCCCGGACCGTCACGAGAACGTCCGGGAGCACGTCGCCGCGCTGTCGCGTGGAGAACGAGGAGACTGCTTCGAGTTCGGCGGCCGGCGATTCTGTGCCGAGGTAGTTCTCGGGTAGTCGGGGGCCCGGCGGCGTTCAGACGGCGGCCTCGAACGCGTCCGCGAAGTCCTCGAGTTCGTCGCCGGTCTTGCTCGCCGCGGTCCGGAGCGCGTCCAGCGGGTCGGTGCCGTCCTCGGTCTTGATGGTGAGCAGCGGCTCCGTCTGGCCGCCGGACTGCTCGGGGTTCACGTCGTAGGACGCCGCCGTGACGCCCTCGGTCTGCAGCAGCGACCCCTTCAGGACGTTCATGAACGTGTGGTTCTCCCCGGCGACCTCGATGGTGAGCTCCGCGTCTCCCTTCTCGATGACCCGCAAGTCCATGGAGCCTACTTGCGCCCTGCGGCGTTTCAACGTTTCGAAGCGACGGCTCGCGGGGTTCGCCGACGCCGCTGGTTTATTGTCCCGCGGTTCGCACCGTGTGGGTATGGACACTCCGCCGCTGGTCGTCGTCGCCGGCACGGCGCTCGTGGTGCTCGCCGTGCTCGCCGCAGTGCCGCGGTTCCGGCGTCGGTCGCTGCTGACGTACGGCGGCCCGGTCGCCGTCCTCGCCGGGGTCGGCGCCGCCGTCGCGCTCGGGACGATGGGGCTCTGGCGCGGGGTCGCGAACGCGGCCGTCGTCGCGCTGGTCGGCGCGGGCCTCGCGGTGCTCTCGACGGACGACGGCCGGCGCGTCGTCCGGCGCGTCCGCACTCGGCTCCTGTTCGGCGTGCCCTGGGGCACCCTCGCGGTCACGGCGTTCGTGCTCGCGTTCTACCTCGTCGTGCAGTCCGGCGCGCCCGGCGGCGACCGCCTGCTCGTCGTGCCCTTCGTGTCGTGGTCGTACTTCTACCCGCTCGGCGTCGTCACGGCGCCGTTCGCGCACGCGAGCCTCGGGCACGTCACGGGGAACCTCATCGCGACGCTGGCGTTCGCGCCCCTCGCCGAGTACGCGTTCTCGCACTTCCCGACATCCCGGGGCGCGTCCGCGTTCTCGTCGTGGCGCAGCAACCCCTACGTCCGCGCGCTCGTGCTGTTCCCGGCGGGCGTCCTCGCTGTCGGCCTGCTCACGGGCGTGTTCTCGTGGGGCGCCACCGTCGGCTTCTCCGGGGTCGTGTACGCGTTCGCGGGATTCGCGCTCGTCCGGTTCCCGCTCGCGGCGGTCGTCGCCGTGACGGCGCGCCAGGCGCTGTCCGTGCTCTGGAACGTCCTCAACGACCCCGTGACGTACGCGTCGGCGTCGCCGTCGTTCGGGCCGCCGTGGTGGGCGGGCATCGCCGTCCAGGGCCACCTGTTCGGGTTCCTCGTCGGCGCCGTGCTCGCCGCCGTTCTCGTGACCCGTCGCGGCGACCGCCCGTCGCCGGTCCGGACCTGGGTCGGGGCGGTCGTCCTGACGTCCTCGCTGTCCCTGTGGGCCGTCTGGTGGTACGGGCAGACCGCCCAGTACGTGCTGTACCGCGCGGTCGGCCTGCTGCTGGTCGCGACGCTCGCCGTCGTGCTCACCGCGGTCGTGAACGCCGAGGACCGAACGCTGGTCAGCGACCTCACCGCCAGGAAGGTGGCGACGCTCGCGCTCGTCTTCCCGGTCGTGACGATGGCTATCGTCGCCGTGCCCGTGAACCTCGCGACCGTCCAGGACTCCAGCCTCCCCGGGAACCCCGTCGAGATCCGGGGGTACACGGTCACGTACGCCGAGGACGTCCAGAACGAGCGCGTGTCCGCCGTCGACGTGCCGCTGTTCGCGCAGACGACGAACGTCACGGCGAGCGGCGTCGTCGTCGCCAGCGAGTCCCGGAACATCTGGACCGAGCAGGTGAGCGCGGGCGAACTCGCGTTGTACGGGGACAGCGCGGTGACGGTCGGCGGACTCGACTGGCAGGCGACCGTCTGGGTGCACCGCCGCGGCTGGGTGGCGAACGGCGGCGCGCCGGTGTACAACGTCTACGTCGACCCGCCGGCGAGGTACGCGAACGGGGACGGCGGCTGGCGGCACGTCTACGCGTCCGACAGTTCGACCGCCAGCCCCGTCGTCGCCGGCCGCACGGTCCGCATCGACGCGCAGGGCGGCGCGTTCGGCGTGCAGGTCCTCCGGAACGGGAGCGTCGTCGACAGCGTCGGCGTCCCTGACCGGAACGAGACGGCGCGCGCTGGCGGCCTGACGTTCGTCCGGAACGGCACCCGGCTGCTCGCCGAGTACGGGAACACGTCCGTGACTGTCGCGTCGAAGGAGACCTACGAGTGACGCGGCCTGCTCCCGCCGGCAACCGCTTCACTGCCAGTCGATGCGGAACACTTCCACGGACAGCGTCTCGCGCTCGCTGGTGTGGAACGCGAACTGCTTCTCGACGTCGAACTCGGCGGCGAACGCGTGCGTGACGTCGCCGCCCTCGTCGGCGGCGAACGACTCGACGAACTCGCGGCTGCCGGCGTTGTGGATCGAGTAGGAGACCGCGGCGAGGTCGCTGGCGGCCGCGAGGAACCGGCGGTCGGCGTGTTCGCTGCCGCGCTGCGCGCCGAACGGCGGGTTCATGAGCACGGTGTCGACGGCGGCCAGCGGCGGTCGGGTCGCGTCGCCGAGCAGCCAGTCGACGGAGACGCCCGGGTCGACGAGTGATTCGTTCTCGCACGCGACGGCGAGCGCGGCCGGGTCGCGTTCGACCGCGAGGACGCGGGCCGGCTCCCGGGTGGCGGCGCCGAGCGCGAGCATCCCGGTGCCGGCGCCCAGGTCCGCGACCGCGCGCTCCGCGAGGTCGCCCTGGAGGTCCGCGAGGTGGACCAGGTGGGCGGCCAGGTCCGCGGGCGTCGGGTACTGTTCGAGGGCCGCGGACGGGTCGCGGAACCCCTCGGCGTCGGCGAGCCGGCGTTCGAGCGCGCGCTTCACGACCGTGGAGACGGGGCGGCGGGCGAAGAAACCTGCGGGGTCAGTTCAGGGCGAGGCCGTCGACGTCGACGGCGACGCCGTCGCGGCGCGCGCGCTCAACGACGGCGGAGAGCGCCGGCCGGGCCTTCTCGGGGCACTCGACGGTCTCGACGTCGACGCAGAGGCGGTTCGCGCCGAGGAACGCGGCGGCGTCGACGAGGTCGCGGAGGCGGTCGGCTTCGCGCTGGGTGGCGAACGAGCAGTCGTCCTCGAAGCGCGCGACGGCGCTGACTTCGGCGGGGACGTAGCCGTCGGCGGCGAGGTCGTCGGCGAGCGCGCGGAGGTCCTCGCGGGAGGCGTCCTCGATGGTCGCTGCGTCGACTGCGACGGGAGTCTGGTTGGTCGGGCGACAGCCCTCGACGGGGTCGGAACGCGGGGTCGTGCTCATGCTACTCACCCATTCACGTTGGACATACAAAAACCTTTGTGGATGCGCAGTAGTAATCTCTCGGCGCTGGGGCCCGCCACCACGTTATTTGTACCGCCCCGCGTAGGACCCTGCGACCCATGACTGCCCGGGCGCACGCGGTCCCCGACGACGGCCGAATCCGCGTGCTCCACGTCGACGACGACCCCGCGTTCTCGGAACTCGCGAGAACGTTCCTCGAACGCGAGGCCGACGACTTCGACGTACTCACCGCGACGAGCGCGAGCGAGGGTCTGGAAGCGCTCCGCGAACGCGACGTGGACTGCGTCGTCTCGGACTACGACATGCCCGGCCGGAACGGCATCGAGTTCCTGGAGGCGGTCCGCGAGGACTACCCGAACCTCCCGTTCATCCTGTTCACGGGGAAGGGCAGCGAGGAGGTCGCGAGCGACGCCATCTCCGCGGGCGTCACCGACTACCTCCAGAAGGGAACGAGCACCGACCAGTACGCGCTGCTCGCGAACCGCGTGCGGAACGCCGTCGACCGCGAGCGCTCGAAGCGCGCGCTCGCCGACCGCAACCGCCGCCTCGAGACCCTCGTCAGCAACCTCCCGGGCGTCGTCTACCGCTGCCGGAACGAACCCGAGTGGCCGATGGAGTACGTCGGCGGCGAGTGCGAAGAACTCACCGGCTACCCCGCGAGCGCCATCGAGGACGGCGACGTCGTCTGGGGCGAGGACGTCCTCCACGACGACGACCACGAGCGCACGTGGAACGCCGTCCAGGACGCCCTCGACGACAGGGCTCCCTTCGAGGTCACGTACCGCATCGTCACCCGCGAGGGCGACGTGAAGACCGTCTGGGAGCGCGGCCGCGGCATCTACGACGACGGCGACCTGGACGCCATCGAGGGGTTCATCACGGACGTCACCGAGCGCACGCGGCGCGAACGAGCCCTCGAGCGCGCGACCACCGACCTCGACGCCGTCATGGCGACGGTGCCGTCGCTGGTGTTCCTCCACGACCGGGACGGCGTCGTCGCGGACGCAAACGCCCGCGTCCGCGACGAACTCGGCTACGACGCCGACGAACTCGCGGGCCACGACATCGAGTCCGTCGTCTCCACGCCCGAGACCGACGCCGACCGGCCCTGGCGGGACCTCGCGCCCGGCGAGAGCCGCGACCACGAGGCCAGCGTCGAGCGCGCCGACGGCTCGACGGCGAGAACCGCCGTCAGGTGGCGGTGCTTCGACCGCGACGGCGAGAAACGGTACCTCGCCATCGGCTGGTAGCCGGAACGAACGGTACCTCGCCATCGGCTGGTAGCCAGAACGAACGATGCCCCGATTACGGCTGGTAGCCCGAGCGCCCGACGCGGCCGGGCCTACCAGGTGCCGTGGAAGGTGTCGAAGGAGAGCTCGTCCAGCGGCTTGTTCCCGACGGCGATCTCGTACTCGCCCGGCGTCAGCATCGGCTTGTGGAACTGCGGGCCGTCGTCGGTCGTGATGCGCGGACAGCCCGTGTTCACGAACGCGTCCATGTCGAAGTTCCGGAGGCGGTCCGGCGTCACCTCGTCCATCGTGATGAGGTACGCGTCGTCGTTGTTCTCCACGATCTCGTTCGCCTGATCCCAGCGACCCTGGCCGATCTTCGTGCAGAAGATGACGCCCCACTTCTCGGCGTCCATCGCCTTGTGGACGGACGCGTAGCGCTGCTTCATGAACTTCTCCGTGTCCGCGACGGTGACGACGTTGTTCACGGGGTCGGCGATGACGACGTTCTTCTCGGGGTGCTCCATCGCGAGGCCGAGCGGGTGGAACTTCCCGCCGCCGACGTACAGCACTTGGTCGGCGTCGATGTCCGCGCTCGCGTAGTTACAGCCGAGGACCTGGCCCTCGTTCGTGAGGCGGTCGTCGCCGCGGCGCGTGTGCACGTCGAACCCGCGCTCCTCCAGCCACGACCGCATCTCCTCGAAGCGGTTCATGTGCTGGGCGGTCGTCACGAGGCCGACGTCGCCCTCCTCGAGCTCGTCGAGGGACTGCTCCATGATGGGTTCGACGTCGACGTTCGAGAACAGCGGCACGTAGATGATCTTCTCGGAGTCCTTCATCGGGGAGTGCCCGAAGTGGACGAAGACGTCCGTCCGCCGCATCATGTACGTGTCGAGGTCGCAGGCGCCGTAACACGGCTGCCCGGAGATGAGGACGCGGACGTCCTCCGGCAGCAGTTCACGCAGGTCGTCGGCGACCATCGGCGCGCGGCGCTTCAGTCCCTCCGGGAACTGGAGACCGACCTTCTCCGCGTCGCGCTCCTCGACCTCGTCGACGATGCGGTCGAGTTCGTAGTCCCACGTCCGGTCGTGCTTCAGGGAGAGCCCGGTGTTCCGGAGGTCTCCCGCCGAACGCGTCTCTTCGTGGCTCATTGCAGGCCGTTACTAGTCGGCGGCGTTTAACCCCGGCGGTTCCCCGCGTGAGTGTGCGCGAGTCACACGGACTCGCCCGCGAGCCCGCCAGAATTCCCGAAGTGTTCGGGTCGACCGGCCGGCAGGCGGCCCCCGGTTCCGGCAGGTTGAAAGACCGGCGGCACGAATCCCCGCGACATGAGCGTCGATTCCGACGTCGAGTCCGCGAGCGCAGTCGAGTCCACCGAGGTCGACGACCTCGCCCGCGAACTGGGCGAAGCCATCACGGAACTCCCCGAGTACGAGGCCTTCGAGGCCTCCAAGGAGGCCGTGGAGACGAACGAGGAGGTCCAGGACCGCATCAGCGAGTTCGAGGAGCTCCGCCAGGAGTTCATGCTCGCGCGCCAGACCGGCGACGCCACCCAGGAGGACGTCGAGCGCGTCCAGGAAGCCCAGCAGCACCTCCACGACCACCCCGTGATGGCGGAGTACCTGGAGGCCCAGGACCGCCTCCAGGAGACCTTCGAGCACCTCAACGACGTCATCTCGGAGCCGATGGCGGTGGACTTCGTCGGCGAGTCCGGCGCCTGCTGTCAGGACTGAGCGTTGTGCTCCCCGACGGCGTCCCGAGCGAGCCGGCGCGTCGCCCGGCGGAGCCGCTCGGAGACCGACTGCTCGGAGACCCCTATTTCGGCCGCGACGTCCGACAGCGACGCCTCTCGCGGCACCTCGAAGTAGCCGGCCTGGAGCGCGATCTCGACGGCTTCGGCCTGCGCCCGCGTGAGTTCGCGTGCGGCCGGCGAGTCGGGCTCGTCGTAGATGCGATGCAGCGAGAAGGAGACGTCCTCCTCGGCGGCGGCCGCCTGGAACTCCCGGAGGGCGTCGCGGTCCGGGAACCGCACCCGGTGGAACCACTCGCCGCCCTGGGCTTCGATGGATATCTGGGCGGCACCGACGGCGATCCACTCGTTGTACATCTGCACCTCGACGCTGTCGGCCACCCGGTAGTGGTAGAGGCTGCGCTCCGGGAACGAGTCCAGGAGTTTGACGTCCGTGACCGTCGGGTCCGCGCGGATGGCGTCGTCGAAGGCCTCGAGGTCGCCACCGGACGCCCACAGCAGCGTGACGACGTCCTCGGGCGGCACGCCGTCGACGGACTCCACGCGGAGCGTCGTCTCGGGCGCCCGCGTCATCGCCTCCGTGAGGACCAGGCGGGGCGACGCGAGCGTGAACTCGACGATGATGCTCATGCGTGCTGTCGAATGCCCGCGACGATAAACGTCCCGACCACCAGCCCGGGCGAAGCCGAAACCCCGGAAGGCTTAGGGCCGGCGCGAGTAACCGCCGGGTATGGTGCACTCCGACTGGGGCGACTGGCTGCCGACGGCCGTCGCCGACGCCGACCCCGACGGGGTCTCGGTCTGGTACCTCGGCTGCAACGGCTTCGTCCTGAAGGGCAGCGAGGGCACGACGCTGTTCGTCGACCCCTACCTCGGGACCGGCGACCCGCCCCGCACGGTCCGAATGATTCCCGTTCCCTTCGACCCGCGGGACGTCACCGAGGCCGACGCCCTGTTCGCGACCCACGAGCACACCGACCACGTGCACGGCCCGAGCCAGGCGCCGATTCTCGCGGAGACCGGCGCGGACTTCTACGCGCCCGACGACTCCCTGGCGGTCGCCCGCGAGGACGAGGCGTGGGACGACCGGTACGCCGTCTCCCGCGACCAGTACTGCGAGGTCGCCGAGGGCGACACCGTCGACGTCGGCGAGTTCACGGTACACGTCGAACCCGCCCACGACCCCGACGCCGCCCACCCCGTCTCGTACGTCTTCGAGCACGACGCGGGCACCGTCTTCCACGGCGGCGACACCAAGCCGAGCGAGGAGTTCGCGGACCTCGGCGAGCGCTACGACGTCGACCTCGGCGTTCTCGCGTTCGGCTCGGTCGGTCGGATTCCGGACAAGCAGACCGGCGAACCCGCCCTGAAGCGCTGGTACAACGACGAGAACCAGGTCGTGGAGTGCGCCCGCGACCTCCGGGTCGACCGCCTGCTGCCCTCCCACTGGGACATGTGGAAGGCGCTGACCGCTGACCCGACCGCGCTCCACCACCACGTACGCAGTTTCGACCACCCGCGGGACCTCGAAGTCGTCGAGGTCGGCGACCGCGTCGACGTGACGGCTGACTAACTGTCCGTCCGCGGCGGCGGGCAATTTAAGTCCTGCTCCGCGTACGTGGGTGTATGCACGACCCACGCGTGGGTGATTCCCGTGAGTGACGAGACAGTCGTCGAGACCGACGGCGTCACCGTGAGCAAGTTCTTCAACGCCGAGGACTTCCCGGTGCCCGCCGTCGCCTTCGACGTGTCCTCGTCCCGGGACGACGAAGTGACTCTCAGCATCGTCGACGAGATTCCCGACGAGTTCGGCATCGACCAGATCGGCTTCCACCCCGAGTACGGCAGCGAGCACTGGACGGCGAGCGGCGACGGCGTCGTCCGGTTCGAGCGCGACGTCGAACCAGGCGATTCCTTTACCACGGTCTACGGCGTCCGCATGGAGGACGGCCAGGACGAGGCGCCGTTCCTCTCCGCGCCCGAGGTCGACGTCCAGGGCGAGGACATCGACGAGGTCGTCCCGCCGGAGTCCACGGACGTCGTCCGCGAGCTCGCGGGCGGCGAGCGCGACACCGTCCCCGGCCTCGAGGACGAGGGCGTCGAGGCCGAAGTGGCGGCCGACGTCGACGAGGACGTGACGTCCATCGCCGACGACGACGCCGAGATTCTGGAGGGCGACGTCGACCTCGGCGGCAGCGAGCCCGACGAGACGGGCGTCGAGGAGGTAACCGACCAGTCGCCCGACGTCGACGCCGAAGCACCGTCGTTCGCTGACGACGAGGACGGTGAGGCTGACGCCGCCGAGTCCGGAGCCGAAGTCGCCAGCGACGCCGAGGCCGACACCGAGACCGGGGCCGCCACCGGGACCGAGGCCACTCAGGAACGCGGTGCCGGACCGCGCGCCGAGTCGACCGAGGAGGCGGTCGCCGGCGACGGCACCGAGCCCGCCGAACCGGGGTTCGACGCCAGCGACGTCGCGGGCGCGCTCGCGGAGGCGATCCGGAACGACGAGGTCGCCGACGAGGACCTCGAGACGCTCGACGACGCCTTCGGTGGCGTCTCGCGGTCCACGGAGGTCGAGATCGAGCACGTGCAGAGCCGCGTCTCCGAACTCGAAGCGTACACGGACTCCCTCGAGGGGTTCATCGACGAGAACGGGCCCGCCCAGGAGGTCCTCGCGGACCTCGAGGACGACGTCGTGAGCCTCGAGAACGACCTCGCGGAAGTGGAGGCGAGCGTCGAGAACGCGGCGGACGAACGCGAGACGCTCCGCGACCGCGTCGACGACGTCGAGGCCGGCCTGGAGGCCGTCGCTGACGTCGAGGACGCCATCGAGCGCCTCCGCGGGGACGTCGAAGCCCTCGACGAGCGCGTCACCGACACCGAGGAAGCCGTCCTCGACGTGGAGGGCGTCGACGAGGACGTCGACGACCTCGAGGACGACCTCGAGGACCTGGAGGAGACCGTCGAGGAGATCGAGCAGTGGCGCGACCAGCTCTCCGACGTCTTCGGCACGTAACGGACTCGCCTGCCGTCCTCTGGTTCTCGCGGGCGTTCCGGTAGTGTTCAGATAAGCTGGTTCCATGCGAAGGCGAACGCTTGCAGCCAATTTT
>JBDGUB010000054.1:0-21418 GCA_042216245.1 Halobacterium sp.
CCTCACCGCCGAGGAAACGCGCAACCTGAATATCCCCTTCGGGGAATCCCACCCCTTTAGGGGTGGGAGGAGGTCAATTGCCTGGGATGGTACGACGTGGCAGTGACGGCCGACTGGTCGACCGGCCTCCCGGACGGGCCGGCGCACTCGGCGCTGAACGAGCCGACCGACTCTCGCAGAACGATACCGGCCGCCCCGCAGTCGACCGGGTGGAGCGCCCTCGCCTCACCGCACTCGCCCATGACTGACTCGAACGAACGCCGCGCCACAACGCTACGGCACCGAGTGACCGGTGACGTCGCCCTGGCGTGCTCGGGGAGGGACGAAACGTGACCGATGGGGGACGAAACGTGACCGGGCGTGATGACGGCGTCCGGGTCGGCGTCGACGTCGGCGGCACGTTCACGGACGTCGTCACGGTCCGGGACGGCGACGTCCACGTGACGAAGACGCCGTCGACGCCGAGCGCGCCCGAGGACGGCGTCGTCGACGGCCTCGAGAAGAGCCGGGACGCCGCCGGCTTCGAGTTCGCGGACGTCGACTTCCTCAGCCACGGCACCACCGTCGCGACGAACGCCGTCCTCGAGGGGACGTGGGCGGACACCGCGCTCGTCACGACCGAGGGGTTCCGGGACGTCCTCGAGATCGCGCGCCAGGACCGCCCGGACATCTACGACTTCGACGCGGAGAAACCCGACCCCATCGTCCCCCGCGACCGCCGCTTCGAGGTCCCCGAGCGCCTCGACGAACGCGGGAACGTCGTCCGCGACCTCGACGAGGACGCGGTGCGAGCGGTCGCCGACGCGGTCGCCACCAGCGACGCGGACAGCGTCGCCGTCTCGCTGCTGTTCGCGTTCGAGAACGACGACCACGAGCGCCGCGTCGCCGAACTCCTCCGGGACGCCGGCGTCGACGCGTCGCTGTCGCTGTCCAGCGACGTCCTCCCCGAGATCCGGGAGTACGAGCGCACGCTCACCACGTCGCTGAACGCCGCATTGAAGCCCGTGATGGACAGCTACGTCGGGAACCTCGAGACCAGGGTGCGGGACCGCGGCGTCGGCGCGGAACTGAAACTCATGCAGTCCAACGGCGGCCTCATCACGGCGGACGCCGCGCGCGGCCGCCCCGTGAACACCCTGCTGTCCGGCCCGGCCGCGGGCGTGCAGGGCGCGACGTTCGTCGCCGAGCAGTGCGGCGTCAGCGACGTCATCACGATGGACATGGGCGGCACGTCCTGCGACGTCTCGCTCGTGGAGGACGGCGACCCCCTCGTCTCCACGGACGTCGAAGTCGGGGAGTACGCCGTCGGCGTCCCCACCATCGACATCCACACGGTCGGGTCCGGCGGCGGTTCCATCGCGTGGGTGGACAGGGGCGGCGCGCTCCGCGTCGGCCCGCGGTCAGCGGGCGCCGACCCCGGCCCCATCTCGTACGGCCGCGGCGGCACCGAACCGACGACCACGGACGCCCACCTCCTGCTCGGGCGCCTCGACCCCGACCGGTTCCTCTCCGGGGAACTCGACGTCGAGGTCGCGGACGTCAGGGACGCGTTCGCCGACCGCCTCGGGGACGAACTCGGCCTCGGCGTCGAGGAAGCCGCGCAGGGCGTCCTCGACGTCGCGAACGCGAACATGCAGCGCGCGCTCCGCGTCGTCTCCGTGGAGCGCGGCTACGACCCCCGGGACTTCACGCTCGTCGCGTTCGGCGGCGCCGGCCCCCTGCACGCGTGCCGGCTCGCCGCCGACCTCGACATCCCCCAGGTGGTCGTCCCGCAGACCGCGGGCGTGCTGTCCGCGCTCGGCCTGCTCATCAGCGACGTGCTCTACGACTACAGCGTCTCCCGCGTCCGCCGGATCGACGACTTGCCGGCGCGCGACGTCCAGTCGGTGCTCGCGGACCTCCACGAGACCGGCCGCGACCAGCTCGCCGACGAGGGCGTCCCCGAGGGCCGCCGCCGGTTCGAGCGCACCGCGGACCTCCGGTACGCCGGCCAGTCCTTCGAGATCTCGGTGCCCGTGCCGGACGGCGACGTCGACGCCGCCGCGCTCGACGACGTGGTCGAGCGGTTCCACGAGCGCCACGAGCGCCGGTACGGGCACGCCGACCGGGACGAACCCGTCGAACTCGTCACGCTCCGGTTGCGCGCTCGCGGCGTCGTGGACACGCCGGCGCTCGCGGCGCCGCCCAGGCAGGGCAGCGTCGCCGACGCCGTCCGCGAAGTCCGGGCGGTCACGTACGACGGCGACGTCCGCGACGCGCGCGTCTACGACCGCGACCGACTACCCGCCGGCGCGTCCTTCGACGGCCCCGCGGTCGTCGAGGGCAAGGAGAGCACCGTCGTCGTCCACCCAGGCCAGAACGCGGACGTCGACGAGTACGGGAACATCGTCGTCGACACCGGGGGTGGGCGGTGATGGTGGACTCGGTGACTCTCGAGGTCATCCGAAACGGCTGCACCGCCATCGCCGAGGAGATGAACGCGAACCTCGTGCGCACGGGGTACTCGCCGAACATCAAGGAGCGCCGGGACTGCTCGTGCGCGCTCTTCGACGCGGACGGCCGGATGGTCGCGCAGGCGGAGAACATGCCCGTCCACCTTGGCGCGATGCCATTCTCCGTGGCGGCCGCCGTCGACCAGTTCGCGGACAGCCTCGAATCCGGGGACGCCGTCCTCCTGAACGACCCGTTCCGGGGCGGCGCCCACCTCCCGGACCTCACGCTGGTCGCGCCCATCTACGCCGACCCCGACGGCGACGACCCGGAGCTCGTCGCGTACGCCGCGAACCGCGCCCACCACGCCGACGTCGGCGGGTCGACCGCCGGGTCGGTCGCGGCCAACTCCACGGAAATCTACCAGGAGGGACTCCGGATTCCGCCGGTGAAGCTGCTCTCGGGCGGCGAAATCGTCGACGACGTCCTCGAGATGATTCTCGCGAACGTCCGCACGCCGGACGAGCGCCGCGGCGACATCCGCGCACAGGAGGCCGCCAACGAGACGGCTCGCGAGCGCGTCCACGAGCTCGTCGACAAGTACGGCACCGACCAGCTCACCGAGGCGTTCGACGAGATACAGGACTACTCCGAGCGCCGGATGCGCGCCGAACTCCGGGAGTTCCCGGACGGCACGTACAGCTTCGAGGACGTCCTGGACGACGACGGCGCCGGCAACACCGACCTGCGCGTCGCGGCGTCCATCACGGTCGACGGCGACAGCGTGCACGTCGACTTCGCGGGGACCGCCGACCAGACCGACGGCCCCGTGAACGCGGTGCTCGCAGTGACGACGTCAGCGACGTACTACGCCATCCGGTGCGTGACGGACCCCGACATCCCGCCGAACCACGGCTGCTATCGACCCATCGACGTGGACGCGCCCGACGGCAGCCTCGTCAACCCGAACCCGCCGGCGGCGGTCGTCGGCGGCAACCTCGAGACCAGCCAGCGCGTCACGGACGTCGTGCTCGGCGCCATCGGCACGGAGGCGCCCGAGCGCGTCACGGCCGCCGGCCAGGGCACGATGAACAACGTCACGTTCGGCGGCACCGACCCGCGGGACGTCTCCCCGAGCGGAGCGAGCGGCGGCTCGTCAGACGGGGCTGACGGTGACAGCCCGTACGCGTTCTACGAGACGCAGGGCGGCGGCTTCGGCGGCCGGCCGGACGGCGACGGCCTCGACGGCGTGCACGTCCACATGTCGAACACGATGAACACGCCCGTCGAGGTCCTGGAGACCGCGTACCCGCTGCGCGTCCGCCAGTACGCGTTCCGCCCGGACTCCGGAGGCGCCGGCGAGCACCGCGGCGGCCTCGGCCTCCGGCGGGACATCCAGGTCAGGGACCACGTCGCGCGGTTCAGCCTGCTCGCGGAGCGCCACACGCACGCGCCATACGGGCTCGCCGGCGGCCAGCCCGGCGGGAAGGGCGCGGCGTTCGTCTACGACGCCGACGAGTACGACGCCGGCGGCGACGGCGACCGCCTCCCGCAGAAGTCCGTCCGCGACCTCGACCCCGGCAGCGTGGTGAGCGTGCGGACGCCCGGCGCGGGCGGCTTCGGCGACCCCGAGGACCGCGACCGGGACGCCGTCCTCCGGGACCTCGAACTCGGGAAAGTGACGCACGTCTACGCCCGCGAGTACCACGGCGTCGACCCCGACGAACGGAACGCAGACAGCCGTCCCGGTGACCGGGACGAGACGACCGACGACTGACGACACCACGGCCCGGAGCGCGGAGCCGCCGGCGACGCTCCGAGCGTCCTACAGCGCGTCGGGGTCGAAGCGCCGGTTCTCGCCCGCCCACTCCTCGTCGTCGCCGTCCCGGGTGTCCACGTACAGCTCCAGGCCGTTCCCGTCGGGGTCCGAGAAGTACAGCGCCTCGCTGATGCCGTGGTCGACGGGCGAGACGTCGACGCCGCGCTCCCGGAGGCGGTCGTAGACCGCGGCGAGGCGCTGCTCGCTGTCGGCCTCGACCGCCGCGTGGTACATGCCGACCCCCGGGCCGGGGGCGGCGGCGTCCGCCCCGACGGCCTGCAGCGCCAGGTCGTGGTGGTGGTCGCCCCAGGACAGGAACGCGTACCGGCCGTGGCGCTCCCGGACGTCGAGGTCGAAGACGTCCCGGTAGAACGATAGCGCGCGGTCGAGGTCCCGCACCTTCAGGTGGACGTGACCGAGGTGGAAGCCGTCGCTCATACCGGCCGTACGCGTCCGGGGACGAAATCCTCCGGGGTTCCCGCGACGCCCGCCGGCGCCGCGGACGCTCCCGGCCGCCGCCCCGCGGGTCAGTCGTCCTCGTCGAAGCGCTCGGCGGCGGTGTCGAACCCGAGTTCGGACTGCTCGTCGCTCCGCCGCGCCTCCGCCGCAGCGATCGCCTCCGGGTCCGGGTTCGCGTCGTCGTCGATGCGCGCCCACGAATCGTGGACTTTCGCGTGACACCACCGACACAGGAACACCGTGATCTCGTGGCCGACGTCCTCCGCGTCGTCGTACGCCAGGTGGTGTTCCTCCAGCAGCGGGCGCTCGTCCTCGTGGGCCCGCCGGCGCTCCTCGAGCCCGCAGCGCGCGCACTCGCGGTCGCGCTGCCGGCACCGGTAGTGCGGGCAGTCCGCCCACTCCCAGTCGCCGTCCGCGACCGGACACGCGTACTCTTCCGCGCGCCGCTCCGCCGCGAACTCGGGGTCCTGCTGGGCGTGCTCGAACGCGTACCGGCACTTCCCGTCCCCGGTCGCGTAGTCACACACCCCCGCGTGGTCGTAGGGGTCCTCCACCCCGACCGCGGTCCCCGTCGGCGTCTTCTTCACGGAGCGTGGTTGCGGCCGCGCGGAGTAACGCTTTTCGCCGTGCCCCTCCGACTGCGACCGTGCACCTCCGCCACGAACGCGACGGCGACGCCCGCACCCTCGCGTCCACCGTGGACACCGCCGACTCCTTCCTCGTGCAAGCCCGCGGCCTCATGTTCCGGCGGTCCATCCCCGACGACTACGCCCTCGTCTTCGACTTCGCGGACGCCGCCAGCCGCGACGCCCACATGGTCTTCGTCCCCTTCGACATCGACGCCCTCTGGGTCGAGAACGAGGAAGTCCAGCACGCCACCACGCTGTCCGCGTGGACCGGCCGCGACGAAGCCCGCTGCGACACCCTCGTCGAACTCCCCGCCGGCGCCGCCAGCGACGTCCGCGTCGGCGACCGCGTCTGGCTCGAAGACTGAGCCAGTCCGGCGACCTGTCAGCGACACGGATTGGCGCGGCAATACCTGTCATACCCCGCTCCTTTATACGCGCCGCACTCCCTTGGCCGAGTACACCATGTCCGACCACACGGGCACGGAGGATAGAGGAAGTCGCCACACGGCGGCTGGCCGAGAAATTCTCCGGCACTACTGACTCCCACCGACTCGCCGACGCGACCGACGTACAGTTTCTCGACACCACGCTGCGCGACGGCGAGCAAGCGCCCGGGGTCTCGCTGACTGCCGACCAGAAGGCGACAGTCGCGCGCAAACTCGACGCCGCCGGCGTCTCCGTCGTGGAAGCCGGCAGCGCGTGCACCAGCGCCGGCGAACGCGAGACCATCCGCCGCGTCACCGGGCTCGACCTCGACGCCACAGTCACGAGTTTCTGCCGCGGCGTCAAGCGTGACGTCGACCTGGCGCTGGACTGCGGCGTCGACGGCGTCAACCTCGTTGTCCCCGCCAGCGACCGCCACGTCGAGCAGAAAGTCGGCACGACGCGCGAGGGCGTCCTCGACACCACGAGGGAACTCGTCGAGTACGCCGTCGACAACGGCCTCTGGGTCGAAGTCATCGGCGAGGACGGCTCGCGCGCCGACCTCGACTTCCTCGACGACCTCGCCGCCACGGCGGCGGACGCGGGCGCCGACCGGTTCTGCGTCGCGGACACCGTCGGCCACGCCAGCCCCGAGCGCGTCGCCGACGCCGTCGACCGCGTCGCCGAGTACGGCCCCGTCAGCGTCCACACGCACGACGACCTCGGCCTCGCCGTGACGAACGCGCTCGCCGGCGTCCGCGCGGGCGCCGACCTCGTCCACGCCACCGTCAACGGCGTCGGCGAACGCGCCGGCAACGTCGCGCTCGAAGAAGTCGCGGTCGCACTCTGGCACTGCTACGGCGTCGAAGCCGTCGACACCGAACGCCTCTACGACCTCGCCTCGACCGTCAGCGAGGCGACCGGCGTCCCGCTCCCGCCGAACAAGGCCGTCTCCGGCGAGAACGCGTTCGCCCACGAGTCCGGCATCCACACCGACGGCACGCTCAAGGACGACCGCATGTACGAGCCGTACCCGCCGGAGGCGGTCGGCCGCGAACGCCGCCTCGTCCTCGGCAAGCACGCCGGCCGCGCCGGCGTGAAAGCCGCGCTCGCCGAACACGACGTCGACGTCGGCGACGACGAACTCGCCGCCGTCGTCGAGCGCGTGAACGAACTCGGCGAACGCGGCAAACGCGTCACGGACGCCGACCTGCTGGCCATCGCCGACGACGTCACCGGCCGCACCGCCGACCGGGAACGCCGCGTCGAAGTCTGCGACCTCACCGCCGCTAGCGGCGGCGGCACCCCCACGGCCTCGGTCCGCCTGCGCGTCGACGGCGACGAACGCACCGCTGCCGGCACCGGCAGCGGCCCCGTCGACGCCGCCATGAGCGCCGTCCGGAGCGCGCTCGGCGACGTCACCTTCCACCTCGAAGACTACCACGTCGACGCCATCACGGGTGGCACGGACGCCGTCGTCACCGTCCACGTCACCGTCGCGCGCGGCGACCGCTCCGTCGCCGTCGACGCCAGCGACAGCGACATCACCGCCGCCAGCGTCACCGCCGTCGTCGACGCGCTCGACCGCCTCCTCCCCGAACGCGACGAGGAAGCGGAAGCCGTCGCCGACTGACGGCGATTGACCTCGGCGCTACCAGTCGCTCCACCAGGCCGTCCCGCCGGCCGCTGGCCGCCAGAGAGCGCGGCGACCGAGGAGAAGATAGTTCCACGCGGACGGCGAGTACCGTCTCCGTGAGGCGAGTACGAGACCGGACGCTACGCGTCGTCCGTGTCGGTGTCCGCCCCGGCATCGCGCTCGCTGTCCGTCTCGTCGTCGCTCCGACTGGTTTTGGCGGTGGTCTCGAACGTGCCTGGTGGGGAGACCAGCCCCCAGGTAGCTTCGAGTGAGTGCAGCGCCACGACGAACGGATAGATTACGAACACGGGGAGCAGCCACAGCGACGGCCCCTCGTAGTACCGCCACCCGCGCCACACCCAGACCAGCGAGAAGACGAACAGGCCCTGGGCGATTACCTGAAAGAGGAGTCGAGCGGGCATGTGCGCCGGCACGAGGTGGCTGAACCACAGCAGGAACGGCGTGACGGGACTGAACGCCCACGACACGTTCCGCACCGTGTCCAGGACGTGGAACCACCGCGGGAGGTGGGTCTCCTCGCGGAGCGTCCCGACCAGCCAGCGCCGCCGCTGCCGCAGCATCGCGGCCATGGAAGGCGGCGCCTGGTTACGGAACTTCGTGTCCATCACTTCGAAACTCGCGCCCCGCTTGACGGCCTGCCACGCGAACACCGTGTCCTCGATGAGCGTGTCGAAATTCCACGTCACGTCGTCCTCGACCGCCTTCCTGACGGCGATTCCGCCGCCCCAGGCGTACAGCGGGATGTCGAGTTTCTCGAAGCCGGTCTGCTCGGTCTGGTAGCCCATCCGCAACACTTCCGCCCAGTACGTGACGTACGACCCCGTGTACATCGGCCACTCCCGGAACTGCACGAGGTCGGCGTCCGGCAGCCCCTCGAACTCGGTGACGAGCGTGTCCTCGTCCAGGAACAACACGAACTCTCGCTCGCACGCGAGTCCGCGGCGCGCCCACTCCAGCGCCCGCCCCTTCCGCGAAGCCTCGCACTCGAAGCCGTCGGGGACGACGTGCACCGTCGCCCCGTCGACGGCCAGGGGTTCTTCCGCGATAACGTGGCGGTCCGTGATGGCGTCCGGGAGCGCGTCCACCGTCTCCTGGACGACGGCCTCGGCGTCGACCGTCAGGATGCGGACCTGTACCGACTCCGGGCCGTACGCGATTTCGGGCGGGTCGTGCCCCCAACCGAGGTACGCCTCGTACGCCCAGATGACGGTCGGAACCACGTACACGCCGACGAACACCCAGAGCCCGGCGTAGACGAACGCGAGGAGGTGTGACCGCGCCGGGACGTACACGAGCAGGTCGAAGACGGCCAGCAGCGCGACCGCGAAGACGACAACGAAGAACGCGGTGAGGAGGCGGTCGGCCGCGAACGGTCGCTCAACGTGCTCGGGGACTGGGCCGGGGAACTGGTCGCGCTCGGGCGTCGGGATCCACGCGGAGACGTCTTCGCGTGAGAAGTCCCACCACCAGTCCGGGACCAGTCGGTAGCCGGAGTCGTTCTCGGTTGATTCGTCCGTGCTGCTCGCTCTATCCTCCATCTGGTCTCTGGTAGTTGGTCGTGTCAGCGGCGCGGGTACGTGTATTCGAGGACAGTAGCGTCGGTGTCGTCCAGCACGACGACCGTGTCGCCGTCGTCGTATAATTGTTCGGTGGTGTCGCCCTCGCCGGAGAACTGGGGAACTGCCCAGCAGAGGGACTCCTGCCGGAGAACGTGCGTTCCGGCGCCAGTGGACTGCTGGTCGCAGACGAAGTACCTGCCGGCCCCGCCGAGCACGAGCGACCCAGCCTCCCCGCGCCGAGGTGACACTGCCGGCGAGAAACCCCTCCGTCCCGTGTCGGTGCAGAATTGCGTGACGCCCCCTCTGGCATTCTCGACCGGTAGTTTCGCACTCACCGGGATAAGAAATCTGGCCGCCAGTCCCCCTGTCACGACAACAGGGCGGTCGGCCGTCCGGCGGAGGCCTTAGGGTGGACTGAGTGGCGGTGCTCGCCGGTGAGCGCTCCGGCGGTGCGTCGCGCGGAGTCATCGAGCGCGGAATTGTCCATCAGGAGACGGCCTCTCCGACCCAAATCTCCGACTCAGCACTGGAAACGTCAGAGACGGGCCCAGACCCTGGCAGAACGAGACAGTATCGGGACGGTAACACCGCTCAGCACCGTGAAATCGAGAGGAACGCCGAGGAGGAGATACCAACGCTCCACATCCAACCGGGCTAGATGGCCCAGTTATCTGGACGTGGGGTTGTCCGTGAACTCAGCCTCGAACCCATCAGGGTAGGCCGAAAAGTGGCCATCCGGCGTCACGGTTCCGGACTTCAGGGCGAGTTGGCTGTCGCCCGTCCGTCGAAACGACTGTCGGCCTCGACGGACGTACCGCAGTCCGATGTTCTTTGCAGCGTTGTAATCTGCGTTCGCTTCGACTCCACATTCGCAACACCGAAAGTGAGACCTTGCAGGCCTGTTCTCGGAGGAATTGAATCCGCACTCTGCACACCGGGTCGATGTGTGTGCGGGCCCTATTTGCGCCACCGAGATGCCGACGCTTCGAGCCTTGTAAGCGACGTACTCGTAGACTTTCCTGAACGTCCACTTGTGCCCCCAAGATGCGTCCGTTCGGTCGCGGATGTCCGTCAGGTTCTCGAAGGCGATGACGTCACACTCGAACCGTCTGGCCTCCGCGACAATCTCGTTCGCCGCGCGGTGGGCGACGTCTCGAATGTATCGTAGTTGTCGCCCACTCGCTCCAACTAGCGTACGGTGCGCACTCCGGGTTCCAGTCTGTTGTAAACCCGCGCGCACGGTCTCGAACTCGCGGAGTCTGTGTGCCATCGCTCTCCCGTTGATGAACGCCGCCGTACTGGTGACTGCGAGGTTTTCGAGACCGAGGTCGACCCCGAGAACCGTCCCGTTCTCGGCGGTCTCTCGTTCGGTCTCGGTCTCGTGGCGTCGAAACCCGATATGGAGAAAGAACTCGTCGTCCCTGGCGGTGAGCGTACTCTCCGTGACGCTCCAGGCCTCCGAATCGAGGAATTTGTGCTGGTATCCATCTTCCTGCTCTGGAAGTGCGAGGGCGCAACGGACGCGATTCTCCGTCGTCGCCAGCGAGACGGTGCCGTCATCGAACAGAGTCATCGACCTCGCGTCGTACGTGATGGTGGGCGCGGTGAACGTTGGCTTACTCACCGATTTTCCACGTTTGCGGTGGTCGAGACAGCTACGTATGGCCTCCGCCGCCTGGTGCGTCGCAAGAACTGCGTGTTGACTCCCGAGAGCCGTTTCTTCACGGACACTGTCGTATGCGAGTGACTGCACGTCACGGTCTGCATTACACGTCTCCCACGCCAAGTCCGCGGCAATCTGGCAGCCGCGACGCCACGCCGAAATCGTGTCCTCCAGCAACTCGCGCTGCTCTTCGTCCACGGAGATTCGAGTCACAGCGGTTCGACGCACATACTCGCTCGCCACGTTGCCTAATTAGTCAATATAGCATTTAAAAGTACGTGTCGGATACTACACAGACGAAACTCATGGAGTAGGTCAGTCCAGCAAAGACCCGTAGGTGGAGGAGGTGGAACGTCAGTAGGAGCGCCGAGGGAGCGATTTGAACGCTCGAGTCCGTGTGGACAGTTGCTCTCGAAGCAACCGCCTTGGCCAGGCTAGGCTACCTCGGCTCGTTCGAATCGTGGCCGTCTGCGGATTTATTGGTTTCGATTCGGTGAAGCGGCGGCGTGTCGGACAAACGCGCGCCGTGGTTACCGGTAACGCTAAACCGAGTCAGTTGCAGGACAGTGACATGGACGTCACCGACGCGCGTGACGAGTGCGAAGCCGTCCTGAACGAAGTCGAGCGAGCGGTCATCACCGACCGCGAGTTCCTCGAAACGGTCCTCGTCGGGTTCCTCGCCGACGGCCACGTCCTCCTCGAAGACGTCCCCGGAACCGGGAAGACGCTGACCGCGCGGAGCGTCGCGACGGCCCTCGGGCTGTCCTTCCAGCGCGTGCAGTTCACGCCCGACCTCCTCCCCGCGGACGTCCTCGGGACGCACGTGTTCAACGAGAAGTCCCGGGAGTTCGAGTTCCAGCCCGGGCCCGTGTTCGCGAACGTCGTACTCGCGGACGAAATCAACCGCGCGCCGCCGAAGACGCAGGCCGCGCTCCTCGAAGCGATGGAGGAGGGGCAGGCGACCATCGACGGGGAGACGATGGAGCTCCCGAAGCCGTTCTTCGTCATCGCCACCCAGAACCCCGTCGAGCAGGAGGGGACGTTCCCGCTGCCGGAAGCCCAGATGGACCGGTTCGTCGCGAAAGCCGGCATCGGCTACCCAGACGAGTCCGGCGAACTCGACCTGCTACGCCGCCGCGCCGGCCGGAAGACCCGCAGCCCGACCGTCGAGCCCGTGCTGGACGCCGACCGCGTCGAGCGCGTGAAGGACGCCCCCGAGGACGTCCGCGTCGAGGGCGACCTCCTCCAGTACATGGTGTCCGTGGCGCGCGCCACCCGCGAGGACCGCCGCGTCGACGTCGGCGTCAGTCCCCGCGGCACCCAGCGGCTGTTCGAGGCGGCGCGGGCGCGAGCCGTCGTGAAGGGCCGCGAGTACGTCGTCCCCGAGGACGTCAAGCGCCTCGCGCCGAACGTGCTCGCGCACCGCGTCGTCCTGACGCCTGACGCCGCCGTGGAGAACGTCGCGAAGCGGGACGTCATCGACACTGTTCTCGAGGAAGTCGCGGTGCCGACCGTGGAGCGGTAAACGCGGCCCCACCGCGGACCGCTACGCGCAGCGTTTACAGAATCGAGCAGGCGACGCCCCGTAGTTGTGCGGCACCGAAGTGACGGTACCGCGGTTCGGCGTCGAGAGCCGTCGAGCGCCTAGTCGCGGAGCGCGTACGCCAGCGCCACGCCCGCGATGAGGAGCGCGAGTAGCCCAGTCACGGGCAGGCTCGCGGGGCCGTACTGGTAGACGCCGAACGCGAACGCGGCGACGAGCACCGCCGCGCCCGTGGTGCTCGCGGCGTGCACGAGCACCGCGTGGCCGGCGCGCGCCGCCGACCCGACGTCGTGGCCGAGCGTGACCGCGTGCTCGGCGGCGTCGTACGCGACGACGGCGCCGACGCCGCCGACGAGCGCGAACTGCACCGGGAGGCCGGTGGCGCCGCCGGCGACGAGCGCGGCGAAGAGCATCGCGCCGCCGACGCTGACGAGGCGCCGGCTCCCGGCCTGCCCGCCGAACAGCAGCGCGGCGGCGCCGGCGCCCGCGAACGCGAGCGCGAGCGGCGCCGCGAGGCACGCGAGCACCGCGACGAGCGCGCCGGCTGCGGCGGGCGCGAGCGCGCGCCGCGGCGGCGTCGCTTCGAACTCAGTCACGCCGACCACCCCCGTTCGGCGGTGGCGACGGCGAGCGCGAGCGCCTCGTCGACGTCCCAGTCGACGACGCGGACGCCGCCGCGGCGGAGCGACCGGATGCGGGCGGCGCGCTCGACGAGCGCGACCTGCTGGCCGAACGTCTCCCGGCCGGTGACGTCCGGGGAGACGACGGTGACTGGGTGGCCGCTGGCCTCGAGGCGGCGGACGTACTCGACGGCCTCGTCGTCGACGAGCGGCGAACAGAACACCACCTGGGCGTCACCCGGGAGGTGTTTGCGGAGGCGGCGGAACACGATGCCGCCGAGGAACCGCCTGCTCGGCGGGTCGCGAGCGAACCCGAGGTCGCGGGCGAGCATCTCGCGGACGCGAGCGCGGTGCTCGCGGCCGAGGCCGGGCGCGAGCCACGCCCAGTGCGGGCCGAACGAGGCGAGCCCGACCTGGTCGCCGGAGTCGAGGAGCGCGGACGCGACGCCGCCGGCGGCCTCGACGCCGTACTCGACGGCGTCCTCGCCGTCCGCGTCGGAGACGTGCGCGGTCTCGCGGGTGTCGACGACGGCGACGACGCTCGCGGCGCGCTCCTCCCGGAACTGGACCGTGGAGAGTTCGCCGGAGCGCGCGAGGCGCTTCCAGTCCACCCGGGAGAGCGGGTCGCCGGTGCGGTACTCGCGGGTGGCGTGGAACTCGACGCCGGAGCCGCCGGTCGAGGTGGGGACGCGGCCGACGCGCTGGACGGTCTGGCTGCGCAGCGGGAACGACTCGAGCTGCGGGAGCTTCGGGACGGACGCGAGTTCGGACGCCGCGGGGACGGTGCCGCGGGTCTCGTGGGCGCCCGTGACGTCCCGCGCGACGACGTCGACGCCGTCGAAGGCGTGTTCGCCGCGGCAGACTTCGACGGTGTACGTGATGGACGCGCGCTTCCCGGCGCGGAGCGCGGTCGCGAGCCGGGGCGACCCGTCGACGACCTCGAGGGACGGCGGGACGTCGTCGACGAGGCGGACGTCCGGCAGGAACCCGCCGTCGTTCGTGACCGTGACGGTGACCTCGACTTCGTCGCCGGGTTCGGGGTCGTCGGCGTGGATGGTGCGTTCGACGGACAGCGCGGGGGTCGGCGCGCCGAACAGCCGGGCGTACCCGAGGAACGCGACGCCGAACACGCCGAGCAGCAGCGTGGCCGGCGTCTCGGTGGCGGCGCCGGCGGCGAGCGCGAGCAGCGACAGCGCGGCGCCGCCGCGCCAGCGGTGGGTCTCCTCGGACTGCATCACTGCTCACCCCCGTGGAGCCCGGCGATTCGCTGCAGTTCGGTGACGACGTGCTGGGCTTGCTGGTCGTAGACGCGGGACCCGCCGACGATGGACCCGACGAGTTCGCCGGTCGGCGGGTCGATCTCGTCCGCGAAGAACGACGCCGCGGTGGTGTCCTCGGTCCACGTGCCGTCGTCGAGCTGTTCGTGGGCTTCCTCGCGGCCGAGGCCGCGGGCGTCCACGAGCACCTGGACGGTGAGCAGGCGGAGGCGTTCGCGGAACCGCTCGTCGCGGGAGCCGCCGGTGCGGGACCGCGGGCCGGACGCGAGGCGTTCGTCGACGTCCGCGCCCGGTCGCGGGACTTCCCGGCGGGACTCGAGGTACTCGCTGGCGTCGTCGCGTTCGTCCCGGAAGTCCGTGTGGCGGCGCGCGAGGTACGTTTCTGCCGCGAGCACGAACGCGAGGCCGCCGATGACGACCGTCGGGAGGTCGGGCAGCCGGATGGTGGAGACGAGTCCGGGCTGGACGGCGACGCCGATGCCCAGCGCGGCGAACAGGACGCCGACGACGAGCATGATTCGGCGCAGCATCGTCAGTCGTCACCTCCGTCGGCGTACCGGTCCTCGATGGCGCGGAGCGCGTCGACCGCGCGCTGTTCGCGGTCCTCGGTGGCGTCGCGGCCGCCGTACCGGACGTCGCGGAACAGCGCGGTCAGCGTCTCGACGTGCTCGTCGTCCATTCCCGCTTCCCGGGCCGCGGACGCGAACTCGGCGGGCGTGCTGGTGTCGGGGTTGGGGACGTCGATGTGCGTGGTCATCTCGCGCCACGCGCGGTAGACCTCGTTCTCGACGTCAGTCGTCTCCTCGATGCGGTCGGCGGCCTCGCCGGCGGCGGTGCCGACGGCCGCGAGCGCGTCGTCCTCGTCCGGTTCGGGCGCCGGATCGACCGTCTCCTGAGCTTCCTCGACGTCGTCGTCGCCGCTCGCGCGGTAGACGAGGTACGCGAGGACGGCCGCGACGACCACGAGGAGGCCGAGCAGCAGCGGCGGCGACACCAGCTGGGACGCCGCGTCGCCAGCGCCACTTCCCGCGCCGCCGGCGGCGTTCTTCGGCGGAATCTTCGGGGCGACGCCGCCGACGCGCTCGGCGGGCGACGCGGACCCGCAGTCGGTCATCAGCAGCCAGAACGGGAAGACGAACAGCACCAGCGGGAACACCGTCGCGACGGCGAACGCGGTGCCCTTGCGTCGCTTCAGCAGCCACGTGAGGCCGCCGACGACCAGTATCGCGATGCCGAAGAACGCCGGCGTCGTGAGGAAGGGCACGCAGACGCCGGAGAACGATATCGGCTGGCCGCCGGGCTTCGTCTGCCGCACGTCCTGGGAGTCGTTTCCACTGTCTCCCGTGTCGCCGGTCTGGGAGCGGGGGGCGCCACCGCCGCCGCCACCGCTCCCGGGCGGCGCCTGCGGGTTGACTACCGTGGCGGCCGCGAGGGAGACCGCGAGCACGCAGAGGAGGGCTAGTATCAGGGCGCGAACGTTCCGGTCCACTCGTGGGGTTTGCGAGGAGGACGGTTTAGCTCTTGCGAACGTCTGCCTCGACACTGAGTCACGTGGTTTCGCCGGCGTACGCGTCCCGATCCGTGTCGCCAGCCTCCGCGTCCCGGTTTGTGTCCCCGGCGTACTCGTCCTGGATTGCGCGGAGCGCGTCCACCGCACGCTGCTCGCGTTCGGGAGTGGCGTCAAACCCGCCGTACCGGACGTCGCGGAACAGCCCGGTCAGCGCTTCGACGTGCTCGTCGCCCATCCCCGTCTCCCTGGCCGCCGCCGCGAACTCCGCGGGCGTGCTCGCGGCGAGCCGGTCGGCGTCGACGGCCGCGGCGAGCTCGCTCCAGGCGCGGTACACCTCGTTCTCGAGGTCGGCCGCGTCCTCGATGCGGTCGGCGGCGTCGCCCGCGCGGACGCCCGCCGCGGTCAGCGAATCGGCCTCCGGGCCGGAGTCGGCCGACCCCGGTTCGTCCTCGTCACCGTCGCCGTCCGCGGGTTCGCCGCCGCTCGCGTAGTACGCGATGGCCGCGACGACCACCGCGACGGCGACGAGCGCGCCGAGCAGCACGGGCGTCGCGAGCAACTGGTCGGCGGCGCTCGCCGCACCGCCGCCACCGCCGTCCGCGGTCGCGTTCAGCTCCGGGAACGCGGGCATGCCGCCGGGCTTCGACGGGTCGACGCTCGACCGGCAGTCGGTGAACACCCACCACAGCGGCAGGAGCGTCAGGACTGCGGCGCCGACCGCCATCGACGCGACGCCGCGGTCAGCGAGGCGGGCGGCGACCGCGAACGCGGCGACGACGCTCGCGGCGGCGAGCGCGAGGAACGCCGGCGTCCGCAGGAACGGCACGCACGTCCCGGAGAGGGCGCGCGTACCGCGGCCGCTCGACTCGGCTCGCTCCACGTCGGCGTCGCCGCCGCTCTCGCTCGACGGCGGACTTCCGCCATCCTGGGGGGTGCCGGGGCCGCCGGCGCCGGCGCCGTCACCCGCCGGCGACTCCGGGGCGGCGAGCGTCGACGCGCCGAGCGCGACGGCGAGCACGCAGAGGAGGGCGACCGCCAGGGCGCGGACGTTCCGGGCCACGCCCGCCGGTTCTCCGCGGTCCGGTATAGCTCTTGGGCGACGGTGCCGTCGAGCCGTGTGTCAGACTGGGCGCTGCCAGAGCGAGTCACTCCAGCCATTTCTAGAGCGTGTCAGTCCGGGCGCTGCCGGACGACGAGCACGGGCGCGACGGCGCCCTCGGCGACGCGCTCGGACGCCTCCCCGAACAGCGCGGCCCACAGCGTCGGGCCGCCCTCGCCCATCACGACCACGTCGAACTCCGCCGACCGGTCGACGACGTCCCGGATGGGGGACTCGGAGTCCGTCGTCTCCGTCTCGACGCGTGCGTCCGGGAACCCGCGGTCTGCGAGCGACGCGCGTATCTCCTCGACGGTGCCGGCGGCGTCGAAGGACTCGCCGCCGGTGTCCAGCCCCCAGAGCGTGACCGTGCCCGTGCCGCCGGCGAGCAGCGTCGCGACGAGGTCCGCCAGGCGGACCACGTCGACGGCGCCCCCGACGGGCACGACGACGTCCTCGACCTCGCCGACGGGATTCGGGAGGAGGACAGCGGTCGCGTTCTCATCGTCGGCGACGCGCTCGACGGTCTGGTCGCGGTCGTGCGTGAACGCCACCCGGGTCTCGATGTCGCCGCCCGCCGCGCGGAACGTCTCCGCGATGGTCTCGGCGGCCTCCCGGGCGCGGTCCTCGAACTGCATGCTCGCCTGCTCGGTCGGCGTCTGCTCGGGGAGCACGTGGTAGCCGAGCACGACGACGGCCGACGGCGCGAGGAACTCGACGAGCGACTCGGAGACGGACTCGCCCTCCAGCACCTCGACCGGGACGAGAAGCCGTGGCGGTTCGCGGATCGCGAGGTCGCCGGCGAGGACGTCCTCGAACTGCCAGAAGCGGGTGCCTCAACTCGCAGTATTCTCAAGCCAGTTTGCTAAATTTTAAATCAGAGAGCGGGGTATTTCGGGCCGATGCCCGAACGCGCCGACCCGGTGCCCGCGCCCGTGCCGCCGGACGACGCCGACGCCTGGTACGCGCCCGACGTCCGCGCCCAGTACGAGGTCCACCCGGGCGTCGTCGTCACCATCAGCGAGCGCGGCGACGAGTTCGCCTACGACGTCCGCACGCCCGCGCTCAGCGACGGCGACGCCGCCGCGCTCGACCGCGTCACCGACTACTTCGCTGACGCACAGCTCTCCCGGCCGCGCACCCGGGAAGGCACTCGGGAGCGCGTCGCGGCCGGCCTCGCCGAGAAACACCGCCGCGTGCTCGCCCGGCTCACCGACTGCTCGCGGGCCGCCCGCCGCCGCGTCGAGTTCCACGCGCTCTGCGAGCTCCGCGGGCTCGGCGACGTCACGACGCTCGCGCTCGACGACGGCGTCGAGGTCGCCGACGCCGCCGGCGACACCCTCGTCGTCCACACTGAGGACTACGCGCCCGCGGCCACCGACGTCCCCACGGACTCCCCGCACCTCGACCGCTTCCTCTCCGAACGCCTCGCCCGGTACACCGTCCCGTTCCGCGAGTTCGACGTCCCCGTCGTCGTCTACCGCGAGCACGTCCTCGGCACGGACGCCTTCGACACCAAGTACGCCGTCCGCGAACCCGACCGCCTCCCCGGGGACGACGAACTCGTCGCCGAGTGCAAGGAACGAATCTGGGAGGCGAACGTCGAGGGCGTCCTCGGCGACGGCACGGACCGCACGGACTTCGTCGCGGACCGCGCCCGCGAGTTCCTCACGCGCCGACTCACCGTCCGGAACACGCGCGCCTGGCTGGACGCCACCCGTCACCGCGTCCGCGCCGCGCTCGCCGAGTACGGCCTCGCAGTCCCCCCGGTCGGCCGCCGGTTCTCCGACGACCGCCTCGCCGACCTCACGTACTACGTCCTCCGGGACTTCGTCGGCGACGGCGAACTCACCGTCCCCATCCGGGACGACCGCCTCGAGGACGTCGAAGCGAACGCGGTCGGCGAACGCGTGAAGGTCGTCCCGCGCGGCGGCCTGCGCGCGCACGGCGAACGCCTCCCGACGAACCTCGCGCTCGAGGACGAACAGCGGTTCGTCAACCTCGTCACGCAGCTCGCCGCCCGCGACGGCGTCGAACTCAACGCCTCGAACCCCTCCGCGAAAGTCAACCTCGAACCCGCCGAGGTGTCCGGCGACGTCACCATCCGGTGTGCGGTCGCGCTCCCCGTCATCAGCGAGGACGGCCCCCACGTCTCCATCCGGAAGCAGGCCGCCGACGCCCTCACGCCGGTCGACCTCCTCCAGCAGGACAGCCTCTCCGTCGACGTCGTCGCGCTCCTCTGGATGGCTTACGAGCACCACGGCGTCGTCCTCTTCTCCGGCCCCACGGGCGTCGGGAAGACCACACTCATGAACGCCTATACCTGAAAACTACTAGTAGATAAAGTGAGACCTGATCGGGTTCAGGCAGTATCCAATACACCGTCGGTTTGGAAGATGACGACCATACATAACTCCCGTAATGATGCTCCAATTGCTCCAAAGCCGACTGTCAGCGGCTTTCCTGACTAACATTTATGACACGGGAGATTTTTGACTTTGGTAATGCCCTCTTACGATTTGAAGGAGAGTGAGTTGCCAAAACCTGATATTAAGCAAAAGCTGGTCGATTCTCTTGGAGCATCTGTACAGTGGCATAGCGATACGGATGTTGAGGGTGTGGACCCGTTCTATCTGCATCTAAACCCACCACTGCCGGAGCTTGCTAGAACATACTTATTCAACATCGTTCCGTCGGGAAGAGACGACGAATACAAAATCAACACGCGTCTACCAAAGATTGAAGGTACCGATGACCGAGGCCCAGACCGCTCCGACAACTATCTGGTCCTCATCGGCGGATATCACGAATACTATGATGTATTTGCATTCTGGGATGACTCTCTTCACAATCTCTACTCCAGCAATCCTCCGATGCAGATCATGCCAGAACAAGTCAAGAAAGCTGCATCTGAAGGATTTGCTATTTACGAACGAGATTCCGCTGGCGAAGGTGGGGAAACAGTCGTAGCAGTTGAATCAAGCCGCGTAGATGAGGCAATCGCACTGCGGCACAGATTCATCAGAAACCGTCAGATTTTAAATGAATATCTACACGAGGACTGGCGGAACAGCGGTTCCAGAGCACAAGTTGTCGAGAGAATTGTAGACCTCGTGCTGGAGGAGACTGATTCTGAACGTCCGATGAGCGAGCGGCGGAAAGATGCCGTACGTGAAGTAGCTAATGAAAGAAGTATCAAGTCAAATACTGTTGAGAATAAACTGAAGGGAGATCTATTCCCAGATAGATCACACGGCAAAGACGGATACATCGAGACGCACTTTGACCCCCTTCTCAGAGATGTTGAAGACGCAGTAAGGACCGAGCGAGAAGAAATTGACAGCGATTTCCTCCGTCATATCGAAACAGTAGACAACGAAATCTCAATCCATGTTGCATCCCAACCTCCAGAGGACTGGATTGTTTCCTGCTATTACAACTGCCTACCATTTACTGAAGATGAAGAAGAACTATACAACTCACTTGACCCCGAAGACATCGTTCTCTTCCACCTCAACGAGGAATCTGATATCCTGAATCGTGATGACTACGAATCTGGACTCATAGGAGGGGCTATAACCACAGAGATTCGAGAAAAAAGTAGCCCGCGGTGGCACAGAGAGCACGAAGGTTCTGAAATCTACAGTCACGTGGTACCGTTCCAGAGAGTGTTCTATAGTGGGAGATCTGGAGAACTCGATCTAACCAAAGAAATAGATGATAAATCTGACTCAGAGATCAAAGAGGAAGTCCTGAGCCTAACTACAAATCTGTTTGCAGAAGACAGGGCAGACGAAATTCTGTCGGAAGACTTTCCGCCGAGCCAGAAACTTGACCAGGTTGGAAGAGGAAGTAACCCGGTTGATTTAGAACCTGCAAGAGAACTCGTGAAGCAGTTAGCAAAACGTATCTCCGAAGCTCCGAGTGTCAATATCTTCGCTGACTACGACGGTAAGCTCGATGAAGAAATATTCGACGGCCTATATCTCCCGGGTCAAAAAGAGGACATCCTAGCTCAAGTTAACTCCGCACTCCGTACTGGGAAACATATCATTTTCACGGGCCCACCTGGTACCGGTAAGACCGAGATCGCGTCCAATATCGCAGAATTGCTTGAGGACCAGCACCCGTGGCAGTTCTCTGGTTCCCAAATCACTACCGCCACATCTGACTGGTCTACATTCGACACCCTTGGAGGATATATGCCGGAAGAAGACGCCGAAGGAGGCGATCACCTCTCATTTACTTCCGGTATACTACTAAACAGGTTGAAGAAAGATCAAACACTAGAGCAGAGAAATGAGCCGATTGTTATCGATGAACTGAACCGATCCAACATTGACGAAGCCTTCGGCCAGCTTTTCACCGTACTCTCCGGCGAGTCAGTCCAACTTCAGTACACACGGAATGGCGAAGAACTAGAAATTGTCACCGCTGAATCTCTCGACGGGTTGCCGGACGACAACCAATATACAGTTCCTGAGTCGTGGCGTATTCTAGCCACGATGAACACTTTCGACAAGAACTCACTGTATGAGATGAGTTACGCCTTCATGCGGAGGTTCTCTTTCATAACGATCAATGATCCGTTCCAACAGGGCAGTTACGAAACCGACGAAGAATTGTACGACCTAATGAGGGATTACGACGAGCATTGGGGAACCGGCTCAACCAAAAGCCAAAAAATCGCGGTGGCAACTGTTTGGAAGCATACGAATACTGCTATCGACAAC
>JBDGUB010000012.1:0-20673 GCA_042216245.1 Halobacterium sp.
GCTCGCCGGCTGTAACTCGGTCCCGTTCGTCGGCGGCCGGACGGTTCCGCTCGGCGACGACTATCCGGCCCGTTCAGTGACCGGGGTCGACGCCGGATGGCCGCGGTGCAGGCGGGACGGAGCCAACACCGCCTGCGCGCCCGACGCCGAGTCGGTGACCGACCCGAGCGTCCAGTGGCGGTCGCCGCGCCTCTCGATGCCGCACCGCTGGCAGGACAATCGCACAGTGACGGCGGACGGCGGCGCCGTCTACGCGGGCGGCGAATCTCTCCAGGCGTTCGGCTCGCTGTCCGGCGACCGCCTCTGGACACAGCCGGCGAGCCGGGAGACGTGGTACGGCCCGACGTTGTACGATTCGCTCGCGTGGGCTCCGGCGGCAGACGGCGACGGCGTGGTTCTCGGCGTGAACCCTTCGACGGGCGACGTCGCCGAACGCCTCGCGCTCCCGGGGGACGTCGAAGTGCCGCCGTCGGTCACCGCCGAGGACGGGTACTTCGTCTCGCCCACCGACGCCGGCATCGTCGCCGCGATGCGGGACCCTCCCGACGCTCCCGGGCTGTTCGAACCGGAGTGGACGCAGCACCTGTTCGCGGGCGGCTACCGCGTCGCAACCACGGAATCCGTGTTCGCGGTGTCGTACGCGGGAGAGGTCTACCGCATGCTGCCGCGCGGTCGACCGTACTGGCGGACCGACCTGAACCGTCTCGTCGCGTCGGGGCCGGTCGTCGGTGACCGACGCGTCTACGTCGCCACGGAGGGCGGCGCCGTCGCGCTCCTCGCCGACGACGGCCGCCGGGTCTGGGAGTACGATGCGCCCGCGGACACGTTCGACCGCGGCGTCGCGTTCGACGGCGCGCGCGTGTTCCTCACCGGGGAGTCCGCACTCCACGCCGTCTCCGCGAAGACCGGCGAACGCGTCTGGGAAGCTCGCTTCGAGGAGCCGGTGACCGCTGCGCCGTCGGTCGGCGGCGACCGCGTCTACGTCGGGACTGGCGACACGGTTCGCGCTCTCACGGTCGGCGGCGAGGAGGCGTGGTCGGTGACCGTCGACGGCGGCGTCGGCGGGATGCTGGCGCTCGCCGCCGGGCGCATCTACACGATAGTGAACGGCGGGGAGACCGGGCAGTCCCGTGTCGTCGCGCTCGCCTAGCCGTCGAAGGTGTCGACGATGTCGGTGCCCGAGGACGCGCCGATGCGCACCGCGCCCGCGTCGAACATCGCCCGTGCCTGCTCGTAGTTCCCGACGCCGCCGCTGGCCTTCACGGGGAGGTACTCGCTCATCAACTCGACGTCTTCGACCTCGGCGCCGCCGTCGGCGAACCCCGTCGACGTCTTCACCATGTCGGCGCCCGCGGCCTCGGCGGCGGCGCACGCGTCGCGTTTCTCGTCGTCGGACAGGAGCGCGGTCTCGATGATGACCTTCACCGCGAGGTCGGTCGCGTCCACGACCGCCGCGAGTTCCTCGCGGACGGCGTCGGTGTCGCCGGCCCGGAGGCGGCCGACGTTGACGACGACGTCGAGTTCGTCCGCGCCGTCGTCGGCGGCGAGTTCGGCTTCCGCGACCTTCGCGGCGGTCGCGTGCTGGCCGTGCGGGAACCCGACGACCGTCGCCACGGTCAGGTCGGCGGGCGCGTACGCCCGGGCGTCGGTGACGTAACACGGCGGGATGCAGACGTTCATGCCGTACTCGACGGCCTCGTCGACGACGCGCTCGACGTCGCTCGGCGCGGTCTCCGGTCCGAGGACGGTGTGGTCGATTCGGGAGGCGAGTTCCGCTCGGTCCATGCGCGAGTGGACGACCGCCCCCCGTTAAATACCTCCGGCGCGCGTCCGGCCCCGTTCCCGGGGGGTGACGGCGTGGCGTTGTCGCCGCTGATAACCGCACCCGAACTTACTAATACGGACACCGTCCGCTGACTGCTATGCAGGAGGTAACGAGGCGTCGCTGGCTCGCGACGACCGGCGCGGTCGGAGTCGGCGGCCTCACTGGGTGTCTGGGGTTCGGCGGGTCGTCCACGCCCGTGACGATCGGGTCGCTGCTCCCGCTGTCGGGACCGGGCGCGCTCGGGACGGTCGCATCGCACCACGAACAGGCGGTCGCCGCGGCGGTCGACCACGTCAACGAGGCCGGCGGCATCCACGGCCGCGAGGTCGTCCACGTCTCGAAGGACACGGAGGCGTCCGCGGACGTCGCGGCCGAACGGTACCGGGAACTCGCCGACGAGAACGCGGTCGCCGTCGTCGGCGCGGTCATCAGCGGCGTCAGCGCCGCCCTCACGGGGACGGTCGCGGAGGACCGCCGGCCGCTCGTGAGTCCGTCCTCGACCAGTCCGGCGCTCGCGAACGCCGGAACGACGACCAACGACGGCAAGTACTTCGCGCGGACGTGCCCGAACGACCGCCAGCAGGCCGCCGTCATGGCGAAAGTGCTCGGGGACGACGCGTACGCGGGCGCCGACACGGTCAGCGTCCTCCACCTCGACGACGCGTTCGGGTCCGCGCTCGCCGACGCGCTCGTCGTCGCGACCGACGCCGACGTGACCGCGGACGTCCCGTTCGCCGCGTCGACGTCCACGCCCGCCGACCCAGTCGACGCGGCGCTCGCCGACGACCCGGACGCCGTGGCGTTCGTCGGGACGCCCGGGCAGTCCACGTCGACGCTGAACGAACTGCTCGGCCGGGCGTACGACGGCGACGTCGTGTTGAGTTCGGGGCTCGTCCCGAGCGACCCCGGGAAGCAGTTCACGGGCGTCTACACCGCGTCCGTCGCCACCGCGCGCACCGTCGGCACGAAGCGCCTCGAGCAGGAACTCGCGGAGATCGCGCCGCTGATGCCGTACACGACCAACGCCTACGACGCGGCGTTCCTCTCCGCGCTCGCCGCCGAGGCCGCGTCGGACGTCTCCCCGAAGGCGGTCGCGGGGAACCTCCGCGCCGTCTCGCGGGGCGTCGGGCACGCCGTGACCGTCGGCGACTTCGAGCGCGCGCGCACCCTCTTCGACGCCGGCCGGAGCGTCAACTACCGGGGGGCGTCCGGCGCCGTGAACCTCGACTTCGACCTCGAGCCGCTGTCGGGGTACCTCGTGCAGCGCGCCGACGACGGCGCGCTCCACACCCTCGAGTTGCTCCAGCGGTCGTACTTCGGGGGTGACGGGTCGTGAGCGACTCGATGACCGGCGTCTTCGAGCGCGTGCTCCCCGAGCGCGTCCGCCGCAGTTACGCGTTCAAGTTCAACGTCGTCCTGCTCGTCGTCGTGCTCGTGCTCGCGGCGGCGGGCGGCGTCGTCCACTTCCAGACGAAGGCCACCGTCGGCGCGGACACGGAGGCCGACGTGACCGGCATCGCGCGCCAGCAGGCCGCCGCGCTCCACGACTGGGTCGCCCAGAAGAAGACGACGACGCGGTTCATCGCGTCCGACCTCGGGCAGGGCGCGGTGTGGGCGAGCGACCTCGGGCCGAAACTCGAGAAGAAGCTCGCCACCCTCCAGCAGAACGTCCAGGCGATCCACGTCGTCGGCACGAGCTCCGGCGAGCTGCTCGCGAGCACCGACGACGCCCGCGCCGGGAAGACGCTCTCGGACGCGGACGTCCCCTGGGTGTCGAACGTGAAAGACGGCGTCGAGGGCGTCGCGGTCTCGAAGCCGTACCGCGTCGACGGCGAACCCGTCGTCGCGTTCGCGACGCCCGCCCGCCAGCCCGGGTGGACGGTCGTGATGACGGTGTCGCTCGCGGAGCGCTCGCAGGCGTTCCACTCGCCGGTGCCGACGGGCGACGTGAAGGTCGTCGGCGCGAACGGCACCATCGTCTTCGACAACCGGAACCGCGCGCTCCTCGAGACGTACACCGGGCCGGACGGCTCGGTGCCGGACGCCGTCGCTGCCGCGCGCTCGGGTGAGACGACGTTCGGGGTCGTCCAGGAGCGCACCGGCATGAGCGACGGGACGTACGCCACCGCGTACACGCCCGTCACGGGCACCGACTGGGTGCTCGCGTACCACGTGCCCCGCGGCGAGGCGTACGCGCTCCAGTCCCAGATCACGAAGAGCCTCGCGGCGCTCGTCGCGCTCGCGCTCGTCGGCGTCGTGCTCGTCGGCGTCACGGTCGGCCGCCGCACGTCGAACGCGCTCGACGAGCTCGCGGCCAGCGCGACGGCCATCTCGCAGGGCCGCCTCGACGAGGCGCCGCCGGAGACCGACCGCGTCGACGAACTCGGCCAGCTCGTCGGTTCCTTCCGGTCGATGCGGGCGTACCTCGACACGGCCGCGAGCCAGGCGGACGCGCTCGCCGCCCAGGATTTCGACGCCGACGTCCTCGACGAGGACATCCCGGGCGCGTTCGGCGAGTCGCTCTCGGAGATGCACGTCCGCCTCGAGACCCTCATCACGGACATGGAGGAAGCCCGGGCGGACGCAGAGGAGACCCGCCGGGAGGCCGAACGCCTCAACGAGGAGCTCGAGCGCACCGCGGCGGCGTTCAGCGAGGAGATGGCGGCCGCGGCCGACGGCGACCTCACCCGGCGGCTGGACGCTGACGCCGACAGCGACGCGATGCAGGCGATCGCGGCGTCCTTCAACGAGATGATGGCGGACATGGAGGCGACGCTGCGGCGCGTCCGCGACATCGCGGACGCCGTCGACGAGAACACCACGGACGTCGCGACCAGCGCCGACGAGATCCGGTCCGCGAGCGAGCAGGTCAGCGACTCCGTCCAGGACATCTCCGCGAGCGCGGAGACCCAGCTCCGGAACGCCGACGAGGTCACCGACGAGGTGACGTCGCTTTCCGCGACCGTCGAGGAGATCGCGGCGAGCGCCGACGACGTCGCCGAGACCGTCGACGAGGCCGCGCGGGCGGGCGAGCGCGGCGCCGACCGCGGCGAGGAGGCGATGCGGGAGCTCGAGCGCATCGAGGCGACCGCCGAGGACGCCGTCGCGCGCGTGGAGGCGCTCGACGACGCCGTCGACTCCATCGGCGAGGTCACCGCGGTCATCACGGACATCGCCGAGCAGACGAACCTGCTGGCGTTGAACGCGAACATCGAGGCGAGTCACGCCGACGGCAGCGGCGACGGGTTCGCCGTGGTCGCCGAGGAGGTCAAGAGCCTCGCGGAGGAGACCAAGGAGTCCGCCGCCGAGATCGAGGCGCTCGTCGCGGACGTCCAGGCCGAGGTCGACGACACGGTCGCGGACATGCACGAGCTCGGCGACCGCGTCGACGCCGGCACGGAGACCATCGACGAGGCGCTGTCGTCGCTGGACGACATCGTCGAGCGCGTGGAGACGGCGAACGCGAGCGTGCAGTCCATCAACGAGGCGACCGACGAGCAGGCGGCCTCCACGGAGGAGGTCGTCACGATGACTGACGAGCTCCGGGACCTCAGCGACACGACCGCGGAAGAGGCCCAGCAGGTGTCGGCGGCCGCCGAGGAGCAGACCGCGTCCGTGACGGAGGTCGCGGACCGCGCAAGCGACTTGGCGGCCCGCGTCGAGGAGCTGAACGAACTGCTCTCGCAGTTCGAGACCGACGGCGACGCCGGCGAGCGCGCCGCGGCGGACGCGGCGGCCGACGTGGGTTCCGGGGACGACGGCTCGGAGGCGGACCCCGGAGCGAACGCCCAGACGGAGACGGGCACCGAGTCAGGAGCGGACGCCCAGACGGAGACGGGCACCGAGTCAGGAGCGGACGCCGCGACCGACGGGTCGGGCAGCTCGCCGGCGGACGCGGACGACTCGGACGCGGTCACGGACGGCGGCGGCTTCGTGTGGGAGTAGCCGCGACCGCCAAACCCATTTGTGGACCGGGCTCGAAGCCCTCGTATGCTCGCATCGGAGGTCGAGGAGACGGCCGACGACATCGCCGAGATGGAGATCCGGGGGGCGGCGACCATCGCGCGCGCCGCCGCCGACGCGCTCGCCGCGCAGGCGCGCGCCAGCGACGCCGACGACCCCGAGGCGTTCCGCGCGGAACTCCGGGCGGCCGCCCGCACGCTGCGGGACACGCGCCCGACCGCGGTCAGCCTCCCGAACGCGCTCCGGTACGTGCTCCGGGAGGTCGAGGGCGACACCGTCCCCGACCTCCGGGAGTCCACCGTGGACGCCGCGGCGGCGTTCCGCGACCAGCTGGACCGCGCGCAGGACGACCTCGGGGAGATCGGCGCGAACCGGCTGCGTGACGGCGACACCGTGATGACGCACTGTCACTCCACGGACGCCCTCGCGTGCGTGAAGGCCGCGCTCGACGACGGCAAGCACGTCGAAGCCGTCGTGAAGGAGACGCGCCCCCGGAAACAGGGCCACATCACCGCCCGCCAGCTCCGGGAGTGGGGCGTCCCCGTGACGATGGTGGTGGACAACGCGGCGCGGCGCTACCTCGACGACTGCGACCACGTGCTCGTCGGCGCGGACTCCATCGCGGCCGACGGGTCGGTCGTGAACAAGATCGGGACGAGCATGCTCGCGGTCGCCGCCCGCGAGCGCGGCACCCCCATCATGGTCGCCGCCCAGACCATCAAACTCCACCCGGACACGCTCACCGGCCAGACGGTCGAGATCGAGATGCGGGACGAGTCCGAGGTGCTGTCGGACGCCGAGCGCGCGGACCTCGGCGACCCGGCCGTCGAGAACCCCGCGTTCGACGTGACGCCGCCCCGGTACGTCGACGCCATCGTCACCGAGCGCGGCCAGTTCCCGCCGGAGAGCATCGTCACCCTGATGCGGGAACTGTACGGCGAGTCCACGACCGAGCCCTGGGCGGAGCCGTAGTCTCTACGGGTCCAGTCAGGGCGGCTGGTCGGGCGAGCCTGCCAGGGAGGCAGACGGGGAGGCCCGGTCGGGAAGACAGACGGGGAGACCCGGAATAGGAAAGCTTGTGGGGCGGGCGTCCCGTCGCCACGTATGGTCGTGCCCTCCGGGTTCGAGATTCCGCCGCTCCCGTACCTCGCGGCGGTCGCCGCCGCGGTCGCCGCCGTCGGCTGGCTGCTCGTCCGCGAACGCCCCCGCGTCGACGACCGGACGGTGCTCGCGTTCGCGCCCTGGATAGTCCTCGGGTCGTCGCTGTACGTCTGCTACCAGCTCGGCGTCTACCCGGACGCCGTCGCGCCGCTCTTCGGGTCGCCGGTCGTGTACGCGACGACGTTCGCCGGCGCCGGCGCGACGTGGCTCGCCGCCCGCCGCACCGAGCGCCCGCTCGGCGTCCTCGCGGCCACCGGCGGCGTGCTCGCGCTCGCGCCCGTCGCCGCCGCGCTGCGCTACGGCGCCGTCCACGACAGCCTGAACTTCCCGTGGCCGCTGGCCGCCGTCGCCGCCGCGGCCGTCCTCGGGCACGTCGCGTGGTGGGTCGTCGAACAGTGGCGGCCCGAGGACGCCGACACCGTCGGCGCCGCGGGCGCGCTCGTCGTGTTCGCGCACGTCCTCGACGGCACCTCCACCGCCGTCGGCGTCGACGTCCTCGGGTTCGGCGAGCAGACGCCGCTGTCCGCGCTCATCATGGAGTTCGCGGGCGCGCTCCCGACCGCGCCCGTCGTCGGCGTCGGGTGGCTGTTCGTCCTCGTGAAGACCGCGCTCGCCGCCGGCGTCGCCGTGCTGCTCGCCGAGTACGTCCGGGAGGTCCCCCGGGAGGGCTACCTGTTGCTCGCGCTCGTCGCCGCGGTCGGGCTCGGACCGGGCGCGCACAACGTCCTGCTGTTCGTCGCGGCGAATCCCTGAGCCTTTTCACCGCCGCCCGCCTTCCACCGGCGTATGGTTCGCGTCGTCGCCGCCGGCCACGTCAACTGGGACGTCACCCTCCGCGTCGAGGAGCTCCCGGAGCCCGACGGCGAAGCCCAGATCGTCTCCCAGCGGCGCTCCGGCGGCGGGAGCGCCGCGAACGTCGCGGTCGCGCTCGCCGGCTTCGACGTCCCGACGGGGCTGGTCGGGAGCGTCGGCGACGACGAACACGGCCTGCTCGCGCGCCGCGAACTCGAGGACGTCGGCGTGGACATCGACGCCCTCGAGGTGGTCGCGGACGCCGAGACGAGCGTGAAGTACCTCGTCGTCGCCGACGAGGGCGAGGTGATGGTCCTCGGGAACGACGGCGCCAACGAGGCCGTCGCACCCGGGAACGTGGACGTCGAGTACGTCGAGTCGGCCGACCACCTCCACCTGACGAGCCAGCGCCCCGACACCGCGGCGTTCCTCGCGCGTACCGCCAGCGAGGCCGGCGTCACCGTCTCCTTCGACCCGGGCCGCCGGCTGGGCGAGCGGGACTTCTCGGCGACAATCGAGCACGCGGACGTCCTGTTCGTCAACGACCGCGAGGCCCTCGCCGTCCTCGACGAGCAGGCGACGTACGCGGAGTCCGAACTCAGCGACCGCGTCGTCGTCGTGAAGCACGGCGCGGCGGGCGCGACCGTCCACACTCCCGAGGGGTCCTTCGAGCACCCCGGGTTCGACGTCGACCCCATCGACACGACCGGCGCGGGCGACGCGTTCGCCGCGGGCTTCCTCTCCGTCCTCCTCGACCACCCCGAGGACCACGAGCGCGCCCTCGAGTTCGCGAACGCGTGCGGCGCGCTCGCCGCCCGGTCCGAGGGCGCCCGCACCGCGCCGTCCGGCCCCGAGGTCGAGGCGTTCCTCGACGAGCAGTTCTGAGGCGGCTTTACGGTCCCGTGGCCCGTAGCGTGTCGCATGCGACTCCTGGCCGCCTACCCGGACCGCGTGCTCGCGTGGACTGACGGCGACTACGAGACCGTCTTCGAGGGGGACGTGCACTGTCTGGACGCCGGGCCCGCGGGCGTCTACGCGGGGACGCCGGACGGCGTCGTTCGCGAGACGGAGGACGGCTGGCGGACCGTCGCGCACGTCGGCGACGTCACGGCGGTCGCGGTCGACGGCCTGGTGGCGTGGGCGGGCACGGAGCCGAGCGGGGTCTACCACGCCGCCGACGGCCGGTCGTTCGCGGCCTGTCCGGGGCTCACCGACCTCGATTCGAGCGACGACTGGGCGTTCCCGCCGCGGCCGTCCACCCACCACGTCCGGTGGCTCGAGCCGGCGCCCGAGCGCCTCTACGTCGCCGTGGAGGCTGGCGCGCTCGTCCGCACCGAGGACGGCGGCGACACCTGGCGGGACCGCGTGCCGTCCGGGCCCTACGACACGCACTCGATGGCGACCCACGCCGACGAACCGGGGCTCGCGTACGCGGCCGCCGGCGACGGCTTCTACGTCACCGAGGACGGCGGGGACACCTGGCGGACCGAGGAGGCGGGCCTTGACCGCACGTACTGCTGGAGCGTCGTCTGCGACCCCGGCGACCCCGACCGCTTGCTCGTCTCCGCCGCGCACGGCCCCCGGCAGGCGCACGACGCCGGCACCGCCGAGAGCGCTGTCTACCGCCGCGACCCCGACGGTGACAGGGATGGGGAAGGAGCCGGAGATGGGGGCGGGAACGGAACCGGCGCTCGGGAGTGGACGCGCTGCGAGGGTCTCCCGGGCCCCGAGGGCTTGCTGGCCGCGACGCTCGCGACGACCGGTGAGTCCGGCGTGGCGTACGCCGCGACCAACCGCGGCGTCTACCGCACGCCCGACTGGGGCGACACCTGGACGGAACTCGCCGGCGACTGGCCGACCGCGCTGGCGTCCGAGCGCCCGCGCTCGCTCGCCGTCGCCTGACCCCGGAGTCCCGCGGCCGCCCGCAATCCCCGCTCTTTTTCTCGGCGAGCGCCGAACCCGCTGGCATGGCGAAACAACCCCACTTGCTCGTCGAGGACGGCGACGTCCACGAGACCGCGCTGCTCCCCGGGGACCCGGGGCGCGTCGACCGCATCGCCGCCCACTGCGAGGACAGCGAGGTCGTCGCCGAGAACCGCGAGTACAAGGTCGTCAACGCCACCTACGACGGCGTCGACCTCACCATCGCCTCGACCGGCATCGGCTGCCCGAGCGCCGCCATCGCCGTCGAGGAACTCGCGAAGGTCGGCGTCGAGACGTTCCTGCGCGTCGGCACCACGGGCGCCCTCCAGGAAGACATCGAGGTCGGGGACATGGTCGTCGCGACCGGCGCCGCCAAGGAGGAGGGCACGAGCAAGCGCTACGAGTCCGCGGTCTACCCCGCCGTCCCGGACTACGACGTGCTGTCGAGTCTCGTCGACGCCGCCGAGTCCCGGGACGCCCCCGAGGGGGCGGCGGTCCACGTCGGCCCCATCGTGAGCGACGACGCGTTCTACAACGAGAGCGACGAGTACGTCGAGGACTGGAACGACGCCGGCCTGCTCGCCATCGAGATGGAGGCCGCGACCGTGTTCTCGCTGGCGCGCCGCCGCGGCCTCGCCGCGGGCGCCATCTGCACCGTCGACGGGAACCTCGTCGCGGGCACCCAGAAGGGCGCCGACGGCGAGGACGAACTCCCGGAGAAGGCGAAGGACAACGTCGCGCGCGCCATCGACATCGCGCTCGACGCCGTCGCCGAACTGGCGTAACGACCGAGGCCGCGGTCGACGTCGCGTCCCGCGACCCGGTAGTCTGGAGCGAAAGTCCCAAACCACTCTCGGCACGACTCCGGTAGTATGCTCCGGGAACTGCGGCGGCGACTGGCGGCCGCGCGCCGCCGCGCGTACCGGTTCGAGCGCCGGGAAGCCCGGCATTTCCGGCGCTGGATCGAGACGACGAGCAACCTCACGCAGGTGTCCGTGCTGCTGTTCGTGCCGCTGCTCGTCGGCCTGGTGACGCTGCTCGCGAACACGCTCAACGTCGTCTCCTTCCTGCTGTTCCCGCCGCTGGCGTCCGGGACGTACACGCTGTTCTCCGAGCCGGAGGGCCGGTACTCGGACCCCGTGACGTTCGTCGCGGGGATGACCCTCGGCGCGCTCTGCGGGTGGGTCGCCCTGGAGTTCGCGGCTCGCGTCCTCTACGGGGTGCCGCCGAGCGCGCTCGGGGCACACGCCGGCGCCGCCGCGCTGTCCATCCTGCTGACGGGCGTGGTGACGTTCCTGCTGGACTTCGAGTTGCCGACGGCGTTCTCGACGGCGCTGCTCGTGCTCATCACGGGCACCGCCCAGCTCGCGTACGTGGTGAGCGTCGGGCTGTCGACGTCCCTGGTCGCCATCGTGTTCGTGCTGTGGCGCAACGAGTTCTACGAGGAGCGCGCCCGCTACCTCTACCAGACGACGAAGGCCGACGACCACGTCATCGTCCCGATGCGGGGCGAGCACGCCGACCAGACCGCGATGTTCGGCGCGCGCATCGCGGCCGCCCACGACGCGGGGAAGGTCGTGCTGCTGGACATCGTCGAGGACGAGGACGTCGCCGCGGCCGAGCGCGCGTGCATCGGGGAGGACGGCGAGTCCCCGGAGTACATCGAGGCGGCGGAGACGCCGGCCGAGGAGCAGGCCGCGGACGCCGCGGCGCGCGGGCTCGAGCAGCGCGCGTCCCGCATCGAGACGCAGGTCGGCGTGCCCTGCGACGTCGTCGTCGCGGTGGCGGACGGCGACCAGGCGCGGACGGTGCTCCGGACCGCCGAGGAGACGAACTCGGACCTGGTCGTCGCGCCGTTCGAGTCCGAGAACGGCGGCGTCTCGTCGTTCCTGCGGACGCTGTTCGGCGCGAACACGGACGTGGTGGCGTTCCAGTCGTCGTCGAACCGCCGGCGCTGGAAGCGCATCATGGTGCCGGTGCGGAGCGCGTCCGACGTCTCGCACGCGATGCTGGACTACGCGCAGCGGCTCGCCGGGAAGACCGGCTCGATCAGCGTCGCGTCCTGCATCGACGTCGAGCGCGACCGCCGGTCGACGGAGTCGATGCTCGCGAACCTCACGGAGACCGTGGACACGCGCTGCGAGACGCGGGTGTCGCGGTCGTCCATCGAGGCGTTCCTCGAGCGCCACGACTCCCACTACGACCTCGTGTTCCTCGGCGCGAGCACCGACCGGTCGGCGGCGTCGAAGTTCCTCTCGCGGCCGACCTACGAGCGCGTGCGGGACGTCGAGACGGACATCGCCATCGTCCACATGGGGTAAGCGGGCGCGCTGCCGGTGCGCCGTCCGGTGGTCGGCGCCGCCGGGGCCGTCTCAGAGCGCGTCGTCGAGTTCCTGGGCGGTCTGTTCGGCGGCCTCGTCGCCGAACGCGGACCGCGCGATGAGGCGGGCGCCGATGACGGCGGGACTGATGACCGTGTCCGCGCCGCCCCGGCGCAGCTTCGCCTCGTTCTCGCGCTCGGTGGCGGCGACGACGCGGACGTCGGGGTGGGACTCTCGGACGGTGAGCACGACGAGCGCGTCCTCGCCGTCGTCGTTCGTCGCCGCGACGACCGCCCGCGCGCGCTCGACGCCGGCGCGGTCGAGTGACTTCTCGTCGGTCGGGTCCGCGACGAGGACGTTGACGTCGCGCTCGCTGGCGGGGACTTCCGGCTGTTGACGCTGCCCTACGAGCCGGGCGCGGACCGCCAGTTCGCGAGCCTGCTGCGGAGCGCCGACGAGACGATGACGGTCGCGACCGTCGAGGTCGGCAGCGCGCTCGACGGCGCGTCGGTCGCCGACGCCGCCGGTACCGTCGTCGCCGTCCGGTCGACCGACGGCGTCGACCCGATCCCCGCCCGGGACCGCGTGCTCGCGCCCGGCGACACGCTGTACGTCGTCGCGCGCCCGGACGTCGCCCGCCGCCTCGACGTCGCGGCGGCCGCGGGCGGCGAGGACGCCCCGTAGCACCTATGAGGGCCGGCGGTCGAACGCCTGGCATGGAGTGGAAACTGTTCGCGGACCTCGCGGACGTCGGCGGCGACCGGCGCGTCGACGTCGAGGTGCCCGCGGACGCCACCGTCGGCGACGCCCTGGACGCGCTCCTGGCGGCGCGGCCAGCGCTCCGGGACCGCGTGCTCACCGAGGACGGCGACCTCCGCGAGCACGTGAACGTCACGCGGAACGGCGAGGACGTCCGCGCCGCCGACGGCCTCGACACCCCCGTGGAGGCGGGCGACGAACTCGCGATGTTCCCGCCGGTGAGCGGCGGCTGATGTTCACCATCGCCCACCGCGGGTTCGCGGGCGCCGCACCGGAGAACACCGCGGCCGCGGTGCGGGCGGCCCGCGAGCGCGCCGACGGCGTCGAGGTGGACGTCCAGCCGGCGGCGGACGGCACGCCCGTGGTGTTCCACGACCACCGGCTCGACGACGGCGGCGACTCCCGGGGCGTCACCGACGGCGACGGCTTCGTCTGGGACGCCGACCCCGGGGAGCTCGCCGGCCTGGACGTCCTCGAGAGCGGCGAGGGCGTGCCGACGCTCGCGGCCGTCGCCGACCTCGTGCCGGCGGACACCGAACTCCACGTCGAACTGAAGACGCCGGGCAGCGAGGACGCCCGCCTCGGGCTCCCGGGGCCGGACGCCGCGCAGTGGCGGCCGTTCGTCGAGGCCGTCGCGGACGCGCTCGCGGACTGCGCCGCGCCGGTCGTCTACTCGTCGTTCTTCGACGGCGCCCTCGAGGCCGCCCGCGAGGTCGCGCCCGACACTCCGCGGGCCGCGCTCTGCCTGGACGCCGACCGCGGGCTGACGCGCGCCAGCGAGTTCCAGTGCCGGGCGCTCCACCCGCCGCTGGACGCCGTGGACGCCGACCTCGTCGACCGCGCGCACCGGAACGGCCACCAGGTGAACGTCTGGACCGTCGAGGACTGGCGGGACGCGCACGCGTGCCGCGAGGCGGGCGCCGACGGCGTCATCAGCGACTACCCCGGCGTGCTGGACTGGGCGACGCGCTGACTCCGACCAGCAGCCACCCCTAGAGTCAAGGTAACTTTTGCCGACTGTGGTCGCATGGACGCCACAGCAGCCGGCCGGAACCGGGGTGCGCGATGACGTCGACCGCCGACGGCGTCGCGGCGGCGCTCGCCGACCTCGGCGTCGAGTACGTCTTCGGGTTCCCCGGCGGCCGCGTCATCGAAGTGTTCGAGGCGCTCGCGGACACCGACGTCGACGTCGTCCGACCCGGCGACGAGCGCGAAGCCAGCGTGATGGCCGAAGCCTACGGCCGGCTCACCCGGAGCCCGGGCGTGCTCGCCGGCCAGGGCCCCTGGATCGGGAGCATGGGCGCGTTCGGACAGATGGAGGCCCGGCTCGGGTCGTCGCCGATGGTCGTGCTCACCGAGGCCAGCGAGCGCGGCGAGTACAGCACGCTCGCGCCCTACCAGCAGGCCCGCGGCGACTACGGCGGCGTCGACGTCCCCCAGATGCTGGACGCCGTCACCCAGGAGGTCTGGGAGCCGCGGACGCCCGCCGAGACCCTGCGCACGCTCGGCCTCGCGTTCAAGCACGCGACCGCCGGCCGCCCCGGGCCGACCGCCGTCGTCCTGGACGGCGACGCCGTCGCCGAACCCGTCCCCGGCGACCCGCAGCCGCCGCTCTGGGAGGCCGCCGCGCAAGCCCGCACCTGGGACTCGCGGCCGACCGCGCGGGACGTCGCCGCCGCCGCGGACGCGCTCGCGGCCGCCGACCGACCCGTGATTCTCGCCGGGAACGGCGTCCACGCCGCCGGCGCGCACGACGAACTCCGCGCCGCCGCCGACGCCTACGACGCCGCCGTCGCCACCTCGTACCTCGGGAAGTCCGCGATTCCCGAGACCCACGAGCGCGCCGCCGGCGTCGTCGGGTCGTTCGGCCACGAGGGCGCCAACCGCGTCGTCAGCGAGGCCGACGTCCTGCTCGTCGTCGGCTGCCGGCTCAACCCGATGGACGCGAACTGGCTCGCGCCCGGGTTCGTCGACCCCGACGAACAGACCATCCTGCACGCGGACGTCGACCCCCGGAACGCGGGCTGGGTGTACCCGGCGGACGTCGGCCTCGTCGGCGACGCCGCCGAGTCCCTCGCCGCGCTCGCGGACGCCGGTGGCGGGGACACCGACTGGGCGCTCGACCGCGCTCGCGAGGCCCGCGAGGACTTCCACGCTCCCGCCTGCGACGACGACTCGACGCCCATCAAGCCGCAGCGCGCCGTCCAGGCCGTCGACGACGTCGTCGACGAGGACGCGCTCGTCACCGCGGACTCCGGGAACAACCGGTTCTGGCTGCTGCACTACCTCCAGTCGCCGAGCGCGCAGGGCTACGTCGGGAGCGGCGGCGTCGGCGGGATGGGGTGGGCGGCGCCGGCGGCCGTCAGCGCCGCGCTCGCGACCGACCGCGACGTCGTCGCGGTGGCGGGCGACGGCGGGTTCGGGATGTCCGCGACCGCCGTCGAGACCGCCGTCGAGTACGGGGTCGCGCCGACGTTCGTCGTGCTGAACGACGCCGGCCTCGGGATGGTCCGGCAGATGGACGACGCGATTCCGGGGACGTCCTTCCGGGACACCGACTACGTCGCGCTCGCCGAGGCCTACGGCGCGGACGCCGAACGAATCGTCGACCCCGCGGACCTGGAGCCGGCGCTCCGGGACGCGAAGGCCGCCGACGCGCCGACCGTCCTCGACGTCCGCATCGACCCTGACGTCGAGATGGCGCCCGCGCTCCGGTCGTCGTTCTACGAGTCCGTCGGCGGCCTCCACGAGTAGGCCGGCGCCGCCGCTGTCGACGCCGGCTGTCGGGCCCGCCAGTTCCGACAGCCGGCTGCGGGCCCGCCGCGGCCCGCGGGAGGTGCTCGCCCAGGCACCCGAGCCGGGTTGGTCCCGCCCTCGCACTTGAACCCTCGGACCCGGAGATTTTTGCGGGGCGGTGTCGTGTCACGCCACATGGCAACGGTTCTCGTCACGGGCGGCACCGGCTTCATCGGCGCGTTCGTCGCCGCGGACCTCGTCGAACACGGCCACGACGCGGTCGCGTTCGACGTCTCCACGGACCCCGAGCGGCTCCGGAAGCTCGGCGTCGCCGACGACGTCGCCGTCGAGCGCGGGGACGTGACCGACGCGACGGACGTCGTCCGCGCGTGCCGCGAACACGACGTCGACCGCGTCGTCCACCTCGCCGCCCTCCTCACGGACACCGCCGCCGGCGACCCGCGGGCCGCCCTCGAAGTGAACGTAATGGGGACGAACAACGTCTTCGAGGCGGCGCGCGCGCTCGACCTCGAACGCGTCGCGTGGGCGTCCAGCGCCGCCGTCTACGCGCCCCCCGACCGGTACGACGGCGACGTCACCGAGGACGACCTCGTCTACCCGGACACCCTCTACGGCGCCACCAAGGCGTACAACGAACACCAGGCGAGCGCGTACGAGGCGTTCGGCGTCTCCCACGTCGGCCTCCGGCCGACGGTCGCGTACGGCCCCTACCGGGAGACCGGCGGGTCGGCGTTCCTCGTCGACCTCGTGGAGAAGCCCGCGCTCGGGGAGTCGTTCAGCGTCGAGTACGGCGACCAGGTGATCGACTGGCAGTACGTCCGGGACATCGCGCAGGCGTTCCGGAAGGCCGCGTTCGCCGACGAAGCCGACCTCTCCCGGCGCGTCTACAACGTCGCCGGCGAGACGACGACCATCCGGGAGGCCGCCGAGGTCGTGCGGCGCGTCGTCCCGGACGCCGACCTCTCGGTCTCCGACGAGGGCGAACTCCCGTGGACCCAGACCCTCGACCAGTCCGCGGCGGAACGCGACCTCGGCTACGACCCCGAGTACGACCTCGAGGCGGGCGTCCGCGAGTACGTGAACGTCCTCCGCGAGGACCACGGCCTCGACCCCGTGTAGGCCGCGGGCCCCGGGTCTGGGGGACGTGTCCGAGCCCCGGTGGTGCGGAACGCCTATTGCGCCGGCGCGGCGACGGGCCGCCATGACTGGCGCCTACCCCCGCTTGGACGCGGCCCTCGAGGACGCCGGCGTCGACGGCTACCTCGTGGACGCGGACGGCGACGACCCCACCCAGTACTACCTCTCGGGCTACCACGCGCCCGACGAGTTCGTCACGCTGTACGCCGACGGCGAGGTGCGGCTGCTCGTCTCCCCGCTGGAGGCGACCCGCGCCGACGGCGACAGCGACGCCGCCGAGGTCCGCGACCTCGCGGAGTTCGACTTCGAGGAACTCGCGGAGGAGCACGGCCGCAACGGCTACCGGCCCCACGCCGCCGCGCGCTTCCTCGACGAGTACGGAATCGACTCGGTGGCCGTCCCCGTCTCGTTCCCGTCCGGGACCGCCGAGGTGCTCCGCGAGTACGGCGTCGACGTCGAGGTCGACTACGACGACGCGGTCGGCGACCTGCGCGCCGTGAAGACCGACGCCGAAATCGAGGCCGTCGCGGAGACCCAGCGCGCGAACGAGGCCGCGATGGCGGCCGCCGAGGACCTGCTCGCGGCCGCGTCGGTCGAGGACGGCGTGCTCGTCCACGACGGCGACGCGCTGACGAGCGAGCGCGTCCGCCGGGAGATCGAGGTGACGCTGCTCGAGGAGGGCTGCCTGCTCGAGGACTGCATCGTCGCGTCCGGCCCCGAGGCCGCGCGCGCCCACGAGTCCGGCTCCGGCCCCATCGAGGCCGGCGAACCGGTCGTCGTCGACGTGTTCCCGCGCGGGAAGACCTCGCGGTACTACGGCGACATGACTCGGACGTTCGTGAAGGGCGAGCACGACGACCAGACCCGCGAGTGGTACGAGGTCATTCGGGCGGCGTTCGACGCGGCGCTCGACGTCCTCGAGGCGGGCGTCACGGGGGAAGCAGTGGACGCCGCGGTCTGTGACGTCTTCGAGGACGCCGGGTATCCGACGCTGCGCACCCACGACAGCCCCGACCGCGGGTTCTTCCACAGCACCGGGCACGGCGTCGGACTCGCGGTCCACGAGCAGCCGAGCCTCAGCCGGTTCGGCGGCGAACTCGAGGCCGGCCACGTCGTCACCGTCGAACCCGGCCTCTACGAGCAGGGCGTCGGCGGCGTCCGCCTCGAGGACCTCGTCGTCGTCACCGAGGACGGCTACCGGAACCTCGACGACTACCCCCGCGATCTCCGGGTCGTCTGAGCGCGCGTTCGCTCGCCGTCAGTCCGTCGTCTGGCTGTACTCCTCGACCCACTCCGCGAGCGTGATGCCCATCGCGGACTGCGTGATGGCGTTCGAGCTCGCCGAGTTCGCGCTCTTCACGAGTTCCGCCTCGATGGTGCGGTCGGGCACCTCGCCGTGGAAGTGCGGGATGGCGCGCTGGACGGCGAGCGGGCAGCCGACCTCGTGGGCGAGCGCGTACCCCGACAGCGAGTGCGGAATCACGCCGGACGCGTACTCGGGGTCGGGGTCGTCCAGCGTCTCGGCGTCCACGTGGTCGACGTACTCGTAGCACTTCCCGACGTCGTGCAGCAGCGCCGCCGCCCGCACGACGTCGAGGTCGGGGTCGGCGCCGTGGAACTCGCGCTGGACGTCGGCCGAGCGCTCGGCGATCCGGACGACGCCACGGACGTGCTCGACGTTCGAGACGTCCTGGATGTTCCACGCGTACGGCACGTCCTCGACGTCCCGCCAGCCGCCGCGCTCGAGGCCGAGCACCCACGCGTCCACGACCTGCTCGCGGAGGTCGGCGTCGGTGACGGCGGCGAGTTCGGGGAGCGCCGCCTCGACCTGGGCTCTGTAGTCCCGGGACATCTCAGGTCTCGTCCTTCTGGACGGTCTCCCGGCCGATGAGCCGGGGGCGTTCGTCGACGGCGAGGAAGTTGTCGACGTCCTCGCGGGCGGCCGCGGCCTTCGGGTGGTCGGGGTCGTAGTCGCGGCTGCCGCTGACGCCGAGCGACGCCTCCAGCGCGGCGAGGTCCTCGAAGTAGAGTTCGGCGACGCCGTCGAACTCGGCGGCCTCCGGCTCGGTCGGAACGACGCGGACGTACCGCACGACGCCGGGGATCTCGCGGGCGATGGGGACGTGTTCGTTCGCCCAGTGGTCGCGGAACTCGTCGTGGCTCATTCCGTCCTTCCGCACGAGGAACGCCGAGTGCTTGTAGAGGCCCGTGGTGTCGCCGCCGGTCTCGTCCTTCTCGACGACCTCCTCGCCGATGAGCCGGGGGCGTTCGTCGACGGCGAGGAAGTTGTCGACGTCCTCGCGGGCCCGCGCGGCGACCCGCTTCTCGGGGTCGTAGTCCCGGCTGCCCTCGCTGCCGAGCGCGTCGTGGAGGGCGGCGAGGCTCTCGAAGTAGAGTTCGGCGACGCCGTCGAACTCGGCGGCGTCGGGGTCGACCGGCTCGACGGTGGCGTACCGGACGACGCCCTCGATGTCCCGCGCGATGGGCGTGTGTTCCCGCTGCCAGTGGTCGCGGAACTCGTCGTGCGTGAGGTCGCCCCGCCGCACCAGGAGCGCGACGTGCTTGTACATCGCCTACACGGAGCACACCCGCTCCCTTAAAGGTACGTCGCGGGCCCACCCAGGAAGCCGGGAAACCGGGTGCAGGCACGCTGGTCGCGATGGCAGGGGTTGCCGCCGCCGGAACCACGCGAACAGCCGGCGCCGGCACCACCCGAACAGCTAACTGGCGGCCCGCGGACGTCTGTCACGTCATGCCCTACCACGACGTGGAGACGGCCGACCGCAGCGACCTCCGCGCCATCCAGGACGAACGCCTCCGGGCGACGGTGCGGCGGGCGTACGACGCCGTGCCGTTCTACCGCGACCGCCTGGACGAGGCCGGCGTCGCCCCAGAGGACGTCGACGGCGTCGACGACCTCCCCGCCATCCCGTTCACCACGAAAGCCGACTTCCGCGAGCAGTACCCCACGGGCCTGTTCGCCGTCGAGATGGACGACGTCCGGCGAATCCACGCCTCCTCCGGCACCACCGGCAAACCGAAGATCGTCGGGTACACGGAGAGCGACCTCGAGGTCTGGCGGTCCGTGATGGCGCGCTCGCTGTACGCCGCGGGCGTCGACCCCGGCGACACCGTCCAGAACGCCTACGGCTACGGCCTGTTCACGGGCGGGCTCGGGTTCCACGACGGCGTCGAGGAACTCCCAGGGACCGTCATCCCGACCGGCGGCGGCAACACCGCCCGCCAGCTCGACATGCTCCGGGACCTCGAGAGCGACGTGCTCGCGTGCACGCCCTCGTACTGCCTCTACCTCGCCGAAACCGCCGAAGACCGCGGCGTCGACGTCCGCGACCTCCCCCTCGAGACGGTCACCATCGGCGCCGAACCGTTCACCGACCCGATGCGCGACGAGATCGAGGCCGCCCTCGACGTCACCGCCGTCGACGTCTACGGCCTCAGCGAGATCATCGGCCCCGGCGTCTCCATCGAGTGCGAGCACGCCCAGGACGGCCTCCACGTCTGGGAGGACCACTTCTACCCCGAGGTCGTCGACCCCGACACCGGCGACGTGCTCCCGCCCGGCGAAGAGGGCGAACTCGTCCTCACCACCCTCACGAAGGAAGCCCTGCCCGTCCTCCGGTACCGCACCGGCGACGTCACCACCCTCCGCGAGGACGTCTGCGAGTGCGGGCGCACCATGCGCCGCATTGACAACGTCACCGGCCGCACCGACGACCTCCTCATCGTCCGCGGCGTCAACCTCTACCCCAGCCAGGTCGAGGCCGCCATCGTCGACCTCGACGACGTCGCCCCCCACTACCGCATCGACGTCCGCCGCGAGGCCAACCTCGACCGCCTCGAACTCACCGTCGAACACCACGACGACTTCACCGGCCCCAACAACGTCCTCGAGGACGACGTCCGCGACCGCCTCGGCGACGTCCTCGAAATCCGCCCCGACGAAGTCAACGTCGTCGGCCCCGGCGTCCTCGACCGCCAGGAAGCCGGGAAAGTCCAGCGCGTCTGGGACCACCG
>JBDGUB010000041.1:0-19202 GCA_042216245.1 Halobacterium sp.
TCGCGTCCAACCATCGAATTTTCGTACAGCTATCGAATCGGTTCAGAGCGCGAGGGGGATTCTGAGTATGCATGTGGCTTCCATCGGCGTTCGGTTAAGCCCGAGCCGGCAGTTCTGCGGGGTTTGAGCATTGGTCAACCCCGCCGCGTACGCCCGACTCAGGCAATCTCGAACCGCATAGAGTATTACTGGGAGTGTTAACCGAACACGGATGATGTGGCTTCATTATCGAGCAACCGGCACTACTGGCGATCCCCTGTTTGCTCTGCGTACGGAATGATTCGGCGGTTGTACGAGGATTCGGCTGAGGACTTCGTTCACGTCGATAACGTCCTGATGGATCGGGAGTTCGATAGCCAGCACGTCCTGGAGATGATCAGCCAGCGCGGGCTTTCCTACGTCGTGCCAAAGCGGATGCAGACGAGTGAGGAAGCCCAGGCCAAGCGGTTGCTCCAACGGAATCAGGACCGCTACGAGATCGACCGCAAACTCCACCTGGGCAAGAATGAGTGGCACGAGACGACGTTGATCTACCGCCGGAAAGAGAACTCCGAGCACGACGATCACCGGCAGTATTCGGTGTTCATGACGAATCGGGGGAGCGGCCACCTCACCGAGTACGGCCACCGGTGGGAAATCGAGAGCGGCTACAGGTCGATCAAACGGTTCATGGCGGCAACGACGTCGAAGGATTTCGGGTTGCGGTTCTTTTACTTCGCCTTCGCGTGTCTGTTGTACTCGATCTGGCGGGTAGTCGATCTGCTCGTCGAAGTCGAGTTGACTGGCGAGTATGAGCACTCACCGGTGATTACAGCGGACAACACGCTGACGCTGCTGAAGAAGGAAACTGGAATCGGGTAGTAAGGTACTCTGTTCTGGTTAGCGTGGTTTCTGAGTGGCTACGCTACTGGAAGTCTCGGAAATTTGTCTATATGGTTGGATGTATGACAGAGATAGCCGCTCGGAGAGCCATCTGGGGCAGTTTCCGCTGACCGAATCGGTCAAATTCACGCATTACAGCCCTGCTAAACCCTCTGTAATCTCAACTTCCACATCTCCGACTCTATATCGCGACATACAGTTTACGAGTGACGAATGGGACATCTCGACGAGGCTGGAATGCTAACGTACAGCAAGGTTTAGTGCCACGCTGGCACAACCCGAGGGCGGACGACTGGCGTCGTACGACCGACTCCGGACAACTGAATCGGAGAACTGACGTTGGTCCCCTCGCGGTGGCAACTGCTAGCGGCCAGAGAGGGCGAGGCGTCCACAACACTGCGGAGAAGACAGCCGGCGATTCGCTGGCGCGCCATCGCTCGAGGAGGCTGGTTCGGACCTCTATCGAACCGTGAACGGCGAGCCGAACGACGTAACGTCGCCGCTGCGTCCCTTCTGTCCCGGTACAGCAGACCCTGGCTAAGCGTCCAGAGCGAGGCCCTGAGCGCCGAAACGTGGAGGAGGGTGTGAGTCTGAATCCGTCGTTCTCGCTGCAGTCACGCGCCCTGGCCGGGACGCGTGAATCACCTGAGCACGCCGATCCGTACAAATGCTGTAAGTCCGGGGGCACGCGTCGTAGGCACTCCGGAGCATCGCGGTGGAAGGCCCCGGCCGCCGCCGTCTCCACAGACCTCTCGGAAGCAGACGGTCTCTAGTGCGGCCGCGAGAGTTCGTGAACTGAGAAAGACACCCGAGCGGCCCAAGCACTCGAAAATAGTTATCAAGCGTTACAGCACCAGATTGGGATTAGATTTATCGAGGTTTCCAGCACTGTAGATTTATCAAATCACTGAATGTGGCACTAAAAAGGCATTTAGGAGGGTTCCATAAGTAGTGATAAGGGGCCTTATCCACTCACGGGGGAACATTGATGGTGCCGGCCCGAAATCACCCGAGCATGGCCGACGAGGACAGCGTCGTGGTGAAGACGTACGTGCCGCCGGACCAAAAAGCCGAGTGGCAGGAGCACGCCGACGAACTGGACATGTCCCAGAGCGAGTTCCTGAAAACGATGGTGCAGGCCGGCCGCCGGGGATTCCTGACCGACCGCGAGGAAGGCGGTTCTGCGGACGCTACCCCTGGGGGGCAGGGCCTCGAAGACCGGGTCCTCGAAGCAGTGGAGTCGGCGGGGGTCGCCTCGTGGGACGAACTGGTCGAGACGCTGACCGGTGACTTCGAGGACCGCCTCGACGAGGCCGTGCAGGCGCTCGACGACGCCGGCGAGATCCGGTACGACCCGCGGCGGGACGGCTACGTCCGAGACCGATGAGCGAGGACGCGGCGGCCGCGCGCAGCGGCCACGAATCCGTCGATGACCCCGTGGAGTACTTCCTCGAGGACATGGGGTACCACGGGAAGAGCGAGCGCACTCGGGAGGCCTACGGGCGCGTCCTCCGGCAGTTCGAGGCGTTCCTCGAGGAGTTCGACGCGACGCCGTCGACGGCCGACCGCCGGGACTGCCTGGCGTGGGTGCACGAGCTCCGCGGCGAGCACGCCGAGAGCACCGTCGCGACGTACGCGTCCTACCTGAATCGGTTCTACGGCTACATGACGCAGGTCGGCGCTTTCGACGGGAATCCGATGGCGCTCGTGATGCAGGAGATGGACGAAGCCATCGACACGGACCCGACGCGCCGCGAGATCAGCGTCCCGGACATGCGGGTGTTCGTCCAGGGGATCACCCATCCCCTGGAGCGCGCTGTCGTCGTGACGCTGCTGAAAACCGGGCTGCGAGTCGGTGAACTCTGTAATCTGGACGTCCGCGACCTCGCACTGGACGCTCTGGGCGTCGGTTCAGCCTACGACCTCGGGACGCGCGGGCAGCTCGACGGCCGGCCGGACACGCTGTTCGTCGACCCGAGTCCGTCGAGGGGCGAGTCGACGAACGGGGAGGAGCGCATGGCGTCGAACAAGCGCAAGCGCGCGACGCTGGTCCCGGTCGACGCCGAACTGAAGCGCGTGCTCCTTCGCTGGCTGGCGATTCGTCCGGATTCGCCGTCGCCGGCCGAGCCGCTGTTCGTGAGCACGCGTGACGCGTGGGGACAGCGGCTGACGCCGGAGATGGTGCGGTCCGTGGTGCGGCGCCACGCCGAGGCGGCGGGCTGGTACCGCGAGGGCGGCGACGCCGCCGAGAACGTCACGCCGCACTACTTCCGGCACTTCTTCACGACGCACCTGCGGGACCGGACTGGAGACCGCGGCGTCGTAAAGTACCTCCGGGGCGACGTCGCCGACGACATCATCGACACGTACACCCACAACTGGGGGGACCGGGTGCGCGAGGTGTACCTGGCGAACGTCTACTCGCTGCTCTGACGTCCCACACCAAACTCGTAAACTGTATTTCGCTATACGAAACTCGCCGGGGTGGCTCCGGTTCGCCACCACAGCTATTATCCGTCGTGAGTGGCCGTATGCCTCCTAGAGGAGTGTTTCAGCCCCGGGAGGGGCAGTGGTTTTTCGAGCATGAGCGACAGCATCCGTGAGCCGCGGACGCGGTTGCTCGCCAGGTCGTGGATAGCCGTATCCGCCCTCGGCGCAGTACTGCTGGTCGCGTCGGTCCGCGACGACTGGACGGGGCTGTGGACGCCGGCGCGCCTACACGCGGCCGTCGCGGAGAACGCCGTTCTCGTCCTGCTGTCGCTGGGTCTGGTCGCCGGTGGCGTCTGGCTCGGACGCCGCGACTGGCCCCCGGCGCGCGTCGCCACCGCCGTCGAGTGGACGCTTGGGTTCGCGGGCGCGACCGCGGTCCTGTACGGGGTCGTCGTCGCGGCGCAACTATCGGTGATGCGGCGGCTAGACGCCTGGTCGCTAGTCCACGGCGGCGTGCTCGTCGGGGCCATCGTCGCGTTCGTCGCCGGCGTCTCGAACGCGAGCCGACGGCAGCCCAGTGACTCGGTGGGCAGCGACCCGCGACCGGCCCACCTCGAGTCGGCGTTCGCGAGCGTGGACGAGTACGCCGTCGTCGGGCTCGATCAGGACGGCGTGGTGACGTCCTGGAACGACGGCGCCGCCGACCTGCTCGATCTGACCGCGGCGGACGCAGTCGGGACGCCCGCCGGCGCGTTCTTCCCCGAGGGAGAACGCGAGACGGACCTTCCCGGGGAGTTGTTGTCGCGTGCTCGCTCGGACGGCCAGGCGCACTACGAGGGATGGCTCGAACGTCCGGACGGCACCGAGTGCTGGGCGGACGTGACCGTCGCCGCGCGGGACGTGGACGGCGACCCGGTCGGGTTCGTCGTGCTCGCCCGCGACGAGACCGAGCGCCGCGAACGCGAGCAGGCCGTCGAGTACGAGCGCGAGCGCCTCGAGTTCGTGAACCGGATCGTCCGGCACAACGTCCTGAACGGGCTGAACCTCGTGAACGCGCGCGTCGGCCTGATCGAGTCCCGGTTCGCGGCGGACTCGGACGCACAGGAGCACGTCGACGTCGTCCGGGACCGGGTCGAAGACCTGACCGACCTCCTGGAGACGATACCGGCGTTCACCGAGGCGGTCGTCGGGGACGAGGAACGAGAGCGGCAGCCGATTCCGATTCGTAGCGTCCTGGCGGAGAAAGTCGCGCTCGCACGGGACTCGTACCCCGAGGCGGCGTTCGACGTCGGCGAGCTGCCGGCTGGCGACGTCCGCGTCGTCGGCGACGACCTCGTCGGGGAGGTGTTCGAGAACGTGCTCTCGAACGCCGTCGTCCACAACGACGCCGACGACCCCGAGGTTGAGGTGTGGGCGACGCGAGGGACGTGTACGGTCCCGCTGGACGCCTCGACGGGGGCGGTCGTCCACCAGGGGGCTCCGCGGGCGTTCGAGAACCGGGTCGTGACGAGGGAGGTGCACGCCGTCGTCGTCCACGTCGCGGACAACGGCCCCGGCATCCCGGACGACGAGAAGGACCGCGTGCTCGAGAAGGGCGTCTCGGAGCTCAGCGAACCCGGCAACGGGTTCGGGCTCTACCTCGTCACGGAGATGATGCGGTCGTACGGCGGCCGCGTCGACGTCCGTGACAACGACCCGACGGGGGCCGTGTTCTCGCTGACGTTCCCGCGGGCCGACGCCGTCGAGGCCGCTATCCCGGGGGAGTCCGAGTCCGCGGAGTGAAAACGGCTCGAGTCCGGTCCGGTCGGGGAGTGTGTTTAACTTGCGTCGGCGGGCATACTGGGGCGTGTGCGACGCCAGCCTGTGTAGTTGGGGCGTGTGCGACGCCAGCCTGTGTAGTTGGGGCGTGTGCGACGCCAGCCTGTGTAGTCACGGCCGCGGGGTCAGCGTTCGTGAGAGCGAACCCGGGGCGGGGTCGTCCGGCGAGGTGACGGCCCGATGGTGACGGTTCGGACCGTCGGCCGCGAGGCCTACGAGCGCCTCCGCGAGCGCGACTGGGGGACGCCCCGCGTCGAGTGCCTCCCGGACGGGAGCGTCGACGAGTACTACGAGGTCTACGACGGCCGCGACAACCACGTGGCGTCCCGGGAGGCGTTCGGCAGGCTCGTCGCGGAGGGGACCTCGGAGTCCGTCCGCCTGCGACCACGGGGGACCGAACCGGGCGGCCAGGCCGTGAACGCCGCCCGCCAGGTGGACGCGCTCGGCGGCGAGCCGGGCGTGCTCGGTCACCTCGACGACCCCGTGCTCGAGGGGTTGCCGTTCCCGACGCGGTCGATGGGCGACCCGGCGCGCGTCGACGTCCTCGAGTTCGACGCGGGCGCCTTCATGCTCTCGGAGGAGTCCGACGACCTCCGGGCGTGGACGCCGGACGACCTGAAGGACGTCGACCCCGGGTTCGAGTACGTGCGCGCCGCGGACGCCGTGTTCGCCGCGAACTGGGTGTCGATGCCCGAGGTCTCGGAAGTGCTCGAGCGGTTCGCGGACGTCGACGGCCTGGGGACGGTCGTGTTCGACCCCGGCGACCTCACGAAGAGCGACCCGAGCGAGGTGTCTCGGCTGGCGGACTCGCTGTCCGCGCTGGCGGCCGTCCACCGCGTCGTCTTGAGCACGAACGAGTCGGAGATGCGGTACGTCGCCGACACGCTCGCCGTTGAGCCGGGCCCGCTCCCCGAGCGAACCGAGGCGGTGCGCCAGCGCACGGGCGTCGACACGGCTGTCGTGCACGACGAGGACCAGGCCATCGGGGCGTCGGACAGCGAAGTGGTCCGCGTCCCGAACCTGGAGACGGAGACTGTCCGGCGCACGACGGGCGCCGGCGACCGCTTCGACGGCGGCCTCGCGTTCGGGCTGGCCGACGACCCCCCGCTGTCGTCTGCGCTCGCGCTCGGGAACGCGTGCGCGTCCTACTACGTCGCGACGACGGAGACCGCGGACGCCGACGTGGTCACCGCCTACGTGGCGGACTCGCCGCTCCGGGAGTGAGTAGGCTGTCGAGCTCGAGTCTATGCGGGCCCGACCCGGCTCTGTAACCTAACTACTTATTCCGGACGCCTGAAACGAGCGCGAGCTGCCGGCGCGCCGACGTCCGGGGTGCGAGCGCGCCTACGTTTGTAGGGCCTGGTCTGACGGAGCCTGGAGGACTATACGCTGGTAACGCCGGCCGGTGGGGCGCCGGTGCCAGGCCAGGGGCCACAATGAGTTCTGTACAAACCGACGGGAACCGCGACCGGAGTGCCGTAACCGCATCGGGGCGTCGAACTACCGCGCGTGCCGTTCGCAGCCGCCTCACAGGGTGGCGGACGCTGCGGAGTGTCGCACTGGCGGTGCTGGTCGTGGGTTCGGTCGTCGCCGGCGTCGCCGCGCCGGCCGGTGCAGCGACAGCGACGGCCACGAGCGAGAGCCAGCCAGTAGCCATCTACGCGGACAGCGACAACACGCTGCGCGTCCTGTACGGGAACGGCTCCACGTCGAGCCTCGGCGTCACCGCTGTCGTCGCCGGTCCGGCGAAGAACCTCGACGGCGACGCGAGACTCGAAGTCCCGTACGTCAACAGCAGCAAGAAAGTGAACGTAGTCGACACGGCCGGCGAGCGACAGGGACTCGGGTCGGCGACGGCGTACAACAACAAGTATCCGATCGCTGCCGGTGACTGGGACGGCGACGGCCAGGCCGCCGTGTTCTACGCGAACGAGAGCAAGACCCTGACGAAGGTGGAAGTCGGCTCGTCGAATCCCGAGGCAGTACTGAACGACGGGACAGCGATCGGGTCGCACGGTGCCGTCGGCGTCGCGGACTTCGACGGCGACAGCGACACCGACCTGCTGTTCCTCGGTGATTCGAGCGAGAAACTGAAATACTACGACGGAGCGACCGTCAACAACACCGGATTCTCGAGCTGGGGGTCCAACAGCGGTGGCTGGGGGGTCGGGCCGCCGGCCGACTTCGACGGGGACGGACAGCCCCGCGTCCCGGTCGTCGACGGCAGCCAGTACCTGAAACTCGTCGGTCCCGACGGAAGCACGGAGACGTTCGTGAACAGCAGTTACAAGGTGAGCAAGACGCACGTCGCCGCCGTCGACTGGAACGAGTCGACAGACGCTCTCGAGTTGCTGCACGTCGACTCCGACGTACTGTACTCGGCATCCCTGAACGGGCCCGTGTCGAAGCTCGAGTCGGGAATTGCGGTCAACATCGAGGTCGGTGTACTGCCGGTTCTCCAGTCGCCGCCGCCCGAGATCTCGGACTTCTCGCTGTCGAACCCGACCGGCCGCGAGCTGGCGGTCTCGTTCAATTCGAGTGAGGAGCTCGGCGACCTGCGGGTGAACGTGACGAACGGAACGGGGTCGGTCGTCGCGTCCCTGACCGAGGGCGAGTTCACCGAGCAGAACGCCAGCGGGACCTGGACGTACGACGCGACCTACACTGTGAGCCAGGACGGGGACTACACCGCGACGCTCGTGAACGCGACCGCGGTAGACGGCCAGGAACTCGCTGTCGGCCAGAGCGACTCCGTCTACGTCGACACGCAGGTACCGCGCGTGATCGACGGGTCCGCGGAGCCGGCGGTGGTTGAACCGAATACGACGATAGACAACCAGGAGGTGTACGTCGTGCTCGCGAACGTGAGCGCCGACGGGGACACGGACAAGCACTTCGTGGAGTTCCCGAACGACCTCGCGAGCGGGCTGTCCCTGAACTCCGCGAGCGTGAATGGGTCGGCGAGCATAGCGTCGAGCGCGGAACTCGTCGAGGGGTTCGACGACGACAACACGACCGAGACGGTCCGGTTCCAGACCGACACCGACGAGGGCGGCGTCGTCGACCTCCGGATCGGCGTCGACATCTCCGTGCCGTACCCGGGCGACGAGCGCAACTACTGGGTGGACGCCAGGGTCGTCGACAGCAACGGAGAGACTGACACGATGACCGACGTCACGCACGTGACGGCCGGCAACCCGCCGTCCATCTCGTCGTTCGACGCGACGAACCCGTCGGGGAGCACCATCGAGGTGTCCTTCCAGTCCAGCGAGCAGCTGTCGAACGTCTCGGTGTGCCTGTGTAACGCCTCCGTGAAACTGACGGAGTCGGACTTCTCGGTGACGGCGTCGGACGGCAACTACACGTACACCGCGAAGTACGAGGTATCGTCGGACGGCGAGTACACCGCCCACCTGATGGCGGCGGCGGACGAGGTGGGTCTGGACGGGTCGAGCGACCAGAAGGACACCGTCCAGATGAGTACGTCGTCGGGCGGCGGCGACACGACCGACTCGACGAGCGACGGCACGACGGATTCGACGAGCGACGGCACGGCTGACTCCACCAGCGATAGCAGCGACACCACGGATTCGACGGACGGCACCGACACGACGAACGCGGGTTCGGCGACCACTGGCGACGCGACGCCGCCGGACGTGCGGCGGTTCGCGCTCGCGGCGGACGGTCGGGACGTCGACCTCGTCGTGACGACCAGCGAGCGCGTCGCGTCGCTGTCCGTGAACGTCTCCGGGGCAGTCGAGGGCACGCTCTCCCGATCGTCGTTCCGGCTGGTCGACACCCGTGACGGCTACACGTACCGCGCGAACGTCTCTTGGGGGCGAGCGGGACTGTTCCGGGCGACCCTCGCGGCGGCGGTCGACGCCGCCGGGAACGACGCGGCTGCGGGCCAGACCGCGTCCGTCGCCGTAGCACAGCGCGACCCCGGCGAGCCACGCGCGCTAGCGTCCCCGCCGTGGACTGGCGTCGGTGACAGCGTCCACACCGTCTCGATTCCGGTGACCGCGAACGACAGCGTCGCCGGCGGCACGCTGCAGTCGGTCGCCGTCGGGTACGGCGCCGAGTTCTTCGACGCGGGCGGGAGCGTGTCCTCGGTCAGCGACGACCAGAACGTCGCCGTGCTCAGGGTCGTCGCGGCGAACGGGACGACGAAAGCCGCGCTCGGCGGCACCGACGCCGTCACGGTGAACGTCGCCGACGGCGCGGTGCACGTCAATCTCTCGGACGTCGACAGCGCGCGGACGCCGCGGCTTGCCGTCGGCGACCGCGTCGTCGTGCGCCTCCGCCCCGTCACGAACCCCGGACGCACGGGCGAATACTCCGTCGGCGCGACGCTCGGGACGGCTGGTGGGGCGACCTCCACCACGACTGAGAGCGTGCGGATTCGGAGCGACGAAGGGAGTGCGGTCGACGCCGCGTACGTCACGCCCGACGAGGAGCAGGCGACGCTCGACCTGGACGCCGACGACGTCGCCTCGGTGACGGTCGACGTGGCGTCGGGAGTCACCGGCGTCGTGCGCGCGTCGGTCCCGGCCTCGCCGGAGCCCGTGGACGCGCTGGAACGGCCGGTCGTGGCGGCGGTGAACGTGAGCCTCCCCGAGCGCGCGGAGGGCGCGAACCGGACGGTCCGCATCGCCGTCCCCGCGACAGCGGTGCCCGCGGACGGGAGCCGGCTGCGGGTCGCCAGGTACAACGCGAGCGCCGAGTCCTGGCAGTACGTGAACACCAGCGTCGACGCGGCGTCGGACAGCCGCGTCGCACTGGAGGCGTCGGTGTCGGAGACGTCGCTGTTCGCCGTGACGGCGCCCGCCGGAGCAGCGGAGTACACGACGACCGCGACCCCGACCACGACCTCGACGGCGACCACGGAGCGGACGACGACGCCGGCCCGCCAGCGCGCGAGCACGTCCGCGCCCGGGTTCGGCGCGCTGACGGCGCTCGCCGCCGCGGCGGCCGCCGCGCTCTTCGCGCTCCGGCGCCGGTGAGCCGGGGCCTCGGTGACCGAGTGTCGGAGACTCCGACTCACGGCCTGCGTCTCGCGGCCGTGACGTTCTTCCGGCGCATCCGCGAACGACAGGACGACTCCCCGTGGTGTCCGTTCCGCCGAGCGCGTCGGCCGTCGCCGGACTCGCGATGCTCGTGTACGGCAGCGACCAGGTCGTCGACGGCGCCACCGCGCTCGCGCACCGCCTCGGCGTCCCGACGCTGTTCGTCGGCGTGACGTTCGTCGCCGTCGGCAGCTCCATCCCCGAGATCACGTCCTCGCTGTACGCCGGGTTCTACGGCGCCGGCGATTTCATCGTCGGGCACGTCGTCGGCTCCGCCGTCTCCCAGGTCACGCTCGGCGTCGGCGTCGTCGGGCTGTTCTACCCGCTGTCGATGTCCGACAGCGACCTCGACCACTACGGCGGCGGGATGCTCGCGGCGGCGCTGGCGATGCTCGCGGCCGTCTGGTCGGGGACCGTCACGCGCCTCGAGGGCGCCGTCATGGTGGCCGCGTACGTCGCGTTCCTCGCAGTTCGCTACGAGGACGTCGCCTACGAGGACCACGTCGACGTCGAGGAGGACGCGAGCCTCCCGCTGGCGGTCGCCGCGGGCGCGCTCGGCCTGCTGTTGGTCGTCGCTGGCGGCCACCTCCTGGTCGCGAACAGCCGCGAGCTCGCCGTCCAGTACGGCGTCCCGAGCTACCTCGTCGGGTTCGTGACGGGGCTCGGGACGACCGCGCCCGAGATCGCCATCGCGGCGCTCGCCGTCCACCGCGGCGAGGCGAGCATCGCGACGGGGACGCTGTTCGGCAGCAACATCACGGACCCCCTGTTCTCGCTCGGCGTCGGCGCGCTCGTCGGCGGGTTCACGTTGGCGGACCCGCGGGCGGCGGTCGTCGGCGTGACGTACACCGTGCTCGTGTCGGCGCTCGTCGTCGCCGTCTTCGCCTACCAGGAGGAGCTCAGCCGGCCGGCCGCCGCCGGCTGCGTGCTGCTGTACGTGCCGTCGCTCGCCGTGTAGCGCGCGAGTACGAGGTTACGAGACGGGGAGGACGTCACTCATCGCGTCGACGAACGCGCGCTGGTCGGGGCTCGTCGACAGGAACTCGACTTCGTCGAAGCCGGCGTCCCGGTGGCGCTCGATGGCGTCCCGGACGTCTTCGACGTCGGTGGTGACCAGCCCCCACTCCTCGTACTCGGACGCCGGGATCTCTCGGCCCCTGGCTTCGACCTCGCGGGGGTCGTAGACGTCGTCGTCGAAGTCGACCGCCATCGACCCCGACCAGAACGCCACGGCGTCCCGGGCGTCCGCGTAGTCGTCGGCGTAGGACACGCCGAGCTGGCGGACGCGGTCGACGTCGTCCGGGTCGCGGCCCGCCGCGCGGGCGCCCTCCTCGAGGGCGGGGACGAGTTCGTCCCGGTACGTCTCGGGGTCGGCGAGCGTCAGGAAGGCGTCGGCGTACCGGCCGGCGACGTCCGCGGTGTGCGGGCCGTCGCCGGCGACGACGAGCGGGACGCGCTCGTGGGGGAGCGTGTAGAGTTTCGCGTCGTCGGTCTCCCAGTAGTGGCCGTCGTAGTCGAGGCGCTCGCCGTCCCACAGCCGGGAGACGATCTCGCAGGCGTCCACGAGCCGGTCGTGGCGCTCCTGGTACGGCGGCCAGTCGTACCCGAGCGGCCGCTCGTTGAGGGCTTCCCCGGTCGCGAGCGTGCAGTGGACGCGGCCCGGGTACATCGAGCCGAGCGTGGCGAACGTCTGCGCGACGAGCGCGGGGTGGTAGCGCGCGACCGGCGCCGTCACGCCCGTCCCGATGCGGACGTCCTCGGTGCGTTCGAGCGCCGACCCGAGCCACGGCCACGCGGCGCCGCAGTGGGCATCCGTGTGCCACCACGGGTGGAAGTGGTCGCTCGTCCAGACGGCGTCGAAGCCGGCGGCCTCGGCTGCGTCGACGTGCTCGAGGAGCGTCGACGGCGCGTACTGTTCGTGCTGCGCGAAGAGCCCGACGTCCATGCCTGGAGCGTCGCGTGGCGCGTCCAAAAGCGGGGGTGCTAACTACCTCGCCAGGGTTCGAATGGGCCGCGGACCCTACGTGTGTAGGGCCGGCGTTCTGGACGCCGGCGCGCAATCGTTCGCGCATGAGCGACGAGGAGACCGACGAGCACGTCGAGCGCGCGTACGACCACATGAGTCGCATCGACACGCACGTACCGCCGGGCGTCCCGCGGGCGTCCGAGCGCGTCTCCACCGTGGAGGCGCACGTCCAGCGTTACGAGTCCGCCGAGGAGCCCGCCGAGCAGCGGGACGCCCTCGACCGCGCGGAGGACGAACTCGCGGAGCTCAGGGACGCCGTCGAGCGCGAGGTCGACGAGGGCCGCCACGCCGCCCGCGAAGCCATTCAGGACCTCGAGGACCGCATCGACTCGCTCCGGCAGCGAATCTGAGCGAACTCCCGGTGGTCACGGACGGCGGTCGGGTCGGCCGTGCCTTTCAGGGAGGGCGAGCCGAAATGTCACGCATGCGCGTTCTCATCATGGGCGCCGCCGGACGGGACTTCCACGACTTCAACGTCGCGTTCCGGGGGCGGCCCGACGTCGACGTGGTCGCGTTCACTCGCGCGCCGGGACAGAACCTCGGGGAGGTCGACGCGGGGACGGACCGTCGGTATCCGGCGGCCCTCGCCGGCGACGGCTACCCGGACGGCATCCCGATCCGGCCGGAGGCCGAACTGGAGTCGCTGGTCACCGAGCGCGACGTCGACCAGGTCGTGTTCTCGTACTCGGACGTCGCCCACGAGGACGTGATGCACGCGGCGTCCCGGGCGGCGGCCGCGGGCGCGGACTTCCGGCTGCTCGGCCCGGAGACGATGATGCTGGACGCCGACGTGCCGGTGCTCGCCGTCGACGCCGTCCGCACGGGCTGCGGGAAGTCCGCGGTGACGGGCGCGCTCGCTGACGAACTCACCGACCGCGGCCTGAACGTGCGCATCGTCCGGGAGCCGATGCCGTACGGCGACCTCCTCGACCAGCGCGTGCGCCGGTACGCGTCCCGCGAGGACCTCGCGGACGCCGACCTCACCATCGAGCAGCGCGAGGAGTACGAGCAGCACGTCGACGCGGGCCGCGTCGTGTTCGCGGGCGTCGACTACGAGGCCATCCTGGAGGCGGCGGAGGCGGAGGCCGACGTCCTCGTCTGGGACGGCGGGAACAACGAACTGCCGTTCTTCCGGCCGGACGCCCACGTGGTGCTCGCGGACCCGCTGCGGGCGGGCCACGGCCGGCAGTACCACCCCGGGGAGACGAACCTCCGGCTCGCCGACACCGTCCTCGTCACGAAGGAGAACAGCGCGACCGACGACCAGGTCGAGACCGTGGTGGAGACCGCGCGCGAATGCAACGAGGACGCCGACGTCGTGCACGCGGACTCCGTAGTGACCGTCGACGACCCCGAGCGCGTCGAAGGCGCGGACGTGCTGGCCGTCGAGGACGGCCCGACGCTCACGCACGGCGGCGTCGAGGCGGGCGCGGCAACCGTGGCCGCCGACCGCTTCGACGCGGCGTCCCGGGTCGACCCCCGTCCGGCGGCAGTCGGGTCCATCGCCGACACCCTCGAGAAGTACGACCGGCTCGACCGCGTGCTGCCGGCGATGGGGTACAGCGACGACCAGGTCCGGGACCTCGAAGCCACCGTCGAGAACGCCGACCCCGACGTCGTGCTCGCGGGGACGCCCATCGACCTCGAGCGCGTCGTCGACGTCTCCGCGCCGGTCGTGGACGTCTCCTACCGCGTGGAGCCCCGGGAGACGACGTTCGCGGACCTCGTCGACGAGTTCGCCGACGACCTCGGACTGGACGCCGCGAGCGGCGAGTGACTGGCTGAACGTCGCGAGTGACTGGCTGAACGTCGCGAGTGACTGGCTGGCCGAGCGCGCGTCCGGCGAACCGGGAAGGGTCGCTGGCGTCGACTACTCGTGGGACGGCGTGGTGAGGTTCCAGACGTCGCCGCCGCACTCCGGGCACTCCACGAGTTCGCCCTCGACGTCGTACTCGGTCAGCGACTCCGCGTCGAAGTGGTCGCCGCAGTTCACGCACTCGTACCTGAACGGCGGTTCGGGCTCGTAGGGGTCCTCCATAGCCACGAGGTGGCCCGTGACGCACACGTAGGCCGGCCCTAACTGCTTCGGGACTAAGGCGGGGAACGCCGACGGTTCGGTGACTCCGCGGGGGAAGCCGGCGGTGACTCCGAGTACGTGAGGCGGTGGAGAAGCGCTCGCCGTCGAGGCCCGGAGCTCGGCGGCGAGCCGTCGTCCGCGAGAGGGTGGAGACGACACACCGGGTCGGCGTCGGCGGCCGCCACGCGACCCGCGTGGCGGCCCGGGACCGTGTGGCCCGCTTCGGCGTGGCAAGCGAATGGGAACGTGGGGGCGCCCGCAGGGGGAGTACGCGGCCGCCCGTGGGTGCCTGTGCGTGGAGACAACGGCCGTCGCCGCGTGGGGGTTACCATGGTGCCTGGATGACCGCGGCGGCCGGGTGCCACGGCCGCCGCGTCGCCGCTGTCCCCATCGAGTCGAACGAGCCGCCAGTACCTAAAAGCGGAGCCTACGTGCTTTCCGCGTCCTCGAGGTAGGTCGCGATGAGTTTCCGCTCGGCCTCCCGGAGGTGCTCGTGGAGGGTCGGCGGCGCGACGTCGATGGCTTCGGCGATCTCCTCGGCGGTGCTCTCCCGCGGCCACTCGAAGTAGCCGCCGTTGTACATCGCCTCCACGACCTCGTGTTGCTTGTCCGTCAGCTCGTCGGCGAGGTCGCTGCGGAAGCCGTCCGAGAGCCGCCGGGACTGCTCGCGTTCGCGCTTCGCGACGAGGTCGACGTCGTCGAACTCGTCGGCGACGGACTCCATGACGTTCCGGACGCTCGTCCCGGGCGCGACGACGCCCGTCACGGACCCGGAGCCCTCGCTGACCGACAGCGACCGGACGTCCGCGCCCGCGCCGACGAGCAAGTGCACCATCGACGTCCCCGTGAGCGTCGCCTCGAGCTGGAGAGCGTCGCCGTAGTCCTCGATGATTCGGAAGGAGTCGACGGCGTCGTGGGACGCGAGCAGCTCCGAGGCGTCGTCGCCGGTCGCGTTCCGCACCGTGAGGTAGCACGTGATGGCGTCGTCGGACGCCGGCACGAACCCGTCCAGGGAGACGTCGCCGGAGAGGCTCGCGGAGACGTCGACGAGCGGGCTGGCGCGGTCGCTCCACGTGAACTCGACCTCGACGACGTTGTCGGCGTGCATCAGCCGCCGGGTCTCCGCGGCCTGCATGGCGTTCGCGATGGTGGCGCCGAGTTCCGTGAGCACGGACCGCACCGACTCCGTGAGTTCGTAGTCGGCCGCCGGGAACAGCGCGATGACGCCGTAGACGGTGTTCTGGTAGACGATGGGGACGAGGACGACCGACTCCGGATGGAAGCCGTCGGCGGCCTCGTCGGCGAGGCGCTCGATGGGGGCGGGCGGCTCCCCGGACAGGTCGAAGACGCGGACCTCGCCGTCGGTGAAGTCGTCGCCGACGGCGGTGCCGGAGACGTCCAGCGAGAGGTCTTCCGGGTCCTCGACCGACGTGTCGCCGTTCGCGACGGAGAACGTGACGTCGCCGAACGAGTCGACGTAGTCGCCGAGCAGCGCGACCCTGAACGGGCCGTCGGCGACGAGGCGGTCGACGACTTTCCGCTCGATGTCCTCGCGGGAGGACGCGCCGACGAGCCCCTGGTCTATCGACCGGATGATGCGGTTGATTCGCTTCAGTTGCCGGAGTTCCTCGATCTGGGACTGGACTCTGGGGTCCTCGCCGTGGGCTTCGACCCACTCCCCGAGTTCGGTGACGGCGTCGTCGTCCCCGATTTTCTCCGCGTCCCGGGCGCTGAGCGCTTCCCGGGTGGAGCTCATCGCGAGGTAGTCCCGGGCGTCCTCGTCGAGCATGTCGCGGAACGAGAGGTCGTCGACGGCCTCGAGGAGTTCCTGTCGCGTGATGGGTTTGACGAGGTACTCGTCGAAGGGGAGGTCGACGATGTCGGAGTCCGGCTTGACGGCGGTGAGCATGCCGACCGCGCAGTTGAGTTCGCGCTCCCGGATTTCGTCGAGGATTTCGTCGCCGGGCGTCCGGGGCATCCGGCGGTCGAGCAACACGATGTCGACCTCCGGGGAGATGACGTCGAGGGCTTCTTCGCCCGAGTACGCGGTCTGGACGTCGTAGTCGTCCCGCAGCCAGTGCGCGTAGGTGTCGGCGAGGTCTTCGTCGTCGTCGACGACGAGCACCCGGGGGCGGCCCTGGACGGCGCCCGATCCCTGTCCCGAGTCCCGCTTCTCACTCCGCATCGGCATCCTGTTAGCGGTTTGGTGGGGTATATCTTGTGGCAGTACTCCGACAACTCCGGGTCGCGAGCGAATCCCACCGGAGCACGGCGTAAACCGCGGGAATCCACACCGTTGACGCCACCGAAGGCTACCACTGGTCACCGCGCCACTGCAGGTGCTCGCCGGCCCGGACGACGGCAACCGGCGACTCCGCCCCACCCCAGTACTGCGCGGCCGTCACCCGAGGTCCCGCCAGATGTCGCGCTCCGGGTACCGGTCGCCGCGGTCCGGGAGCGGAATCACCACGACGTCCTCGGGGCCGACCGCGCCCCGGTCGGCGAGCCGCTCCACCATCGCCGCCGCCGCGGCGCTCGACGGCCCGACGAGGAACTCGCCGTCGACCCGCAGCCGCTCGCGGACGGCCGACACCGACCACTGGCCGGGGTCCCGTATCGGAATCTCGTCCCCGTGCCGGTGCCGGAGTCGGCGCGCGTACTCGTGCGCGGTCTCGGTCGCGAGCGCGTCCATCGTGTCCACCACCCCGGGCTGGAACGTCCGCGGGACGAACGCCTCCGGCGAGTCCATGAACTTCAACCCCGGGACGTCGTGGTCGGCGCGCGCCGGCTCGAACGCGTGCACGTCGACGCCGCGGTCGCCGAGCGCCGACCCGACGCCCACGACCGTCCCGCCGGTGCCCGCGCCCGCGACGAACGCCGTCACCTCGCCGTCGGTCTGCCGCCAGATCTCGGGGCCAGTCGTCCCGGCGTGCACGCCCGGATTCGCGGGGTTCCGGTACTGGTCCGGATGGTAGTACTCGTCGGGCGCCGCGTCCACGACCTCCCGGCACTCCGCGACGAACGCGTCGTAGCCAGCCTCCTCGTCCACGAACCGGACCGTCGCCCCCGCGTCCCGCATCGCCGCGACCTTCCCCGCGCCCGCGGACGTCGGCGCGACGATCTCCACGTCGTAGCCCCTCGCCGCGCCGAACCGCGCGACCGCCGCGCCCGTGTTCCCGCTGGACGCCTCGATGACGGTCTCGGGCGGCGCCAGCCCGTCGACGGTCTCGGCCGCCTGCAGCATCGCCAGCCCGATGCGGGTCTTCACGGACCCACCGCCGTGCGCCGTCGTCCCGCCGTTGAACCACTCGGCCTTCCCGTAGACAGTCGCGTCCACGTCCAGGTCGAGCTCCACGAGCGGCGTCCGGCCCACGCGCGCCGCGCTCACCCCTGTCATACGACACCGATTCGCAGCGCCGACGGAAAAATCGGATGGCACCCCCCGGGAGGCTACTTTCGGGTGGCCTCGCCGAACCCTCGAAAATTGGGGTTTCCAGAACGCTGCAGAGGGGGACGTTTCTCGCGACTTACATGGAAGCAGAAGACGTAGAGGAGGTCCAACGAACGTTCGCCGAATCGACCCACGAGATCGACGTCGAACACAAACGGGCCCTCGAGGAACGTCTCGTCGAGCACCAACCAGTGAGTGACTTCGAACTCCTCTACCACGCCACGAACCCAGATTGCTACGCACAGTATCTGGAATTAGCGTCTGGGTCGGATAGCCGTTTACACCGTACAAAACCAGTCGTAGTGAGGGATCTACTGCTGGTGCTTTGCCCTTCCCCGGCGACCAAGGGCTTATTATGTCAGCCGGCATACCAATACGTAATGGTTACCAACGACGAAGGTAGCGTTCACGAGCCCGACGAGGGCGATATGCTTCCGGACGAAGCGGCAGTGCTCCCTGAGCGAGGCGAACGCCTCGACGAGACTGATGAGGACGATCTACTCACGACTGACGAGGCTGGCGAGCATCTCGGCATCGACTTCGACTAACACGCCTGCCGGCGGCTCCGGACGCACTTCGCATTCTCCCCGTCGTCATCGAGGAGGACCTCGCTTCCATTCAATCTCATAACCCCGACCACGCAGAGCGGATTCTCCAGAAAATCAACGACTGGGAAGACAAAATCCAGTGGGGGCGAGTGCCCCAGGAGCATCTCACGTATCTCGCTGGCTCTGCTGAGTACAACTTTTAGCGGGAACGTGTTGGAAACAGCGGCTATCGCGTCGTGTACGAAATTAGTGATGGGTTGATGACTGCCGTTGCCGTGTTCCCGAAAGACGACAGCGCCTACGACCTAGACGAGCTCGCTCGCCGTACCGACCGCGCTTGACAGCTGCCGTCTCGGCAGTTAGTATCCGGCCGTCTGGACATTACACGCCGTCGCTTACGGGACCGTCGACTGAGGAATGGCGTTGGTAGATACAGGAAAAGCAGTTACCGAAGTGGAGTTTGATCTATCTGAACGATGAAATTAGTAGCCTGCTGGATATAGAGGCTGAATTTACTGGAATTATCATATATTGTCATCCCCTTGAATGTCTCAACATACCTGCTGGCTCCCCGGGAACACGCTTGATCACCGATGGTTGTAGAAGAGCTATCGGCCAAGCCTTGGAACTGGTCAACGATAGGATGAAGTCGGTTCTGCACCCGATTCCTTACGCTTTAGGCAGTTTAGTCGCAGTCGTCGAGTGAAAAACGTGCAAAGGCATATCCCGGCACACATCGAAACTCCTCGGAGGATGAATACAGCAAGCAACGGTAGTCACAGTCGAATCTCGACCGGTGTTCCAGGCCTAGACGATGTCCTGGGGGGCGGCTACCTGCCTGAAACTGCGACCCTCGTGCGCGGACCCCCCGGATCGGGGAAGTCGATTTTCTCCTTACACTTTC
>JBDGUB010000014.1:0-7538 GCA_042216245.1 Halobacterium sp.
TCGTCCCGCTCGCTGGGGTGGGGTTCGTCCGGCGCGACTGCGTCCCACTCGTCTGGGTCAATGCCGTCATCGTCTTCGTCGAGCTGTTCAGTGACGTCGTGGAGTTGGTACGCGTCCTTCACTCGATCAAGATCGTCCGTTATCGCCCAGTACTCGCCGCGGTGGCGGACGAGCTCACGTTCTTTCAGGCGAGAGAGTGCTGTCCCGACCGTGTTCGGGTCTTCGTCGATTCCGGTAGCAATTTCCGAACGAGTGAATGCGTGATCCTGGTGCGAGTAGAGGTACGTGAGTACCTGTTCCGGGACGGTCGGGTTGTCCGGGAGGTCGTCGGCCTCGAACGCCTCGATTCGAACGGGCATGTGGTGTACTTGGCGTGCTTCCGTAATCAACGTACTGCCGTAATCGCCGTGCCGGTGGAGTCCACACGATACGACGCCAGATGCGGGCATCGCTAATCTCATCGAGCCTACTAGTAGATTGTCGGCCGATAGTGTCGCGGGCGACACCCCATTCAACCAGCCGTGACGCCGGCGGTTCGGTCAGTTCTCCGCGCGCTGGTCGGCCTGCCCGGGGTCGAGTCCCGTCGCCAGCCGGTAGTAGACGTTCTCCGGGGTGCCGGTGAGGCCGGCGAACCCAAAGGTGTACTCCCCGCGGGCCGGTTCGTCGTGGAGCGCGAACGACGAGGCGTCCCCGTCGGCCCCCGCGGTGACGTAGACGGCGTCGCCGGGTTCGAGCCGAGAGTCCGTGGTGACGGTTCCCGTGGCGTCCCCGGGCATCTGGCTGACGCTGGGTTTCCGGACGGGTTCGGTCGCGCCGAAGACGTCGAACGTCGCGTTCGCCGGGAGCGCCGCCCCGCCGGTGTTCCGGATTTCGACGGCGTGACCGTCCTCGACGATGGCTATCGAGAGCTGGGGGACGTCGGCCATCCACGGCAGCGGCCCCGGCAGTTCTGCGTCGGTGTCGACCGTTATCGACACCTCGGTGTGCGTTCGTTCGCCGTCACTTTCCGTGGTGTAGGACGCTTCCACGTCGTGGACGACGCCCTCGGGGGTGACGAGTACGGTTCCCCGGTACGACGCGCAGGCGGCGCACCGGGCCGGTGCGGGCTGCTCGGCGGTGAGTTGGACGAGCGTTCTGCCGCCGCGTTCGACGGTGCCGTCGACGCTGTAGTTCCCGCTGGACAGCACTCCCGCGAGTTCGGTGCGCGGGCCGAACGCGCCGGCTTCGGTCCACGCGCTGAGGCCGGCGGCGTCCGCCGTGGTGTTCTGCAAGACGGGGTACACCGTCTCGTCGTCGACGGTGACGCGAGCGTAGTCCTGCGAGCCCGTGCCGTAGACTCGTTCCGTGGTTCGCTCGCCGTCCGTCGTGCGGTTGAACACGCTGTAGTACGGCGTCGGGGACGCGCCCCGCGTGTAGCTGCGGTAGAAGCTGTCCTCGCCGGTCGTCCACTCGACCGTGAACCTCGTCGTTCGGTTCGCCGTCGCGGCGACGTGCGCGTCGAGGAGCGCGGTGACGTTCGCGAGCGTGCCGTTGTCCGCGACGCCCGGCGGGTACTGCTCCTCGGAAACGTGCGGCGACCAGTTGCCGGTGGCCGTCGTAGTCGGAGCGGCCGGCGTCGTGGTGGGTGTGGCGGCGGTTGTGGTAGTGATGGAGGGCGTGGTGGCGGTGCTAGTCGGCGCCGGTCCGCCGCTGCAGCCGGCGGTGACGAGGAGGAGGGCGACGAAGGCGGCGAACGCCGCTCGTCGTTGCGGGAAGCTCATCGAGAGCACAAACCGTCCACCAGCCTATAAGTACTCGGACATTCGAGCGGTCGTTCACTGCCCGGGTGTCCACCAGCAGGCGCTCGCCCGGTTGTGTCGCAAGCGACCTCCTCCCCAGACGAGCGGTTTCGCTGTCACGGTCCGACGGCGGAATTGGTGCGGGTCGGCGTCAGTGGTCAGTCGCCGGCGAAGACGGCCGAGACGTCCTGTGTCGCGCCCGCCATCGAGAACACCGTCACGAGGTCGCCGGGCTCGACCGTCGTGTCCCCGTGTGCCGGCAGGACTTCGTGGTTCCGTTCGACCGCGACGACGCGGACGTCGTCCGGAATCACGCCGGCCTCGTCGGCGTCGCTGAGCGTCATCCCGGCGACCGGCGCGTCGTCGGTGACGGTGATCTCGAACACTTCCGCGTCGCCCGCCAGCGTCATGAAGTCCTTCACGGAGGGGCGCTGGACGGCGCGGAAGAGGTACTCGCTGATGAGGCGCTGGGGGTTCTCGAGGACGTTGACACCGATGCGCCGGAACAGGTCCATGTGGTCCGGGTTCTGGACGACGCTGACCTTCGAGGGGACGTCCAGTTCCTCAGCGAGCAGCATCACCATGACGTTCGCCGCGTCCGATTCCGTGGTCGCGATGATGGCGTCGGCGTCGGCCGCCCCGGCGTCGACGAGCGTCTCCTGGACGGTCGCGTCGCCGTTGATGACGAGGCAGTCGTACTCGCTCGCTATCTGGCTGGCGACCGCGTCGTCCTTCTCGACGACGACCACCTCGTAGCCCGCGGTCACCGCGAGGTCGATCAACTGTGAGCCGATGTCGCCTGCGCCGACGATGATTACGTACATGGTTGGTTAGTTCGGTCTGTCGAATGCCTTGTACAGCGTGTAGAGGACGAACGACGCGAGGTAGCCGACCGCGAGCGCTGTCGTCGCGGCGTTCCGGCCGACCGCGGCGACCGCCACGATGACGATCGGTCCGAGCAGGATGAGCGAATCGAATACAGGGTCCTGCGGCCCGATGTCGGCCATGTGGCGGACGACGGGGACGTCGTCGCGTTTCACGCGTACACCTCCAGACTTGTGAACAGGCTCCGAAGCAACACGAGCACGGGGATTATCTCGAGGCGGCCGATCCACATGTTGAACAGGAACATCACCTTCGACGCGGTCGGCATCCCGGGGCCGGTGATCCCCGTCGAGAGGCCGACGTTCCCCTGCGCGGACGCCACTTCGAAGACCGCGTCGGCCATCGTCCACTTCGACGGCACCGTCACGAGCAGGACGAACCCGCCGACGACGAGGAACGCCGCCCAGAGGAACGCGATGATGGCGGCCTCCTCGAACTCCTGGGCGGCTTCCGTGTCCGAGAGGGTGCGGCCGTTGAGCTCGAAGTGGCGGACGGCCGAACTCGGGTAGAAGACGTTCTGGATGCGGTACAGCGTCCCCTTCGTGAGTGTCGCGGCGCGCACGAGCTTGATGCCGCCGACTGTCGACCCGGCGGCCGCCCCGACGAACATCCCCATGGAGACCACCGCGAGTGACTCGGCCGACCACGCGGACCCGAGCGAGCCGGCGGTCTGGAATCCCGTGCAGGACGCCGCGGAGACGAACTGGAAGACCGCGAAGCGGAACGTCTGGAACAGCGCGGCGCCGGCGCCGGTCAGGACGACGGCGTCGCCGAAGAGCGCGAGCCGTTCGACGTCGTAGACGCCGTTCGCGAGCAGGGTCGCGGTCAGGACGACGGTCCCGAGCGCAAAGAACCCGAACACCCACCTGGTCTGGAGGTCGGTGTAGAGGTTCTCGAGGTCGCCCTGGAGGACGAGGTAGTGGACGGGGAACGCGATGCTCCCGAGGACCATGACCGGGAGGAGCGCGAAGTCGATGGCGACGCTGTGGTAGGACTGGATGCTGAGGTCAGTGATGGAGAACCCGCCGGTGGCGAGCCCGGTCATCGCGTGGTTTATCGCGCCCCACATCGGCATGCCGGCGACCCACAGCAGGAGGATGGAGACGAACGTGAACAGGAGGAAGATCCACCAGATGGTGCGGACGGTGGAGACGATGCTGGGGTGGATCTTCTCGGAGCGGGCTTCGCTCTCGTAGAGGGTGAGGCTGCCGGAGCCGGGGCGGGCGAGAATCGCGGTGGTGAGGACGATGACGCCGACGCCTCCCACCCACTCGGTGAGCGACCGCCACCACTGGACGACGTGCGGGACTGTGGACTCGTCGACGGTCATCGTCAGGCCGGTGCCCGTGAACCCGCTCATCGACTCGAAGAACCCGTTCAGGGGGTTCAGGAACGCGGCGACGGTGTCGTTGAGCGGCGGCGCGCCGAACCAGCCGTTCTGCATGGTGACGGCGACGAGGAGGAACGGGAGGCTGCCGACCAGCGCGACGAGGAACCACCCGGACGCCGCGATGATCATCCCGTGGAGTTTGCCGGGTTCCTCGGCGTCCGCGTACCGGGTGGCGAGGAAGCGGCCGACGACGAAGGGGATGGCGGCCGCTACCAGCATCGCCGGGACGGCGTAGAACTCCCTCCAGACGACTGGCACGACGACCGAAGCGACCATCATTCCGGCCAGCGCCTGGAACATGCGGCCGAGGTCCCGGGCGATGGCTCCGATGCGTCCGTTCATGATCTGTGGGGTAGCGTTCGCGGTCGACGCCAGATTCCCGGGGGAGTTATAAATGGATTTCGGACTCGATATCTGGACTTATAAAACGAGTTCGCCGGACGAAGGTTTCACGTGGACGCCGCTTCGCCGACCAGGTCTGCCAGGACGTTCTCCGGGTCGCGGTCGATGACGAAGACCGTGAGAACGTCGTCCGGCCGGACGCGGGTGCCGCCCTTGGGGGTCACAATCTCGTCGTCGCGTTCGATGGCCACCACGAGCACGTTCTCGTCGATGAGGTCGGCCTCTGCAGCCTGCTCGAGTGTCGTCCCGGAGATCGCCGCGCCCTCCGGGACCGTGAATTCGACGAGTTCGGACCCGCCGGCGAGGCTCATGAAGTCAGTCAGTGTCTGGGGGCGCCGCGTGTCCGACGGCCCGTACGGCTCGTACGGCCGGGAGAAGTGGTGCTGCTGGAAGCGCTCCTCCTCGATGTCCAGGTCGAACTTCGAGAGCGCACGCGCGATCCGCGAGAGGTCGTCCATGTCGGCGCCCACGGCGGTCACGTGGAGGTTCCGCTGACCGGCCATGTAGACGCGCACGTCGACCACGCCGGGGATCTCCTGGACCTTCCCGGCGACCTGCTCGCGGTCCGCGACGTCGGTCGTGCACACGAAGAGGTTCGTCAGTCGGCCCTCGAGGCGCTCGAAGTCGACGTGCGCCGTGTACCCGGTGAGGATGCCTCGCTCCTCGAGGCGCTTGATGCGGTTGCGGACCGTTGCCCCGGAGACGCTGACGTTCTCCGCAATCGCGGAGGCGGACGTGTTCCGCGCGTCGGCCATCAGGCGATAGATGATCTGTTTGTCTATCTCGTCCGGGCGGTATCCCATACCGACGAGTTCGCGGCCGGCCGGTTTACCTCTTGGTGAATCGGGTGGTCCGGGACGCGGCTAATTCGCGTCGATGGTGCGGGAGTGGACCGTGGCGCAGCTCGGGCACCCGTGCCGGTAGATCACCCTGGCACCGTCGGTTTCGGCCTGCCATTCGCCGTCTTCGTCGAAGTGACCGCACTCCGGGCACTCCAGGTCGTTCTCGTCGAAGTGGGCTTTCAGGCGCTCGAACGGTGAACGGTTGCTCGACGGCATCGTGGGCTGGCGTATTCGTACCGGCCACGTTAACTTTTGGGGTGCGAAAAAGAAGTTAAAGAAAATTCGATTACCGAAATAGAGCGGGGCAAATTCAATCGATACCCTCATCCCGGGGCGGGGTGTCGGAAGGTGTCAGCCCGGTGCCCGTCCCCGGAACGACCCCACTCTGGGGTCGCCTACCCACAGATTTATCGGCGAGTCCCGCCGCATTCCGGCATGGACGTCGAGGCGATACGCGCGGACTTCCCGGTGCTCGACCGCGAGGTGAACGGCGAACCCCTGGTCTACCTGGACAACGCCGCGACCACGCAGACGCCGACCCAGGTCTCCGAGACGTTCCAGGAGTACTACGACGGGTACAACGCGAACGTCCACCGCGGCATCCACCAGTTGAGCCACGAGGCCTCGGTGGCCTACGAGCGCGCCCACGACCGCCTCGCGACGTTCGTCGGCGCAGACGGCCGCGAGGAGATGGTGTTCACGAAGAACGCGACCGAGGCGATGAACCTCGTCGCGCAGGGGTTCGGCCGCCAGCGCCTCGGCCCCGGGGACGCCGTCGTCACGACCGAGATGGAGCACCACGCCTCCCTGGTGACCTGGCAGCAGCTCGCCGACCGGACGGGCGCCGACCTCCGGTACGTCCGCGTCGAGGACGACGGCACGCTCGACGTGGACCACGCCGCCGAGATCATCGACGACGACGTGGAGATCGTCTCCGTCACGCACGTCTCGAACGTGCTCGGCACCGTCAACCCCGTCCGCGAACTCGCCGACCTCGCGCACGACCACGGGGCCGCCATCCTCGTCGACGGCGCGCAGTCCGTGCCGACGCGGCCCGTCGACGTCGACGACCTCGGCGCGGACTTCCTCGCGTTCTCCGGGCACAAGATGGCGGGCCCGACCGGCATCGGCTGCCTGTACGGCCGCCGCGACCTACTCGAGGAGATGGAGCCGTTCCTGTACGGCGGCGAGATGATCAGCCACGTCACGTTCGACGAGTCCGCGTGGAACGACCTCCCCTGGAAGTTCGAGGCCGGCACGCCCCCAATCGCGGAGGGCATCGCGCTCGCCGCGGCCGCGGACTACCTCGACGACGTCGGGATGGAGAACGTCCGCGAGCACGAGAACGACCTCGCGCAGTACCTGCTCGCGGAGCTCGAAGCCCGCGACGACGTCGAGACGTACGGGCCGCCGGCGGGCGTCGAACGCACGGGCCTCGTGGCGTTCAACGTCGGGGACGTCCACGGCCACGACCTCTCGGAGGTCCTCGACGACCGCGGCATCGCGGTTCGCGCTGGCGACCACTGCACGCAGCCGCTCCACGACGTCCTCGACGTCCCGGGGTCCGTGCGGGCGTCGTTCTACGTCTACACCACCCGCGAGGAGGTCGACGCGCTGGTCGACGCCGTCGCGGACGCCGAGTCGAAGCGCGACGCGCTCGTCGCCTCCGAGCGCTACCACGACCGCGTCCGCGAGCACTTCGAGTCCGCCGACGCCGACGGCGGCCTCGCGGACGCCACGTTCCGCAAGCACTCCGCGGAGACCAGTTGCGGCGACGAGGGCGAGTTCCAGGTCGCGGTCGGCGACGACGGCACCGTCACGGACGTCGCGTTCGAGAGCGAGTCCTGCGCGGTCAGCACCGCCGTCGCGAGCGTCCTCGCCGAGCACGTCACCGGGAAGCCCGTCGAGGCGCTCGCCGACCTCGACGGCGCGGTCGAGGACCTCCTCGACGGCCAGTACCCCGAGATGCGCCGGGACTGCGTGCTCGGCCCCGAGGACGTCATCCGGGAGGGCGCGACCGAACACCTCGAAGCGACGCGAGCGACTCGCGACGCCGACGACTGACTCGCCTCCGTCCGACGACTGACTCGTTTCCGGCCGGCGACTGGGCCGTCTCGGGCCGGCGTCCGACTCGCCGCAGGTCGGCGACTGAGCGGTTTCAGCCCGACTCGTCCGGCTCGACGTCGGCGTCGTCGACCTGTTCGGCGACTTGCTCCTCGATCTGTTCGTCGAGGTCCCCGA
>JBDGUB010000014.1:7638-18328 GCA_042216245.1 Halobacterium sp.
CTCGTCGGCGACCCGCTCCTCGACTTCCTCGGCGACCTCGTCGGCGACGGTCTCCTCGACCTCGTCGACGACCGTGTCCCCGACCTGCTCTTCGACCTCGGAGGCCACCTGGGTCGCCGCCTCCTCGGAGACGACCTCCTCGAGGACGCGCTCGTAGATGGACATCTTCTCCCAGACGCGCAGGAGGTAGCCGACGACGAGGCCGCCCTCGAAGGCGGCGACGCGCGGGTCCACGCGGAACACGAGGTACGCGAACCCCGCGACGAACAGCAGTCCGTACAGCAACTCCACGTAGAACTGCGTCTCTCTCCCTCGGAGCCTGCTTCGCACCGACATCGTTCGGCCGGTCGTAGGGCCGAGTCGAGCAAAAATCTAACTTCACGAACCGGCGACAGGACGGCTCACGCGACCACGTGGAGTCGTTCGCCGAGTTCGAACGCGACGAACGCGACGACGCCGGCGACGGTCGGCGTCACGATCCAGGTCGCGACGACGCGCTTGACTGTGCCGTGGTCGTAGAGGTCCAGCTGGTCGGCGGCGAGAGTCTCCTGTTCCTCACTCGTGAGGCCCTCGGGCCGGACGAGCGCGCCGAGGGGGACGCGCTTGCTCGCGCGCCCCCAGCCGAGCCCGATGACGCAGGACGTCAACGTCACCGCGAGGCTCGCCGGGATGCCCGCCCAGCTCAGGCCCGTGATGATGCTGGCGGCGACGACGTCGACGACGAGGCTCGCCTCCAGGGAGAGGTCCGTGATGTCGTTGCCGACCGTCTCCATCGTGCGCGGGCCGAGCAGGAACGCGCCGGCGCCGATGGCGACGCCGCCGAGCAGCACGCCCGGCAGCATCCCGATCTCGTTCGCGCCGACGAGGGGCGCGACGGCGTTCGCGGTGTTCGACGCGCCCGCGGAGAACGCCATGTAGCAGCCGATGGCGACGACGACGTACTCCGCGAGGCGGTCGTGGTCGCTGTTCTCGAGGTCGAGGCTGGCGACGAGGTCGTCGTAGAAGTACCGCCCGACGAACGCGCACACCCAGAACGCGAGGATGGGGGAGACGATCCACCACATGACGACGACGCCGACCACGCTCCAGTCGAGCGCGCCGAGCGCGGCGCCCATGCCGACGACCGCGACCACCGCGGTCTCGCTGGTGCTCACCGAGACCTTCAGGACGTTCCCCAGCAGGATGCCGAGGCCGATGAACGTCAAGACGCCGATGGACGCGCCGAGCGTGAAGTACTCGGGGGAGACGAACTCGGAGCCGAGCGTGTGGACGACGTGCCGGCCGACCGTCACGCCGCCGATCAGCACGAACACCGCCATCAGCGCGGACGCCGACCGCATCGACAGCACGCCGCTCCCGGTCGCCGGGCCGAACGCCACGCCCGTCGAGGACCCGCCGATGTTGACGCCGACGAACACGGCCGCCGCTACGCCGACGACGAACAACACAGACAGCGCCATGTGCGCCGCTACGGGGTGATTTACCGAAAGTTTGTCGAAATCGACGGACGGGTAGGGCGGAGTTGCGACGGGTGGATTCGAGGGGCGGACGACGGCCTGCGGCGGCCCGGTCACATCGCGTCAGGCGCCGGGGACCAGTCCCCGGTAGCGCTCCGCGAGCGTCGCGGCGAGGCGGTGTTCGGCGCGCGTGAACCCGAGCCACCGCAGCGTCACCGCGTACGCGGTCAGGCCGAGGCCCGTCCCGGCAGCCACGCCGGGCGCCGCCGGGAGCGCGGCGCGCGCCGCGAGCGCGACGCCGGCCAGCGGCACCGCCGCGAGCAGGGGGAACGCGTGCCGGCGCGTGAACGGCTGGAGTCCCTCGAGGTGGTAGAGCGCGGCGACCTCGAGGCCGTTGTTCAGCGTGAGCATCAGGAGGTAGGACGCCACGAGTCCGGGGAGGCCGAACTCGACGGTGAGCGGTACCGCGGTCCCGACCAGGACGGCCGTGACGAACGTGTTGACGACGAGGAGCGCGCGCTGGTTGTCGGTCATCGTCAACAGGATGCCGACGCTGCCCGCGGCGCACGCGCCGTACTGCGCGAGCACGAACCCGGGGAGCAGCCACGCGTACTCTACGAACGTCGCGCCGAACACCGACATCACGGGCCGGCGGTAGACGACGGCGAGCACGGCGAGCGCGGTGACGCCGACCAGGACGAGCCGGCTGGTCACGTGGTAGAGCCGGGAGAGCGCGTCCCGGTGGCCGTTCTCGTGGAGGGACGCGGCGACCGGCTGGATGAACTGGTTGACGCCCATCAGCGGCAGCCGCACCAGCATCCCGACGAGCGCGCCGACGGCGAACACGCCGCCCGCCACGCCGGAGAGGAAGACGGCGATCAGGGGGTAGAACCCGAGGCGCTGGACCGTCGTGGCGACGCCGCCGACGAACAGCGGCACGGTGAATTTGACGTACCGCCGCCGGACTTCGCGGGCGACCGGGCCGCGGAGCCGCGGCCGGAACCCACGCCGGGCGGCGATCCAGACCGCGGTGGCGGTGCCGGTGACTCCGGCCGCGGCGACGACGCCGACGGCGACGAGCACGAGGTCGTCGAACAGCAGCCAGCCGGCCGCGCCGACCGCGAGCTGGCCGACGGGGAACGCCACCCGGGAGGCGGCGTTCAGCGCGACGACGTCCTCGAGCGCCCGCAGCACCTCGACGGTGGTGTACAGCCAGACCGTCGCGGGCAGCCCGACGGCGAACACGCGGAGGAACGTCGCGAACTGGCCGCCGACGGACGTCGACGCGACGATTACGGGAGTGGCCGGGTACAGGACGCCGCCGAACGCGGTCGCGACGCCGACAAGGAGGACGGCCGCGAACGTCGCGATGGCGTCCCGTTCGGCGTCCCCGTCGGCGTTCGGGAGGAACCGCGAGACGCCCGCGCGGAAGCCCAGCGACAGCGACAGCAGCATCCCCTGGAGGCGGCGCGCCAGCGCGAACACGCCGTAGGCCGCCGCCGAGAACCCGTTCGTGAGCGCGGCGGTGAACGCGACCGTGAGCGCGCGCTCCAGGAGGATGCTCGGGACGGAGACGGCGGCGCCGTGCGCCACGCGCTCGAGCGCGTCGTCGAGGCGCGCCTCCACGTCGTCCTGGCGGGCCTCCGCGTCGCCGGCGCCGTCCGCGGACGCCGCCGTCGGGGACTGTTCGGCGGACACGGCGCTCGCTTGTGCGAACGCGCGAATAAAGCCGACGGTCGCGGGTGCGTGCGGTCCAGGGCGTACGGCGGTTCCGGGAGCACGCCAGCCCTGGCGCGAGTGATGGAAACGCACTAACGCCCGCCGCCGCTACGTCGCGTATGGACTACGAAGCCGTCGCGGACCTCGGGCCGAGCCGGCGGACCGCGCTGTTCGAGCGCGACGCCGGCGTGGAGGCCGTCCGGGGGGACGCCAGGGACATCGTCGACCGCGTGCGGGAGGAGGGCGACGTCGCGCTCCGCGAGCTCGCGAGCGAACTCGACGACGTGGAGGTCGGGAACCTCGACGTGACCGACGAGGTCGAGCGCGCGTACGAGGAACTCGACGAGGACGTGCGGGACGCCATCGAGGCGGCCGCGGCGAACGTCCGGGAGTTCCACGAGGCCCAGGTGCCCGATGACTGGCGCGAGGAGTTCGCTCCCGGCCGCGAGCTCGGCCGCCGGTTCCGGCCCATCGAGCGCGTCGGCGTGTACGCGCCCGGCGGAACCGCGGCGTACCCGTCCTCGGTGCTGATGGGCGTGATTCCGGCGAAGGTCGCGGGCGTCGAGCAGGTCGCGGTGGCGACGCCGCCCGCCGAGGAGGTGAATCCGGCGACGCTCGCGGCGATGCACGTCGCGGGCGCCGACCGCGTCTACCAGGTCGGGGGCGCGCAGGCCGTCGCGGCGATGGCCTACGGCACGGAGACCGTCGACCGCGTGCAGAAGGTCGTCGGCCCGGGGAACAAGTGGGTGACCGCGGCGAAGGCCGAGGTACGCGGCGACGTCGAGATCGACTTCCTCGCGGGCCCCTCCGAGCTGCTGGTCGTCGCCGACGAGACCGCCGACCCCGAGTTCGTGGCCGCCGACCTCGTCGCGCAGGCCGAACACGACCCGTCCGCGAGCGTCGTCGCCGTCACGGACGACGAGGCGACCGCGGACCGCATCTGCGCCGCGGTCGACGTGCACGCGGACGGCCGCGACCGCGAGGAGACGATTCGCGCCGCGCTCGACGGCGACGCCAGCGGCGTGTTCGCGGCGCGCTCGATGAGCGAAGCGGTGGCGTTCGCGGAGGCGTACGCCGCCGAACACCTCTCCGTGCAGGCCGCGGACGCCGACGCGGTCCTGGACCGCATCGACTCCGCGGGCTCGGCGTTCCTCGGGCCGTACTCGCCGGTCGCGGCGGGCGACTACGCCACGGGCACGAACCACGTCCTCCCGACGAACGGCCGCGCGAAGGTGACCGGCGGGCTGAGCGTCGACACGTTCCTGCGGTCGACGACCGTCCAGCGCCTCGACGAGGGCGCGCTCGCCGACCTCCGGGAGACCGTGACGACGCTCGCGGACGCCGAAGGCCTGGAGGGCCACGCGGCGAGCGTCGACGCGCGGTTCGAGGACGACGAGGACTGACCCGCGGCCCCGGCTCCGACACCCGTTCCGGCGGCGCCACGCTTATCCCCGAGCCAGGCGAACGTGTTAGCCATGAGTTCCACCGCCGACCAGCGCGAGGGCGGCCGCGCCGTCACCGCGACCGCGGACGCCGCCGAACAGGCCCGCGAGCTGATGGACGGCGAGGGCATGGACGAGACGGAGGCCGGCCTCCGGCTGTACGTCCAGCAGGGCGGCTGCGCCGGGCTCTCCTACGGGATGCGATTCGAGCACGAGCCCGAGGACGACGACGAGATATTCGAGAGCAACGGCATCCGGCTGTTCGTCGACCAGTCAAGTCTGAACTACGTCGCCGGCAGCCAGCTCGCCTACGAGGGCGGCCTGCAGGGCGCCGGCTTCCACGTCCAGAACCCGAACGTCGAGAGCGAGTGCGGGTGCGGCGAGTCCTTCCGCACGTAACCGGACGGCAAGAGCGACGCGCTGACTCCCCGGTGTTCGTCAGTCCTCGAGTTCGAACGCGACCTCCATCTCCACCTGGTACTGTCGGTTCTTCGCGTTCGCGACCTCGACGCCCTGTTCGACGACTTCCGCCCACCTCACGTTGTTCAGGGTGTCCTCCGCGCGGTCGATGGCGTCGTCCGCGGCGGCGTCGAAGCTGTCCTCGCTGGTGCCGATGAGCCGGATCTTCTTGTAGACCATCGGGTCTGACTATCGCAGGCTCACTCAAAAAGGTACTCGCCAGCCGGAACGTCGCTTTCCGCGACGCGACTCGACGGCTGTGGTCTGCTCTGGGTTACTCGTTGGCGGCGCGGGACTCGAAGCGCTCGCGGATGGCCGAGGAGACGTCGGTCAGGTAGGCGGTCCCCCAGACGGCGACGACGACGCCGCCGATGGTGTTGAACACGAGGTCGAGGATGGTGTCGCCGAGGCCGTAGATGGTGAGGATGTTCCCGCCGACGAGCGCGTTGACGTGGCCCACGGCGAACTCGATGACCTCCCAGAGCACGCCGAACGCCATCACGAACAACAGCAGGAACACGAAGATGAACCGGGACGGCAGGTGGATGTCGTCGTGGTGTTCGTCCAGCCCGCGGACGGTCGCGTAGCCGGCGGCGGCGACGATGGACGACGAGAGCGCGTGTGTGAGGTGGTCCCACCACGGGACGCCGCCGGGGCCGTAGAACGTCGTCGAGCTCCCGGGGAGGCCGACGGTGCCGAGCGCGTGCAGGAACACCGCAGCCGTGATCCAGAGCGTGAGCCCGGCGTCCATCGGGATGTCGTAGTCGCGCTCCAGGACGGCGGGCAGGTACGTGACGAGCAACCCGAGCCCCGAGTTCACGACGATGCCGAGGTTCCCGCGGTAGAACCCGACGAAGACGAACCCGACCAGCGACAGCTGCATCGCCCGCGTCGCCTGCTCCTGGCGGCGCTTCGAGATGCCGAGGCGCTCGCGGAGCCTCATTTCACCACCTCCTCGATCTCGTCGGGGAGCCGCATGTGGGTGGCGCGCCGCCGGAAGTACAGCACGAAGACGAACCCAGCGGCGACGCCGGCGACGGTCGCCGCGACGAAGTCCCACATCAGGGCGTTCAGCGCGGCTTCCTCCTGGGCGGGACTGAGTGGGGGTTCCGCAGGGAGGACGAACCGCGTGCCGAGGAAGACGTCCGAGGCGTACTGGACGACCGCCCAGAGGCCGGCGGCGGCCATCGTCGCGATGACGACGAACAGCACCGCGAACCAGTTCGTCATCGCGACCGGCGTGAAGACGTCGAGTTCGACGGCGACGACGAGCGCGAGGCCGGCGACCGCGAGGTAGGCCGCGACGTCGCTGGACAGGCCCACGGTGGCGAACGCGCGCCCGAACACCGGGAGCGCGACGAGCAACAGGACCTCCCAGGGGAGCATCGCGCGGGCGTTCCGGTACGCGAGCGGCGGGACGAGCACGACGGCGACGACGGCGGCGGAGAACGCCACCCAGACGAGGTCCTCGGCCACGCTCTCGACGGCGACGGCGGCGACGAACGCGACGAGCAGCCACGCGATGGCCGCGTTCGTTCGTTCGTCCTTGATGAGCGGCGCGAGGCGCTCGGTCCGATTCATACCCCCGATTGGGTACCCGCTCTCAAGAAACGTCTGGCCTGCGCGCCGGCACGCGGTCGCCGGCGACGCGCTGACTCGTCACTCGAGGGCGGCGGCGTACGCGACGGCGTACGCGGCGCCGGCGACGGTGACGGCGGCGAGCCCCGTCACGACCGTCGTCGGGAGCGACGGCAGCGAGCGCGCGGTCCGCCGCGGGTGCGGGACGGCGCCGACGAACCCGACCGCGACGACGCTGAACACGAACGGATAGGAGAACTCGAGGGTGGGCGGCGGGACGACGATCGCGGCGAGCGCGTACGCCGCGCCGGCGGTGGCGCGGCCGTCGAGGTGGTCGGTGACGCGCGCGTCGGCGAGCGCGAACGCGGCGACGACGCCGACCCAGATGGCGGCGAGTTCGACGCCGAACGCGCCGAGGAGGTGCAGCGTCGGGTCCGCGGACAGCGTGAGTCGGCCGTCGAAGACGGCGACCTTCAGGGGGTAGAGGAGTTCCGGAGGTTTCCCGGTTAGCAGGTCGCCGAAGGGGTGGGACGCCAGGCCGACGAGCGCGACCCCGAAGAGGGTTCGGCCGCGGACGCCGACGCGGTGGGCGCCGCGCGCGACCAGCCAGCCGCAGCACGCGAACAGCGCGACGACGCCCGCGGCGACGGCGCCCGACGCCAGCCCCGTGGCGGTGACGAGGCCGGCGAGCCCGGCCGCTGCGACGGCCCGGCGGGTCGGCGCGAGCGCGAACGCGGCCGCCGCGGGGACGGCGACGACGAGCGAGTGCGTGACGGCGCGGTGGACCGCCGTCGACGCGCCCCAGAACGACGTCGCCGCCGCCATGGGGTGCGCGAGGTTCGCGTCCAGGAGGCCGACCACCGCGTACACCATGTCCACGTCGGGGACCGCCGCGAACAGGCCGGCGGTGGCAGCGAGCGCGAGCGCGCGCTCGCGGGACGCGCCGAACCGGAGGGCGGCGAGGGCGACCAGGCCGAACGCGAGGGTCGCGTGGCCGACGAACATGTCGATAGATAGCCGCTACGAGTTGATAAGCCCGCGGGTGAGTACAGGGACGACTGTCGTCTCACCGACCGCCACCGTGGGGTGCCGAGGCGCCGCGTCCGCGGGCGTTCGCGGGTGTTCGGGGTTACTCGGCGTCCGCGGGCGTGTCGAAGTCGTGGAAGTGCTCGCCCTTCTCCCGGGAGAGGATATTCAACGCGGCGGCGGCGCCGTCGCCCGCGGAGATGACGGCCTGCCACTCCTCGGCGCGCACCATCGCGCCGGTCGCGTACGCGTCGTCGATGCTCGTCTCCATCGTGACGTCCACGTCGACGGTGTCTTCGTCCGTGAACTCGCAGCCGAGGTCGTCCGCGAGGTCGCGGTCGGCGCCCGTCGCGAGCACGACGTAGTCGGCGTCGTACTTGCCGTCGTCCGTGACGACCTCGAAGCCGCCGCCGGACTGGCTGACGCCCGTGACTTCCTCGCCCTGGTGGCGGTCGACGCCGAAGCTGTCGACCTGCTCGCGGGCGTCCTCGACGAACTCGCTGCCGTCCCGCGAGTCGATGCCGAGGTAGTTGAAGAGGTGGGCCTTGTGCAGCCACGTCTCGTCGGTGTCGAAGACAGTGGTCTCGAGGCCGTTCTTCGCTGTGAACAGTGCGGCGCTCAGGCCGGCGGCACCGCCGCCGACGACAACGACGTGAGTCATAGTCGACTATTCGGCCGCTCGCCGGATAAACTTACGTCCCGTCGAGTATCTCGCGGGTTCGCCGGTGGCGGTACCGGAACATCGGGTCGAGGAACGCGCCCGCAACGTCGTCCAGGAGGCCGCCGCCCGGCGCCTCGTACTCGACGCGGTCCCGGAGCAGCGTCTCCTCGCCGTCCCCGTAGAACAGGTGGGTGTGACGCCACTCCGGGAACGGGCCGTCCTCCATCACGTCCACGAAGAACGCGTGGCCCTCGCCCTCCTCGCGGGCGTCGATGCGGGACGTCCAGCGCCGCCGCGGCCCGACGCCGAGCGGCTGCAGGGACATGCGGATGCGGGTCCCCTCGGTGAGCACGTGGCCGTCCCTGTCGTCCCGGCGGTCGATGGTCTCGACGCGGAGGTTCGTCCAGTCCGGCGTCAGCGCGCGGAGGCCGTCGATCGTCGAGTGGAACGCCCAGACGTCCGCGAGGGACGCCCGGACGCGCAAGTCCCGCTCGAAAGTCTGCATACGGTACGAGTCGTAGGCGCCGCCGCCGCAAAACTCCCCCGGCCGACCCCGGCAAGTCTTGACGAGCGAAGAACGGTTATAGCCGCGAGCGCCTTTCCACGGTGCATGCCCTCGGAGCGTGCGACCCAGACCACGCCGTTCGCGGCGATGGACGTGCTCGAGCGGGCGAGCGAACGCGACGGGGTCGTCCACATGGAAGTGGGCGAGCCCGACTTCCGGCCGCCGGCAGCGGCCACCGAGGCGGCGGTCGCAGCGCTCCGGGACGGCGACGACGACTACACGTCCTCGCGGGGCACCCAGTCGCTCCGGGACGCCATCAGCGACTACTACGCGGACACGTACGGCGTGTCGGTGCCGACCGAGCGCATCGTCGTCACGCCGGGGTCGTCGCCCGGCCTCCTGCTCGCGATGCTGTCGACGGTCGACCCCGGCGAGGACGTCGTGCTCACGGACCCCCACTACGCGTGCTACCCGAACTTCGTGCGGCTCGCCGACGGGACCGTGCGCACGGTCGAACTCGACCCCGCGGACGGGTTCGAGCCGAGCGTCGCCGCCTACGAGGACGTCGTCGACGACGACACCGCGGCGATGCTGTTGAACTCGCCCGCGAACCCGACCGGCGCCGTGACCAGCGGGGACACCCTTTCTGGGCTCGTCGACCTCGCCGAGCGCACCGACACGGCGGTCGTCTCCGACGAGGTCTACCACGGGCTCGCGTTCGACGCCGAGGAACACAGCGTCCTCGAGTACACGGACGACGCGTTCGTCCTCGACGGCGTCTCGAAGCGCTACGGGATGACGGGCTGGCGGCTCGGCTGGGTGGTGTGTCCGCCCGGGTACGCCGACGCCGTCAACCGCGTCTCCCAGAACGCGCTCATCTGCGCGCCGTCGTTCGTGCAGGCGGGCGCCGAGGCCGCGATTCGCTCCGGCACCGACTGGCTCGCTGACGTCCGCGAGGACTACCGCGAGCGCCGCGACATGCTCGTCGAGGCCGCCGAACGCTGGGGGTTCGACCTCGGGTACACGCCCGAGGGCGCGTACTACCTCCTGCTGGACGTCTCCGAACTCGGGGACGCCTTCGAGGTGGCCGACGTGTTCCTGGACGACGCGGGCGTCGCGATGACGCCCGGCCCCGACTTCGGGGCCGGCGCCAGCGACTACCTGCGGGCGTCGTTCGCGACGAGCACGGCGGACGTCGAGGAAGCCATCGAGCGCATCGACGCGCTGCTCGCGTCGACGACGACGTGACGCCCTCGGCGACTGCGTGACGATCTCGACGACGGCGTGACGAATCGGCCACGTGCGCCGTCGGAGACAGTGAACGCGACGGCCCGCCGGACGGCCACTACTTGAGTCGTTCCTGGAGGAAGGAGGGGTGGGCGGCGGTGACGCCGTCGATGCCGAGGATGTCGTCGCTGATGACGTCCCCGAGCTCGTCGCCGTCCGCGCCCCGCACCTCCGCCATCAGCATGTGGTCGCCACTCGAAGTGTACAGCGCGCGAACCGCCTCGAGGTCCTTGAGTTCGCGCGTGGCGTCCACGTACTGCTCGGAGGCGACGTCGATGCCGACCAACGCGATGCTCTGACTGGACAGCTTCTTCGGGTCGACGTCCGCCGAGTAGCCGACGATGACGCCCTCCTCTTCGAGTTTGTCGATGTACTTCCGGACCGTCGGCTTCGAGACGTTCGCCCGCGACGCGATGTCGGCGTACGACGCCTGCGCGTCCTCCTCGAGCGCGGCGAGAATTCGGTCCTCCGTCGATTCGGAACTCACACTACTTGTTTTGGCGCGTGTGAAAAAATATCTTCCGAATCGGAAAGTGTCCGCGACGGGACGGCGATA
>JBDGUB010000028.1:0-17782 GCA_042216245.1 Halobacterium sp.
CACGCCCGCGAATATCGACTTCTGAGGGCGTGTTCAAATCGCGCCCGGCCCGCTTTCCTTCGTGCGGTTTCGGATTGACCAGATAGCGACAGGTTCCTTCTACCATCATCGGTGCGTGCTGGATGTGGGTTCGCTTCTGCGGAAAGCGGGAGTGTCCGGCCTCCCGCGACGAGTCGCCAGTACAACCCGAGTCCCCGACTATTCGGCGGGGAATCGTCGGGGTCTCGACGCCGCATCAGGTCCGGTTACTGTGGAGTTGTTCACAGAGAAGGGGACACCGCGTGACTCACGAGACGACTCCGCGAGAACGAGAGTATGCCGGGCGTCTCGGATACGAACGGGGAACCGCGACCTCATGCCAGCCGATTTCGTCTGACTGGAACGTGAGTTCTTCGACGGGTTGGCCGCCGATTGTCACGGTACCAGAGAGGCCTGCGGTGATTGGTTTCGCTCGCAGTTCCAGTGTGTCGGCTGCAGAGAGGACGCTGGCCGGGAGTTTGAGCGTCGTCGTCGCGTCTTTTCCGCCGAACCAGCGCCACGCCCCCGAGTCTGCAGTCTCCGGCGCGAAGTATCCGGACTCGAGTAGCAATCCCTCCTCGTCGACCCCCATGTTGTAGGTGTCGAGAACCTGGCCGGAATTCTTTAGACGTATTTTGTAGCATCGAATCGTCAGATACCGGCCGTCGTCCGGCTGGACTGCGTCGTCGAACGTGAACGTCACTGGTTCCCACCGTCGGAACTGTGGGTCAGCCGTTTTTCCTCCGAGTGTGAGTTCGTTCCCGGTCGCTTCGAGGCCGGAGACGTCGGAGCGGCGTCCGAACGCCTGGATTCGTTCGTCGGTCCCGCTGACGGTGTTGTTATCGACTGTGACGTTCTCGGCGTTCGCGACTGCAATGCCGTACCCGCCATTCGGGTAGTTTAGTTGATTCACGCCGCTTATCGAATTCCCGGAGATCCGGACGCCCTGTGTCGCTTCGACGTCGATTCCGAGTTGCGCGCAATTCCGGATGTCGTTGTCCAGGATCTCGATGTTTCGGTGTGGTTGGCCTCTCGTCGGAGTGCCTGGGAACGTCTTGTGATGGCATCGAATCGCGGCCGGGTGCTCACCGGCGAAGTAGACGAGGCCGGCGCGGCGAATCGTGTTCTCGCGGACGGTAACGTCGTTACACCAGCCTTTCGGGGAGAAGTGACTGTCCGTGTGGGACTCCAGTTCGATGGGGTTCCGGGACGCCCCAGTGAGCGTGTTGTTCGCGACTTCGCCAGGTCCGGCCGTCACGCGGACGAGAATCCCCCTGTGGTTCCGGAGTTCGTTGTTCCGGACGCTGAAGTTCTGGCTGCCGGTCGCTTCGTTCCCGACGTAATCTCCCTCCTCGACGGTGTCGGCAATCGGGGCTTCGAACGTTATCGTCGCTGGCTTGAGCCGGTCGCCGGGTGCGGTGAACCGTGGGTCGTAGTCCTCGATGGGGGGAAGCGTTCCTTTTCGCTCGCCGGTTACGGACTGGACGCCGAGGACGTCGCCTTCCGTGACGACGAACGGGTGGACGTTCTCCACAGCGATTGTGTGGTCGTCGGGGACGTCGGTGACTTCGGCGAAGGTGTGCTGGACGACGATACTGTCGTCCAGGAGCTGCTCGTGATGGCACCCTTCGATGGTCACGCTCGACGAGCAATTGACGACCCTGATTCCGTCGGCGTCCGAGGCGACCTGGCGGGTAGAGTCGGCTGGCGGGACGATTTCGGTGCCGCGCACGACGGGGTCCGAACAGACTTCGAGCCCGAAGACGGCGCCGCCGCTCGCGTGCGCAGACACTGCCTCGATGGTGGGAGAATCGATTTTGTAGAAATCGAGGACAGTCCCCTGGTTGCGTGCCACGATAGTCAGGCGACGACCGACGGAAACCCCCTTTGGATTGTTACGGATGTGCAGTTCGAAGCGTCGGTCGCCGACCTGCGTTATTTCGTCGAAGAACTTGTCGAACGAGCCGTCTTTCCGGATGTCCGTGACGAAGGACCCGTCTGCTTCGTGGACGCTCGCCCAGACACGGTCAGCGTGGTCAAACATGTCGTGGGAGAGCGAGGGGTACCCGTCGTCGAGAGCGAGTGTCACGCGCGCCCCGTCTTCGCTTACGTCCACAATCTCTCCTTGCGTGAAGGGGACTGGGTCGTAGTCGACGGTCAATCCGCGGATGGTGATGTCGCTTCCGGCGAAGAACTGGAGGCCGGCACGCAGCGGGTCCGTGAACACGAAGGTCGCGTCGGACGCCTCGATGGTGACGTCCTCGACGCCGTCGATTCTGGCGTGCGGGTCCTTTTCCCCGGGTGCTACGTCGTCGATGGGCTCGAACCGATACGTCCCAGGTTCGACCTGCAGCGTCGCGTCGGGAATCTCGCTGGCCTTGGTGAGTGCATCGACGAACGACCGCAGGTCGCCGCCGTCGAAGACCAGTTCCGTGGGTGTTCGCTCGGTTGTCGTAGTGTCCGTGAACGTTACCGTCTCAGTGGTCGTGATTGTTTTTGTGGTCGAACGTTCCGTGGGTTCCACGTCTGTCGTGTCCCCCTGCTCGGAACGGCTGTTACACCCTGCCAGCAGACCGACCCCGACTGTTCCACCTAGCTTGAGCAGTTGTCGTCGGGACGGCCAGTCACTCGGAGGCATCACGGCCCACCTGTCGCAGGGAAGTCATAAAAACTTCTAACAGGTTCCAGTCCGCGTCCGTTCGAGACGACGTCGAGTGGCGAGCGACCAGTACAACTCCCGTGGGTTTGCCACCGTGGTGCGGAGGGGTAGTCCGGCGTCAGATGACCGCGTCGGCAGTCTCCTCGAGTGCAGCCGTTTCGTCCTGGAGGTCGTCGTAGACGTCCTCGTATCGGGTCGCGAATTCGAGTGCGAGTTCGAACGCGGGTGCTTCGTCCTGGAATCGCTGGAGGCCGGTTTGGTCGTCGAATTCGTCGGGGCCGCCCTGGAGTGCGGCGACGCGGTAGGCGTCCGGGTCGTGCGGTGAGGACGTGGAGACGGGGACGACGTGGACGCCGACGTCGTGGTCGTCGCGGACGAACAGCGTGGGGTTCTCGGCGCGGTACTTCTCAGTGACGTAGTCCGAGGATTCGACTTCGTGCCAGGGCGCAGGGAGCGTCGGAGCCATGTGGGCGTCAACTCCCGGCGCCGGGTTCAGCGTACTGGCCGCCCGGCAGGGCGTCGTTCGGACGCTGGCGCTGGGAATCGGCCGTAGTTTTATACTCGCGTCCGGTGTCTACTCGTCCATGTACCGCGTACTGGTTCCGGTGGACGACGACGTGGACCGCGCGCTCGCGCAGGCGGAGTACGTGAGCGACCTGCCGTCCGCGGACGAGGACGTCGAGGCCATCCTGTTGTTCGTGTTCACGGGGGACACCGAGGAGCTCCCGGAGGAACTGAAGCAGTTCAAGAGCGCCGACCGCATTCAGTCCGTGCGGCGGGCGCGCGAACACCTCGAGGACGCCGGCGTCGACGTACTCTTGCGCGACGACTCGGGGGACACGACCGACGACATCCTGGAGGACGCCGAGGAGTACGACGTTGACGCCATCGTGCTCGGGGGGCGGAAGCGGTCGCCCGCGGGGAAGGCGATCTTCGGGAGCGTGACGCAGTCGGTCATCCTGAACACGGACCGCCCCGTGGTCGTCACTGGCGGCGGGTCGTAGCTAGACGTCGATGCGGCAGCAGGCGCCGGTCGCGGCGTCGGACTCCTCGAGCCACGCGGACAGACAGCCGTAGTTACAGAAGACGCCCTCGCGTTCGAGGTCGCCGTCGCCGGTCTCGCGTTCGACGACGACCGTGTCGTAGGCGGCCTGGTCCTGGCCGCAGTACGTGCACTCCATGGTCGTCCGTTGGGGTTCGGCGAGGAAAAACCCGCAGGCCGTAAGACATTTTTCCGCGTCTCGGCAACGCCCGCACATGGCGTTCGAAACCTACGAGTGCCGGAACTGCGGCGACGAGTTCACGGCGTACGAGGACGCGAACGCAGCGGAGAACAAGTACTGTAGCCCGCGCTGCGAGACGGCGGGGAAGGGACTCTAGGCCGGGCTCGTTCCGGCCAGTGGCCGAGTCCGGGCTCGTCCCGGGCCGGTTCCGCTGTTGCCCTGGGTCGAGTCCTCACTCGTTCTGCGGGCTGTAGTTCGGGGCTTCGTCGGTGATCATGACGTCGTGGGGGTGGCCTTCGGTCTGGCCGGCGCTGGACACCCGCACGAACTCGGCGTCTGCCTTGAACGCGGGGACGGTCTCGGCGCCGACGTACCCCATGCCGGACTGGATGCCGCCGACGAGCTGGTGGAGCTCCGAGGACAGCGAGCCCTTGTACGGCGTCGCGGCTTCGACGCCCTCGGGGACGAACTCCTCGTCCTCGTCTTCCTCCTTGAGGTAGCGGTCGCCGCCGCCGGACTGCATCGCGCCGACGGAGCCCATGCCGCGGTACTGCTTGTACTTCTTGCCGTTCATCGTGATGACGCGGCCCGGGGCTTCGTCGGTCCCCGCGAAGTACGAGCCGAGCATGACGGCGTCGGCGCCGGCGGCGATGGCTTTCGCGGCGTCGCCGGAGTACCGGATGCCGCCGTCCGCGATGACGGGAACGCCGGCGGGGTCGGCGAGGTCGGCGACCTCGGAGACGGCCGTGATCTGGGGCATGCCGGCGCCGGTGACGACGCGGGTCGTGCAGATGGAGCCCGGGCCGATGCCGACCTTGACGCCGTCAGCGAAGTCGACGACGGCTTCGGCGGCTTCGCGGGTGCCGATATTGCCGACGACGACGTCGGCGTCGACGGCGTCCTTGATGTCGCGGGCGGCGTCGATGACGTTCCGGTTGTGCGCGTGCGCGCAGTCGATGAACAGGACGTCGGCGCCGGCGTCGTCGGCGGCGGTGGCGCGGTCGGTCTCGAAGGGGCCGACGGCGACGCCGACGCGGAGGCGGCCGTCGTCGTCGCGGACGGCGTCCTCGTGTTCGCGGCGGTTGAGGATGCCCTGCATGGTGACGAGGCCGACGAGGCGGTTCGCGTCGTCGACGATGGGGACGCGCTCGATCTTGTGCTCGTACATGAGCTCGAGCGCGTCGCGGGCGGTGACGTCGTCGGGCGCGGTGATGACTTCGTCGGTCATCGCTTCGCGGACGGTGTCGGATTCGCCGACCTCGAGGTAGGGCCGGATGTCCGTGCCGGAGATGATGCCGAGGACTTCGTCGTCGTCGTCGACGACGGGCGCGCCGGAGACGCCCTCCTGGCTCATCATCGCGTCGACCTCGCTGACGGTCTGGTCGGGGGATGCGGTGACGACGTTCTCGCGGCGGATGACGAGTTCGTCGGCGCGCTTGACGCGCTCGACTTCGGCGGCCATCTCGGGGACGTCCATGTTGCGGTGGAGGACGCCGAGGCCGCCCTCGCGGGCCATCGCGATGGCGAGGTCGGACTCCGTGACGGTGTCCATCGCGGCGGAGAGGACGGGGACGTTCAGTTCGACGTTGGTTGAGACGCGGGTGGAGACGTCGGCGTCGTCGGGTTCGACGCGGCTCTCGCTCGGACGGAGGAGGACATCGTCGAACGTGAGTGCTTCCGGGACGCGGAGTTTCTCGGAGAATCGGCCGTCGGTGGACGAGTCGTTCGCCATGTAAACCGTCGCGGCCCCCTCGTCAAAAGCGTTGCGAGATTGGGCGAACGTGGTGAGACACACTCACGAACGCCCCTGGGTCGACACGGACGTGCAACACACTCGGTCTGGAAAACGCTCGTCCACTCGCCTGTGGCTCGGTCGACGGGCGTACAGTCCCGGGCCGAACACTCGGTTGATTCCCGACGGATGCCCAGAACTGCCGAGAGACAGTAACCACTTACTTAAAAAGTAGTTGTGTTTCCACACCATTTGTGGGCGTGTCTCACGCAATCTTTATGCTCCTAACGTCTGTTCTCGTACATATGGACTCCATCAGTCCCGGTGCAACCCGCATCGCCGGCAACCACAGCGACTTCTCCACCGGCGTACGCACATTTCTCGGGAAACTGATGGACCGACTCTGGCTCGGAAAACCGGCGCTCGGGACTCCGTACCGCCGCTCCGACCAGACCCCGGCGAGACACAGGTCGAGTCCGTAGCCCATGAGTAGCTCACGTCACCCCATCGCCCTCCGCCTCGAGCAACAGGTGGGCGGGGCAACCCGGCTGCTCGCCACGGTGATGCTGCTGCCGCTCGCCGACGGCATCTTCGCCGCGCTCGTGCTCGCGGGCGCCCTCGACACCTGGGTCGGCATCGCCCAGGTCGGCCTGCTCGTGTTCGGCGGCAGCGCGACGCTCGCCGTCATCCTCGCGGAGATGGGCGACGACCCCCGGGAGCAAGCGACCAGCGTCCTCGTCGTCGGCGTCCCCCTCATCGCCATCGCCACCGCCGAAGCCGCGCTCGCGCCCACCATCGAGACCGCGGTCGACATCGCGACGTTCGAGCGGTTCGCCGCGCTCGTCATCCTCGCGGTCGCCGCGAAGACCGCGAGCTCAACCATCGGCGAGTACCTGCCGTCGCCCAGCGTCATCATCGGCCTCGGGTTCCTCGCGAGCCTCCAGCCCGGCCAGTTCGAGTTCGTCGCGAACTACGACGCGACGCTGCTGTTCCACGCCGCCGCGGCCGCCGTCGTCGCCGTCGCGTTCGCGCTCGGCGTCGTCGCGCTACAGCCGTACCTCCGGCGCATCGTCGACATCGACCGGTTCCGGTTCGGCAGCGCCGTCGCGCTCGCGACGCTCGCGCTGTCCATCTTCCACCTGGTGCCGTCGAAGGCGCCCCTGCTCGTGTTCGGCGTCGCGGGCCTGCTCGCGTTCGACCCCGACGAGGTCGCCGAGGGCGACGACGCCGAGCCAGCGACAGCCGACGCGCCCGTCGTCGACGACGGCCCGACCGAACCGGCGGGCGTCCGCAGCGCGGCGACGACGGACGGCGGCAGCACCCAGGCCGCCGACGGCGACGCAGACCAGGACCCCGCGTACGGCTACCCCGGCGAGGACGGCGCCGAGGAGCGCGCGCCCTGGCTCTGAGAACGCTGGCCGTCCGACAGAACGCTTTACCGTCCTGGCCGCTTCGTCCCGCACATGCCCGACAACCGGGTCGTGGAAGGCCGTATGGTCACCCCGAAGAAGCTCGCGGAACTCATCGAGGGCGAGTCCGTCATGGACGCCGAACCCATCGAGGACGCCGACCGCGACTGCCCGGAGTGCGGCGGCGACGTCCTCAGGGTCGGCTACATGCCGTCTGTCACCGAGTTCGTCACCGGGTACAAGTGCCAGGACTGCGAGTACAGCGCCCGGGAAGCCTAGTCCCGCCAGCGGACCGTCTCGATCTCGGTGTCGCTGCTCGCGACGACCGTCCCGACCCGTTCGCCGTCCTCGCAGGCCGCCACGTCGACGCGCTGGTAGCCCTCCGAGACGACGTCCCGGAGGTCCGCGTCGAACTCGTCGGCGTCCTCGACGCCCAGCCGGTTCTTCCCGCCGATCTCGCGCACGACAATCGGGTACTCGGTCATGGGGGCTCGTTCGTCGCCGCGCCGGAAATGCCAATCGCTACGCGCGGACATCGTAGTGCGTGACCGAGTCCTCGTAGTCCGCGAGCAGTTCCTCGGCGCGGTCCGGCACGTGCGCCGTCTCGTAGTCCGCGCCCGCGAACGCCTCGACCGCGTCCCAGGACGCGAACCGCGAGATCGTCACGAACTCCACGCGGTCGCCGGCGTCGCGGCGCAACACCTCGAAGTCCTCCAGGCCCTCGACGTCCGCGGCCGCCGCCGGGAACACCTCCCCGGTCACGAACGCCTCGTACTCGTCGGCGTCACTCGGCTCCGTCCAGCCACGCCACACGCGTGCAATCACGGCCGGACGTCGAACCGCCAGCCACGTCGGTCTTCCGCCCGGCGAGACGCACCGAATCGAAACCCTCTTAGGACAAATCACCGTACGGGCGAGTGCACGGGGCTGTGGCCAAGCCAGGCATGGCGACTGACTCCAGAGGCCCGCGCCCGGGACGAAATTCCAGACTGGTATACCGAGCGGCCGACTGATCATCGGACCCGCGACGACGACCCTCTGGAGTTCCGAGGCGCACCGGAGATATCAGTCGATCGGGGGTTCAAATCCCTCCGGCCCCACTTCTCCAAGTACTTCACCGCGAAGCGACGGCTCTGTCGCTTCGCGTGAACGGCGGTGAATGGGGCAGGATTTGAACCCTGTCGCGAGCGCAGCGAAGCGACATCGGTTCACAATCCCTCCGGCCCCACTACTCTGATAACCGCGACCGTGAGCGACCGCCGTGTCGCTCACGTCGCGTGTGCGCTGTGGCGTGAGGGCAGAGGGATTTGAACTAGACCGCTCGCGCCCAGCGGTTGCGAGCACGTGCGGGCGTGGTTCGAATTCCTCCGGCTCGAGGGTAAAGCGGTTGCTTTTGTCGCTTCACTCCCAGTCGCTGAGTAGACGCTACCAGCGAGGCCTATCTTGACAGACAATCTCGCCAGGAGCACCCACATGATCGACGACGGAGTCTGACACGTACAGGAGTGCGTTCGCTCAGTCCTGCCCCGTCACCGGCCGCGAGGAAAGCGAGCCACCGCAGCCGCCACACCGGTAGCGTTCGGGGTGTTTCACGAGCTTAGACTTCCGGTAGCGCGGCATCTCGCTGCCGCAGTCCTCGCACTCCACCCAGTAGTTCGGGTCGGCGAACGTCTCGCAGTGGACGGGCGCCTGGAGGCGGTCCGCCAGGTCGCGGAAGGCGTCGCCGTGGCTGGCGTCGCCGGCCTCGTTGATGCGGTGGACGTGGACGAGTTCGTGGCGGATGGTCGCGGCGGCGGCGCCCCAGCCGTGCTCCTGGAAGTACTCCCAGGTGAGCGTGACCTCCTCGGGGGTGTCGTCGCGGTACGTGACGGCGCCGGCGCGGCGTTTCGCGCGCTTGCTGACGTCCCACTCGAGGTCGCTGACCGAGGCGGTGAGGTCGTAGCTGTCGACGACGTCGCGGGCGTACACTTTCGCGGCGGCGAGGAACTCCTCGACGCTTGCGTCGGCGTCGACGGCGTAGAAGTCCGTGTCGAGCGCCTGGGCGTCCGCCGGGTCGCCGCTAGGTCGTCGAGCCACCGTGTCACCGCGTTTCCGGGCAGCCGTATTCAATGCTGGCGGTCCACGGCGCCGGCCCGTGCAGCCGGCGACTCACGCCGGGGGAACGAGGCGGTGGACGGCGCCCGACCTCCCGGTCGGTGTGGCGCTGCTGGTGGTGGCGATGTAGAGTTCGTCGTCGTGGTCGCGCCCGAACGCGAGGAGGTACCGGCGTGGCGGCGAGTCGCCGGCGTGCGCGAGCTGGACGGCGATCGTCGGCCAGAGCCCCGAGTCCGTCGGGGTGGCGAGGAAGACGGCGCCGTCGCTCTGCCAGTCGCCGAAGACGTACGCGCCGTCGAGCGCTGGGACGTCGTCGCCGGTGTAGCGGTAGCCGCCGATGACCGCGAGCCCGGAGACGGCGCCGCCGGAGTGCGGGTACTCGACGACCGGGTCGCGGAGCCGGTCGCCGTCCGGGGTCTGGCGCGGGCAGCTGTCGGGCGGGTCGCTCGGGGACGCGGTGCTGAAGCAGTGCGTTCCCTCGCGGACGTTCCAGCCGTAGTTGCCGCCGCGTTCGACGACGTCGACCTCCTCGAAGCGGTTCTGGCCGACGTCTGCGACGTGGAGGTCGCCGTCCGTGAACGACATACGCCAGGGATTCCGGAACCCCCACGCGTAGTGTTCGTCGAGGCCGGGTTCGCCGACGAGGGGGTTGTCGTCGGGGACGGCGTACGGCGTGCCGTCGCCGCGGGCGTCGACGTCGATGCGGAGGACACTCCCGAGGAGGTTCTCGGTGACGTCCTGGCCGTTCCCGCCGCGGTTGGCGCCGTACCAGTCCTGGACGTGGCCGCGGCCCGTGTCGTTGGCGCCGCCGCCGTCCCCGGTGCCGACGTAGAGGTAGTCGTCGGGGCCGAACGCGACGCTGCCGGCGTTGTGGTTGGACTGCGGTTCTGCGAGTTCGAGGAGGCGGCGTTCGCTGTCCGGTACGACCGAGCCGTCCTCGACGCGGTACTCGGCGAGGACGAACGTGTGGCTGTACCCCGAAGGGCCGTCGCCGAGGGGCGCGCTGTACCGGGCGAACACGCGAGGGTCCGACTGGAAGTCGGGGTGGAAAGCGAGCCCGAGGAGGCCGCGTTCCTCGTATCCCGACAGCGAGACCATGCGGTCGCGGACGTCGAGGAGGGGGTCGTCGCGGACGCCGTCCGGGCCGACGACGTGGACGACACCGACCTGGTCGACGACGTACGCGTGCTCGGTGTCGCCCGGCGCGAACTCCACGCCGAGCGGCGCCGCGAATCCCGACGCGACGAGTTCGGTGCCGACGCCGCCAGGAGCACTGGTCGTCGGTTCGCCGCCGGACGTGGTCGTGGTCCTGTCAGTCGTCCCGTCTGTCGTCGTGGCACCGTCGCCGCCGAGACAGCCGGCGAGCGCGCTCCCAACCCCGAGCGCGAGCCCCGACCGCAGGAGGTCGCGGCGGCGGCGCTCGCCGGTCATCGTGGCGGCCTCCGGCCGGTCGGCTCCTGTGACGCAGACGAGTCACCGTGTCGGTCGTGGACGCGTCGAGGCACGTGGTGGAGTAGGACCCCGGACGTGTTAGTCCTTGACGTGGGTGAGTGTCTGAGTCAACAGGTGGGGCTGACGGTGAATGCCAAACGGACAGCGGTCCGTCGCGTCGGCGAGATCGCGAAAAGGCGGGATTGCGCGGTGGTGGTTCGACCGGAGAAATGTGTCGACAGGGTTGGATGACAGATACTGGCGGCCGCGCGCTATGGGCGGGCGTTGCGGCCGCTGCGGGCGGCGTCAGTTACCGCGGGTCGTGGACCACCCGTCGAGGGCGTTCGTCAGCCCTCGATGGGGATGGTCTTGCCGCGGGCCGCGGCCTCGGACTCGATCGGCAGGGTGACCTCGAGGACGCCGTTCTCGTACTCGGCCGCGATGGCGTCCTCGTCGACCTCCTTCGGGAACCGGAAGCGACGGTGGTACGTCTTCTTCCGGCCGCGGCCCTCGTCGACGTGCTCGGCCGAGACGTTCAGGACGCCGTCCTCCCAGGCGACCGTGATCTCGTCGGTCTCGAAGCCGGGCATGTCGACGGAGAGGACGAACTCGTCGTCCTCCTCGTACAGTTCGTAGTCGCTACCACCGAAGCCGCGCTCGCCGAAGCGGCGAGACGGCAGGTCGAGGCTCTGCATCCACGAGCTGTCGGTCGTGGGCAGTGCCATCGCTGGTCACCTCGATTGCATCCGATACTGTGTGCGCGGTTCGTAAAGAACGCTACGGAAACGACAAATTTATTACTCGTTTTGGGCCGGCCCGCGACCCAGCCTGATAAACAGTTTTGGGACGCAATCCAAAACTGATATACTCGGCGGGTGCCGACTCCACGGTAACTGTGACGAACACGCAGGTCACTCTCGTCCAGCTGGACAACTACGGGCCGTGGACCGTGACGCCGACGCCGCGCCGGGAAGTCGACCTCCAGACCATGCAGTCCCGCCTCTACGCCGACCTCTCGCAGGCGTTCGGCATGCGGGACGGCTACGTCTTCTTCACGCGGTTCGACAACATGCTCGCCGTCTCCAACGGCCTCGACCTCGAGGACCACGCCCGCATCCAGGAGTCCATCCGGAACCGCTACCCCGTCACCGTCAGCCTCTCCATCGGCACCGGCGCGTCCCCCGCCGACGCCCTCGTCGAAGCCACCGCCGCCCTCCAGGAACAGGGCAGCGCCCAGGACGCCGACCGCCGCGAAGCCCTGCTCGGCCAGCCCGTCGACGACGCCGAACGCACCGACGACGACGTCCAGATCGCGCACTTCGACGTCGTCGACGCAACCGGCAAGTACACCGACGAACTCGACGCGTTCTCCTCGTTCGTCCACATCGAACAGGGCTACGCCGAACTCATGAAGTACATGCACGACGCCCACGACTCCCTCTCCTTTTTCGTCGGCGGCGACAACATCATCGCCGTCTGCCCAGCGCTCGCCGCGGTCGACTACGACGACGCCATCCAGCACGTCCGCGACGAAGCCGGCGTCGACCTCCGCGTCGGCGTCGGCCGCGGCGTCTCCCCCCACGACGCCGGCATGGGCGCCAAGCACGCCCTCGAACTCGCCCGCGAGGACGACACGTACGTCGAGGGCGACGTCGCCTGACCGCCGTCGACGCGCCGGCGTAAGCGTCATCCGGCCACGCGACCGAGTACCGAGTGATGCCCGCCGGCGAGCGACTCCCCGGGGCGCCAGACCGCGCGGAGCGCATCGTCCTCCACGTGGACATGGACTGCTTCTACGCGTCCTGCGAGCGCCTGCGGGACCCCGAACTTCGGGGCGAACCCGTCGTCGTCGGCATGGGCTACGAGAACGGCGAGACCGTCGGCGCGGTCGCGACCGCGAGCTACGAGGCCCGCGAGTACGGCGTGGAGAGCGCGCAAGCCATCGGGTCCGCGCTCGAGAAGCTCCCGCGGAAGGCCGACCACCCCGAGGACCCCGACGCCGGCTACTACCGGCCCGTGGACATGGACTTCTACCAGGACGTCGGCGCGCGAGTGAAGGAGATTCTCTACGAGGTCGGAGACACGGTCCGCGAGGTCAGCATCGACGAGGCGTACCTCGACGTCACCGACCGCACCGGCTGGGAGGTCGCCGAGGGGTTCGGCCGCCACGTCAAGCAGCGCATCGCCCGCGAGGTCGGCGTGCCGGCGAGCGTCGGCGTCGCGCCCAACATGAGCACGGCGAAGCTCGCGAGCGACTACGACAAGCCCGACGGCCTGGTCGTCGTCAAGCCGGGCGAGGTGCGGGAGTTCCTCGCGCCAATCGACGTCGCGGACGTCCACGGCGTCGGGCCGGTGCGCGCCCGGGAGCTCCGCGAGATGGGTATCGAGACCGCGGGCGACCTCGCGGACGCCGACCCCCACGAGCTCGAGGCTCGGTTCGGGGACCGCGGCCGGGAGCTCCACCGGCGCGCCCGCGGCGAGGACGACCGCCCCGTCGAGCCCCGGGGAAAGCCCAAGAGCCTCTCGCGGGAGTCGTCGTTCGACGGCGCGACCGACGACTTCGAGCGCGTGCGCGAGCAGGCGGCGGCGCTCGCCGACGCGGTGGCGGACCGCGCGAGCCGGAAGGACGCGTTCTACCGGACCATCGGCGTGAAGGTCGTGACGCCGCCGTACGACGTGAACACGCGCGCCGAGTCGCTGCCCGGGCCCGTCGACGACCCCGAGCTCGTCCACGAGGTCAGCCAGCGCCTCCTCGAGGAGTTCGCCGACGAGCCCGTTCGGAAGGTCGGCGTGCGCGTCTCCAACCTGGACTTCTCGGAGCGCGAGCAGGCCAGCCTCGACGGGTTCGCGGACAGCGAGGGCGTCGCCGACGAGTCCGCGAGCGACCGCGAGTGGGCGCGGGACGACGGCGACGCGGAGCACGACGGCCAGGCGTCCCTCGGCGAGTTCGAGTAGGCTTTTGGCCGGGGCGGCCGAACCGGTCGGTGTGAACAAACTCCCACAGGTCGACGCGGACGCGTGGCGGCTCGCGCGCCACGCGCACGTCGTCGTCTACGAGGCCCGCGACGGCGGGGAACTCCTCACTATCTACGACTGCGGCGCCGCCCAGGCGCCGCCGAAGGCCCAGATCGTCGGCCACCTCGTGCGCACGACGGCCGACCACGAGACCGAACAGCAGCCGACCGGCCACATCGTGAAACTGCAGGAGGAGGCAGTATTGCGCTGCCAGGGCGACGACCACTACGTCATCGAGGCGGCGTGACTGGCCCCCAATCGAGCGCGTTCCGTCGTTCTCGCGGCTAGACGTGCTGCGTGAGGCCGCCGTCGACGCGAATGTTCTGGCCGGTGACGTAACTCGCTTCGGGGGACGCGAGGAACGCGACGGCGTCCGCGATCTCGGTCGTGGCGGCGGACCGCCCCATCGGGATTCGGTCGCGGGTGTCGTCGTCGACCTCGTAGCTGTCCGTGAACCCCGGAAGGACGGCGTTCATGCGGACGCCCTCGCTCGCGTACTGGTCGGCGTACAGTTTCGTGAAGCTGCCGAGTCCGGCGCGCAGCACCGACGACACGGGGAACGCCGGGCTGGGCTCGTACGCGGAGAACGTCGAGATGTTGACGACGGCGCCGCCGCCAGACTCCGCGAGCAGGGGCGTGGCGTGCCGCGCCATCCGCACCACGTTCAACAGGACGAGTTCGAGGCCGTCCCGCCACTCCTCGTCCGTGATCTGGAGGAGGTCGCCGGTCGGCGGGTGGCCGGTGTTGTTCACGACGGCGTCCAGGCGGCCGTACCGCTCGTCGGCCGCCTCGACGAGCGCCGCGACGTCGTCGGGGTCCGTGACCGACCCCTGGAAGCCGACGCCGCCGAGGTCTTCGGCGACGTCCACGGCGGCGCCCGACTTCGAGAGGAGGACGGGCGTGAAGCCGTCGTCCGCGAGTCGTCGCGCGCACGCTTCCCCGATGCCGCGGCCGGCCGCCGTCACGACGGCGACGCGTTCCGAGTCCATGCCACCAGTTTGCACTGGCGTGCGATAAAGGTCTGGCTCGCGCTACTGCAGTCGGGTTCAGCGGGCGGGTCGCCGGTGTCCGAATGCGGGCGACGGACATCCGCTTCCGGAACCCTTCCGACGGAGAAAATCCGCTGGTATCGCTGCCCGGTCAGGGTCGATCTCACGGACGTCGAGCCTCCGGCGGCCCCTCCCCGGGCGCCGCTGAGTGAATGCTGCAACGCGACGGCGTGACTGCGGGAGATGCGTCGCTCGGGCGAGTGCGTTTCGAGGTGTGTCGGTCGTTGGTGCGGGAGAACGGGTCGAGGAAGCGGGCGGTGGGGCTGCCCCTCAAATTCAGTTCTGTTCGAGATATTATCAATCTGGCAATATTTTTGGCGGGTCGGACCATCGTTTCGGATATGCACGGGACCCCTGCAACCGCACTCCCGACGGTATCGAGCGCGAGGGACCGACGATGACCGTCGTCGCCCTCGACTTCCGCGGAACCCTCTCGGAGTCCGAGATGAAACTCTACCTCGGCGAGCAGTGCGGCGCCGCCGAAGAGATGGGCGAAATCCACGACCGGGCGCGGAACGGCGAGATGACCGACGCCGAGAGTTTCCGCCGGCGGTGTGCGCTCCTCGAGGGACTGCCCGAGGAGGACGCTCAGGACGCCTTCGATCAGGTCGAACTCCGGCCGGGCGCGGCCGACGTGATCGCGGCTCTCCGGGACGCGGGCGTCTACGCCGCCGTCGTCACCAGCGGCTTCGAGCGCGGTGTCGCGCGCGCACTCGAACGCGAAGGCGTAGCGGTCGACGCCGTCGTCGCCAACCGCCTGCCAGTCGCGGACGGACAGCTGACCGGCGAGGTCGAAGGCCCACTCGTCGAGGGCAGTAAGGACGACGCGCTGGCGGTGCTCGCCACGGCCGTCGGCGAAGACCCCGCGGACGCCGTCGCCGTCGGCGACGGGTCCAACGACCGCCCGATGTTCGAGGTCGCGGGGCTCGCAATCGGATTCGAACCGAGGCCCGACGTCGAACCCGCCTGCGACGTCACCGTCGCGACGATGGTGGAACTGTCGGACGTACTCGAGCGAGAGAACGTACTCGATTGACCGCCGGCCGCGTCTGGCAGCCCGGGAACCACGTACTGGATTTCGGTCTGGCCGTCACCCAGTGTCTCGACCGGGTTAGTGGTCGGTGGTAGTACTCGCCCCGAAGTCGTCGGAATGGGACCCGTCCTAAACACCTACTTCGGACTCCGACGGTTCGAACCCGTCGACGTGCCTGGCAGAACGTGACCGTCTCTCGGCGACCGGCTCCGGTCGGAGGCGACACTGTCGCGGGGGGCGTGCTCACCGGGTGCGGGGCGGAGTCGTCGAAACTGGGGCCGGGGTCCGACGTGTTGCAGTTCCGGGAACGACTGTCCGGGATACCTCGAAGCCTACTCCCTGCTATCCCTCGATTGGGAGTGGGGGTTCCTTTCACGGTCGTCCGCCGGCTGTACTGAGCAGTACATTTATTCGTTTAGACTGATATTTCGGTCCGTACATGGCTCGTTCACGTCGCGGGTTTCTGCGCGCGGGGGTGCAACGGCAGTCGGCGCGTTGAGTGGATTCGCCGGTTGTGCGTCCAACGTCAACCCACTCGGTGGGAGTGGAAGTGGGAACGGGGGGTCGAGCAGCGTGCTGCGGCACGTGCCCGCCGGCGTGTCGTACGTCGGCCGCGGGGACGTCTCGCGGACGCTGAACGACGCCGCGGTGACGCAGTTCACGAACGCGATTCTCGGCCGGTTCGCCGACAACGAGTACTACTCCGGACCGACGAGCAAGACCGGACTCCTGAACACGTTCTCGAACGCCACCGGACTCGAAGCCAGCGGCGCGAGCACGGTGGTCGGCTTCGGCAAATACGGGGGCGGGAGCACCGCGACCAGCGGGCCGTACTACGGGTTCTACATCGAGGCCGAGTGGTCGACCGACGCCGTGGTGAGCGCGCTGGAGTCCGGGAACTTCGCGTTCACGGAGAGCGAGTACAGCGGGCAGACGCTGTACGAGGCGGGCCGCCAGTACCAGCAGCTCTGGCTCGGGGTCACGAACGAGGGGTCGTACGTGCTGGTGACGGAAGCGGCCGTGAAGGACACCCTGGACGTCGCCGCTGGCAACGCCGACAGCGTCGGCAGCGACATGCGGTCCGCGTTCGGCGCGATTCGGGACGCGCCGTTCAAATTCGCGGCGGGCGTCCCGGCGAGCCGCCTGCCGAGCCAGGAAATCGACATCGGTGGGTCGACGATCGACCCCCAGCGCTTCGCGTCGGTGAGTTACGTGGCGGGCGCCACGTACCACGAGGGCAACACCGCGGGGTTGACCTCCTCCCGCGCCTGAAGACGCGGGAATCCCGCCACGGGATTTCAGGCCGAGCGTTTGCCCAACCCTACGGTTTCAAGACGCATACGTTCCAAGCGTCAACTGCTGGATTTCAGCATCGGCTTGGCTGTCTTGTGGCGCGGTCAAACGCGCCCCATCCTCAGCCGAGTCATCGTCGTCCTCGTGTTCTCTGAAACGACTCTCTCTGCTGAGGTAGCGGTCTGCGATGTTTATTGCCCCGTTCACATCGGCTTGGTACTCGCCCATCCAGCAGTCGCCGTTCGTGCATTTGAACGTCGCCTGCTTCGGGCGATACCCAACTTCACCGCACGCATGGCACTCCTTCGAGGTATTTCGAGGATTCACCGTCTCGACGGGAATCCCCCTCTCGACGGCCTTGTACCGTATCTGCGCGTGAAGTTTAGCGAACCCCCACCCGTGGAGACGGCGATTCATATACTCGCCGTAGTCCATCGACTTCCGAATGTACGTCAGGTCTTCCAGAACCAGCACGGGATTCTCGACGGATTCGGCGTACTCCACGACTTCACGGGTGACACGATGGAACACGTCGTCTATCTGGTTCCACAGGTCGCCGCCGAACGATTCGGCGAGACGGTCACTTCCGCGTTCTTGAAGCCGTCGCGTAGCGGTGAAGTAGGTCTTGCGGAGCCGACGAACGGTTTTGCCTTCGTCAGCCCATAGTTCGGGGCGGGTCGGAGAACCGTGGTCGTCGCGGTGACACACCGTGACGAGTGACGCTTCCCCGATGTCCACTCCGATAGGCGTCCGTTCATCTTCGGACGCCTTGGAACAATCCTCCACGTCGCGGGTGGCGGTGACGTGGAGATACCACGTCCCGTCC
>JBDGUB010000013.1:0-11899 GCA_042216245.1 Halobacterium sp.
GAGCGAGCGCGGGCGTCGCGGCCGCGGCGCTGGCTGGGTGTTCGTCGCTGCCGGGTGGGCCTGGCGGGTCCGGTGGGCCTGGCGGGTCCGGCGGGACCGAGGCGGACGGACTGGCTTTCGAGCGGTGGGTTCCGGCGCCGAGCGCACTCGGGGTGGGAGACCACTACGCGGTTAGCGACGCGGTGTTCTGGGACTTCGACGCGGCGCGCGCGGTGCGGGACGCGCTCCACGAGTCGTTCTACGCGCGAGTGACGCGCATCCCGGACGCGTCCCTGCTGGGCGTGCCGGCGTCGAGCGTGTCGTCGCGAGTGGACGTCGCGGACCAGAGCGCGCGCGTCAACCGGGGGTCCTTCGACGCGGCCGCGGTCCGGTCCGCGCTGGAAGACGGGGGTACGGCGTCGCCGATCCGGTCGGCGAGTTCGACGTGTACGCGCCCGGCGACTCCGGGCCGCAGTACGCCGTCGCCGTCGGGGACGCCGCGGTCGTCGTGGGGACCGGGGCGTCACTCGAGACCACGGACGGCGAGTCCTCGGACGTCGGCCGCCGGGAGGCCGTGGCGTCGACGGTGGCGGCTCGCCGGAGTCCGGACGCGCGATACGCCCGCAGAGCCGGTCGTTCCGCGCGGTCGCGGACGCGGTCGGCGACTGCGACGGCGGCCAGGTGTCGACGTTCGAGCGCGTGCGCGAGCCCGACCCGGCGAACTTCCAGTTCAGGGGCGGCACGGTCGTCGCGACGGGGTTCCGGTTCGGGGCCGCGGAGTCGGTCCTCGAGATGGCGTTCGCGTTCAGCGCGCCCGACGAGGCGGTCGTCGACCCGGTGTCCGCGGCGTTCGAGTCGACGCCCGGCACCCGGCAGTACGAGGACGTCGCCTACGAGTCGGACGGCCGCCTCGTGACCGTGACGGCGCGCATGCCGACCGAGCGATTCGACGGCTACCTCCCCGGCGACCCCGGGGACCGGTAGGCGCTCGCGCGGCGGCGAGGCGGCGTTTGCGCGACCGGCCGGTAGGTGCTCGCGGTGCTGACGCGGCGATGAAACGCTTATCAGTCTAAGCGCGCTATTAGGGGTATGAGCTACGACACCGTCGTGTTCGACAACGACGGCGTCCTTGTCGGCCGCACCCGGTACGACGTACTGGAGTCGGCCGCCTGGGACACCTTCGAGCAGTTCGGGGTGGCTGACCCCAGTCCCGACGACGTAGAGGAGATGACGATCGGTGCGACGCCGAAGACCGTCAGCGACGTCTGTAGCCGCTACGGCCTCAGTCCGAAGGACTTCTGGCCGGAGCGCGACCGGACGACCGCGGAAGCCCAGTACGAGGAGGTCCGAGCCGGCCGGAAGACACTGTACGACGACATCGACGAGCTCCACGACCTGGACGCCTCGATGGGCATCGTCAGTTCGAACCAGCAGGCGACTGTGGACTTCGTCCTCGAGCACTTCGGCGTCGACGACCTCTTCGAGACGGCGTACGGCCGCGAGCCGACCATCGAGAGCCTGCGCCGCCGGAAGCCGAACTCTCACTACATCGACCGGGCGCTCGCGGACCTCGACGCGGACTCCGCGCTGTTCGTCGGGGACAACGAGTCCGACGTGCGCGCCGCGGAGAACGCCGACATCGACTCGGCGTTCATCCGGCGGCCGCACCGCGAGGACTGGGACCTGAACGTCTGGCCGACCTGGGACATCGACTCCCTTGGCGACCTCCACGACATCGTCACCGCCTGACTGACGGCGGGACCGCCCTCCGGACGGACTCGGCTGGCCCCTGGATAGAGCCGTCTGGCCTCTGGACGGACCCGTCTGGCCGGACGGTGACGCCGCGAACGACCAGTCCCGGCTCGCGGCGCAGACTAGCCGGCGAGGAGTCCGCATAGCAGCTATCGCGGCATCTCGGCCGTGGACGCAGTCCCCGCAAGGGTTATGAACCCGAGGCACCTGTCCGTAGTTGCAATGGCGACAGGCACGGTTGACTTCTTCAACGACACCGGCGGTTACGGATTCATCGAGACTGAGGACGCGGACGAGGACGTTTTCTTCCACATGGAGGACGTTGGCGGTCCGGACCTCGAGGAAGGGCAGGAGGTCGAGTTCGACATCGAGGAGGCCGAGAAGGGCCCGCGCGCGACGAACCTCACCCGCCTGTAATTCGGTGTAGACGCCAGCTTCGCGCTGGCAAGGAGGCATAGTTTTCAGACGTTCACGTTCTACAGCGACGCGTCCGTCGGTCGGCCACGACGCGTATCAGGCAGGGAGCCGTCGCAGTACCCGTGCGGGCATCCTCGATAGCGATCGCGTTCGGCGCGTTCCTGTTCCTGCTCCCGATTCCCGGGACGTTCGTCACCGGCGCGCTAGTCGTCGTCGCCGCGAGCGCGGCGCGGTACGTCGGCGGGTAAGTGTAGCGGAACAGCGAAGTCAGGAGCGGTAGTCAGGCGTGTTTCGGCGACACCCATCGAGCACGGACGTCACGGGGTCAGGGCTGCCACTGGTCCCGGAGCTCCGTCCGGGGCTTTGAGGGGTCGTCCTGTTCGACGAGCGTCCGGAGGTGGTCGGCGTGGAACGCGTACTCGCGGTCCTGCCGGACGACGAGGTCCCGCGCTCGGAGTTCGCTGAGCAGCGTGTGGACGGCCTCGATGTCGACGTTCGCGTCGTCCGCGAGGTCGTGGGCTGTCGCGCCCGGGTTCGTCGCGAGTTCGGTGACGACGCTCCATGCGGCGTCGTCGTTGCACTGGGACTCGCGGCGCGCGGCGTTCACGCGCGTCACGACCGGCGGCGCCTGCAGCAGGTCGACGACGGCCTCCGGGGCGGGGGAGTCGTCGCCGCCCTCCTGCAGGCGGAGGCGTTCGCCGCGCCGCCGCAGGCGGTCCTGTACCGCGTCGACGAGCGCGTCCCGCGGGCCGTCGGCGTCACCCGCCCCGAACTCGAAGTCGCTGTCCACCGCGGGCTCACTCGGCGAATCCACCGCCTGACTCTCCGCGGGGTCCGCTCCCGAATCCGAGGCCGACGCGGCCGACTCCCCGTCGGCGTCGCCGGCGGCGTCTCCACCCCCCGAGTCGGCTGCCGACGCGCCGGCCTCGTCGCTCCCAGTGTCATCGACGGCGGCACCGGACGTGCTCGCGGCGTCCTCGACTTTCGCCTCGAGCTCCTCGACCCGGCTGGCGAGGCGCTCGATCTGCTCGTTCTTCGTCTGGAGCGTCGACTGGTAGCCGTCCGGCGGCGACCCGTCGCCGTGCGCGAGCGCGTTCGCCATCTTCCGCGCGGCCGCCGACACGTCCCGCGCGGTCTCCAGTTCGGACTCCAGGTCCGCGATGCGCTCCTCGCGGTTCTCGAGTTTCGACTCCAGCTCCTCGATGCGGTCGCGCTCCTGTTCCTTCCGGCTCGAGATCTCGTCCAGGTCCTCCATCAGCGACCCGCTGACGGACTTCAGGTCCGGGCGCTCGAAGTCGTCGAGGCCCGGCGTCGCGCCCGCGTCGAACGTGCGCTTGCGCTTGAACTGCACGCGGTCCACCTGGGTGTTCCGCCAGTCCATCTGCACGAACGCCTCGCCGTCGTCCAGGTCCACGACGTCGTCGGCGTACTCGGAGCCGACGATGCGGCGCACCACGTTCGTGTCGTTCTCCCACGTGAGCCGGTGCCAGACCAGCCAGTTCGCCTGCGTGATGAAGTCCTTCTTCACGTCCGCGGGCCGCTGGCTGATGCCGACGATGCCGAGCCCGTGCTTGCGGCCGCGCTTCCCGACCTTGATGAGGAGGTTGCCCGTCTCGTCCATCCCGCCGCCCTCCGGGATGTACTCGTGGCACTCCTCGACGACGAGCAGGAACGGCTTCTTCAGCTTCTTCTCCTTCGCGAAGAGGTGCCGCACCGTCTCCCGGAGGAGTTCGTCGGCCTCGTCGTCGTCCAGGTAGCCGGAGACGTCGAGGATGATGGGGACGTTCTCCTCGAGCGCGAGGTGCGCGAGCTTCTCGGCGTGCTCGGTGCCGACCTGGATGTCGCACTCCTCGTCGGCGCCAGCGTGCAGGAGCTCGTACTCCTCCTTGAGGCCGTAGTACTCGCCGTCCGTGTCGACGATGAGCACCGGGTAGCCGGCCTCCAGCAGCTCCTCGACGACGACGCTGGTGGTGTTCGACTTCCCGGACCCGGACTTCCCCGTGATGAACGCGCGCCCGGTCAACACCTCCACGATGGGGAAGGAGAGGTCGTCGCCGTCGGCCGTTTCGCCGACGTGAATCCGCTGGTCGCCGTCCGCTGCGGTGTCTGCCATCGCCAGAGGCCACGCAATCCTGGGGGAAAACCATTGCCCCACGCCGCGGACCGCGGCACAGGCCCCGGCTCCGCCTCAGCGACGCCCGGGGTGGTCGTCGGGGAGGCGGCGACGCCCGAACGTGGACTCCCGGAGCGTGTCGCCGTCGGGGTCTGCGAGGAGGCCGCGCTCGCGCAGCTCGGGGACCACGAGGTCGACGAAGTCCCGGAGGCTGTCCGGGCGCGCGACCTCCTTGACGTTGAAGCCGTCGACGCCGACCTCCTCGAACCAGTACTCGAGTTCGTCGGCGACCTGCTCGGGCGTCCCGACGACCACGGGGGACGTCGTGCCGAGGCCCGCGAACTCCGCGACCTCCCGGACCGTCCAGTCGCGGTCGTCGTTCGCCGTGAACGCGTTCACGACGCCCTGGATGGCCTCGGTCTCGATGTGTTCGAGTTCCTGGTCGGGGTCGAGTTCGGAGAGGTCGACGTCCACGAACCCGGAGAGCAGCGCGAGCACGCCCTCGGTGTCGATGGCGTCCCGGTACGCGTCGTGTTTCGCTTCGGCGACCGCCTCGGTCTCGCCGACGATGGGGACGATTCCCGGGAAGAACGCCAGCGAGTCGGGGTCGCGGCCGTGGTCGGCGGCCCGCGACCGCAGGTCCGCGACGTAGTCGGCGACGGCGTCCGCCGACGGCTGACTGACGAAGACGGCTTCCGCGTGTTCGGCGGCGAACTCGCGGCCGCGGTCGGAGGAGCCGGCCTGGTAGAGGACGGGCGTCCGCTGCGGGGACGGCTCGGCGCCGTGCGGCCCCGGCACGTCGAAGTACTCGCCCTCGTGGTCGACGCCCTCTACCTTCCCGGGGTCGGTGTAGGTCGCCGCGTCGGCGTCCCGGACGACGGCGTCGTCGTCCCAGGAGTCCTCCCAGAGCGCGTACAGCACGTCCATGAACTCGTCGGCGCGGTCGTAGCGCTCGTCGTGGTCCATGCGGTCGTCGTACCCGAGGTTCGCCGCCGCGGACTCGAGGTAGGAGGTGACGACGTTGAACGCGACGCGGCCGTCCGTGACGTGGTCGAGCGTCGAGAACTCCCGCGCGAGCTGGTAGGGGTGGTTGTACGACGTGGACTTCGTGACCGCGAACCCGAGGCTGTCGGTGACTTCCGCCATCGCGGGCACGACGTACGCGGGGTCGTTCGACGGCGTCTGGACGGCCTTCTCGACGGCGGTCTCGCGGTCGCCGCCGTAGACGTCGTAGACGCCGCGGACGTCCGCGAAGAAGACGGCGTCGAATCCGCCGCGTTCGGCGGTGCGCGCGACGTCCGTCCAGTACTCGCGGTCCGCGTACCGGTGGGACTGGTCGCCGGGGAGCCGCCAGGACCCGACGGAGACGTGCTCCACGGCGTTCATCGTGAAGAGGTTGAGGCGGAGGCGGTCGCTCATACCCGCGGTTGTCGGCGCCGGGGTTTAGCGGGGCCGACACCGGCGGGCGCGTGGCGTTGTCACCGACGGCGGCAACGCTCGCTGGAACGGGCTGGCAGGCGACGGTGGGCCGGCACGGTCCGGGGCGCCCGGCACGGTTTCGGGCCGGGGGCGATTCGAGCCGGCGTGATTCTGAGTCCGGCGCGGGCCGTCGCGCTCCCGCGGGGCCGCGCCGGGCGGCGGTCAGTGCACGCCACGGGCTGGTCCCGGCTTCGTACTTGAACCTCGGGGGCGGTGGGGCGGTCCGGCGTCCGGTTAGCAGGAGCAGTAGTACTCGCGGTCGGCGAACGCGACGTCGAGGCGGTGGGCTGCGGGCGCGGGGTCGCTCGGCCGGTAGACGGCGGTGGTGAGGTCGCCGGCGTCCTCGAAGGCGCCCGAAACCAGGGCCTGCCAGTCCCCGGTGGCGAGCACGTCGCCGGTTTCGCCGGCGGCGACCAGCGGGAGGTAGTCCTCCAGCGAGACCCAGCGGGCGTCGCCGAGCTCGCCCGGTTCGTAGTCGGCGCCCGTGGCGTCGGCGTACGCCGCCATCGGGAGGTTCGCGCCGGCCGCGACGGGCATGCTGATCCACTTCCACGGCCGGGTGTTGACGTCGAGGAGGACGAACTCGCCGCGGTCGCGGTCGTAGACGAACTCGGCCTCGCTGATGCCGTGGTAGTCGGCGTCATCGAGGACCGCGAGCGCGCGCTCCTCGATTACGGGCTGCTCGACGCGCTCGACGACGCAGGACGTCCCGTAGCCGAGCGGCGCGCGGACGCGGGCGTTCCCGACGACGCCGACGGGGTCGCCGGACTCGGGGACGTAGGAGGCCAGGGAGTGGTCTTCGCCGCGGGCGACCGGCACCTTCTCCTGGGCCATCACTTCGACGCCGGCGTCGCGGGCGCGCTCGAGGACGTCGCGGTACTCCTCGCGGTCCGCGACCTCGACGACGTTCGTGCCGACGGCTTCCTCGAACTCGCGTTTCCGCGCGGGCTTGACGACGAGCGGGAAGCCGAGTTCGTCGGCGGCGTCGGCCGGGTCGGTCTCGTCGAGCTGGTAGGTCTCGGGGTAGGGGACGCCGAGGGCCTCGCAGCGGTCGTAGAGCGCGGTCTTGTCGAGGACGCCGTCGAGGACGTCGCCGCCCGCGCCCGGGACGCGGACGCCGTCGGGGTCGAGTTCGGCGAACGCGAGCGCCCACTCGTCCATGCAGCCGAACGCGACCGGTTCGTGGGCGAGTTCGGCGGCGAGCGCTTCGACGTCCTCGCGGAAGCCGTCGCGGTCGTCCAGCGGGTACGTGACGCGGCCGGCGTAGTCGACGGCGTTCGAGGGCGGTGCGGCGCCGTCCCCGGACCGGTCGAGCGCGACCACGGGGACGCCGTGGGCGTCGAGCGCTCGCGCGACCGAGAGCCCGGTGACGTGGGCGTTCGCGACGAACGCTGGCGGGCGGTCGAAGTCGGCGGCCGCGAGGTCGTCGCGGAGGTCGGCGAACTCCTTGACGGTCATGGTCGCCGTTCCGGCCGCGCCGGCTAAAGCGACCGCAACCCCGCAACGTCCGCCGGTACTCGAGACGGGCGCCGGTGTTCGGGGACACTCGCCCGTGCTATGGACGCCTGCCGGTGTTCGGGGACACTCGCCCGTGTCATGGACGCCTGCCGGTGTCCGGGCTTCCGTGGGTGGCCGGTCGTTCGCGGGGGCGCTCGGGGCCGAACCGACGGAACCGCTTCGAAGCCTTTATTCGCGCGCTGGCCGTGAGTCCCGGGTAGTACCTATGTCCGAGAAGCCGGCCTCCATGTACCGGAAGATCGACAAGCCGTCGTACACCCGTCGCGACTACGTCACGGGGATTCCGGGCTCGAAGATCGCACAGCACCAGATGGGCGACCTGCAGGCTGACGCCGAGGACTACCCGGTCCAGATCAGCCTCGTCCCCGAGGAGGAGTGCCAGCTCCGGCACGGCAGCCTCGAGGCGTCCCGCCTGTCCGCGAACCGCCACCTCATCAAGGAGCTCGGCGAGGGCAACTACAAGATGAGCCTGCGGAAGTTCCCCCACCAGATCATCCGGGAGAACAAGCAGGCGACGGGCGCGGGCGCGGACCGCGTCTCCGACGGGATGCGCCAGGCGTTCGGCGTCCCGGTCGGCACGGCGGCCCGCATCTACCCGGGCGAGCGCCTGTTCACCGCGTACTGCGACGTCGACCAGGCCGACGCCGTGAAGGAGGCGTTCCGCCGCGCGTACAACAAGATCACGCCGCCGTGCAAGATCGAGGTCGAGCGCGGCGAAGAGCTGCTCGTCAGCTAACGACTGGAGCACCGGCTTCTCCCGGTCGCTCGCGGCTCCGTTCTGCTGCCGTTTCCGTCGCTCGCGACCGTCGTTGTCCAGCGGTCGCTGTCCCGCGTAGCGCCGGCGCTGCGCCCAAAGCCCGGGGTTCGCGCCGCGTCCCACTACCGGTAGCGGCGGGTTTTAGGCGTTCGCCGACGAGGCACGGGTATGCTCGGGCTGGCGGTGGCGAACGACGCGGCGACGTTCGAGCGGATGCGCGGCCCGCTCGCCGAGCGGGGGATTCGCGCGGAGCACGTGTCGGTCCGCGGCGAGGTGACGGCGCTCGCGGACCCGCCGTTCGACCCGGCGGACTTCGACGCGGGGTTCGTGTTCCCGGGGCGGCTGATGGAGGGCGGCGTCGTGGACGCGTTCCTGGGCGTGCCGTGGGTGAACGGCCGGGACGCGGTGCTGCGGTCGCGGAACAAGGCGGGCGCGCTCGCGGCGCTCGGCGGCGCGGGCGTCCCGGTGCCGGAGACGGTGTACGTCTCGAACCCCGCCGACGAGGACGCGGTGCGGGCGGCGTTCGAGCGCGTCGGCGGCCCGGTCGTGGTGAAGCCGAACTCGACGACGCGGGGCGCGGGCGTGACGAAGGTCCACGACGCGGACTCGCTGTCGGGCGTCGCTGACTACCTGGAGCTCGTCCACGACTACCGCGCGACCGGCGACAAGTCCTACCTCGTCCAGGAGTACCTGCCCGGGGCCGCGGACTACCGCGTGATGGTGCTGGACGGCGAAGTGGTCGGCGGCGTCCGGCGGGAGGCGCCGGACGGCTGGAAGCACAACGTCCACCGGGGCGCGACCGCGGAGGGCGTCGACGTCCCCGAGGCGGTGCGGGAGCTGGCCGTCGAAGCGGCTCGAGTGCTGGACGTACCGTTCCTCGGCGTGGACGTCCTCGTCTCGGGCGAGCGCGCGGTGGTCAACGAGACGAACGCGCGCCCGACCATCGACGACGAGGCGAAGTACGCCGACGGGTTCTACGACCGACTGGCGGCGCTGGTCGAGCGGACGGCCGGAGAGGAGTAGGCGGGTCGCGCGGACGCCGGGTGTCGACTACTTGACGTCGATGTTCGTGGAGTCCTGCGTGCGCTCGAAGGAGACCTCGAGGACGCCGTTGTTGTACGTGGCTTCCCCGGAGCGCGGGTCGACGTGCCCGGGGAGGCTGACGCGCTCGTCGTACTCCCGGGTGTCGGTGTGCGCGCTGATGGTGACGTGCTCGCCGTCGCACTTGATGGAGATGTCGTCCTTCTGGACGCCGGGGAGGTCGGCGATGACGCGGATCTCGTCGTCGCTCTCGTGGACGTCGACGTGCGTCCCCGAGGAGAACCCGGACTGGTCGCCGCCGTCGAGGCCGCCCTGGTCCCCCATCATCTCGTCCATCATCCGCTCTATCTCCCGGAAGATGTCGTCGAAGGGGTCGTCCCGGTCGTCGGGTCTCATGTCCCGGAGTAGGCGCGCGCCGTGGAAAAGGGTTCGGACTGTTCCGGTCTCGCTGAGAACACTCGCGGGTCAGATGCCGAGGGCGTCGTTCGTGGTGGCGACGGACTCGGCGGCGTCGGCGCTCTCGGTGACGGCGCGGACGGCGTCGACGTTCTCGGGGACGACGTCGGACTCCTGGTGGATGGCCTGGAAGCAGTAGAAGTCCCGGCCCTCGGTGGTGACGGATTCGCTCCAGAGGCAGTTCTCCCAGAGGTCGCCGCGCGGCCGGCCCTTGTCGAGGGCGTACTCCTTGAGCTGGCCGGTGCCGTCGATGTCGAGGTCGGGGTCGACGACCATGATGCGGGACTGCTCGGCGAGGAGGTCCCGGACTTCGTCGGCGTCGGGTTCGGCCTCGAGGGTGACGTTGACGCTGTGCATGTGCATCAGGGTCGCGGGCACCTTCATGCCGAGCGTGTCGATGTCGAGGTCGGGGAAGATGGTCTGGACGTCCGGGCCGTGGTGGCTGGGAATCGAGATGGGGTCGGGGAGGATGTCGTTGATGGGGCCGCGGCCGGTCTGGGAGGGGTCGCCGCCGCGCCGGACGAGGGTGGCGCGGACTTTCTCGACGCCGTAGGCTTCGCGGAGCGGCGCGACGAGCCGGGAGAGCCCCGTGGTGTTGCAGGAGACGACGCGGACGTGGTCGGCGCCGCGGGCGTCGGCGTAGTTCGAGCGCGCGTTGAACGAGACGTCCGCGACGTCGGCGTCTTCGCCGCCCTGGTAGATGGCGGGGGTGTCGTACTCCTCGTAGCGGTCGCGGTTCTGCGCGCCGACGCCGGAGGGCGTGGCGTCGACGACGACGTCGCTCTGCGCGACGAGTTCGTCGACGAGGCCGGCGGTCGCCATGCCGGCGTCCGCGAACCTGTGGGCGCGGTCCTCGACGGCGGCGTAGAGGTCGTAGCCGCGTTCGAGCGCCTGTTTCGCCTCGTAGTTCGGCCGTGTCTTGGCGACGCCGACGACGTCCATGTCGGGCTGGTCACGGACGGCGTCCGCGACGCGCTTCCCGATGGTGCCGTAGCCGTTGATGCCGACGCGGATCATACCCGTTGCTCCCGCCGGGACGGGGATAACCGTTTCGAGGTCTCTCCGCACCGATTTACAGCGAATCGAGTCAATCCCTCCTTGGTACGTGTTAGCAAAGGACTTTCGTGCGCGGAGCGCGTACGACCGAACGCAGGCATGTCCGACCGAGAGCACGCCAGCGACGAGTGGCGCCTGTCGGACGACGCCGCCGACCAGATGGAGTTCTTCGAGGACGTCGAGGAGCCGCCGGAGCGCTGACGAGCGACCCACCGCGTTTTTCGAGGGAAAGCGCTATCCCGGGGGCGGCGCCAGTACCCAACATGAGCCTGCGCGACGCCGCGGAGACCGCGGTCGAACAGTGCCTCGGCCTCGAGGCCGGGGAGTCCTGCGTGGTCGTCACGGACGACGAGCGCGTCGACATCGGGGACGCCCTCTACGAGGTCGCCAGCGAGGTCACCGACGACGCGGTGCTCCTCCAGTACCCGCCGGGCGACCAGCACGGCGCGGAACCGCCGGCGCCGGTCGCGGCCGCGATGAAGGACGCGGACCTCTTCCTCGCGCCGACGACGAAGAGCCTGAGTCACACGCGCGCTCGCGGCGCCGCGAACGACGCCGGCGCGCGCGGCGCCACCCTCCCCGGCATCACCGAGGACGTGTTCACGACGGGGCTGGACGCCGACTACGAGGCCATCCGCGAGCACTGCGAGGACGTCCTCGCGCAGGTCGCGGACGCCGACGAAATCCGGGTCACCACGGAGAAGGGCACGGACGTCACGTTCGAGCCGGGGGCGCGCGCGTGGTGCGACGACACCGGCATCGTCCACGAGCCCGGCGACTTCTCGAACCTGCCCGCGGGCGAGGTCTTCGTCTCCCCGGAGGACGCCAACGGCACGTACGTCGTCGACGGCACGATGATGCCCCACGGCCGCCTCGGGGACGACGAGGACCTCCGCTTCGAGGTTGAGGACGGCTACGTCACGGACATCTCGGACGACGACGTCCGCGAGCAGGTGGCGGCCGCCAGCGACCAGGTCGGCCGGGACGCGTACAACCTCGCGGAACTCGGCATCGGCACGAACGTCGCCGTCACGGAACTCGTCGGCAGCGTCCTGCTCGACGAGAAGGCCGCGGGCACCGTCCACATCGCCATCGGGGACGACGCCGGCATCGGCGGCGACACCGACGCGCCGCTCCACCTCGACGGCATCCTGCGGGAGCCCACCGTGTACGCGGACGGCGAGACTGTCGACCTGCCGCGAGCGTAGCGAGCGCGGGGAGACAGTCTCGGTACAGTCGAGCGGCGCAGCCGCGAGACGGCGAGGAAGTTGAGCTACCGCGAGCGAGTGAAACGAGCGAGTAGTCGACGACCTCCGGACGGGCGAGCGGCG
>JBDGUB010000013.1:11999-17336 GCA_042216245.1 Halobacterium sp.
CCGCGAGCGAGTGAAACGAGCGAGTAGTCGACGACCTCCGGACGGGCGAGCGGCGCAGCCGCGAGACGGCGAGGAAGTTGAGCTACCGCGAGCGTAGCGAGCGGTCGCGAACCTTCCTCGGATTCGTCGAGCGGGGAGCGTAGCGACCGGCGAGACGGGGCGGTCGGCGACCAACAACGAGCACAGGAGTGAACCCCACAGGCCCCACCTGTCGCCGACGCCACAGCCGGTCGCGGTCGGGCGGGACTGAAAGGGGCCGGCGGCTCGATTCGTCCCGGGCGACGCGAGCACCACAGGAGCGAGCGGACGCGAGCGACGAGGCGCGCGGCGAGCCCCGGACGGTCGAGCCGCCGGGGGCTTTCGAGGCGTTCGAAGCCACCAGGCCGAGCGCGGAGAAGGCGGGCGCTCACGCGTCGAGCACAGCGAGAACTGGGACTCCGCGCGCTTTTACGTCCGGGCCACGTAATCGAGTGGTATGAGCGTTACAGCTGGGGAGCACGTCCCCGTCGAGTGTCCGTCGTGTTCGCCGGACCTCGAGACCGTACACGAGGTATTGACGACCGGCGGCGGGCAGGCGACCGTGGAGTGCACGGAGTGCGGGCACGTCCACAAGGAGTCCTTCGAGGACGAGTCGACCGTGGAGCGCGAGGTCGTGGTGTCCCAGGACGGCGAGTCGTTCACGGGCCGGACGGAGTTCGACCCGAAGGAGACGGTCTACGAGGGCGACGAGTTCATCGTGGAGACCGAGGAGACCATCGCGCAGGTGCGCGTGACGAGCATCGAGGTCGGGGCGGAGGAGCGCACGACGCGCGCGGACGCCGCGGACGTCGAGACGGTGTGGACGCGGGCCGTGGACAACGTCTCCGTGGACGTCACCGTCCACCCGCGGGAGGGCGGCGAGGACGCGAGCCGCAGCCTCGAGATTCACGTGCCGGGCGACGAGGAGTTCGTCGTCGGGGAGACCGTGGAGTTCGGCGACGAGGAGTTCGAGGTGACGGGCGTGCACGTCCGGGAGAGCGCGGTGGATTCCTACAAGTTCCCGAAGCTCGGCGAGGACGGCGACACCGTGCTCGCGAAGGACGTCAAGCGCGTGTACGGCGAGGACCAGTCGAGCCGGGCCTGGTCGGCGTGGTAGCATGCGCTTCGAGGACGAGCGGGACGACCTGGCGGACGCGCTGGCGGCGCGCCCGAACGTAACCGAGCGCGCGGCGGACGCGGTGCGGACGGTGCCGCGCCACGAGTTCGTCCCGGAGGAGCGCGCGGACGCGGCGTACGACGACCGCCCGCTCCCCATCGGGGAGGGCCAGACGATCAGCGCGCCGCACATGGTCGCGATCATGGCGAGCGAGCTCGACCTCCGCGACGGCGAGGCCGTCCTCGAGGTCGGGGCGGGCTGCGGGTACCACGCCGCGGTCACCGCGGAGCTCGTCGGCGCGGCGCACGTGTACAGCGTCGAGTACGTCGCGGAATTGGCGGAGCGAGCCCGGGAGACGCTCGCGGACGCCGGGTACGGCGGCGTCTCGATCCGCGTGGGGGACGGCCACGAGGGCTGGGCGGAGCACGCGCCCTACGACGCCGCCTACTTGACGTGTGCGGCGCCCGAGTTCCCGGACGCGGTCGTCGACCAGGTGCGGGCGGGCGGCCGACTGCTCGCGCCGATCGGCGAGCGCCGCCAGCGCCTCGTGCTCGCGGAGAAGACCGACGACGGGAGCCTCGACCGGTCGGACGAGGGCGCGGTGCGGTTCGTGCGGATGCAGGGCGGTGACTAGCCCGCTGCAGTGCGGCGACTAGGCGGCAGCGCGGGCTGCGCCTCGGGCTGCGTCGGCGGCGGCGCGGCCGGCCGGGGCGGGAGACTTTTTCCGCGCGGCGACCCCACCCGCGTACATGGACTACCGCGAGTTGCTGTTGCTGCGGGCGGCCCGCGAGACGGGCGTGCTGGACGCGCTCGTCTCCGAGGCGGACACGCCGGCGGACGTCGCGGCGGCGACGGGCGTGACCGAGCGCGCCGCGGAACTCACCGTGGACGCGCTCCGGGACGCCGGACTGCTGGCGGACGTCGGGGACGGCGTCGAGCCGACGAACCGGATGCTCGGGTTCATCACGAAGACGGACGTGCGGTCGATCGGCTCGCTCCCCCGCGAGCTCGACCGCGTGGAGGCGCTGGTCGCGCTCCCGGAGACGATGCGGTCCGGGGCGCCGCCGGACCCGGGCGTGAACGCGACCCGGAACCGGCTCGGCGCCGAGGCCGCGGCGGACGACGCGAGCGTGCGCGCGGCGGTCACGGCGGCGGTCCGCGAACACCCGGACGCGGCGTCCGTGCTCGTGGTCGCGGGCGGCGCGGGCCGGCACGCCGTGGAGTTCGCGCGCCGCGGGTTCGACGTGACGATGCTCGACGAACAGCCCGTGGTGGACGCCGTCGAGGCGCGCCTGGACAGCGAGCGCGTCGACCTGCGCGCCGGCGACCCCCTGGACGGCGTCGCCGGCGAGTTCGACGTCGTGTTCCACGCGGGCGTCGCCCGCGAGCGCGGCCCCGGGGAGAACCGCGAGCTGCTGCGGGCGGCCCGGGAGGCGACCGGCGACGGCGGGCTCGCGATTCACGTGGACGTCCTCCGGGACGGGACGCCGGACGCCGGGGAGACCGCGGCGCTGCTCGCGACGACGGACGCGGGCGAGTGCTACGACGCCGCGACGCTCGGCGAGTGGTTCGCGGACGCGGGCTTCGACGCGGTCCGCGAGGGCGACGTCCCCGGCACGGACTACCGGTTCGTCGCCGGCCGGAGGCGCGAAACTGAATAGGCTGGGCGCCAATCCTCGCGCATGGAGTTCGCGGCGCTGCGGGACGAGATGGTCGACAGCCTCGCGGACGACGCGAAGGACGTCCTCGAGGAACACCCGACCGGGGCGGCGATGCGGGCGGTCCCCCGGCACGCGTTCGTGGACGTCGGCCACCGCGCGTACACCGACCAGGCGTTCGAGCACGCGGGCTCGCGAGTGCTCGCGCCGTCGACGGTCGGCCGGCTCGTGGAGGCGCTCGCGCCCGAGGCCGGCGACGACGTGCTCGTCGTCGGCGCGGGCGTCGGGTACACGGCGGCCGTGCTCGCCGAGATCGTCGGCGCGGCGGGCGTGCACGCCGTCGACATCGACCGGTCGCTCGTCTACGAGGCTCGCGGGAACCTCGCGGACGCGGGCTACGGGGACGTGCTCGTGGACTGCCGGGACGGCGCGGGCGGCCTCCCGGAGTACGCGCCGTTCGACCGCGTGCTCGTGGAGGCCGCGGTCGCGGACGCGCCGCGCGCGCTCGTCGACCAGCTCGCCGACGGCGGCCGGCTGGTGTTCCCGCGGGGCGTCGGCGACCAGCGGCTGGTCGCCGTCGAGGACGGCGAGGTCGCGGGGGCGTTCGGGCCGGTGGCGTTCGCGCCGCTGCTCGTGGACGGCGAGCAGGCGAGCGCGGTGGAACGCAACCGGACCGTGCGGGAGGACCGCGAGCGCGCGGCACGCGCCGCGGAGTCCCGGACGGGCTGGGAGCACGAGTGGATCGACTGGGAGCGCCGCTAGTCGGCGACGACGAGCACCGCGGTGTTCTCGCGGCGGTCGACGTACTCGGTGCCCGCTGGCGGCTTGAGGCTGATTCTGAGCGTGCCCTCGGCCTGGTTCGGGCCCAGTTGGGGGTCGACGTCGACGGTGGCGACGCCGGACGCGTTCGTGGTGGCGGTGGCGACGCCCGCGAGGTCGGCGGTGCCGCTCTTCACGACGACGGTGGCGCCCGCGACGGGGTTGCCGTCGGCGTCGACGGCGGTCACGGCGACGGTCTGGCTGCCGGGCGTGACGACGTCGGGCGCGGGCTTCGCGTCGAGTTCGCTGACGCCGAGCGTGTTCACGCCGGAGACCATGCTGAGCATGACGCTGAGCGCGGCGACGCCGACGACGAACGCGATGACGAGCCGGACGGGGAGGCCCTCGATGGCGCGGTCGTCGGCGGCGAAGCGGTCGAGGTCGAGGCGGTCGGCGAGCGGGAGTCGCATGGCCTGGGTTGCCCCCGGCTTCCGGGATAAAGTCTCGTGTGAGGGTTCTTGGTGGGGCGGGAGCCAGTCCGGGCCATGCACGTACTCGGTGGGAGCGGCCGGCCGCGGGGCCGCCTCGGTCGGTTCCTCGCGACGGACGGCAGCGTCGGCGAGCGCGTCGCCGTGGACGTCGGGCGGCCGCACGCGGGCTGCGTCGTCGGGAAGCGCGGCAGCGGGAAGTCCTACACGCTCGGCGTGCTCGCGGAGGCGCTCGCGGACTCGCCCGGGGTCGCGCCCGTGGTCGTCGACCCCATGGGGGCGTTCGCGGGGCTGTCGGCCGCCGGGGTTCGCGTGACCGAGGCCCGGGTGCGGGCGGACGCGCTCCCGCCGCGGGCGTGGTGCGAACTCCTCGAGCTGTCGCCGTCGAGTCCCGCGGGCACGCTCGTCTGGCGGGCGGCGAGCGCCGAATCCACGCTCGACGGGATGCGGTCGTGGGTCGCGGGCCGGGACGCCGACCCCGCGGCGGTGCGCGCGGCGTCGAACCACCTCGCGCTCGCCGCCGACTGGGGGTGTTTCGCGCCGGACGCCCCGACCGTCCGCGGGCTCCTGGCGGACGGCGCGGTCCTGGACTGCACGCGGCTCGCGGGCGCCGCGCTCCGCGCGGTCGTCCACGGCGTCGCGACCGCGGTCTACCGGGCGGCCGTCGACGGCAGCGACGTCCTCCCGTGGCTTCTCGTGGACGAGGCGCACGCGTGCGCGAGCGGGGTGGCCGCGTCCGCCGTCGAGACGCTGTACACGCGAGGCCGGGCGCCCGGCGCGAGCGTGGTGCTCGCGACCCAGCGCCCGAGCGCGCTCCCCGACGCCGCGGTGTCGCAGGCCGACCTGCTGGTCGCGCACCGGCTCACCGCGGGCGCGGACGTGGACGCGCTCGCCGCGACGCGGCCGACGTACCTCGCGGGCGGCGTCGCGGACCGCCTCCCCGAGCGGACTGGTGACGCGCTCGTCGTCGACGACGCCACAGAGACCGCGTGCACGGTTCGCGTTCGAGAGCGCCGGACCAAACACGGCGGCGGGCGTCCACGGGTGACTCCGGGCTCAGTCACCGGTCGCGCAACCGAATCCGACACTTGAATGTTCGGTTTGTGGGTTGTTACCGCACTAATCAGAAGTGGCGCTATTAGCGCTCGTACTCCCTGCGACCGTGCGAATACGTCACACTATTTCTTCCCGACTATCTCCGAAAATAACACAAAGTATTTACCGGTAACAGCGCTTGTTCCCAACACCCCTACCCATGGTGCCAGCGTTCAGTACCGTCGCACCCGCGACGCGAAGG
>JBDGUB010000058.1:0-16079 GCA_042216245.1 Halobacterium sp.
GGCGCGCTTCGACAACAACTAGGTGGCGCGCACCTCTCGCCTCCACCCGAAACGCACCGCCATCCAGCACCCCTTCGTTTCCCCTGGACTGGTTGCGGGATTCGTTCCTGAGAGTGCTGGAAAACCGGGATTCCAGGCCAGTATCGGTCCACTTGAAACGATTCATCGTGCCGGATTGCGGAACAGTCACTCCCTGCGAATCCCTCGCTTCCCGCGGTGACTGATTCGGTCTTCGCGAACGCCCCTGGGTTCGGCTGAAGCGGAGCGTTCGCGAGGCGGTTCGCGGGGAGGGAGAGGGCGTCACCCGAGCAGGTAGCGCAGCCAGGGGTTGCGCTTCACGACGCTCGCGCGCTCGAGGTACGCGTCCAGGCCGACGATCCGGCCGGCGCCGAACGCGGCGACGGCGAGGAACACCAGCATGTACGCGAAGTCCCCGTTCACGTAGCCGTGTTCGACGCTCCAGTTCCCGAAGTAGAACAGGAGCATCATGAACGCCCCGAAGAACGCGGCCAGCCGGGTGACGGCACCGACGAGCACCGCGAGGCCGATGAGCGTCTCACCGAGGGGGACCGCGACGTTCACGAACTCGAGGAACCACGGGGTCGCCGCCATCCACGCGAACACGCCCTCGAGGGGGTTGCCGTTCGCGGACGCGACGTTCCCGAGGTAGCCGCTCGCCGAGAATCCGCCGGCGAGGAGTTTGTCCACGCCGGAGTGCAGGAACGCGTACCCGATCATGTGGCGGAGCGCGAGCACGAACCACGCGCTCAGGCTGTGGGCTCGCGAGCGGACTGTGACGCCACCGAGGTGGGATTCGAACACGTTGGGACCGGTCGTCTGTTGAGTCATGTTTGCTCTCCACCTGTACGGACCACCCCCGTAGAGATATACTCGGAGAGCCGTTCTCACCCCGTGAGGTCCGTTCTCGGGGTCCGAGAACGCCGATTCCCAGTGTCTCGGATGCCCCGAACGAGTTATACGGGGGCGTACCCGAGTTCCCGTGTTGATGCGTACTCCGCTCGAATCGGACGACGCCCCCGACCTCCAGGACGTTCTGGACGCCCTGGACGACGAGGGCTGCCGTCGCATCATCGAGTCGCTCGACGAGCCGATGACGGCCAAGGAGGTCTCCGAGGAGAGCGGCGTCCCGCTCTCGACGACGTACCGGAAACTCGACCTCCTGACGGACGCCGCGCTCCTCGAGGAGCGGGCGGTCCTCCAGCCGGACGGCCACCACACGACGGAGTACGAACTCGCGTTCGAGGAGGTCGTCATCCATCTCGGGGACGACCGGAGCCTCGACGTCGGAATCGCTCGCCCGCCGGCGTCGACGGACGAACGCCTCGAAACGCTCTGGGCGGAGGTGAGCAAGGAAACATGAGCCACTACACAGTTCTCATCGCGCTGAAGACGATCACACTCCTGCTCGGCGGTATGGTCACGTACTTCGCGGCGAAGGCCTGGCAGCGAACCGGGTCCCCCGCGCTGCGGTCGCTGGCCATCGGGTTCGGCTTCGTGACCCTGGGCGCGCTGCTCGCGGGCGTCGCCGACCAGTTCCTCGGCGTGGAGCGAACGTTCGCGGTGTTGACCGAGAGCGCGCTGACCGCGGTCGGGTTCGCGGTCATCGTCTACTCGCTGTACGCGGACTGATTCACTCGCTGTACGCGACCTGATGAGGGTTCGCCAGAACTCGCGTCGGCGTCAGGCGACGGCAGCGGACGCGCTGACGGGAGTGGGCGCCCCGAGGGCCGCCGAAGCGCCGACGGCTGACGGGACGACGGGCGGCGCGACCGTGCCACCGGAGATGGTGCCGGAGACGGTGAGCCGGACCCAGCCGAGCCACGGGACGCGGTACTCGGCGGTGCCCTTCACCCAGGACGGCTTGACGACCGTCGAGATGCCCTGGGCCTGGTCGTAGTAGTCGTTCGTGAGCTGGTTGTCTCCCTTCGTTATAAAGCCCGCGTGGGGCGCCGGACAGTTCCGGAGCTCCTCGCAGTTCTTCGCGTCGACGATGCTCTCGTTGGCCTTCGAGAACCAGTTCTCGCTGGCGTTCACCCAGAATCTCGCGCGGTGTATCACGGGCGTCAATCGCTGGTTCCCGTTCGGCTGGTAGACGATTACGTCGCCGGGGCGCCCGAACTTCCGGTAGCCGTGGCCGGTGGCGTCCCGGAACGTGACGACGCCGGTGTCCCCGGTGGCGTACTCGGGACTGAACCGGTGTTCCTCCATGACGAACACGAGGTCGCCCTTCTGCATGTTCGGCTGCATGCTCCCGCTCTCGACGGCGACCAGGGGCGGCCACACGCCGCTGACGGCGAACAGCAGCAGGCCGACCATCGCGACGGCGAGCGCGCTGGACGCGGCTTCCCGGAGGAAGAGGACGGCGGCGTTCTCGGTCCGGAGGAACCACAGGACGGCGTCGCGCGGCCCGCCTCGGGGGTCGGGCACGTCGTCACCTCTCGTCATTCACTTTCCGTTCGGCGGTGGCGCGTTTCAACTTTCCCCTCTGGGCGTCGGCGGCGGGCCTCGGGGACCGCCATGCTTTTGCTCGCCGTGCGCCTTCGACCGTGGTGTGCCACTAGAACCCCCGGTTCGGGTGGTCCGCGAGTTGACCAGCCGGGGCTACAACGCCGACCGGGAGGCCGTGACGCTGCTCGCTGGCGCGGACGACCCGGTCGCGGCCGTGGAGCGCGCGGTCGACGAGGCGCCCGCGGACGCGTTGACGCTCACGGTCGAGCACGTCCGCGGCGTGCTCGAGGATTCGACGGCGGGGTCCTCGTCTCACTCGGAGTCCGCCGAGCCCGAGGAGCCCGAATCCCCGGACTCGACGACGGAGGCCCCGGATTCGGTTGCCGGGGCGTCTGATTCGGCGTCCGGTACTCCCGATTCGGGGTCGGAGCGCGTGGCGGCTTCAGCGACCGCGTCCGAGCCGACATCCCAGCCGACATCCCAGCCGGCTGCCACGTCGACGACCAGTTCTTCGACTGGAACGAATAGCGACGCCGAACACACCACAGGAACAACTTCTGCAGTTGAAACGAAGGGGGTCAGTTCAGGGGGTTCGCAGACACCCGGGACGACCGGCCGGGGCGACGCCACCAGGGACGTCGACGAGGACCAGCGGAGCGTCGACGTCGCGGGCGACGTCACCGGCGAGTCGACGGGGACGGGCGAGTACAAGGACTTCGTCTCCGTGTTCCGGGACCGCTACGACCGCCTCTCGAAGAAGCTCCGCGGCCGCGTCAACCACCGACCGACGGACGCCCTCGACTCCATGCCGGGCGGCAGCGACGCCGCGGTCGTCGGCATGGTCAACGACGTCCGGTCGACGGCAAGCGGCCACTGGCTCGTGGAACTCGAGGACACGAACGGCGTGTTCCCCGCGCTCGTGATGAAAGACCGGGACATCGCCGAGCACGTCGACGACCTCCTGCTGGACGAAGTCGTCGCCGTCGAGGGCACGCTCTCGGACGACGGCGGCATCATCTTCGCGGACGACCTCTACTTCCCGGACGTCCCGCGGACGCACGACCCGAGCACGGCCGACCGCCACGTCCAGGCGGCGCTCGTCTCGGACGTCCACGTCGGCAGCCAGGAGTTCGCGGCCGACGCGTGGGACGCGTTCGCGGACTGGCTGCACACCGAGGAGGCCGAGCCCGTCGAGTACCTCCTGGTCGCGGGCGACATGGTGGAGGGCGTCGGCGTCTACCCCGACCAGGACGAGGAGCTCGACATCGTCGACATCTACGAGCAGTACGAGGCGTTCTCGGAGCGCCTCAAGGACGTCCCCGGGGACATGGAGATCGTGATGATTCCCGGGAACCACGACGCCGTCCGGCTCGCGGAGCCCCAGCCGGCGTTCGACGAGGAGCTGCGCTCGATCATGAGCGCGCACGACGCCCGATTCACGGGGAATCCGTCGACGGTCACCATGGAGGGCGTCTCCGTGCTGATGTACCACGGCGTCTCCATCGACGAGGTCATCGCCGAACACCCGAGCGAGGACGTCTCCTACGACAACCCCCACCGGGCGATGGCCCAGCTGTTGAAGAAGCGCCACGTCGCGCCGCAGTTCGGCGGCCGCACCCGGCTCGCGCCCGAGGAGGAGGACTACCTCGTCGTCGACGAGGTGCCCGACGTCTTCCACACCGGCCACGTCCACAAGCTCGGCGTCGGCGGCTACCACAACGTCCGGCTCGTGAACTCGGGGTGCTGGCAGCACCAGACGGCGTTCCAGGAGTCCGTGAACATCGACCCGGACGTCGCGACCGCGCCCATCCTGGATCTGGACACGCTGGACGTGACCGTGCGGAAGTTCGTCTGACCGCCCGAGCCCCGCCCGAACGCTCCACTAGCTCTCGAATTTGAACGTTCGACCGCGAGCGGCCGTGATAACGCGACCCTCGGAACCCTTATCCCGGTATCGGCCCTACAGTTGTTTGCAATGGCAGAAGGCAAGGTTGACTTCTTCAACGACACGGGCGGTTACGGTTTCATCGAGACTGAGGACGCGGACGAGGACGTTTTCTTCCACATGGAGGACGTTGGCGGACCCGACCTCGAGGAAGGACAGGCAGTCGAATTCGACATCGAGCAGGCGGACAAGGGTCCGCGCGCGACGAACCTCGTTCGCGCGTAACTCGGGTTTTCTGACTCGGTAGCGGTTTTCCGCTTTCAGTTCGCGCAGCGTCGCGGTTCTACGTGTAGACTCCGTCCCTCGTCGAGTGATTGCTCCCGAGACGCAGTCTCGTCGTAGAATACCGCCACGAGCACGCCCGCAATTGAGCACGCTCGCAACCGCGTTCCTGTCACCGGTCGACGTCGACGCCGCGGTCCGCGAGCAGGTCGAAGAACTCCTCGGGCGCGAGCTGGTCGACGTCGTGGCGGTCGGCGGCCTCGCGCTTGCGCTGCCCGGGGTTCTCGCCGACGACGAGGTAGTCGGTGTTCCCGGAGACCGATGACGGCGCGTCGCCGCCGTGCCGGACGACGAGCTCTTGGAGGTCGTCCCGCGTCCAGCCCTCGACGCTCCCCGTGAACACGACCGTGAGGTCCGCGAGTTCGTCGCCGCGGGCCTCGCTCGGGGACTCTGGTTCGCCGAGGCGGTCCTCGTCGCGCAGGCGCTCGATGACGCGGCGGTTGCGGTCGTTCTCCAGGAACTCGCGGCCGTGCCCGGCGACCACGTACCCGACGCCCTCCACCTCCGTCAGGTCGCTCTCGTCGGCGTCCAGGAAGTCGTCGAGGGTGCCGAAGTGCTCGGCGAGGTCGCGGGCGACCGTCGGCCCGACCTCGGGGATGCCGATGGCGGCGAGGAACTCGCCGAGCGGCGGGTGCCGGGACGCGTCCAGTTCCGCGAGGAGGTTGCGCGCGCTCGTCTCCCCCCACCCCTCGAGGCTCGCGAGCTCGTCCTCGGTGAGGTCGTAGAGGTCGGCGACGTCGTCCTCGACGAGCCCCTCCTCGACGAACGTCTCGGCGGCCTCCTCGCCGACGCCCTCGACGTCCAGGACGTCCGCGAAGTACCCGACCGCGCGCACGAGCTGCGCGGGGCACGCCAGCCCGCCGGTGCAGTACGCGATGGGGCCGTCGTACTCGACGTCGCTGCCGCAGCGCGGGCACTCCTTGGGCATCTCGAAGACGCTGTCGGTGTGGGACTCGACGACGGTCTCGACGTACGGGATGACGTCGCCCGCGCGCTGCACGCGGACCTCGTCGCCGACGTCGACGCCGAGCTCCCGGATCTCCTCCTGGTTGTGGAGGCTCGCCCGGGAGACCGTGACGCCGCCGACTTCCACGGGTTCGAGGAGCGCGACGGGCGTGAGTCGGCCGGTGCGGCCGACCTGGACGACGACGTCGGTGACCGTCGTGACCTCAGAGCGCGGCGGGAACTTGTACGCGTACGCCCACCGGTAGTGCCGGGCGGTGACGCCGAGGTCGACGCACTGCTGGCGGTCGTCGACCTTGAGGACGACGCCGTCGATCTCGTAGTCGAGGGCCTCGCGGACGTCCGCCAGCTGGTCGCGGTACTCGATGGCGGCGTCGACGTCGTCGACGCGCTCGACGCGGTCGTTGACCTTCAACCCCCACTCGGGCAGCGACTCGTGTTCCGCCCAGTGTGACTGGATGCCGGCGTCGAGGCCGCCCCGGGACGCGGCTGCGTCGGCGGCGTCCCGGGAGTCGCCGGCCGCCGACGCGTCGGACGACTCGTCGTCCGTGCTCTCGCGCTCGTTCCGAGCGGCGAGCACGTCGTAGAAGAAGCAGTCCAGGGGGCGTTCCGCGGTGACGCTCGGGTCGAGCTGCCGGAGGGTGCCGGCGGCCGCGTTCCGGGGGTTCGCGAACGGCTCGTCGCCGCGTTCGACGCGCTCGGCGTTGTACTCCTGGAACGCGTCACGGGGAATGTAGACTTCGCCGCGGACGGCGAGGAACGACGGCGGGTCGCCGCGGAGCCGCTGGGGGACGCTCTCGATGGTGCGGACGTTCTCGGTGACGTCCTCGCCGGTCTCGCCGTCGCCCCGGGTGGCGGCGCGCACGTACTCGCCGTCCTCGTAGACGACTTCGACGGAGAGCCCGTCGAACTTCGGCTCGCAGACGAACGCGGCGTCCCCGACCTCGCGCTCGACGCGGTCGGCGAAGTCCCGGACGTCGGCGGCGTCGCCGCTGGAGTCGATGGAGAGCATCGGCGCGACGTGGTCGACGGTGCCGAGCTCCTCGACGGGTTCGCCGCCGACGCGCTGGGTGGGGCTGTTCTCGGTCTGGAGGTCGAAGGCGTCCTCGAGCTCCTGGAGGCGGTCGAACAGCTGGTCGTAGGCGGCGTCGGAGACGACGGGGTCGTTCTCGACGTAGTACCGGTAGTCGTGGTAGCGGACGGCCTCCCGGAGCGCTTCGACCTGGCGTTCGGCCTCGCTCTCGTCGAGGTCTTCGACGGGCTGGAAGTCGGTGTCGGGCTCCCGGACGTAGGGGTTGTCCTCGGGGGCGTCTTCGGGGAGGTCCGCCTCGGGCATACGTCCGCGTAGACGGGGAGGGGTGGTAAGCGGTGGGGCGGCCGGGAGCGAAGACACTTGCGAGCAGCCGCCCAATTCGCGGTGATGCCGCGACGCCGCGCCGCCCTGCTCGCCGCCGTCGCCCTGGTCGTCCTCGCGGGCTGTGCGGCAGTTCCGGCCGTCGACCCTGGCCCCGACGCCGGCCCGTCGCCGCCGGTCGCCGCCGCGGACGCGAGAGCCGCGGCGCTGGACGCCGAACGCGCACACCTGGAGTCCCGGTTGAGCTGGTGGGAGAACGTCACGTCCTACGGCGTCGCCGGGCCGGAAGCCGCCGGGCTGTCGGCGACCGTCGTCGGGAGCACCGCCGACGGCCAGTGGGTGCGGGTGTCGGTGCCGTACTACTACACGGTGGAGACGGCCGAGTACACGACCACGAGGGACGCCGTCTCGGCGGCGACGTACTTCGTGACCGGGGAGCGGACGGTGCGCGCGGACTGCGACGCCCGGCGGACGCACCCCGAGACGGAGACCGAGGGGGCGGCGCTCGCCGTCTGTAACGTCGCTCAGGAACCCCGCGACGTCACAGTGACAGTGGGCGACGCGCCGCCGCGGACCGTCTCCCTGAACGCGTCCAGCGGCGTCCTGGTCGTGGACGGCGCCGGAGCCGCCGGCGACGTGACGGTGACCGTCTCGGCGAGTGGCGTGGAGACCACTCACGCCGTCTCGGTCCCGGAGCACGGCGCGGTCTCGGTGTTCGTCGGGCCGGGCGACGCCCGGCTCGTCACTGGGGACAGATAGCCGTCTCGTCACCGGGGTTGACGCCCGGCTCGTGCCCGGGGGTTGACGGTCGGCTCGTCACCGGAGACTGACTGCCCGCCGGCGGCCGGCAGACGTTGCACCCATCCCGCCTCCTTATCCCCGCTCGCGACCACCCTCCGGTATGCGCGAGGACTTCCTCCTCCTGAACCCCGGTCCCGTCCCGGTGACTCGCGAGGTGCGCGAGGCGATGCAGGAACCGATGGTCTCGCACCGCTCGGCGGCCTTCGAGGCCGTCTACGAGCGCGCACAGGACCACCTCGACTACGTCTTCGAGCACTCGACGCCGTCCGGGGCGACGACGTCCAGCGGCGGGACCTCTCTCATCCTGAACGGGACGGCGACGATGGGGATGGAGGCCGCGGTCGCGAACCTCGCGGCCGCCGACAGCGAGGTCGTCGCGGTCGTGAACGGGAAGTTCGGCCGGCGGTTCGCGCGCATCGCGGACCGCCACGCGGACGTGACCCGCGTCGAGTTCGACTGGGGCGACCCGGTGGACGTGGACGCCGTCGCGGACGCCGTCACCGACGACACCGCGGTGGTGACGATGGTGCACAACGAGACGAGCACGGGCCTCCTGAACCCCGTCGAGGCGGTCGGCGAGCTCGCGGGCGAGCACGACGCGCGGTACGTCGTCGACGGCGTGACGAGCATCGGCGGCGACGAGTTCCGCGTCGACGACTGGGGGGTCGACGTCGCCGTGACGGACGGCCAGAAGGCGCTCGCGGCGCCGCCTGGCGTCAGCGCGCTGTACGTCACCGAGGACGCCAAACCCCACCTGGACGGCGAGGGCGCGCCGTTCTACGAGGACCTCGAGTGGCACCTCCGGAAGGCCGACAGCCACCAGACGCCGTTCACGAGCGCCGTCCCCCTGTTCCGGGGGCTCGCCGAGGCCGTCAGCGACATCCGCGAGGAGGGGATGCCGGACCGCATCGCGCGCCACCGCCGGCAGTCCGCGGCGTTCCGCGAGGGCTTCCACGCGATGGGGCTGTCGTCGTTCCCCGCGTTGAACGAGCACGCCGAGTACTCGAACACGCTGACGGCGATCCGGCTCCCCGAGGGGGCGCGCGGCGACGACGCGCCCGCGTTCTTCGACGCCGTGGCGGCGCGCGGCGTCTCCATCAGCGGCGGCCAGGCGCACCTCGGCGGCGACGTCTTCCGGGTGTCGAACATGGGGAACCTGACGAGCGAGCACGTGCTCCGCGGGATTCGAACGATCGGGGAGGCGTTCCGGGAGGTCGGCGTCGACGTCGACACCGAGGCCGGCCTGGAGGCTGCCCGGGACCGCCTGCGGTAGGTCTGGTGAGCTGACGACTTCCGGCGCTACGGTTCCAGGCGGAGGAGCGCGGGGAGCGCGAGCAGCGCGAGACAGAGCTCGGTGCCGCCCGCGAGGACGAACGCGGGGAGGAAGCCGTACTGTTCTGCGACCCAGCCGCCGCCGACGATGCCCGCGAGGAAGCCCAGCGACCCGGCGACGTTGAACCCGGCCATGCTGACGCCGCGTTCGTCCTCGCCGGCGACGTCGGTGACGAGCGCCATCGTCGCGGGCGCCATCAGCGCGCCGAGCACGCCGACGACGACCATCCCGGCCTGCGCGAGCGCGAGGGTGGGCGCGAGGCCGACGCCGAGGACTGCGACGCCGTAGGTCGCGGAGCCGGCGGCGATGGGGAGCGTGCGGCCGACGCGGTCCGAGAGCTTCCCGAAGGGGTACTGGAGGAGCGCGAACGGCGCGAAGAACAGCGCGAGCGTGAGGCCGGTCGCGCCGGCGTCGAGCCCGAACACCTGCCGGAAGTAGAGGGTGCCGACGAGCGCGAAGAAGCCGGCCGTGAACCGGTCGATGAACCCGAACGCGAACGGGACGCCGAGCGCGGGGCGGGCCGCGAGCACGCGCAGTCCCTCGCGGACGGATTCGCCGTGGCCGGAGGGCGCGCGGTCGGGGACGCGGAGCGCGAGCAGGCCGGTGACGCCGAGGACGAGCGCGCCGGCGAACAGGGGGGCGCGCGGGTCGAACTCGGTGAGGCGGCCGCCGATTGGCGCGCCGAGGGCGGTGCCGAGGCCGATTCCGATGCCGGCGGCGCCCATGTCGCGGCCGTGGTCGGCGGAGAGGTCCATGAGCATCGTCATGGCGAGCGAGAACGCGCCGATGGTGACCGCGCCCTGGGCGGCGCGCAGGACGAGGACGCCCGCCATCTGGACGTTCGCGACGGCGAGCGCGGCGTACCCGACGCTGCCGCCGAGGGCGCCGGCGGCGACGAACCGGATGCGGGCGCCGGCGCGGTCGCTGAGTGCGCCCCAGACGCCGGCGAACGCGACGAACGCGCCGAACTCGGCGGCGAGGAACCACCGGCTGGCGGTCTCGGGGTCGTCAGCGCCGTAGGCGGCGACGAGGTCGGCGGCGCCGGGGTACAGCAGGACCTGCGCGAATAGCACCGCGAACACGACGCCGGCGAGCGAGACGCGTTCCCGGTGGACCATGCGGGGGCGTTGTCAGCGGGGCGGCTTGAACGCCGCGACTCGGCGACCGGCCGGGCAAGCGTTGCCGTAACTGGCACGCATATTCGTCGATCATTCTATTACCCAAGTACATGACCGACGAGAGTCGCGGGCCGCACACCCGCAGCGTCCACGCGGGCTGTACCCCCGACGGGACGGGGGCGCGAGCCACGCCCATCCACCAGACCACGTCGTACGTTTTCCCGGACGCCGACGAGGCCGCCGCCCGGTACGCCCTCGACTCCGAGGCCGACGTCTACTCCCGCATCTCCAACCCCACGGTGTCGGCCCTCGAGGACCGCCTCGCCAGCCTCCACGGCGCCCCCGCCGCCGTCGCCACGAACGCCGGCATGGGCGCCATCGACGCCGTCACGACGACGCTCGCGGAGAACGGCCGGAACGTCGTCGCCGGCGCCGAGATGTACGGCGGCACCGCCACGTACTTCTCCACCATCGCGAGCAAGCGCGGCGTCGACGTCCGCACCGTCGACGCCCTCGACCCCGACGCCGTCGACGACGCCGTCGACGACGACACCGCGTTCGTGCACGTCGAGACCGTCGCGAACCCCTCCCTGGTCACCCCGGACTTCGACGCGCTCGCCGACGTCGCCCACGACCACGCCGTCCCGCTCGTCGTCGACAACACCTTCGCCACCCCGCACCTCTGCCGCCCCATCGAGCACGGCGCGGACGTCGTCTGGGCGTCCACCACGAAGTGGCTCCACGGCGCCGGCACCACCCTCGGCGGCGTCGTCGTCGACGGCGGCACGTTCCCCTGGGACCACCCGGACGCCGACTTCCCCGAACTCTCCGGGGAGAACCCCGCGTTCGACGTGGACTTCGCCGACCGGTTCGGCGAGCGCGCGCTCGCCGCCGCCGTCCGCCACCGCGCCGTCCGCACGACCGGCACCGGCCAGACCGCCTTCGACGCCTGGCAGACCCTCCAGGGCGTCGAGACGCTCCCGCTGCGCGTCGCCCGCCACTGCGAGAACGCCGCCGCGCTCGCTGACTTCCTCGCCGACCACCCGCACGTCGCGCGCGTCTCGTACCCCGGCCGCGAGGACCACCCGACCCACGACAACGCCACCGAGTACCTCGACGGCGGTGCCGCGAGCGGAGCGAGTGGCACCGCGGCAGACTCGTCTGCCGGTGGGTACGGCGGCATGCTGACGTTCGCCCCCGAGGGCGGCTACGACGCCGCGAAAGCCGTCTGCGAGACCGTCGACCTCGCGTCGTTCCTCGCGAACGTCGGGGACGCGAAGACGCTCGTCGTCCACCCCGCGAGCACCACGCACGCCCAGCTCCCCGAGGCCGAACAGCGCGACGCCGGCGTCCAGCCAGACATGGTCCGGGTCTCCGTCGGCATCGAGGACGCCAGCGACGTGCTCGCGGACTTCGACCGCGCGCTCCGCGAGGTGCACTGATGCCGACGGCCGACCTGGGGCGCTTCGAGTTCGACGCCGGGCAGGCGGTCGCGGACCTCACGGTCGCCTACGAGACGTACGGCGAGTTCACGGGCCGCAACGCGGTCCTCGTCTGTCACGCGCTCACCGGCAGCCAGCACGTCGCCGACGCGCCCGACGGCCAGGCCGGCCAGGGCCACGGCTGGTGGCGGGACGTCGTCGGTCCCGGGAAGGCCGTCGACACGACCGAGTACTTCGTCGTCTGCGCGAACGTCCCCGGGTCGTGTTACGGCACCGACGGCCCGCCCGCCGACGGCCCGGACGGCGAGCCCTGGGGGACGGACTTCCCGCCGGTCACCGTCGGCGACTGGACGCGCTGCCAGCGCCGCCTCCTCGACCACCTCGGCGTCGGCCGGCTGCACGCCGTCGTCGGCGGCAGCGTCGGCGGCATGAACGCCCTCGACTGGGCGCGCCGCTACCCCGACGACGTCCGCCGCGTCGCCGCGGTCGCCGCCGCGCCGCGCCTGGACGCGCAGTGCCTCGGCCTGAACGCGGTCGCGCGCCGCGCCATCCGCACCGACCCGAACTGGAACGGCGGCGACTACTACGACAGCGACCACCCGGACCAGGGGCTCGCGCTCGCGCGCCAGCTCGGCCACCTGATGTACCTCTCGAAGGACTCAATGGACCGGAAGTTCGGCCGCCGGACCGCGGGCCGGGCGGCCGGCAGCGACGCGTTCCCCAGCGACCCCGCCGCGGCGTTCTTCCCGTACCGGGACGTCGAGTCCTACCTCGACTACCAGGCCGAGACGTTCGTCGACCGCTTCGACGCGAACAGCTACCTCTACCTCGTCCGCGCGATGGACGACTACGACCTCGCCGCCGGCTACGACTCGGACGCCGACGCGCTCGCCGCGTTCCCCGGGGACGCCCTCGTCCTCTCGTTCACCGGCGACTGGCACTTCACGGTCGACCAGAGCGAGGCCATCGCGGACGCGTTCCGGGACGGCGCCGCCGACGTCGCCCACCACGTCGTCGACTCCGACCACGGCCACGACGCGTTCCTCGTCGAACCCGAGTCCGTCGGCCCGCCGCTCCGGGACTTCCTCGCGGACGGCGTCGCGGGGCGCTCGGTCACGGACACCCTCGCGGACGACGCCGGGGAGTACGCGCCCGTCCACAACAGCCTCTTCCCGGGGTAGCGCCGAAACGGTCCACTGTCGACCTGACCGACGGTTCTCGCCGGTCGTTCCGGAGGCCGGCAGGAACTGCAGGTGTCACCGCGGTTTACCGCCGTGGGCACGTCCCCCCGGTATGGCAGACGACTACGGCTTCGACACGAACAGCGTCCACGCGGGCCAGGACGTCGACCCCGCGACGGGGTCGCGCGCGCCGCCAATCTACCAGACGACCTCCTACGTCTTCGAGGACAGCGAGGACGCCGCCGCGCAGTTCGCGCTCGAGGAACCCGGCTACATCTACTCGCGGCTGATGAACCCGACCGTCGAGACGCTCCAGGAGCGGCTCGCCGCCCTCGAGGGCGGCGTCGGCGCCGTCGCGACCGCGTCCGGGATGGCGAGTCTCGACCTCGCGACGTTCCTGCTCGCGAGCGCGGGCGACAACGTCGTCGCGTCCAGCGACCTCTACGGCGGCACGGTCACGTACCTCACGCACAGCGTCGAGCGCCGCGGCGTCAGCACGCGGTTCGTCGACGCGCTCGACTACGATGCCTACGCGGACGCCATCGACGAGGACACGGCGTACGTCATCGTCGAGACCATTGGCAACCCGAGTCTCGCGACCCCCGACCTCGAGCGCATCGCCGAAATCGCCCACGAGCACGGCGTCCCGCTGCTCGTGGACAACACGTTCGCGACGCCGTACCTCTGCAACCCCATCGAGCACGGCGCCGACATCGTCTGGCACTCCACGACGAAGTGGATTCACGGCGCCGGCACGACGGTCGGCGGCGCGCTCGTCGACGGCGGGAACTTCCCGTGGGCGGAGCACGCCGACGACTACCCCGAGATCGCCGAGGAGAACCCCGCGTACCACGGCGTGAACTTCGCGGAGCGCTTCGGGGACGCGGCGTTCACGTTCGCCGCCATCGCCCGCGGCCTCCGCGACCTCGGGAACCAGCAGTCGCCGTTCGACGCGTGGCAGACCCTCGAGAAGATCGAGTCGCTGCCGCTCCGCATGGAGAAGCACTGCGAGAACGCCCAGCTGGTCGCCGAACACCTCCGGGACCACCCGGACGTCGCGTGGGTGACCTACCCCGGCCTCGAGGACCACCCGACCCACGACAACGCCACCGAGTACCTCGACGGCGGTGCCGCGAGCGGAGCGAGTGGCACCGCGGCAGACTCGTCTGCCGGTGGGTACGGCGGCATGCTGACGTTCGGGGTCGAGGGCGGCTACGACGCCGCCCGCGCGACCGTCGAGAACACCGAGCTGGCGAGCCTGCTCGCGAACGTCGGGGACGCGAAGACGCTCGTCATCCACCCCGCGAGCACCACCCACCAGCAGCTCACCGAGGCCGAACAGGAGGCGGCCGGCGTCACGGGCGACATGGTCCGGGTCTCCGTCGGCATCGAGGACCCGGCGGACGTGGTCGCGGACCTCGAGCGCGCCGTCGAGGCCGCGACCGAGTAACCGGCCGCGTCCGTCAGTCCCGGAGCCGGTGGACGAGCGAGCTGCGCTGGTCGTACGTCCGGAACGCCGCCGACGCCGCGATGGCCGCGAAGACGACCAGCGCCCACGTCGACGCGGCGACGCCGGAGACGACCGGGACGCCGACGTTCGCCGCGACGACGAGCAGCGCGCCGAGCACGCCGAGTCCGGCGAAGAACTCGCTGTACGCCAGCCCGTACTTCGGGACGACCTCCATGTAGACGCCGACCTCGGAGGCGTTCTCCCCCGGGCGCACCTCCTTGGTCGTGTCGTCGTAGTCGACGACGTCGAGGTCCGCGAGCTTCGGCAGGTGTGTCTGCTGGAGCGAGATGTAGACGCTCTGACGGACGTTCCGCGGCGGCGGGTCGCTGCCCGACTCCCGCGCCGCGATGGTCTCCGAGAGCTCTCGCGCGTCGACCGCGTCGCCCGCGTCCCCGAGCTGTTCGAGGACCATCCGCCGCCGGTCGTTCCGGAGGACGTCGTGGATCTCGGTCTCGCCGAGGTCTGGTCCGTGCTCCCCCGCGCTACTCCGGTCGTGTGCTGCGTTGCTCACACCCATCTCCCCACCGGACGTATAACACAACTAACTGGTAAGTGTTGGCCGTTCCTTCCAGCGTCGTACGAGCGTCAGACAACCCCGGCGGTGTTCGCTCCTCCTGGTCGGCTCACCACTCCCCCGGCTCCGTCCGTCCCGCTCGACCCCCAACCGCTTTTCCCCACACCGGGCGAACGTCGGCGCATGCGGGACGACTCGAGCGGACGCCGGGAGATGCGAGACGACTCGGCGACGCCGCTCCTGACCGCGCTCCGGTCGAACGCGACCCTCGCCGACCTCGCGCTCCTCGCGGCCGTCCCCGCCGTCCTCCTCGCCGTCTACGCGCTCCCGGCCGCGGCGAAGCGCGCGCTCGTCCTCGACTACCAGTCGCCGACGCCGGCGGCGATGTACGCGTCGCACTTCGTGCACTTCTCGCTCCCGCACCTCGCGTCGAACCTCGCGGCGTACCTCGCGGCGGCGCCGCTCGCGTACGCGTACTGCGCGCTGGCCGGCCGCCGCACCGCGTTCCGCGTCACGTTCGCCGTCGTCCTCGCCGCGTTCCCGCTCGCGCTGTCGGCGCTGAACGCCGTCTTCGTCCGGCCGAGCGTCAGTTACGGGTTCTCCGGCGTGGCGGCCGCGTTCCTCGGGTTCCTCCCGCTCGCGCTCGCGGCGTACGTCGGCGACCGCCTCCTGCCGGAGGTCACGCTCGACCACGCGCCCCTGCTGTTCTTCCTGGGCGCCGGCACCATCGCGGCGCTCACCGCGCCCGCGACGGACGCCGGCGCCGTCGTCTTGGGCATCGCCGGCGTCGGCGCCGCGGTCTACGCCGCGTCCCTCTGGCGGGCAGTCGGACGCCGCGAGTTCCGCCGCGCCGCGCGCAGCGGCGGCCACGCCGAGCTCGCGGCGGTCGGCGTCGTCGTCGTCCTCGGCTTCCCGTTCGCCGCGTTCCCCGGGTCCGTCGCCGGCGACGTCGTGCTGAACGTCTACACGCACTTCCTCGGGTACGCCCTCGGGTTCGTCGCGCCGTACGCCACGCTCCGGGCGGCCGCGTTAATCCCAAATTAAGAAAGGGATGGAGCCCACACGTACACGCACCCGGGTCCCGAACCCGGTTGTGTGCCCTGACCGCTCGACCCGGGTGCTCCCGCGATCCACCCGTCGCGGGAGTCTGTCAACGAACCGCCAGCG
>JBDGUB010000046.1:0-15697 GCA_042216245.1 Halobacterium sp.
GGCGAGCCCTCCGAGCAGTGGCGGGAGTACCGGGGCGCGCCGACCGGCACGGACCGCGAGTGCGAGGGGTGGCGCCAGGAGGCCGCGCTCCGCATGCTGAACAATAACCTCGACCCGGAGGTAGCCGAGCGACCGGAGGACCTCGTCGTGTACGGCGGCACCGGGCGCGCGGCGCGCTCCTGGGAGGCCTACGACGCGATTCTGGACGAACTCCGCGAGCTGGGGGACGAGGAGACGCTGCTCGTGCAGTCCGGGAAGCCCGTCGGGGTGTTCGAGACCCACGAGCGGGCGCCCCGCGTGCTCATCGCGAACTCGAACCTGGTGGGGAAGTGGGACAACTGGGAGCACTTCCACGAGCTCGAGGCGGACGGCCTCATCATGTACGGCCAGATGACGGCGGGGTCGTGGGCGTACATCGGCACGCAGGGCATCATCCAGGGGACGTTCGAGACGCTCGCGGAGGCGGCCCGCCAGCACTTCCCGGAGAGCGACGGCCTCGAGGGCAAAATCGTCGCGACGGGCGGCCTCGGCGGGATGGGCGGCGCGCAGCCGCTCGCGGTGACGATGAACGGCGGCGTCTGCATCGCCGCGGAGGTCGACGAGGCCCGCATCGACCGCCGCATCGAGACCGGGTACTGCATGGAGAAGACCGACGACCTCGACGAGGCCATCGAGCGCGCGAAGGAGGCGGCCGCGGCCGGCGAACCGTACAGCGTGGGCGTGCACGGGAACGCCGCGGACGTGCTGGAGGGCCTGCTCGAGCGCGGATTCGTGCCGGACGTGGTCACCGACCAGACCGCGGCGCACGACGAACTCGAGGGCTACTATCCGAGCGGGTACACGGTCGCGGAGGCCGACGCGCTGCGGGAGGCGGACCCCGAGCAGTACCGCGAGGAGAGCCTGGACACGATGGAGCGCCACGTGCAGGCGATTCTCGACCTCCAGGACGAGGGCGCGGTCGCGTTCGAGTACGGGAACAACATCCGCGGCCAGGTCGAGGACCACCGCGGCCTCGAGTCCGCGTTCGACTTCCCGGGGTTCGTGCCGGCGTACATCCGGCCGCTGTTCTGCCGCGGGAAGGGCCCGTTCCGGTGGGTGGCGCTCTCCGGGAACCCCGAGGACATCCGCCGGACCGACGAAGCCGTCAAGGAACTGTTCCCGGAGAAGGACGCTCTGCACCGCTGGATCGACCTGGCGCAGGAGCAGGTGCAGTTCCAGGGCCTCCCGAGTCGCGTGTGCTGGCTCGGGTACCGAACCGACGGCGAGGACGGCCTGACGGAGCGCGCGCGGTTCGCGCTCCGCATCAACGAACTCGTCGCCGACGGGGAGATCGAGGCGCCGGTCGTCGTCACCCGCGACCACCTCGACGCGGGGTCCGTGGCGAGCCCGAACCGGGAGACGGAGGCGATGAAGGACGGGTCGGACGCTATCGCGGACTGGCCGATACTGAACGCGCTGTTGAACGCGGCGGCGGGCGCGGACATCGTAAGCGTGCACGACGGCGGCGGCGTCGGCATCGGGAACGCGCTGCACGCGAACAACCACGTCGTCCTCGACGGCTCCGACCTCGCCGCTGAGAAGGCCCGCCGCGTGTTCACGACGGACCCCGGGATGGGCGTGATTCGGCACGCGGACGCCGGCTACGAGGACGCAATCGAGGAGGCCCGCGAGTCGGACGTCACCGTACCCATGGGGGGTGGGGAGTGATGTTCCGGGAGCCCGAGGCGTGGGAGGCGACGTCCGCGGACCCGAACGACGAGCAGTTCGGCGACGTCGTCGACCCAATCGAGCTGGAGGCGGCCGGCGACTACGACGCCGTGCTCGTCGGCGAGCCCTACGACGGCGCGGTCATCGGCCGGAAAGGCGCCGAGGACGGCCCGTACGCCGTGAAGGAGGCATTGGCGGGCGTGAAGACCCACGAGTTCGGCGGTGAACCCGTGGACTCGGTGGGCGACCTCGGGGACGTCGTGGTCGTCGACGAGGACGTCGCGACGGTGCAGGCGTCGGTCAGCGAGGCCGCCGCCGAGGTCCACGACGCCGACACCCTCCCCGTGTTCGTCGGCGGCGACAACTCGCTGTCGTACGCGAACGCCGCGCCCCTCCTCGAGGCGGGCAGCCTCGGCGTCGTGAGCTTCGACGCGCACCTCGACTGCCGGGAGGTCCGGGACGGACCGTCCTCGGGGACGCCGTACCGCCAGCTGTTCGACGCCGGCCTCGACGCGCTCTCCGTCGTGGGCGCCCGGCACTTCGAGACGAGCACGACGTACGCGGAGTTCCTCCGCGAGCGCGGCGGGCACGTCGTCACCGCGGAGGGCGTCGGCGTCGACCCGGAGGCCGCCCTGGACTCCGCGCTCGGTCCGATGGACGGCCTCGACCAGGTCTACGTGAGCGTCGACGTGGACGTGCTCGACGCCGCGTACCCGGGCGCGAGTGCGCCGACGCCGGGCGGCCTGCAGCCCCGCGAGCTGTTCCGGATGGTCCGGGAGCTCGCGGGCGACGACCGCGTCGCGGGCTTCGAGGTCGTGGAGACGGCGCCGCCGCTGGACGAGGACGGCCGCACCGTCGACGCGGCGGCGCGAACCATCGCGCACTTCCTCGCGGGGGCGACGTGACGTGACCGGGCTCCAGACCGTCGTCACCGGCGCCAGCGAACTCGTCGTCGGCCCGGACGGCGACGGCGGCCTCGAGCGCTACGAGGACGCCGCGGTCGCCGTCGTCGACGGCGACGTCGCGATGGTGGGGGCGAGCGAGGACGTGCTCCGCGAGTACCCCGCGGAGAACGCCGACACCGCCGTCGACGCGACCGGCCAGACCGTGATTCCGGGGTTCGTCGACCCCCACACGCACGCCGTCTTCGCGGGCGACCGCAGCGACGAGTTCGCGGCGAAGCTCCGCGGGAAGTCCTACCAGGAGATTCTCGCCGAGGGCGGCGGCATCCTCCGCACGGTCGACGCCGTCCGCGAGGCCTCGACGGACGAACTCGCCGCGAACCTCCGGGCCCAGCTGGACGCGATACTCGCGCACGGCACCACGACCGCCGAAGTGAAGACCGGCTACGGGCTCGACACCGAGACCGAACTCCGGCTGCTGGACGCTATCGAGGCCGCGCAGGCCGACCACCCGGTCGACGTCGTCGGGACGTTCATGGGCGCGCACGCGACGCCCGACGGGATGGACGCCGACGCGTACCTCGACGAGGTCGTCCACGAGCAGCTGCCGGCCGCCGCCGACCACGGCGCCGCCGAGTTCTGCGACGTGTTCTGCGAGGCGGACGTCTTCAGCGTCGACCAGTCCCGGCGCGTCCTCGAGGCCGGCCGCGAGCACGGCCTCACGCCGAAGGTCCACGCCGAGGAGTTCACGCGCCTCGGCGGCGCGCAGCTCGCCGCCGACCTCGACGCCGCGAGCGCCGACCACCTCCTGCACGCCACCGCCGAGGACGCCCGCGCGCTCGCGGACGCCGGCGTCACGCCCGTCCTCCTCCCGGGGACGGCGTTCGCGCTCGGCGAGGACTACGCCGACCCCGGCCAGTTCCAGGCCGCCGGGGCGCCGGTCGCGCTCGCGACCGACCTGAACCCGAACTGCTACAGCCAGAGCATGGGGTTCGCGGTGGCGCTCGCGTGCAACGGCATGCGGATGGCGCCCGCCGACGCGCTGCTCGGCGCGACCGCCCACGCCGCCCGCGCCATCGACCGCCGGGACGGCACCGGCACGCTCCGGGAGGGCACGGCCGCCGACCTCGTCGTCGTGGACGGCCCGAGTCACGTCCACGTCCCGTACAACTTCGGCGTGAACAGCGCCGACGCCGTCCTCAAGGACGGGGAGGTGGTGGCGTGAGTCCGGTAGTCGTCGACGGCGAGACGCTCACCCCGGAGGACGTCGAAGCCGTCGCGCGCGACGACGCCGAGGTCCGAATCGCCGACGACGCCCGGGAGGCAGTGCGCGCGTCCCGGAACCGCGTCCGGGACGTCCTCGACGCCGGCGACCCCGTCTACGGCGTGAACACCGGGTTCGGTTCGCTCGTCGACACCCGCATCGACGCCGACGACCTCGAGTCCCTCCAGGCGAACCTCCTGCGCAGCCACGCGGCGGGCGCGGGCCGCGACCTCGAACGCGAGGAGGTGCGCGCGCTCCTCCTCACGCGGCTGAACGCGCTCGTCAAGGGCTACTCGGGCGTCCGCGAGCGCGTCGTCGACCTGCTCGCGTCGATGCTGAACGAGGGCGTCCACCCCGTCGTCCCGTCCCGCGGCAGCCTCGGCGCGAGCGGCGACCTCGCGCCGCTCGCCCACCTCGGCCTCGTGCTCGTCGGCGAGGGGGAGGCGCGCGTGTCGCCGCGCGACACGGAACGGGCGGGCGGGGAACCGCGCGCCGACGGCGAGCGCGCCGGGGGCGCAGAAGCGCTCTCGCGGGTCGGCCTCGAGCCCGTGACCCTCGAGGCGAAGGAGGGCCTCGCGCTCGTCAACGGCACCCAGTTGACGACGGGGCTGGCGGCGCTCGCGCTCCTGGACGCCGAGCGCGCGCTCCGCGCCGCCGACGCCGCGGGCGCGCTCACGACCGAGGTGACGATGTCGACGACCGCGAACTGCGACCCCGCCGTCCACGGCGTCCGCCCCCACGACGGGCAGGCCGCCAGCGCCCGGAACGTCAAACGACTCACCGATGGGTCGGCGGTCGTGGAGAGCCACCGGAACTGCGACCGCGTCCAGGACGCGTACTCCATCCGGTGTCTCCCCCAGGTCCACGGCGCCGTCCGGGACGCGCTCGCGCACCTCCGGGACGCCGTCGAGACCGAACTGAACAGCGCCACCGACAACCCCCTCGTGTTCGACGCCGACCGCGCCGACGACCGCGCGAGCGGCACCGACCGCGCCGCCGTGCTCTCCGGCGGGAACTTCCACGGCGAACCCCTCGCGCTCCGCCTCGACTACGCGACGGGCGCGCTCGCGGAACTCGCGGCAATCAGCGAGCGTCGAACCGACCGCCTCCTCAACCCGAACGTCCAGGAAGCCCACCTGCCGCCGTTCCTCGCGCCCGACAGCGGCCTGCACTCGGGGCTGATGATACCCCAGTACACCGCGGCGTCGCTCGTGAACGACCTCCGGTCGCTCGGCCGGCCTTCGGTCGACAACACGCCGGTGTCGGGCAACCAGGAGGACCACGTCAGCATGAGCGCCGGGTCGGCGTACGGCTTCCGGGAGGCCGCCGAGAAGGCCGCGACGGTCGTCGGCGTCGAACTGCTGTGCGCGGCGCAGGCCAGCGAGTTCCTGGACGGCGACCTCGCGCACGCCGACGGCACCCGCGCGGTCTACGACCTCGTGCGAGACGTCTCCCCGCCGGTCGACGAGGACCGGTCGCTCTCGGGCGACATGGCCGCGGTCGCCGACCTCGTCCGGGAGGGCCTGCTGGACGAGGCCGTCGAGCGCGCGGTCGGCGAGCCGCTGGAGTGAGTCGGCCGAAGACACTTGCCGGCGGCGGGCGTCCGCAGCGTATGGTCGACGTGCGCCGCGTTCCGTCGACTGACTTCGAGGACGTCTATCGGCTGCTCTGCAGCCGCGTCGGTGAGCGCGACCGGGACGCCGTCACGGACTGGTACGACGACTACCCCGCGCTGTTCGTCGGCGCGTACGACGACGGCGACCTGGTCGGGTTCGCGCTCGGGCGGCGCGCGCACGGCGGCGCCGAACTCGTCGGCATCGGCGTCACCGAGGCGTACACGCGCCGCGGAATCGGCTCCCGGCTGCTCGACGCGTTCGAGGCCGGCGCTGTCGACCTCGGCGTCGACCGCGTGAGCGTCGGGTCCGCGGGCGGCTACGTCGACGAGTTCTACGTCGGGAACGGCTACCGGCCCGAGAGCATCCTCGTCCGGACCACGCGGGACGCCCTCCCCGCGGACTACCGGGCGCGCTTCGACGTGCTGCGGGAGCGCGAGGACGGCGACGCGTGGAAGGTGTACATCGCGCCCGGCGGCAGCGAGGACGACCCGCTGGACCGCGAGCGCGTCGAGCGCGTCCGGAGGGCCTTCGACGACCCGGACGCGAACTACGTGATGGAGAAACCCCTCTAAGACTGGAACTCGGGGTCGCGACCCTCGAGGAACGCCGCGACGCCCTCCTCGTGTTCGGCGGTGTCGTACGCCTGGCTCTGGACGAGGTTCTCGTGGTCGAGGCCGTTCCGCCACTCGCGCCCGAGGTTGTCGTGGAGCGCCTGCCGGATGGCGCCGACGGTGCGGGTCGGGCGCGCGCGGAGCGTCTCCAGACAGTCCTCGACGGCGGCGTCGAGTTCGTCCTCGGGGACGGCCTCGTTCACGAGGCCGAGGTCGGCGGCTTCCGCGGCGTCCACGAACTCCGCGGTGAACGCGAGGCGTTTCGCCTCGCGGAGGCCGACGAGCCGCGGCAGGAGGTAGCTCCCGCCCGTGTCCGGGACGAGGCCGACGCGGACGAACGCACAGGAGAAGGATGCGTCGGGGACCGCGTACGCGAAGTCCGAGAGCGCGACGACCGCGAGGCCGGCGCCGACCGCGTCCCCGTTGACGCGCGCGACGATGGGGACGCGGGACGCCATCGCGGCCTCCGCGAGGCGGCCGAACGTGTCCTCGACGCGCTCGTAGGCGTCCCGGACGTCCTCTTCGCGTTCGGCCATCGACTGGATGTCGCCGCCCGCGGAGAACGCCGGTCCCTCCCCCGTCAACACGAGCGCGTCGTGGGTCTCGGGGTCGAGGGACTCGATCTCCGCGGCGAGGTCGGCGGCGAGGTCGGCGGTGAACGCGTTCATCACGCCCGGGCGGTCGAACGTCACCCGGCGGACGCCGTCGTCGGTTTCGGTGCGCATGCCACGGGGTTCCCGGCGGAGGGTGATAACTGTGGGCGACCGAAAGCGTGAACTGCTCGCAGTCGGGCGGTTCGGTCGATGGTTCGACGACGAGAGGCGATCGCCGGCGTCGGCGCGACGCTCGCAGGCGGTCTCGCTGGCTGTACCGGCTTCCTGGACGACACCAGCAGTCGCGGCGACGGCACCACGAACGCGCTGGCGACGTCGAGCGGCGGTGGCGGGCAGTCGTCGCCGACGCCGACGGAGATGGACTTCTCCGGGGCGTCCTGGCCGACGTTCGGCGGCGGGCCGCGGCGCCGCGGTCGCGCGCGTGACGGCACCGGTCCGGAGGCCGGCGGCACGGTGACCTGGACGACGACCGTCGGCGACGTGGCGGTGTACGGCCCGGTCGTCGCCGGGAATACGGTGTTCGCCGCGGCGGGGTCTCGGGTCGCGGCGCACGCGGCCGCCGACGGGTCGACTCGGTGGGAGCGCACCGGCTGGACGCAGGCGAACACGCCCACGTTCGCGGGCGACGCCCTCTACGTCCCGAACGACGGCAGCGGCCTGGCCGTCCTCGACCCGGTGTCCGGCGAGACGCGGTGGTCGCTGGACGCCGAGGGCGTGGTGGCGTCGCCGACCGTTCAGGACGGGACGCTGTACGGCGTCAGCCCCGGGCGGGGCGTCCTCGAGGTCGACACCGAGTCCCGGGAGCGGACGGGGACGATTCGGACTGACACCGGACACGCAATCGCCGTCGACGGGGACGCGCTCTACGTCCGGGGCCAGGAAGCCCTGCTCGTCGTCGAGGACGCCGAGGTGGCGACGCGCGTCGGACTCCCGCCCGCGCAGGCCGGGTATCCCGTGGTCGGCGACGGCCTCGTGTACGTCGCGACGTGCGGGGACCGCGAGGCCCTCGTCGCGGTCGACCCGACGTCCGGCGAGACGCAGTGGTCGCGGGACACGTCCGTGAGCTGTGGACTCAGCGGCGTCGTGAATCCGGCGCTCGCGGACGACGTCCTCGTCTGGGCGGCCGGCGAGACGGTCGCCGCGCTCGACCCGGCGTCCGGCGACGAGGCCTGGACGACCACCCTGGACAGCCCGCGCGGGGTCGCGGTCGGCGGCGACACCGCGTACGTCGCGCAGTCCGACGGGAGCCTGGTTGCGCTCGCGCTCGACGCCGGCGACGAACGCTGGCGGGTGTCCGTCCAGCGCGAGGACGGCGTCGGCACCGACCAGCCGATGGTGGTCGGCGACCGCGTCTACCACCACGTCGGGAAGCGACTCGCCGCCGTCGACCCCGCGTAGCGGGTTCGGAGCCCCACCGCAGGCTCTCGTAGCGCGGCGTCACCCGAGGTCGGGGTCCTCACAGCGTCTCCCCGAGCAGGCGGGCGAGCCCGCGGCGGAGGCGTTCGAGGAACGCGGACTTCGAGACGCCGAGCGCGTCGGCGACCTCGCCCGCGTCGGTGTCCCGGGGCACGGCGAAGTACCCCATCTCGAGGGCGGTGCGGAGCGCGTCGGCCTGCGGGGCCGTGACCCCCCAGCGGTCGGCGACCGGCGCGTCGTCCTCGCCGCCGATGGGGTACGCGCGCTCGAGCGTGACGCCGACCGTGTCGCCCGCGGTGTCGAGCACGCCGCGGAGGACGTCCTGGCCGACGACCGCGCCCGTGAACCGGGCGTCGCCGCCGTCGTAGTGGAGGGTGTCGACCAGCAGGCCCTCGCTGACGAGCTCGTGCACGACGCAGGGGGCTTTCGAGAGGCAGCGGTACGTGAACCGGCCGTCGTCGCGGGCGGCGTGGAGGTAGCGGACGCGGTCGTCGGCGTCGAGCGCGGCCGCGAGGTCGTCGCCGTCGTTCGAGGAGAACTGGAGGAGCGCGTAGCCGTCCGCTCGAAGCTGTGGCGGGCGGGCGTCGACGGTCGCGCCGGTGGCGCGCGTGGCGTCGGCGAGCGGGCAGTCGTCGCCCTGCACGCCGAACTCCACGAACAGGCACTCCTCGATCACGGGCGACAGTTCGCCCCCGTGGTATTTGAACCCCGCGCATGTGCGGGTGAAGGCCTACCCACGCGTGTCCCTGACTACCACGCATGGACATCGAGACGGTCAAAGAGCGCGCCGGCCCCCGCGAGTTCAGTCCCGCGGACGACCTCCCGCGGGAGTACCGGGAGGCCGCGACGCGCATGATCCAGTTCCACGCGAACAGCGAGGTGATGGGCGGCTACCTCGACAAGGAGTTCACCCGGATGGCGCCCTCCCTCGACCGGAAGCTGGCGTGCACCGCGAAGTGCCAGGACGAGATCGGGCACGCCCAGTTGCTGTACCGGGCCGCCGAGACGCTCGGCGTGAAGTCCCGCGAGCAGATGCTCGAGGAACTCCAGGCGGGCGAGGGGAAGTTCCTGAACTGCTTCCACTACCCCGTGGACAACTGGTACGAGGCGCCGATGATCGACTTCTTCGTCGACGGCGGCGCGATGCGCCGGCAGGCCACCCTGAAGAACACGTCCTGGGAGCCGTACGCGCACGCCATGGACAAGGTCTGCTTCGAGGAGGGGTTCCACGTCAAGCACGGCGAGGACATCCTCCGCGAACTGATGACGTCCTCGAAGGCCAACCAGGAGCGCACCCAGGCGGCCTTCGAGAAGTGGTGGCCGCGCATCCTCCAGTTCTTCGGCCCGACGAACGACGAGTCCCACCACGACGAGTTCGCCCAGCAGGTCGGCCTGAAGACCGTCTCGAACGACGAACTCCGGAACTCCTTCCTGAACATGTACGTGCCGAAGGCCGAAAAGTACGGCCTCGAGCTCCCCGAGTACCCCCGCATCTTCGAGCGCGACGACGGCACGATGGCCGTCCGCGAGGAGGACCTCGACTGGGACGAGTTCTGGACCATCGCGAGCAACGACTACGAGGGCAGCCGCGAGCAGATCGGGAGCCGGCGGCAGCGACAGGCGGCCGTCGAGTGGGTGCGCGCGTCGATGGACGACTGGGAGTCCAGTGCTGCGGGGAGCCCGCAGGCCGCCGACTGACCATGATCTGGGAAGTGTTCCGCCAGGAGGAGCCCGGCGACCGCCACGAGCACTGCGGGAACGTGCACGCGCCGGACCGCGAGATGGCGAAGCTGTTCGCGCAGGTCCAGCACGGCCGCCGGATGCAGACGAACTCACTGTGGGTGGCGCCGAGCGACGAGATCGGGGAGGTCGACGCCGACGACACCGCGTTCGGGGGGACGACGGACAAGTCCTACCGGTGGGCGATCACGTACAACGAGATCGACGCGAGCTTCGCCGAGGAGGTCGCGGAGAGCGAGGCCGAACAGGAGGAGGCCGCGGAGAAGCGGGGTGACGTCTGATGGAGCCCGCGGAGGCCGAGCTGTTCCGGCTGGCGGACGACGAGTACGTGCTCGCGGAGCGGTACACGGAGTGGCAGATCTTCGCGCCGACGCCGGAGGCGGACCTCGCGCTCGCGAACATCGCCCAGGACGAGTTCGGGCACGCGAGGCTCTGGTACGACCTCCTCCAGGACGAGTTCGGGTACGAGGAGGCCGACCTGCTCTGGGAGCGCGACCCCGGGACGTTCCGGCACGCGACGCTCGTGGAACTGGCGACGCCGGAGGGCGACTGGGCGGACACCGTGGTCCGCGGCTACCTCTACGACGTCGCCGAGCGCCTTCGGCTGGACGCCCTCGAGGACTCCTCGTACGACCCCATCGCGGACCGCGTCGCGAAGGTCCAGGGCGAGGAGGAGTACCACCGCGAGCACGCGCAGTCGTGGCTCGAGCGGCTCGCGGGCGGCGGGGAGTCCCACGAGCGCGTCCAGTCGGCCGTCGACCGGCTGTTCCCGTACGCGTTGACGCTGTTCGCGAGCACCGAACACGAGGAAGCGATCGTGGAGGCTGGCGTGCGGACGCGGACGCTGTCGGCGCTGCGTTCGGACTGGCTGGACGAGGTCGTGCCGTTCCTGGAGTCCCTCGGCGTCTCGGTGCCGGACCCGGAGGCGGCGTCACTGCCGGACGCGGTCGGCCGGGACGGCAGCCACACCGCGGACTGGCGGGAACTCCACGAGGACGTCACGGCGACGTACCACGAACTCGGGTTCGACGAGCCCGCGGAGCTGCGGGGTGAGAACGCGTGAGCACGCCGTCGTCGGACGCGTGCGCGTACACCGACTACGAGGACGGCGACGCGCCGGCCGAGTACCCGAAGACGGGCGAGGCCGCGTCGGGCGCCGAGGCCGAGGTCTGGGCGGCGCTCCGCGAGGTCGAGGACCCCGAGATGCCGGTTTCCGTCGTGGACCTCGGGCTCATCTACGACGTGACCGTCGAGGGGGACCGCGCGGCCGTGGAGATGACGTTGACGTACACGGGCTGTCCGGCGAAGGACGTCCTGACGAACGACGTGCGGTGTGCGGCGCTGACGGCGTCGGGCGTCCGGGAGGCCGACGTCTCCGTCCGGTACTCGCCGCCGTGGTCCGTTGACATGGTCACGGAGTCGGGCAGAGAGCAACTGCGGGAGTTCGGCCTGAGCGTATGAGGGACCTCGACCCGAGCACCACGACGTCGGGCGAGACGGGCGTGGAGTGCCCGTACTGCGGTTCGACGGAGACCGAGCGCGAGCACCCGAAGGGCCCGAGCCTCTGTCGGTCGATGCACTACTGTACGGACTGCGAGCAGCCGTTCGAGCGGTTCGGGTGAGCCGGGCGTCGGCGGCCCCGGATTCGTCTGTCGTTCAGGCTGAACGAACTCGCTCCCCGGCAGTATATAAATGCCTGACCAGGCAAGGGATAGCTTCAGGACAACAGGCGTAATTGTACTGGGTGTTCACCGGTGACTCCGCGAGTCGCCCGGTGGACGTGCCTCTGACACCGGTTCGGCGGGGCACTGCCTCTGGCCCGCCGATTTTGACAGCCGATTGATATTTCAGTGTCGCGCGTGATACGGCGTCCATGAGCGTCATCGCCGAGTTCACGTTCCGGCACCCGGGACTCCCGCTGATGGACGCCCTCGAAGGCACCGGCGTCACCTTCGACGTCGAGCAGGCCGTCGCGTCCGACCCCGACCGCCCCGTGCTGTTCCTCTGGGCGACCGGCGGTGACCTCGAAGTCTTCGAAGCCAGCGTCGGCGACGACGACACCGTCGCCGAGTGGGAAGTCATCGAGGACGCCGGCGACCGCCGGCTCTACCGCGTCCACGTCAGCGAGGACACCGAACTCCCCCTGTACCCCATGGACGAACGCCTCGAGGCCTCCCGGCTCGACGTCACCTCCGGCGAGCACGGCGTCCACGCCCGACTCCGGTTCCCCGACCGGGAGAGCCTCGCCGAGTACCAGCCGCGCGTCGAACGGAAGGGCGTCGACGTGACCCTCCAGCGGGTCTACGGCGAGAGCGACTCCGAGTTCCCCGGCGGCGAGTACGGGCTCTCCGAGAAGCAACGCGAAGCCCTCCGGACCGCCGTCGACGCCGGCTACTACCAGGTCCCGCGCGCGGCGACCCTCGAGGACGTCGCCGACGAACTCGGCGTCTCCACGCAGGCCGCCAGCGAACGCCTCCGCCGCGGCGTCGACGCCTTCGTCCGGACCGCCCTCGACTAGGCCTCGTACTCCACGCGCTCCTCCACGTACAGCGTCTCGCCCGCGTCCATATCCGTGAACTCGGCGGCGTCCGCCTGCACCTCGCGCCCGACCTCGGAGTCGAACGCCTCGGCGAGCGCGTCCATGTCCTCGAAGTACAGCTCCACGACGCCGTCGTGGCTGGAGCGCTCGGGGTCGTTCGGGACGGCGGTCACGTACTTCCGGAGGTTCGGCAGGTCCTTCGCCATCTCGGCGTGCTCGCCGCGCCAGCGCTCCACGAACTCCTCGTGCGTGTAGTCGTCGCGCCGGACGAGCAGTTGCACCATCTTGACCATGCCCGCCACTGCTCGCCCGGCCCCCTTCCCTGTTTGGGGAGCGCGCCCAACCGCGACGCCTATGTACGCCGCCACCCAGGATGCTCGCATGCGCGTCGAGAACTCCTTCATCCCCGCGCCCGGCGTCGGCGAGACCACGGAGCGCCGGCTCTGGGCGAACGGCGTCACCCACTGGGACGACTTCGACGGCACCGGCCCCGGAATCGGTGACGCCACCGCGGAGCACGTCTACGCCTACATCGAGGACGCCCGCCGCGCGCTCGAGGCGGGCGACACCCAGTTCTTCGGCGAGACGCTCCCGAACAACGAACTCTGGCGGCTCTACGAGAACGTCGCCGGCGACGTCGCGTTCTTCGACATCGAGACCACCGGCCTGGACAAGCGCGCGAGCCGCGTCACCACCGTGACCGTCCACCGCGGCGGCGACACCACGACGCTCGTGCGCGGCGACGACCTCACCGCGGACAACCTCGAGGACCTCCTGGACGCCTCCCTGGTCGTCTCCTTCAACGGGAAGCGCTTCGACCAGCCGTTCCTCGAGCACAACTTCGAGTGCTCCGTCGACGCCCCACACCTGGATTTGATGTACCTCTGCAAGCGCCTCGGGCTCTCCGGCGGCCTCAAGCAGGTCGAACGCGACCTCGGCGTCGACCGCGGCGGGATGGACGTCGACGGCCGGGAAGCCGTCGAGCTCTGGCACCGCTACGAGGACGGCGACGAGGCCGCCCTCGACCGCCTCGTCGAGTACAACCGCTACGACGCCCAGAACCTCCAGACGCTGCTGGACACGGTCGCGGACCAGCTCCACGAGGAAGTCTTCGAACCCCACGTCTAGCCGCCGTCCTACCGGCACTCCGCCCCCAGCCCATCGGGGCGCCCGGCGCCGGTCGGGACACCGTTTCTACTCCACTGCCGCGGGTTCGAACTCCACGCCCGCGACCTCGAAGCGCGCGCCGCCGGACTCGCTCTCGCCCGCCGACACCGTCCAGCCGTGGGCCTCCACGACGGCCTCCACGATAGCCAGCCCGTACCCGGTGCCGTCCTCGCGGCCAGTGTGTCCCTCCTCGAACACCACGGAGGGGTCCGACTCGGAGAACCCGGGGCCGTCGTCCGCGACGTAGAAGCCCGCGTCGTCACCGAAGTGCGCGCTCCCGACTGTCACGTCCACCTCGTCGCCGCCGTGGTCGGCCGCGTTCGAGAACAGGTTCTCGAAGACGGTGCGGAGGCGTTCGCGGTCCGCGGCGAACGTCTCCCCCGCGGCGGTCTCGACCTCGAGGGTCGCGCCCCCTGGGGGAGTGCCGTCGCCGCGGCGTCGCGCGCCACGGCCGCCAGCGACACGCGCTCGGTCTCCCCCACGACCTCGCCCTCGGCCGCCAGCCGGCGCATCGCCTCCACGAGCTCCGTCATCCGGTCCAGGGCGTCCGCCGCGTCAGCCACGTGGCCCGCGACCTCGCCGTCGCCGAGTTTCGACGACGCGAGGTCGAGGTGGCCGGACGCCACGTTCAGCGGGGACCGGAGGTCGTGGCTGACGACGTCCGTGAACCGCTCCAGGCGGTCGTTCTGCCGGGCGAGTCGGCGGCGGGCCCGCTCCTGCTCGAGTTCGTGGTTCAGCCACTCCGCGAGCACCTGGACGAACGCGCGCTCGGTCGCGTCGATGGGTTCCGGCCGCGGTTCGGTGTCCGCGAAACAGATGGTGCCGTGGACGGTGCCGTCGAGTTCGAGTTTCGCGCCGACGTAACACTCCAGGCCGAACGTGTCGAACGCGGAGTCCGCCGCGAACGCCGTGTCGCCGACGGCGTTCATCACGACGGTCCCCTCCTCGATGGTTCGCTTGCAGTAGCTGTCCTCGAGGGGGGACTTCTCGCCCTCCTGGAGGAGGGGGTGGTCGGCGACCGACGTCTGCACGAGCTGGACGCCGCCGTCGATCTTCGTGTAGAACGCCTCCCCGAGGTCGAGGTGGTCTTTGCCCACGCGGAGCAGCGCGCGAACCCGCTCGTCGAACGAGAGGTCGGGGTCCGAGACGGTCTCGTAGAGCCCCTCGAGCGCCGCCAGGTTCGCCTGTTTCGCGGCCGCGAGGCTCGCCCGCTCGGACGCGTCCGTCCCCGTCACGGCGAGCGCGTACGGCGAGTCGGCGTCGACGTCACCGCCGTCGAGGACGGCGGGCGGGGCCGTCAGCGGCCTGAGGTCCAGTTCGACGTTCAGGCGGTCGCCGCCCGTGGCCGCGTGCGTGGTCTCGAACTGCTGGCGTTCGCCGCCCGCCGCGGCCCGGACGCGCTCCCGGACCTGCTCGCGTTCGGCGTCGTCGTGGCTCCACCAGGGCGTCTCCCAGAAGCGCTCGCCGTACAGCGACGCCGGTTCCGCGTCGACCAGCGACCGCGCGGTGTCGTTCGCGTACACCAGCGTGCCGTCCGGCCGCAGGACGCCAGCGAAGTACGGCGCGTCGTCGTACAGCCAGGCGGCGACCGCGCGCAGGTGGGCTGCGGGCTGCCCCCGGTCGGTCGAGTCGCTCATCCGATGGTCCACGGGATGTGCGGCCTCCCGCGTAAACCTGACTGTTCGTCGGCCGCGACTGACACGTTCGATTGCCCGGGATTTTTGGCGGGGACCGCACTACGCCCGACCATGGCAGCGCGTCCACCGACGGGAAGCGACGACACCCCCGAGCCGGACGTCTTCGGCATCGCGGCCGCCGACGAGTACATCTCGGACGCCGACCTGTCGTTCCCGGCGACCCCCGAGGACGTGGTCGACGCGACCGGCGACCCCGAGATTCCCTGCGGCCCGAACGCACACGAGGTGGCGCTGTCGACCGTCCTGGAGCGCACGGGCCGACAGCGCTTCGACTCCCGCGTCGACCTCATGGACGAACTCCACGAGGGCTTCGAGCGCGAGCGCCGGTCGGGGACCGGCATCGTCCAGTGGCTGAAGTCCCTCGTCGGCGCCTGACGGGTTCTCCGGCGTCCGCGACGCCACGCGTCACGTAGTCCGGGCGTCG
>JBDGUB010000030.1:0-15505 GCA_042216245.1 Halobacterium sp.
AGTTCGCGGTGGAGCGCGGCGACTGAGGACAGTTCGCGGTGGGACGCGGCGACCGGGCGGCGGGACTATTCGTCCGGTCGAGTGAGCGTGAACGGACTGTCGGGTCCGGAGTCGGCGTCGAGGACGCGCCGGACTTTGCCGTGCCACTGGTCGAGGAAGGCGTCGCGTTCGGCCTCGCTGGCGGTTCCCGCGATCATGTCGGGAATCGCGGCGGCCGGCCCGTCGCCGTCCTCGGGGGGCGCCATTCCGACCGCGTCGGGCGCGAACGAGACGCGGACGCGCTCGCCGGTGTCCGTGCGCTCGAACTCGAACGTGCGCCCGGGGCCGTCCAGGGGCTCGAACGAGAGGAGGTCCTGGCGGCCGCCGTACCCGCCGAACCCGGCGAAGCCGGTCTCGCGGTCGGCGCCTGTGACGTGGCTGACGACGTTCGCCATCGCGCCGAGGCCCGGCGTCTCGGGGTCGCCGCCGACGACGACGGTGATCTCGCTCCGCACGGGGAGTTCGTCCGGGTAGATGTCGTCGAGCGCGAGCTGGGTGGTGCGGTACGCGCCCGCGACCGCCGGGCAGGCGTGTCCGGCGGCGAGCACGACGTCGGCGAAGTCGACGACGAGTGGGTCGCCGTCGGGGACGACGCCGAGCAGTTCCGCGAGCGGGTCGCGGACGCGGACCGGGTCGGGGTCGGGGAGTCGCTGCCAGTCGGTTCGGTGGCCGGTGCGTCCTGCGGCGGTGTCGGTGTCACTCATGGTGGACTTCGAGGTAGGTGGTGTACTGTTTCGCGAGCACGCGGCGGCGCTCGGTGACGACGGCGAGGAGTTCGTGGGGGGTCTGGGCGGCGAGTTTCGGGTACTCGGTCTTCGCGCGGCGGTCGCTGGACTGGACGCGGAGGACGGCGCCGTCGTGGAGGTCTTCGAGCGCGCGCTGGACGCGGACGATGCCGTTTGCGCAGCCGCGGTCGCGGTTGTCGATGGTGTGGTCGGGTTCGACGTCGGGGGCTTCGGTGGGGACGTCGCTGGCCGCCATCAGTCGGCCTCCTCGGCGGTGCCGGCGTCGAGGTCGGCGAGGTCGCAGACGCCGTCGATAGGCGAGCACGCGCGCCACATCGGGCACGTGAGGAAGATGCCGAAGAGGACGACGACGAGCCCGAGTTTCGCGAGGACGGCGAGCCCGACGACGGTTTCGACGTAGGGCGCGAGTCGGGTGCCGAGGACGGCCACGGACTGGAAGAGGCCGGTGAGGACGAGCGTCGGGATGATGGCGCGGACCGCCCACCGGAAGCGTTCGAGTTGTTCGCCGGCGGCCTGCACGACGGGCGGCGTCGGCCGGGTCTGGCCGGTGGGGACGGCGACGAAGATGTTCCAGACGGCGCCGCCGACCCAGGCGCCGAACGCGAGCAGGTGCAGCGACCGGACGGCCGCGGCGGTGCCGGTGCCGTGGGCGAGCGCGACGTCCGCGGTGGCGGTGGCGGCGGTCGCGGCGGCGGCGCCGACGAGCGCGGTGAGGCCGGCGGGAGTGCGGAATCGGTCCGCAGCCTCACGGTCACCGAGGGTGTCGGCGGCGCCGGCGGCGACGGTGAGCGCGAGCGAGGCGGCGAGCGCGGCCGCCATCTCGGGGGCGACGCGGCCGGCGTAGACGACCGCGAGGAGTGCGGCGCCGGTGGCGGCGAGGCCGCCGAGTGCGGCGGTGGCGATGCGGTCGTAGCGCGCGTACATGCGGTCGCAGTAGTCCGCGGCGCCGTCCGCGAGGTCGCTGGGTCGGACGAACGCGTGCTTCCAGAGGAGGCCGCCGAGCAGCACGCCGAGCGAGACGAGGTAGGCCCACTTGGTGACGGCGACGAGCGGCGCCCACTGGCCGGTGAGTTCGAGCGTCAGCGCGGTGCCGACGAGGGACGCCGCGAGGATCACCGTGAGCGCGGCTTTCGGGAGCAGGTACTTGTCGAAGAGTTCGTCGGCGACGGCGCCGACGGCGTCGGTGGTAGCGTCAGCCATCCAGTTGGGTCACCCTGTACGCGAGTTAGGTTGCCCTAAACTAAGCCCTGTGTCCGGATATGTTCGCAGTGGGTCGCGCTAGCATGCGTCGATGCGCCGGAGCCGAGTCGCGACAAGGCCGGCGATGCCGACGGCGCCAGCCAGCGACACCAGCGTTCCCCCTGCTGCGACCTCACCGCCGCCGGGTCCGGCAGCGACGCTGCCGACCGCCTCGAGTGCGACGCCACCTCCGAAAGCCGCCAGCATGGCGCCTGTGAGTGCGTTCGCGCCGGTCGACCCCTCGCCCCCGGCGGGTGGGTAGAACTGGACGAGGAAGCCGAGTGCGGTCACGGCGAGGAAGCCGCCGAGCGCTAGCGACGCGTGCGCGGCGACGAGAGCCGGCGACACCCAGCCGGCGGCTACGCCCGCGGCGGTGACGACGCCTGCCACGCCCACGAGTGCGCCCGCCAGCACGCCGTAGAGGCCGACAGTTCGGCGGTCCGAGCGCGCGCACACGACCGCCGTCTGGAGCGCGAACCCGGTGACGGCGACGGTCTCGAGAGCGGCCGCGACGCGGAACAGCGCGCCCTCCCAGAGCGAGGCGGCGAGCAGCCCCGGGCCGACCGCGCCGGCGGCGAGCGTCGGGACCGTCAGTAGGGGAGTCGGTTCGGCGTCGAGGAACCGCGGGAGGAGCCTGACCCCGAGCGCGAACACGAGGAGGGCCGCGAGCCCGGCGGCGTAGAGGTGAGTAACGCGCGCCGGCGTCGCCGCGGCCGCGAGGGGGACGGGCCAGTGGAGCGCGACCGTCCCGTACGCGCCGGCCGCGAGGTAGGCGAACGGAATGGGGAGGACGGCCATCGCGGCGCGCTCGCTGGTCGTTGCCGCGTCACCGAGTGCCCCTGTCGCGGCGAGTGCGCCGCGGAGCGAGCGGGCGAGCGACCCGAGGAAGGCGGCGACGCCGGCCGCCCACGCGAGCGCGCCCCAGTCGGCGGCCGCGTCCGGAACGCCGGCGAGCGGGCCGGCGGCGAGCAGGAGCGCGCCGGCGCCAGTGAGCGCGAGGTGGACGCCGGGGACGCGACTCGGGGGGTGGACTCGCTGGTAGTACGACGGCACAAGGAGGTACGCCTTCCCGAAGACCAGGTGGCAGACGAACCCGAGGACGGCGAGCGTCACGACGCTCCGGTGGGGGACGGAGGGGGAAACCGAGGCCGCCCACGGAGGGAAGAGGTCGGTCGAGGCGAGACCGCTCGCGGCGGCTGCCGTCCGCCACAGCACCAGGAACGCGAGGCTCGCGGCGGTGAACGCCCGCGACCAGCGGCCGACGGCGTACCGGAACACGTCTGCTCGGAGCACGCGGACGCCGATGTCGGGAGTGCCGAACGAGTTCGGGTCGGGGGTGGGGTCGTCCCGAACATCTCCGCACCCAGGGCTAACCGGCGTCGCGCCGTAGTCCGAGGGGATGCCGGCTCACTCGAACGACGCGGCGCGCGTCGAGGTGGCGCGAGTGCCGAGCGGGAACCACAGCGACCCCGTGCGTCGGACGCTGCCGTACGTCGAGGCGTCCGTGGAGTACCCCGGGCTGGACGCTGACCGGTTCGGCGGCGGGTTCTTCCCGGTAGCGGTGCCCTACGAGGGCGGCGGCGAGCGCCGCGTGTTCTTCTGGCGGTCCGTGCTGCCGGCGACCGCGCCCGCGAGCGACGACTGGACGTTCGTCGCGGCGTCCCCGTACGGCGTCAGTCCCGCGACTGGCGACGCCACCGGCGTCGACGTCACCGGGGACGGCGGGCGCGCGGTGGTCGTGGAGGGCACAGTCGGCGGCGACTCGACGGAGGCGGTGCTCGAGGAGCCGGTCGACCACGACGTGACCGTCGGGGACACGCGTGACTCGGCGGTCGTCGCGCGGACCCGCGGCGGCGATTACGTCGTCGACGCGGGCGAGCGCCGCCGAATCGCGCTCCCGGAGCGGACGGTCAGCGTGGGCGACGAATCGGTGGCCGTCGAACCGGAACTCGTCGTCCGGTACCCCAGTACTCGGACGTTCTACCACCCGGCGCCCGACGCGTCCTACGACCTCTTCCCGTCGTTCGGGGTCTCGCTGAGCGACGTCCCCGAGCGCGTCGCGGTCGAACCCGGCGCCGAGGTGGACGACGCCGCGGTCGCGGACGCGTTCGGCGTCGACCTCGACGCTCGCCCGTACGCCGAGCGCGTGCTCTGGCAGGCGTTCGCGCACACCGCGTTCGGCGACCCCGACCCGTCCCCGACGCTGACGCAGTTCTCGAACGGACTGCTCGGGCTCTGGACGGACTGACGAGTCGAGCGGACACCGTGAGAAGGCGGTTGGTCTCCCGTTCCTACGCCGGGCCGAGGTACCCCCAGGCGTGGAGGCGGTCGCCGTCGCCCGCTATCCAGCGGTCTCCGATGTCGTCTCGGTAGTAGAGGTTCGGGATGCGGACGGTGTCGACGCGCTCGTAGGCCTGTGCCTGGGCTTCCTGCATCGTCTCGTCCTTCCCGGTCACGACCAGCGGCATCCCCGACTCGCCCGCGGCCCGCCACTGGCCGTCGACGCGCTTCGCGTCCTCGATGTGGACGCCGTCCGGCGGCGTCGTCGCCTTCCCGGACGCGTCGTCGGTGTCGAAGACGATGGCGGCGTTCCGCGAGTTCTCGTCGTACGTCTTCTCGTCGTCGAACGGGAACGGCGGCAGCACGACCCGCACGCCCACCTGGTAGCCGTCGTGGACCGCGAAGCCTGGGTCGCGGCCGTGCGCAAGCTCGTGGAAGAACTCCGCGACGGAGGACTCGATGGACTCCGTCTGGAGCGTGATGGTCGGGTAGCCGAACCGGGGCGTGAACTCGAGGGGGTAGACGCCGGTGTCGTTGACGATGCAGTTCAGGTCGATGCTGCCGACGTACCCCTCGTCGGCCAGCCAGCCCTCGAGGCGGCCGAGCGTGCGCTCGAACAGCTCGTTCCGGCGCGCCCAGAACATGCTCGTCCCCATCTCGCCCGTCGACGGCCCGATGTTCCCCGGGAACAGGCGCTTGTGCTCGAAGTTGAAGTTCACGGGTTCCACGAACCCGCTGCCGTCGAAGAACCCGCAGACGGCGACCTCGACGCCCTCGACTTTGCGCTGGAGCTGGAACCCCTTCATGCGGTGGCCCCACGCCTTCTCGTAGGCCTTCAGGACGTCGACGACGTCGCTGCCGTCGTCCTCGTCGCCGACGTACACGAGCCGCTTGACGTTCTGGACTTCGCCGAGCGGCTTGACGACGTACGGCCCGGGGTTCTCCTCGATGTGGCGGACGCCCGCTTCGAAGTCCGTGAACTCCTCGTGGTCGACCGTGGGGACGCCGTTCGCCTCGGGGACTTCCATGGCGTACCCGCGGTCCTCCTCGAGGCGGTCGGTGTTCGGCGTCCCGCCGACGACGGCGTGGCCGTCCGCGCGCAGCTCCTCGGCGAGCTGGCCGGTGCCGACGTCCGCCCCGACCCCAGATGTCGTCGAAGACGATCACGTCCGCCCAGTCGACGTTCGCGCGCCAGTCGTCGGTCTTCGGCACGAACCCGTCGCCGATCTCCTGGTCGCTGTCGGCCTCCACGTAGTACTTCATGTCGTGGCCTTCCTCGTGGACCTGCCAGGCCACGTCGGTGATGAGCGCCGCGTCCGCGGAGACGAACAGGAACTGTCTAGCGTCCATACAGTTCCTACGCGGACCCAGGTCAAAAACGTGCGAGTCGGCCGGCCTGCGGCGGATTCGCCGGCTGGTGTGAAAGTGTGTCACGGGCGCAACGACTTTATAGGACTCCACTCTACGTCGTGGTATGTCACAGCGAATCAACCGGCGTGACGTCATCCGCGGACTGGGAGCAGCAGGCATCGCGGGCCTCGCGGGCTGCACCGGGGGCGACGGCGGGGAGAACGAGACGACAACGACGACCACCGAGAGTAACGGTGGCGGCGGTGGCACGACGACGACCACGACGAGCGGCGGCGCGATGCGGACCCTCAAGCAGGGCGTCCTGCTGCCGACCACCGGCGGCCTCGCGGACCTCGGCGTCCCGATCAAGAACGCCGCGGTCCTCCCGCAGAAGACCCTGCAGGGCGAGACGGACTTCGGCCTGGACTTCTCCGTCCAGGACACGCAGACGGACGCCAACGCCGCGCAGTCGGCCGCGCAGTCGCTGCGCAACGGCGGCTACCCGGCGGTGACCGGCGCGGCGTCCTCCGAGGTCACTCTCGCGGTCGCCAAGAACGTCTTCATCCCGTCCGGGATGGTCGGGTGTTCGCCCGCGAGCACGTCGCCCGCCATCACCGACCTCCAGGACAACAACCTCATCTGGCGGACGCCGCCGACGGACGCCCTCCAGGGCCAGGTGCTCGCCCAGGTCGCGACCCAGCGCCTCGGCGCGTCCACCGCCGCGACCCTGTACGTGAACAACTCCTACGGCCAGCTGCTGTCCGAGAGCTTCGCGTCCGCGTTCCGGAACGAGGGCGGCACCATCACGAACCAGGTGTCCTTCCAGAAGGCCAAGTCGTCGTACACGTCCCGGCTGCAGTCCGCGCTCGCGGACGACCCGGGCGTCATCGTCGTCATCGGCTACCCGGAGAGCGGCAAGCAGCTGTTCCGGGACTTCTACTCCGACTTCAACTCGGACGTCCCGATCCTCGTCACCGACGGCCTGCGGTCCGCGAGCCTGCCGTCCGACGTCGGGAACCCGATGTCGAACGTCACCGGCACCGCGCCGCTGGCGGCCGGGCCGGGCAAGCAGTTCTTCGTGGAGCAGTACCGCAAGGAGTACGGGCTGCCCGAGGACGAGTCGCCGGGCGTGTTCACGTCGCAGGCGTTCGACGCGACCGCCGTGTGTCTGCTCGCGAACGCCGCCGCGGGCGAGAACTCCGGGTCGGCGATTGCGGCCGAGATGCAGGCGGTCGCGAACCCGGGCGGCCAGGAGGTCACGCCGAGCACGCTCGCCGACGGCCTCGCGATGGCCGCGGACGGCGCCGACGTCCAGTACAAGGGCGCGTCCAGCGCCGTGGACTTCGACGACAACGGCGACCTGAAGGCCGCGACCTACGAGTACTTCGGCTTCAAGGAGGGCGGCGGCATCCGGACGATCGACGAGATCAAGTTCTCGGCGTAACGCCCCACGACCACCGGTTTTCTTTCGCGTGCGACCACCCGGCAGCCGCGGCGCCGGCGCCACCGCAAAGAACTCCCCGGTTCCGCCCGGAAGTGCGGCCGTGACCGCTTCCCAGTCCCCCCTCGACGTCGCCGAACTGCTCCCGCAGGCGTTCGCGTTCGCCGTCGGCGCACTCGTCGCCGGCTTCGCGACGCTGACCGCGTGGACGAACGCCTACATGGGCGCCAACCCCGCCGTCGGCTCGGTGTCCGGGAGTTCGGACGCCGTCCTCGCGGTGCTGTTCGTGCTCGGCGTCGTCGCGATGTTCCTCGCGGCGGCGCACGCGCTCGCGGTCGTGGTCCGGGAAGCAAACTGACTCGTAGTGCGGGAAGCGAACTGGCGGGTTCTCCGCCCGGAGTCAGAGAGTCGCGTCGAGGCCGCGTTCGTCCGGCGCGATGGCCGCGTCCGACCGGCGGCGCGAATGCCGCGTCCGACCGGCGCGGTGGCCGCGTCCGGCCGGCGCTTCGACCGCTACCCGCCGAGGAACTCCTGGCGGACCTCCTCGTCCTCGAGGAGCGCGTCCCCGTCGTCCATGTACCGGTTCTCGCCCTGCACGAGCACGTAGCCGCGGTCGCAGCGCCGCAGCGCCTCCTTCGCGTTCTGCTCGACCATCAGCACGGACGTCCCGTCGTCGTTGATGCGGTCGATGCGGTCGAACATCTCGTCGACGAGGTCGGGCGCCAGCCCCGCCGACGGCTCGTCCAGCATCAGCAGGTCGGGCTCCAGCATCAGCGCGCGCCCCATCGCGAGCATCTGCTGCTGGCCGCCCGACAGCGACCCCGCGACCTGCTCCTGGCGCTCCTCGAGGATGGGGAACCGGTCGTAGACCGCGCGCAGGCGGTCCTCGGGGACTTCGTCGAGGATGTACGCGCCCATCTCGAGGTTCTCCCGGACGGACAGCCCCGCGAACACGTTGTCGTTCTGGGGAACGTAGCCGATGCCCTCGTGGATGATCTCCTCGGGGTCGAGGTGGTGGATCTCCTCGTCGGCGAACGTTATCGTGCCGCCCATGTACGTCGTCAGCCCGAACACGGACTTCATCACGGTCGACTTCCCCGCGCCGTTCGGCCCGACGATGGTGACGTACTCGCCGTCCCGGACGTCGAGGTCGACGTCCGAGAGCACCTGGAGGTCGCCGTACCCCGCGTCGAGGCCGCGCACCGCGAGGATGCCGGACTCGCCGTCCGGGAGGCGGTTGTCTCTGGAGGCCTGCTGGCTCATACCTCACCACCGAGGTAGGCCTCGATGACTTCCTCGTTGTTCCTGATCTGGTCGGGCGGCCCCTCGTCGAGGACTCGCCCCTGGTGCATGACGATGACGTGCTCGCAGTTCTGCATGATGAGGTCCATGTCGTGTTCCACGAGCAGGAACGTCAACCCCTCCTGCTCGCGGAGGTCGTGGATGCGGTCGAGTAGCTTCTCCTCGAGCGTCGGGTTGACGCCAGCGAACGGCTCGTCCAAAAGCATCATCTCGGGGTCGGTCATCAGCGCGCGCGCCAGCTCCAGGAGCTTGCGCTGGCCGCCCGAGAGGTTGCCCGCGTACTCGTCGGCGAGGTGGTCGATCTCGAAGAACTCCAGGGTCTCCCAGGCCTCCTCGCGGATGTCGGTCTCCTGGTCGACGACCTCACTGCGGAGGCCGGGGACGACCGACCGCGTGATGGACTCGCCGCGCTGGTGGCCGGGCGCCAGCATCATGTTCTCGAGGACGGTCATCTCGTCGAGTTCGCGCGCGATCTGGAACGTCCGCACGAGCCCGCGGTTCGCGATGGTGTGCGGGCGGTCGCCCGTGATGTCCCGGCCCTGGAAGTGGACGGTGCCGCTGGTCGCGTCGTGGACGCCCGTGATGCAGTTGAACGTCGTCGACTTCCCGGCGCCGTTCGGGCCGATGAGGCCCGTCAGCGACCCCTCCTCGACGGTGAAGGAGGCGCCGTTGACGGCCGTGATCCCGCCGAACTCCTTCCGGAGGTCGGCGACCCGCAGCGGGACGCCCCGCGGCACTTCCTTGGCTTCCTCCTCGACGGCGGAGTCGGCGGTCTCCGGTTCGTGGTCCTCGGCGACGTCGGCGTCGACGTCCTCGGGGATGTCCGCGTCGACGTCCTCGTCGGGCGCGTCACTCATCGGATTCACCCCCGTTCGCGGCGGCGCCGCCACTCGACTGGGTCGGCTGCGTCTCCTCGCCGAGGCCGACCGCGGCGGCGGTCTCCTTGCGCGCGCCGAGCAAGCCCTGCGGCCGGCGCTGGACGAGCACGACGAGCAGGACGCCCATGAAGATGAACCGGAGCGTGTCGATGTTCGCGAGCAGGAACCCCGCCATCGGGTCGAAGTTCCCGTTCGCGATGGGGACGAGCGCCCGGATGAGGTTCCCGGGGTCGGCGCCGACTTCGAAGTTCTTCCGGATGATGGCGGCGGCCCGCGGCGGCGCCTCGAACAGGAGGCTCGCGAACAGCGCGCCGCCGAGGATGCTGCCCGTGTTCGACCCGGAGCCGCCGATGATGAGCGCGATGAAGATGTAGAACGTCAGTTCGGGCCGGAAGTTCGTCGGGTTCACCGAGGCCCGCGGCCCCATCGCGTACCAGACGATGCCCGCCAGCCCCATCAGCCCGCAGCCCAGCGCGAACGCCCGGATCTTGAAGTTTTGGGTGTCCTTGCCGAGCGACCGCGCCGCGGTCTCGTCCTCGCGGATGGCCTTCAGCACGCGCCCGACCGGCGACTTCCCGGTGCGCTCGAGCACGAGGTAGACGACGAACAGCAGCGCGAGGGTGGCGATGGTGTAGACGATGTTCACCATCACTGGCTGCGGGATGTCGTACGTGTTCCCGATGGAGAACACCCAGTGGCCGAGCGGCGTCGGCCCGGACGCCGGGCTCGTGGGGTTCTCGAGGAGGAGCCGCCGGACGGGGTCCGTCGGGAGGTTGTCGAAGCCGCTCGCGCCGCCCGTGTACTCCGAGAACGCGGGCGCGTTGTACGTGATGCGGATGATTTCGGAGAGCGCGACGGTGACGATGGCGAGGTAGTCGGCCTTCAGGCGGAGCGCGGGCAGCGACGCGACGAGGCCGACGACCGTCGCGGCGAGCACGCCGCCGACGACGCCGACGATGAGCGGGAGGCCGTGCCCGCTCGGGTCGCCCGTCGGCGACCCGGAGAGCATCGCGACCGTGTACGCGCCGACCGCCATGAAGCCGGCGACGCCGATGTTGAACAGGCCGGCGTACCCCCACTGGATGTTCAACGCGAGCACCGCGAGCGCGTACACCGCCGACAGGAAGGTGACGCGGCGGACGAGCGCGATGACGAACTGGTTCGGGTAGTCGAGCTGGTTGCCGAACCACCAGAACAGCGCCCAGATGCCCGCGAACATCACGAACACCTTCACGGCGTCGTACGCGAACACGGGTTCGAGGACGTCGTAGACGGCGCCGTACACCTGCCGGAGCGCGTCACGGACGGGCGCGAGCGCGCCGGCGACCGCGAGCCAGAGCGTCCCGAGGACGCCGGTCTCGCGGTCGGTCATGCGGTCGACACCCCGCCGAAGATGCCGGACGGCCGGAACAGCAGTATCAGTATCATGAGCGCGAACGCGGTCGGGTCGGCGAACGCCGAGAGGTCGCCCTGCAGCCAGATGAGGGAGACGCGGCTCGCGAGCCCGATGACGAGCGCGCCCGCGATGGCGCCGTAGATGGACCCGATGCCGCCCATGATGACGGCGGCGAAGATGAGCAGCAGGAGCCGCCACCCGGTCGTGAACCCGAGGCCGCCCTGCGAGAGCACGAGCAGGAACCCGGCGGCGCCCGTGAGGCCGGCGCCGAGCAGCCACGTGGTGCGGATGACGCGCTCAGTCGGGATGCCGGTGACGCGCGCGAGGTCGCGGTTGTCGGCCATCGCGCGCATCGCCTTCCCGAGCTTGGTGCGCTGCAGGAGGAAGTGCAGTCCGAGCATCAGGAGGACGGCGATGGTGATGAGCGTGACCTCGTGGAGGTCGATGATGATGGGGCTCTTCGGGTCCGCGAGGATGGCGTCCGGGAGAAGGTCCGCGAGGACCTGGGAGACGTTGACGGACGGCAGGTTCTCGGTGGACGTGACGATGCGGCGGCTGTTCCCGAAGACGAACGCGACGAGGTACCGGAGGCCGAACGCGACCCCGACGGACGCGATGAGCAGCGAGATGCCGTCGGCGCCCCGCATCGGCCGGTAGACGACGCGGTCGATGGCCAGCGAGATGGCGATGGTGAGCGCGACCGCGAAGACGAGGCCGACGACGACGGCGACCGGGGACAGCCAGATGTTCGCGCCGGCCTCGCCGGGCGGCGTCCGGAGCAACACGAGGCTGACGAGGTCGGCCTGTTCGAGGCTGTGGCTGCCGACGCCGGTCAGCAGGTAGAGGCCGGTCTCGAGAATCTTGTACGCGCCGCCGAGGCCGGCGATGACGTACGCGACCGCCCACCCCGAGAACGCGCCCGCGGTGAGGTAGTCGCCGTGCGCGAAGTTCGCGAAGTTGAGGATGCTGTACGTCAGCGAGAGGCCGATGCTCGCGAGGCCGATGACGAGGCCGATGACGAGGCCGTTCCAGACGTAGCCGACGACGCGGAGGAACGGCATCTCGCCGCCGAACGGGCCGAGAGAGATCCACGAGACGCGGAACGGCCCGACGGAGATGCCGGCTAGTTTCGCGAGGAGGTCCAGTAGGAGGACGGCGGCGAACGCGGCGACGGCCACGGCGCCCGGGTTCCCCCTGGTGTATCGTACCCCCCGTGCGACTGCGTTGTTCGTTTCCATGGGTAGGTGTCTCGTGGAACCGTGGGGCACGGAGGAATAAATAAACCTCGCACTGCGTGGCAGTATTTGCTACGAACCGAAAGGTAGCGGGCGGTACCGTCCGAAAGAAACGCGGGATTCGAGTGGTCTGTGCCGGCCGTCGTCGGCGCGCCTCAGATCAGGGAGGCGCCGACGCTGTACGCCCACGAGGACGTGCCGACGGCGGCGATGGCGAGCGCGCCACCGGCGAGCGCGACGTTCTTGAGGAACTGCGTCATCTCGTCCTGTTTCTGGTCCTCGGGGACCGCCCAGAAGTCGTGCATCGTCAGCGCGGACACCAGCAGGAACGCGGCGAGCGCGACGGCGCCGACGACCGGGAACGCGCCGACGACGACGGCGAGGCCGCTGAGCACGAGCACCGCGCCGGACCCGAACACGGCGAGTTTCGGCGCGGGCAGGCCCTTGTAGTCGGCGTACTGGGTCATCTGGTCGGGCTGCATGAAGTGGTTGAGGCCCATGAACGCGAGCACGCCGCCGAAGAGGACGCGGGCGGCGAGCAGCGCGAGTTCCGCCGCCATCACGCGGTCACCTCGCTGGCCGCGGCGGTGGTCGACGCTGCTGTCCGGTCGGACACTGCGGAATGCGTAGTCAGTTTCATTACGTAACTTGGTTCGTCCCGGAACCTACTTGTACGTTTGGCGATAGTCGAGCCACCAGGTGACACGCGTGTCGCCCGCAATTCGGTTGAACGAACTGACAGGTCCGGTGGGGTCGGGAGCGAGTGCGGCTCAGACGCCGACGCCGGTGGCCGCGTCGGGGAGGTCGGCGGGCTCCGCCTCGATGCCGAGCTCCTCGAGCGCGGCCGCGAGGTGTTCGTCCTCCGCGTAGTCGGCGCCGTCCTCCTCCCGGATGCGCTGCGTGGTCGCCAGCACCTCCGCCCGCCGGTCGTCCGGGATGTCGTATTTATCAGCAGCGAGCTCGATAACGAGCCCGTTGTGGTCGCTCGTGTACAGCGAGAAGAAGATGCCGCGGTCGAAGACGTTGTAGCCGTGCCCCGCGTCCTCCAGGGCCTGCGCGACGTCCTCGAAGTCCTCGGGGTCGATGGAGAACGCGAGGTGGTGGACGCCGCCCGTCGGCGTCCGCATTCGCCCGCGCTGGGACGCCCGGTCGTCGCTCACGAACACGGTGAGGATGCGGCCGTCGCCCGTGTCGAAGAACAGGTGGGTCTGCGAGGGGTCGTCGAGGTTCGGCTGCCGGAGCACCAGCGGCATCCCCAGGAGGTCTCGGTAGAACTCGATGGTGTCCTCCGCGTTGCTCCCCCAGATGGTGATGTGGTCGGTGCCGGTCGTCTGGAACGGGCTGTCGGGCGCCTCCGCGCTCACGGGAATCGAATCGTCTGCCATGCCACCAGGTACGCCGCCCGCGTGGATAAGCCCTCCCGGGCCTCCACGCCACCCGGTGACGCGCGCGTCATCCGGGCCCCCGAAGCCCGGGTCACGGGAAGACACTCACCGCTGGCGTCGCCGGTGCCGCGTGTGCCCCGAACGGTCACCGTCAGGGCCTCCACCCTCGTCGCGCTCGCACTCGTCGTCGCGGGCGGGACGACGTTCGTCGTCGCCGCCCAGCAGTCCCCAGCTCCCACCCCCGAACCGGCCGGGTTCTCGGTGTCGCCGACCGACGACAACGCGGGGACCGCGGTGAACGCCTCCGCGCTCCCGCGCGTGCAGCGCGCCGTCTTCCTGCTCGCCGTCGACCCCGGTAGCTACGGCGCGTACTACACCAGCGACGAACAGCAACGAACCGCCATCCGGTCGCTCCCCGACGCCGTCAGGTACGACGGCGTCGTCTACGACGTCGGCGAAGCGACCGGACACCCTGACACTGTCCCCCTGCCCCTCCGGGAGTGGGCGGGCCTCGCGCGCTCCGTCCTCGGCGTGTTCGTCTTCCTCGGCGCGCAGTTCGCCGAGGCCGCCCGAGGGGCGTAGGCGTCCGGTCCGCGAGCGCCGAACCGCGGCCGCAAGCGCCACCGATTTATCCGGCAGTCGCGTACCCCGCGGCGTGCAGATCGTCGGGTACGACACGACGCCCGGGGACGGCCCCGCCGCCCTCCGGGTCGCGGACGCGGGCGCCGTCGAGCGCCTGCCGCTGGTCGCCGGGGAGCGCCTGGCGTACACGCTCGGCGAACGCCACTGCGCGGGCGCCACCAGCGACGGCGTCCACGAGTCCTGCGAGAACCCCGACGCGCCGTACTGCGAGGACCACACGTCGACGTGGCCGTGCGCGCGCTGCGTCGGGAACTGCGCGATGCCCCTCGAGTCCTGCCACGAGGAGCACGCCGTCTACCTCGCGGCGTTCGCGCCGGACACCTTCAAGGTCGGCGTGACGCGGTCGTGGCGCCTCGACACCCGGCTCCGCGAGCAGGGCGCCGACCGCGCCGCCCACGTCCGAACCGTCGAGGACGGCCGGCGCGCGCGCCGCGTCGAGTACGGCATCGCCGACCGCGTCCCGGACCGCGTGCGCGTCCCGACGAAGATTCGCGGCCTCGCCGACGGCGTGGACGACGCCGCGTGGCGGGCGCTGCTCGCGGACTTCGACCCCATCGAGACGTTCGACTTCGAGTACGGCCTCGACCTCGACGCGCGCCCGGTCGCGGAGACGATGGCGACAGGCGTCGTCCGCGGGACGAAGGGCCGCGTCCTCGTGCTCGAGCGCGGCGGCACGACGTACGCCGTGGACATGCGGGACCTCGTCGGGTACGACGTCACTGAGGGCGCGAGCGACCGCGAGGTCCAGTCGAGTCTCGGCGCGTTCTGAACGGGAGCAGAACTGATTTTTAGGCCCGCCGCGACGCGGCTGTCGTGACAGACCGCAGCGTAACGCTCCGGGCCGCGGACGGTGAACTCGCGTACGTCGAGGACCGCCTCGAACGGAACGACCTGCCGGCTGCGGCGGTCCGCGCGCACCCCGAGTGGTTCGTCGTCGCCGTCTCCGGCGGCGAGCGCGTCGGCGTCGGCGGCCTCCAGCCCCGGACGGCGACGCGCTCCTGCGCTCGGTGGTCGTCGAGGAGGGCGCGCGGCGCGAGGGCTACGGCGGCGCGCTCTGCGACGCCCTCGAGGAGCGCGCGCGGGCGGCGGGCTTCGGCGCGCTGTACCTGCTGACGACGACCGCCGGCGAGTTCTTCGCGGACCGCGGCTACGAGGCCGTCTCGCGCGACGAGGCGCCCGCGGCCGTCCGGGAGACCGCGCAGTTCCGGGACCGGTGTCCGGCGACGGCGACCTGCATGCACTGCGAGCTGTGACGCGCCGGGAAGCCGGCTTTTTTCAGTGCGGGCGGCGAACCGGGTGGTATGGCAGACGACGAACCCGAACGAGAGGGGTCCGAGACCGAGGAGAACGGCGAGGACGAGGAGAAGTCCTTCCGGGAGCGCGTCAAGGAGATCCGCGAGGAGCGCGCCCAGGAGCGCGAGGAGGGCGAGGGCGGCCCCGAGAACAAGCGCGAGCGCATGGAGGAGGCCATGGGCGGCGGCCCCGGCGGCATGGGCGGCGGTGGCGGCGGCAACCCGTTCGCGCAGATGATGGGCGGCATGATGGGCGGCGGCGGCCCCGGCGGCATGGGCG
>JBDGUB010000035.1:0-11230 GCA_042216245.1 Halobacterium sp.
GTCGACTTCCCGCAGCCCGACGGCCCGATCAGCGCCGTCACGCTGTTCTCCGGGACCTCGAGGGAGACGTCCTGGAGCGCGTGGTCGTCGCCGTAGTACACGTTCAAGTCCTCGACGGCGAGTTTCGCGTCCCCGTCGAAGTCGTAGTTCCGCCACTCCTCGCGCGACCGCTCGGCCGTCTCGCCGGTGGTCGTCGACGACTCCGGGGTGGACTGCCGCTGCGGTTGGATCTGTTTCTCACTCATAATTCAGTTTCCTCCGGAAGTAGGTTCGAGAGGCGATACCGACGGCGTAGAACGCCATCACGACCAACAGCAGCACGAACGCCGTCCCCCAGCCCATCGCCGGGGAGCCGCTGACGCCGTGACTGATGATCGCCCAGATGCGGACGGGGAGGGCCGCGGAGTCCGCGGTCAGCGCGGGGTTCGCGACGAACGGCGGGGACGCGGTGAACTTGAACTTGCCGAGGACGTCCACGGCCTTCGAGGCTTGCAGGTCGCCGCCGAGCACGAGGACGAGGGGCGCCGTCTCGCCCGCGATGCGGCCGATACCGAGGATGACGCCCGTGATGACGCCCGGCATCGCCGCCGGCAGCACGACACTCCGGATGGTCTTCCACTGGGAGACGCCGAGCGCGGCGCTCGCGTCCCGGTACTCGTCGGGCACGCTCTTGACCGCCTCCCGGCTCGTGATGAGCACGAGCGGGAGCAGCATGAACCCGAGGACGAGCATCCCCGAGAGCAGCGTCGTGTCGTTCGCGATGCGCGGCCGCAGGAACACCCAGCCGAACAGCCCGAACACGACGCTCGGCGTGCTCCAGAGGGCGTTCGTCGCGACCTCGACGACCTGCGTGAACCGACCGCGTTCGGCGTACTCCGTGAGGAAGACGGCCGCGCCCACGCCGAGCGGAACGGCGAACAGCGTCGCTCCGACGACCAGCCAGACGGTCCCCACTATCGCCGGCCAGACGCCGTTGACCGTCTCGGGCGCCAGCGAGTAGCCGTTCTGGACGAACGGCCACTCCAGGTTCGCGAGCGAGAACTGCTGGAAGACGGGCCCGAACCCCTTCTCGACGACGAGCGCGACGACGAACACGAGCACGGTGAGCATCCCCGCCGCGGTCGCGTACAGCAGGAGGTACGCGCCCATCTCACGGCCGCGCACGCCGAACCCGCGGACGGCCTTCGCTGACGCCCAGCTCGTCAGGACGGTCCCGAGCACGGCGAACCCGGGGACGGCGACCTCCGCGGTGAACCCGCCCGTGAGGTTCGCGGGCACCCACTGCCAGCCGGGCGCGACGACGCCCCCCAGCAGAACGCCGCCCAGCGCGACCGCGAACAGCCCCGGCGCGAACGTCGACCCGACGTCCTCGCGTGGGAGGACGACGAGCGCCGTCGTCGCGGCGGCGGCAGCGACGGACGCCGCCAGCCAGCCCACTGTTCCGAACCCGAGGGTCTGGGACGCGACGAGGCCGGCGGCGACGAACGACAGCGCGCCGAACGCGAGCCCGCCGCCCGCGCCGACGCTCTCGCCGGGATTCGTGTCGGCGTACCGCAGCCGGGACAGCGTCCCGAGCGCGAGCACGCCGACGCCCGCGACCGCGAGGACGGCGCCGAGCAGCGTCGCGACCTGGACGCCGGCGAACCGGTCGTCGATGCGCGCCCACTGCAGGACGGCCGCCAGCGACAGCAGCAGGCCCGCGACGCTCACGCCGCCGACCGCCGTCGCGGCGCGCTCGAATCCCGTCGCGTCGTCGCGGACGAGCGCGGACCGCGTCGGCTCGCTGTACCCCATCAGGAATCACCCTCCAGTTTCTCCAGCATCCGCCACTCCACGTACTGGGACGCCACGCTCAACGCGGACACGATGACGAACAGGAGCACGCCCGCGGCGAACAGCGCGTCCATCGTGCTCTCGGAGGCGTTCCCGTAGGAGTGCGCGATGAGCGTCGTCAGCGTCGACCCCGCAGCGTACAGGTCGTACAGCGGGTGGGGTAGCTGGACGGACGCCCCGAGCACGGACGCCGCCGCCATCGTCTCGCCGATGGCGCGCCCGACGCCCAGCAGCACCGCGGCGGACACCCCCGAGAACGCGGCGGGCACCGTGATGGACTTCATCGTCTGCCAGCGCGTCGCGCCGAGCGCCAGCGACCCCGCACGCATCGACTCCGGCACGCTCGAGAGCGCGTCCTCGCTGACGGAGACGACCGTCGGCAGCGCCATCACGCCGATGAGCACCCCCGCGACCAGGAAACTCCCGTAGTAGAGGTCCGCGAACTCGTTCTGGACGTACGTGTTCAGAATCATGAAGCCGATGTAGCCGTAGACGATCGACGGGATGCCCGCGAGCACCTCGACGGCGGGCTTGACGAGTGCGCGCAGCCAGTCTGGCGCGACCTCCGAGAGGAACAGCGCCCCGAGGACGCCGAACGGCGCCGCGACGAGGGTCGCGAGAATCGTCGTCAGCACGGTCCCCCAGATGGCGGGGACGAGCGACCACACGCCGCTGCCCGGCTGCCAGTACGGCGTCCCTGACTTGTAGACGAGCTCGACGCCCATCGCGCGGGCGGCGGGAATCGCGCGCTTGAACAGGAACACCGTGATCAGCCCGAGCACGATCACCGTCGAGATGGTCGCGACGAACGTCACCGCGCGCGCCGTGAACGACTGCTCGGCCACCCAGCCGTACGCCACGACCACCCCGAACACGGCGAACGCCGCCGGCGTCCACTCCGTCGCCGTCGAGAACAGGACGAACGCGCCCACCAGGCTCCCCGCGATTCCCGCCCCGACAGCCGACTGCCGGGCGTTCAATCGACGATACCGCTGCAGGAACCGCTCCCCGCTACCGATACTACTGGACATCTGTGTGCATTGCTATCGAGAGAGGATGACAGTGGTCGACCGGGCGACGCGACTCGGGACGCACACGACGCCTACACCTGCGCGGGCAGCTTCTCCCGCTGGGCCTGCTGGCGGTCGTCGGGCAGCCGGAAGTAGTTGTTCGCGGCGACGAACTTGTCCTGCCCGAAGTCCGAGAGCACCATGTTGATGATGGCGGCCTCGGCCTTCGACGTCCCCTCGAACGTGTACGCGTGCAGGTCGCGGGACAGCGGGTACTCCTTCGCGCCGAGCCCGTTCTTGCTGTCGCCGTACGTGTACGTCGTCCCCTTCCAAGTGAGGCTGATCGGCTCGACGCCCGTGGTGTCCAGGAACGCCAGCGCGAGGTAGCTGATGGCGTTGTCGGACTGCTTGATGGCTTGCGCGAGCCGCTGGTTCTGTCCGAAGCGGTTCGCGACCACGGTGTCCGCGTTCGGGTCGCCGAAGACGTTACTGACGAACGCCGTCCGCGTCCCGGAGTCCTTCGCGCGACCGAGCACCTGGATCTTCTTGTCCGGCCCGCCGAGCTCCTGCCAGTTCGAGATGCGGCCCTTGTAGAGGTCCTTCAGCTCCTGTCCGTTTATCTCGGTGACCCCCGCCTTCTTGATCTCCGAGGAGACCACGATCGGCTGGCCGTCCACGCCGATGACGTGGTTGACGAACTTGTCCTTGACACTCTGCGGCCAGTCGGGCTTCTCGGCGTCCACGGGCGCGCTCGAGTCTCCGATGTCGACGACGCCGTTCCGCACCTTCTCGATGCCCACGCCGGAGTGACTGAGGCCGACGGAGAGACTGAACGGCGGGTCGCCGCCCGCGTCGGACGTGAACCCGTAGAGGCCGCCCCAGTACTCCGCGAACGCCTTCTCGGTCTCGATGCCGTACTCCGCGTGCGGCCAGTACTCCTTGTCGCTGGCGGGGTTGTTCGCGCGCCAGTACGCCGCCGCCTTGCTCATGATGGGGTAGACGGTCGAGGACCCTCCGGCCTCCAGGGACGTCACTTCGGCGGCCTGGTTCGACGACTGCGTCGTCGTCGGCTCGCTCCCCCCGGACGTGTTCGGTTCGTCGGTCGGCGACGTCGTCGAGTCGTTCCCGCCACCCGAGGAACAGCCGGCGAGCAGCGCCGCGCCAGCCGCGCCAGTCGTCGCGATGAACTTCCGCCGCGATGCCGAGTCAGCCGGACTGCCAGTATCCCGTGTCATCACGTACGGAGAGAGCGGACTACACTAAACCCGTTTATAATAGGGGTAGGTCGGCGTACGAGGGCGAACTGGGGAGTCCCGAGTACACAGACCCGTCCCCGTGACTATATAGACCGTGGCGGGTCAGACGGCGAGCGGGACGAGCAACACCCCCATGAGGTGGACGCGGCGCGCGCCGAACCGCGGCGGAATCAGGCCGACGACCGTCGCGACCGCGAGTAGCGCGACGCCGACGGGGCCGGCGAACAGCGCCGCGAGCACTACGAGCAGCGCGCAGACGCCGAGCGTGAGCCGCTGGTGGTCGACGCGCCGGACCAGCCGGAAGTAGCGGTCGCCGAGGACGGGGACGAGGACGGCGGCGACGCAGGCGGCGAGCGCGACGCTCGCGAGCAACAGCGGGAGCGTCCGCGGGAGCCGCGCACGCTCGAACGCCACCAGGACGCCGGTGTGCGGGTCGCCGAGCGCGAACAGCGCGTAGAGCGCGAATACGGTGTTCGCCGTGTTGACGCCGGAGAGCGCGGCGACGAACGCGCGGTCGCCGTCCGTGCTCGAGGCGTCGAGCGCGGCGACGGCGGCGATGGCGCCGGAAATCCCGGGGACGTACGCGACGGCGGCGCCGGCGAGGCTGCCCGCGACGCCGGGTTCGAGGACGTCCCGCGGCGACCCCGCGACTTCGGGGTCGTCCTGTTCCGGGACGCCGGTGCCGCGGTACGCCGCGAGGAGGACGGGCGCGCCGAACAGCCCGGCGAACAGCGGCGCGAGCACGCTCCCGGACTGCACGACGCCGCGCGGGGACAGCGGGAGCGCGACGACGCCGAGCAGGCCGCTGGCGGCGACGGCGAGCACGCCGCCGAGGCGAGCGCGCCACGTCCGCTCGCGCGCCAGCAAGTAGAGGACGAGCGCGGCGTACGAGACGGACAGGTGCGCGTACACGACCGGGACGACCCTGCGGGCCGCCCACGTGACTGGTAGCCCGAGAACGAACGCCACCGCGACCGCCGCCGCGCTCCCGAGCGCCGACACCCGCAGGGCCTCCCGCCCCCGGCCACCCATCACGAGACGGTGGCCGGGCAGCGCGCTCACGGCGAGCGCCGGGTCGGGGACGCCGAGCGCGAGCGTCGGCACCACGTCCAGGAACGAGTGCGTGACCCCCGCTGCCAGCAGCGCCGCGCCCACGAGGTGGGGCGGCCCCGGCACCATCGGCGCCGCCGCCGCGAGCAGCAACGCGAGCGCGTTCACGTGCAGCCCCGGCACCAGCCCCGAGCAAGCACCGAGCGCGATGCCGCCCGAGACGGCGGCCAGCGCGACCGCTGTCGCCGCCGGGTCGACGAACACGCGCACGCCGAGGGCCTCCATCGACGCGAGTTGGTCGCGCTCCCCTACTTCAACCTACGGCGGCGGTTGGTCGAATCGACGCGTCGGCCGGAGCTACGGCTGGTCGGTGCGCGGGGCGGCCGCACGGCTGGTCGACGCGGCGCGCAAAGAAAAACGGTGGCTCTGGAACCGGGTTACCCGAAGAGGTCGCCGAGGCCCTCGCCGCTGGCCTCTTCTTCCTCTTCCTCGCCGCCCTCTTCCTCCTCGGCGGCTTCTTCTTCGGCTTCCTCCTCTTCGGACTCTTCGGCTTCCTCCGCGGCGCCGCCAGCGGGCGCGGCGCCCGCGGCGGGCGCGGCGGCCGCCTGCTCGACGGCTTCCTCGATGTCGACGTCCTCCAGCGCGGCGACGAGCGCCTTGACGCGGGACTCCTCGACGTCGACGCCGGCGGCCTCGAGGACGCCGGTGATGTTGTCTTCGTTAATCTCTTCGCCAGACTCGTTCAGGATGAGTGCTGCGTAAACGTACTCCATTGTTATCCGAACATCTCCCCGAGGCCTTCGGCGCCGCCGTCCCCGTCTTCGTCGTCGGAGTCGTCGGCGTCCGCCTCGGATTCAGTGGTTTCTTCGTCAGCCTGTTCCTCCTCGTCCTCGTCCTCGCCGTCGCCCTCGGCGGGCGCAGCGGGGGCTTCGACGTCCCGGAGTTCCTCCGGGAGCGCCTCCTCGTCGTCGATCCGCGCGGCGAGCGCGCGAACCTGCGCGTCCGCCTTGCTCACGAGGTCGTCCGCGAGGTCCGGGCTCTCGATGGCCGCCTGCAGGCCGAGGCTCTTCGCCTCGCCGCTGCCCTTCGCGAGCAGCGTCGACGCGGTGCGAGCTGTCGGGTACGCGGCGTTCACGGAGAGGTTCCGGGCCGACGCGGCCGCGGACTGGATGTCCGCGCGGTACTCCTCGACGTCGATCTCCAGTTCGTCCGGCGTGAACAGCACGCCCTCGGAGTAGACGCCGCGCAGGTCCAGGCCGACCTCCTTCGGCTCGATGCCGAGTTCGGCGAGGACGTTCGCGACGTCGTCGGAGACCGTCTCGCCCTCCTCGACGACGACGGAGTCCTCAAGCACCTGGATGGAGCCCTCCTGGATGCGCGCGTTCGCGCCGATGGTCTGGAGCTCCCCGACGAACGGGCCGGGGTCGATGCCGGTGTCGCCCTCGGGGATGACGATGTCGCTGGTGGCGACCTCGCCAGCGTTGATGGGCGCCGGCGTCTTCGACGCTTCGAGCTGCTGGTAGAGCCCGAAGGGGTTGTCGTTCGTGGCGACGAGACCGACCTCACCCGAGACGTACTGGGTGAGCTCCTCGAGGCCGTCGTCGACTTCCTCCAGAGCGCGCACGAGCAGCGTGTTGCGGCTCATGCGGAGCACCGCCTGGCCGTGGAGGCCGCGGCGCATGTCCTGGAGCTGCTTGCTCGGGATGCCCGTGACGTTCACGACACCCACGCTGTCGTACTTCTCGAGGAGTTCGACGAGCTCGTCGACCTCCTCCTGCTTCCACTCGGGGACGTGTTCCGTGGTGCGTTCTTCGGCGGACATCTCAGGCCACCTCCACGGCGGGACCCATCGTCGTCTTCACGTAGACGGAGTCGATGTTCAGGGGCCCCTTCTCGAGGTCAGCGTGCAGGCGGCGCAGGATGACGTCGATGTTGTCCGCGATGTCCTCGGCGGACATGTCCTCCGCGCCGACGCGCGTGTGGAACGTGCGCCGGTCGCGGCTGCGAAGCTGCACGGTGTTCTTCATTCGGTTGATCGTCTCGACGACGTCGTCGTCGGGCTGGAGCGGCGTCGGCATCTTGCCGCGCGGGCCGAGTACTTGACCGAGCGCACCCGCGATGTCCTGCATCATGGATGCTTCCGCCACGAAGAAGTCCGTCTCGTCTGCGAGGTCCTTCGCGGCGTCGGTGTCGTCGGCGAGGTCGGCGAGGTCGTCCTCGCCCAGTACCTCGTCGGCGACTTCTTCGGCTCGAACCGCGGTCTCGCCCTCTGCGAAGACCACGATGTTCGTCTCCTGTCCGGTGCCCGACGGCAGCACGACGCCCTCGTCGACTCGATTCGACGGGTCGTTGAGGTCGAGGTCACGCAGGTTGATAGCGAGGTCCACCGTCTCGCGGAAGTTCCGCCCTGGAGCCTCGTCGAGTGCGCGACTTACGGCCTCTTCAATATCGTTGTCTGCCATCTTTCACCTCCGTAGTGCGTCGACCCTGTGAAGGCCAGATCTCCTACGGGTCAGTGAAACAGGCTAGGCCTGTCTCGCTTCGATAGAAGTGCATGCCGGCCTTAAAAGCGTCGAAGCGAACCTCCCGTGGGACGCGTCCACGCGGCCGCTCGCCGCCGCAGCGACGTCACCGGAACTGCGCTGGCGCTGGCGGACGGAGCGCAGCCAGAAACGGTGACATCGTGCGTGGAGACGCTCGAACCCAATCGTCGGGCGTGACGAGTCGTCTACGCTGCCGCTTCTTCGGCGCCGAGGACACCGCAAATCAGAGATTTGCGAGCACTCGGCGCCTCAGGCTGCTGCTTCTTCGGCGCCGAGGACCTCGTCGTAGTCGCCGGCCTCGACGCGCTGCTTGAACGTGCGCGCGTCCTCGCCCTCGATGGTGACGCCGAGGGAGGCGCACGTGCCAGCGACCTCCTTGGCGGCGTTCCGGGTGTCGTAGGAGAGCAGGTCGGGCTTCTTCTGCTCGGCGATCTTCTTCAGCTGCTCGATGGAGATGTCCGCGACGAAATCCTCGTGGGGCTCGCCGGACCCGGTCTCGAAGCCGGCCTCGTCCTTGACGAGCGCGGCCGTCGGCGGGACACCGACCTCGATGCTGAAGGAGCCGTCCTCCTCGTACTCGACGGTCACGGGGACTTCCGTGCCGTCGAAGGCTTCGGTCTGGTCGTTGATCTCCTGGACGACCGCCTGGACGTCCACGGGCGTCGGGCCGAGCTCCGGGCCCAGCGGCGGACCGGGGTCTGCTTGACCACCGGGTACGAGTACTTCGATCGTCTCAGCCATACCCAGAAGAACCGTCGCCGCGGTTTTAACCCTTGCCTTTCACGGGAGGCTGATGCCGTGACGCGTCAGGAACTCGCTGACCTCCTTGATGACGACCGGGCTCCCGATGATGCGGACGACGTCGGCGTCCTCGGGCTCGAAGACGGTGACGACGAACTCCGCTTCGAGGTCCTCCCGCAGCCCCTCCAGCGCCGACTCGGGGAGGACTATCTGGGTGCTGTCGCGGAACTTGGAGGGGTCGCCCATTGCTTCCCAGTCCCTTGAGACGCGGCATTAACGTGTCGAAACGAACCCACCGAACGTATTCGACGGGGAATCGCGTGCCAAACAGTCCCTCACTCCCGGACGGCGGGGCGACGCGGAGGAAAGCGCTTTTCGGCGGCAACGGCCTAGAGGACGGTAATGGGTCTGGAGGAGGAAATCGAATCGCTCGAAGAAGAAATCGCCAACACGCCGTACAACAAGTCGACCGAAGCCCACATCGGTCGCCTGAAGGCGAAGCTCGCCGACAAGAAAGAGCAACTCGAGAAACAGCAGTCGGGGAGCGGCGGCGGTGGCGGCTGGGCCGTCGAGCAGCACGGCGACGCGACGGTCGCGCTCGTCGGGTTCCCGTCCGTCGGGAAGTCCTCGCTCATCAACGCGATGACGAACGCGGACAGCGAGGTCGGGTCCTACGAGTTCACGACCCTCGACGTCAACCCCGGGATGCTCGACTACCGCGGCGCGAGCATCCAGTTGCTGGACGTCCCGGGGCTCATCGAGGGCGCGGCGGGCGGCCGCGGCGGCGGCAAGGAGATCCTCTCGGTCATCCGCGCCGCGGACCTCGTGGTCTTCGTGCTGTCCGCGTTCGAGATCGAGAACTACGAGCGGCTCTACGACGAGCTCTACGACGTGAACATCCGCGTCGACGAGGAGCCGCCGACGGTGAACGTCACGCGGAAGGGGAAGGGCGGCATCGACATCAACGCGTCCGAGGACCTCGACCTCGACCGGGACACCATCAAGGAGATTCTCCGCGAGCGCGGGTTCGTGAACGCGGACGTCACCATCCGCGGCAACCCGGGCGTCGACCGCCTCGTGGACGGCGTGATGGACAACCGCGTCTACATGCCGTCGCTGGTCGCCGTGAACAAGGTCGACCTCATCGAGCCGTCGTACGTGGACACGATGAAGGCCGACCTCCGCGAGCAGGGCATCGACCCAGAGGACGCCATCTTCATCTCCGCGGAGCAGGAGAAGGGCCTGGACGCCCTAAAGGAGGAGATGTGGGAGGAGCTCGGCCTCATCCGCGTCTACATGGACAAGCCGGGCCGCGGCGTCGACTGGGAGGAGCCGCTGATCGTCCGGGAGGGCGACACCGTCGACGACGCCCTCCGCAGACTCGGCGGCACCCTCGACGAGCGGTTCCGGTTCGCGCGCGTCACGGGGCCGTCCGCACAGCACGACGAACAGCAGGTCGGCCGCGACCACGTCCTCCAGGACGAGGACGTCCTCCGGGTCGTGGCGCGGAGGTAGATGGTTCGCCGACGCCGGTTTCTCGCGGTCCTCCTCGCGGGCGTGCTCCCCTGGGTCGCGGTGACGTGGCCGGGCGGCTGGTACCCCATCTTCGCCGTGGGGTTCGCGCACCTCGACCCCCCGTCGTTCACGACGCTGCCGGCGTGGGTGGACCGCGTCGGCACCGTCCCGAGCAGGTTCTCCGCCTGGCCGGTGGCGACGGTCCTCTACGGCGCGGGGCTCGCGGCGGCCGCCATCGACGACGCCGACGGCGTCGTGGTCGCCGGGCTGCTCGCGCTGTCGGCGGCGAACGTCGCCCTGCTCGCGATGTCGCTGTCGGGGCAGCGCGGCGTGCTCGCGGTCCCCGTCGGCGCGCTCTGGCTGGTCGCCGCGGCCGGCTACGCGGTCTACCGCGACGCGCGGGCCGGCGACCTGTTCCGGTGACGCGGAGACGGCCGCGCGTTCCGCCTCCGGTACGCTTTTCGACGCGCCGGGCCACCACTCGCGTATGACGGACTTCGAACTCGACCACGTGATGATGCGCGTCGGCGACCTGGAGGCGTCCCTCGACTGGTACCAGGCCCACCTGGACTACGTCGAGCACGCGCGCTGGGAGGCCGACACGTTCACGAACGTCTACCTCGGCCCCGAGGACCCCCACGAGGAGGGCGCGCTCCTCGAGTTGACGTACAACCACGACACGTCCGAGTACGACTTCGGGGACGCCTGGGGCCACATCGCAGTGCGCACGGACGACGTCTACGACGCCTACGAGCAGCTGATGGACGAGGGCGTCGAGGACTACCGCGACCCCGACTCCTGCGGCGGCTCGTACGCGTTCGTGAAGGACCCCGACGGCCACGAGGTCGAACTCGTCGAGCGCGACTACGGCCAGCAGTGGAGCCTCGACCACACGATGGTGCGCGTCGAGGACGCCGACCGCCACCTCGGGTTCTGGACACGGAAGTTCGAGTACGAGCACACCGGCCGCTGGGAGTCGGACACGTTCGCGAACTACTTCGTGAAGCCCGAGGGCGCCAGCGAGGAGGCGATGGCGGTCGAGTTGACGTACAACTACGACGGCCGCACCTACGACTTCGGGGACGCCTGGGGCCACCTCGCGGTCCGCACCGACGACCTCGTCGGCGACTGGGAGACCCTGATGGAGCGGGAGGCCGCCGACTACCGCGACCCCGAGTCCTGCGACTACGACTACGCGTTCACGGAGGACCCCGACGGCCACGAGATAGAGGTCCTGAACCCCGACGAGTCCCCGATGGACCGCTCGTAACCGGCGCGAGAC
>JBDGUB010000035.1:11330-14518 GCA_042216245.1 Halobacterium sp.
CGTGTCCACCGTGACAGACAGTCCGTCGTCCGCGCCCGGAAGCGGGTTCGGCGTCCTGCCGGCGGTCGCCGTGGTGCTCGGCGCGTTCGTCGTCGGGTACGCGCTCCTGCTCGTGCAGTCGTCGGTGCTCGCCGCTGTCCACGCCGCCGCCATCGGTGCCGCCCTCGCGCTCTCCGGCGGGTTCGCGTCCGCGTGGGCGGGCCGCCGGTTCGGCCTCACGCAGTCGGAACGCCGGAAGCTCTCGGCGCTCTGCTTCGCGCTCGCGGCGATGCTGACCGTCTCGTACGTCGCCCTGAACTACGCGACGTTCGAAGCGGGGAGCAGCGAGTCCGGCGGGACGGCCGCCCTCGCCCCGGTTCGTGTCGCCTGACTACCAGGTGGCGGAACGTTTAGGGTGGTCCTCGAACGTGCAGGCGAGCATGACAGACGCGTCGTCCATCGCCGCCGCGCTGGAGTCCATGAGCGAGACCGAGGACGGCCACTGGGGCGTGTTCCTCGTGGCGCTCGCGCTGCTCGTGCTCGCGTCCGGGTACGTCGCCGGGAGCGTGCTCGCGGGCGCCGCGCTCCGGAGCCAGCTCTGGATTCTCCCGCTGCTCGGCGGCTGCGTCGCCGTGCTCGCGTTGCTCGCGGTCGACGCCCGGTAGCAGCCACACGGCTGGTAGCAGCCCACACGGCTATCCGGCTGGCCCGCGTGTCAGTACGCATGCACTGCGAGCCGATCGGGCACGTCGAGACGCCGTTCGAGTCGACGAGCGAAGCGCCCCGGCAGGGCTTCCTCGGGGACCAGTCCGGCGCCGTCCACGTGGCCGAGCCGTACCGCCCGGGGCTCGAGGGGCTGACGGCGAGCGACGCCGTGCTCGTCGTGTGGTGGGCGGACCGCGCTGACCGGTCCGTGCTCCGCGTCCGCGACGGCGACCGCGGCGTGTTCACCACGCGGTCGCCGGCGCGCCCGAACCCCGTCTGTCTCACCGCCTGCGAGGTCCTGGACGTGGACGTCGACGGCGGCACGGTGGTCGTCGCGGGCGTCGACATGGCCGACGGCAGCCCCGTCGTCGACCTGAAGCGGACGCTCGACGACGCCGGCGAAGCGTACCCCGAGTGACCCGGGTCTACTCGCGTCCCGCGCGTCCGGCCGGTCTCCCAGCCGGGCCGCGGGCTACGCCCGGTTCTCGTCGACGACCGCGTCCGGGGCGTCCGCGAGCCCCGCGAGCGCGTCCGCCTCGACGTGGTGGAGGTCCCCGGGGACCACGAGCAAGTGCAGGGGGTCGCCGAAGTCCAGGTCCGCGAGCGCGCCCAGGCGGTCGGCGCGCACCTCGGCGTCCGGGGCGCCGGCGCGCGCGACGACGACGCCGAGCGCGTCCGCGTCCCAGTCGTCCGCGAGCAGGCCGGCGGCGTGGCTCGCGATCATGTACTCGTCGCCGTCCACGCGCGGGTGGTCGACCTTGATGTCGAGGTAGCAGAGCGTGTGGAGGCCGCGCTCGCGGTTCGCACCGACTGTCTCGAGGACGGACGCGGGGACGCCGTCGGCGCCGTGCGCCCACTCGAAGGGCAGCGTCGTCGCCTTCCCGAACCGGTAGTTCTGGAGGCCCGTCAGGCTCGACGCCGCGGACTCCGCCGTCGGCGCGTGCACGACCCGGGTGTCGATGCCGCGCTCCTCGGCGCGCAGCCGGAGGTCGACGTGCGTCGTCGAGATCATCGTGTCGCCCGCGGTGAGGAAGACGGCGTCGCCGTCCTCGGCGGCGTCCAGGATCGGCCCGGGGTCCCGTTCGACGCCCTCGCGGTCCCGCACCTCGACGTCGATGCCGTGGTAGTCCTCGAGGGTGGCGAGGTCCGCGCCGACGAGGCGGCTGGTGTAGAACTCGGCGAACGCGCGGTCCGCGGCGGCGATGGCGTCCCGGCCCGCCACCGTGACCGAGCGCTCGTCGTATAGTCCGAGGCCGACGAACGTGAGCATACCCGGGCTTGGCCGCCCACCGCCCTATGGGTTTCGAGACCGCGCGGAAGCGACGCACGTAAGGGCCGCGCTCGCCGATTTCCCGTATGGCAGTACCGTGCGTGCGCGTCCCCGTCGAGGACGGCGAAGCCACCAGGCGCCGGCTCGCCGACAGCGACCTCGTCGACGACGCCCACCGGATCACGGGCGAGGACGGCGACCTCTACATCCCAGTCACCGACCCGGACGCGGTCCCCGGCGACCTCGCGGTCGTCGAGTACGACGCGCCCGAGCGACGCACGCAGACGACGCCGGCGGACCTCCTCGGGTTCGAGCCGTCCTACGAGCGCCTCGGCGGCGTCGTCATCGTCGACGAGGACGACCCCGAGCGCGCCCGGCGCATCGCGGACGCCGTGATGGAGTCCGACATCCCCGCGGAGACGGTCGTGAACCGCGCGTCGAAGGTCAAGGGCGAGCAGCGCGTCCGCGACTGGGACGTCCTCGCCGGCGACGGGACGGAGACGGTCCACCGCGAGTACGGCCACGAGTTCGCCGTGGACATCGCCGACGTCTACTTCTCGCCGCGGCTCGCGACCGAACGCCACCGCGTCGTCGAACAGGTCACAGCGGGCGAACACGCCTTCGACATGTTCGCCGGCGTCGGCCCGTACGCCATCCCGATGGCGTCGGCGGGCGCGGAAGTCGTCGCGACCGACGTCAACGAGACGGCCATCGAGTACCTCCGGGAGAACGCCCGCCGGAACGACGTCGCCGACCGCGTCACGGCCATCGCGGGAGACGTCCGAGACGTCGTCTCGGGCCCGCCTCGCGCGGAGCGAAGTGACGGCGTCCAGGACGTCGCCGGAGGCTACGAGGACTGGGCGGACCGCGTCGTCATGAACCTCCCGCACACCGCCAGCGACTTCCTCGACACCGCCGTCGACCTCGCGGGCGACGACTGCGTCGTCCACCTCTACGACATCCAGCACGAGGACGACCGCTTCGGGCCCGGCGAGCGCGCCGTCCGCGCGGCCGCCGAACCCGAGTACGACGTCGCCGTCGAGACAGAGCAGGTCGTGCGGTCGTACGCCCCCCACGAGTTCAACGTCTGCCTCGACGTCCGGCTCACCCGCCGGTGATTCGCAAGGCTTATTTCTCGTATCCGGCTACGATAGACTGCGTTCGAGCGACGCGCCGCGCGCCGGTGTAGCTCAGACTGGCTAGAGCGATTCCTTCGTAAGGAATAGGCCGAGGG
>JBDGUB010000036.1:0-14072 GCA_042216245.1 Halobacterium sp.
TCGCTCCAACAGTCATAGAGTGGCAACTGCAACACATACCGAGTTGTACGCCCGCGACACTAACGACCGGCCTCATCCCGGGGCGGTGTGCCGCGTCGGCCGGGAAACCCTCGTGGCGGGCGGGTGCTTCCTCCGGAAGCACCGGGTGGCGAGCCGGTGGAACCGGCGAGCCGGGGGATTCCGTCAGGAATCCCCAGTTGCCGAGACGGCGTCAGCCGTCGAGGCGGGTGCTTCCTCCGGAAGCACCGGTTGTCACGGCGGCGGAAGCCGTCGTGACGGGTGGCGCGTGCGTGCGCCGGTCGGGGACTGTCGTCCCGTGTCGCACGCCGGGGTTCTCCGAGCGGTCATCGCGTCCGCGTGGACGTACTCGGTCGGGGACTGACGGCGCGCGCGTCACCGTAGGGGGCCGCGGAGAAAGAGGGTTACGACGCGTCGTCGGTGAGCGCGTACACTTCCTGCTTGCTCTCGCAGAGCCCGCAGACGGTCTCCGCGACGCCGGCGTCGACGAGTTCCGCGAGCGCGTCCCGCGCGTCGTCCTCGGAGAGGCGGGCCTCCTCGGCCACTTCGGCGGGCGACAGCGGGCCGCAGTTGTCCAGCACGACGCGCGCGAGCTTCGCCGCGCACGAGAGCGGCTGGCTGTGACTCATCGTTCGTGCGTACAGGATACGAGTCAAAAACCCTTCGTAAAGCGGCGAGTGGGTGCGAGCTTCGGCGAGCGGGCGGGGACTGGACCCGTGCCGGGCGTCGCGGAACGCTTAGGGGACCCCGTCGTCTGGTCGGTATCGATGACGGACATCGTGGTGCTCCGCCGCGGGACGCACGGCCTCCCGATGGACGACTACGCGGCCGCCCTCCGGGAGCGACTTCCGGAACGCGACGTCGCGCTCGCGCGGACGCCCACCGAGGAACGCGATCTGGTGGCGGACGCGCGCGTCGTCACCGGCTGTGGCATCGACGAGGAACTGCTGGACGCCGCGGGGGGCCTGGAGCTGTTCGCGTGCGCGTACGCCGGCTACGACCACCTCCCGATGGCGGCGTTGCGGGAGCGCGGGGTCGCCGTGACGAACGCGGCGGGCATCCACGCGCCGAGCATCGCCGAGCAAGTCCTCGGGTACGTGTTGACGTTCGCGCGCGACCTCCACGAGGGCTTGCGGCGCCAGCAGCACCGCGAGTACCGCCACTACCAGGCGCGCGAACTCCAGGGGTCGACGGTGACGGTGGTCGGGATGGGCGCCATCGGGAACGCGGTCGTCGAGCGCCTCGAGGGGTTCGGCGTGTCCACCATCGGCGTCCGGTACACGCCCGAGAAGGGCGGGCCGACGGACGAAATCGTCGGGTTCGGTGACGCTGAGTTCCACGACGCGCTCGCCCGCACCGACTACCTCGTGCTCGCGACGCCGCTCACGGAGACGACCCGCGGGCTCGTCGACGAGGCCGCGTTCCACACGCTGCCGCCGGAGAGCGTCCTCGTGAACGTCGCGCGCGGCGGCGTCGTCGAGACCGACGCGCTCGTCGCCGCGCTCCGCCGGCAGTCCATCCGGGGCGCCGCGCTCGACGTCACCGACCCCGAGCCGCTGCCCGAGGACCACCCGCTCTGGAACTTCGAGAACGTCCTCGTCACGCCGCACAACGCCGGCCACACGCCGAAGCACTGGGACCGGCTCGCGGACGTGCTCGCGGCGAACGTCCCGCGGCTGTCCGACGGCCGCGACCTCGAGAACAGAGTCGACTGACTTCGCTCCCGCCCCGACGCCGGGCGGCCTACACCCAGCCCTCGCTGGCGAGCAGTTCGCCGTTGAGGACGCTGGCGCCCGCCGCGCCCCGGATGGTGTTGTGCGCGAGACAGTTGTACTGGATGCCGGTCTCGGTCTCCTGGATGCCGCCCGCGGCGACCGCCATGCCGTCCCCGACCATGCGGTCGAGCCGGGGCTGCGGCCGGTCGCTGTCCGCGAACACCTCGACGAGCGGGTCGGGCGCGCTCGGCAAGTCCAGGGTGGGCGCGTCGTCGAACGCGGACGCGACGTCCCCGGGCGTCGGCGAGTCCGCCGTCTCCGCGAACACGTTCTCCAGGTGGCCGTCGAGGGTCGGCACGCGGTTGCAGGACGCCGACACGACGGCGTCGTGGTAGTCGACTTCGCCGCCCGTGAACTCCCCGAGGAGCTTCCGCGACTCGGTCTCCATCTTCGCCTCCTCGCCGCCGATGTGGGGGACGACGTTGGCCAGGATCTCCATCGACGTCACGCCCGAGTAGCCCGCGCCGGAGACCGCCTGCAGGGTGGCTACGTGCACGCGCTCGAGGCCGAACTCGTCGAGCGCCGCGAGCGTCGGCACCATCGTGATCGTCGAACAGTTCGGGTTCTTCACGAGCGCGCCGTCCCACCCGCGCTCGTCGCGCTGCACGTCGATGAGGCCGAGGTGGTCCGCGTTCACCTCGGGAATCACGAGCGGGACGTCGTCGGCGGTGCGTTCGTTCGACGCGTTCGAGGACACCACGAACCCCGCCTCGCAGAGTTCGGGTTCGACCTCGGCGCCGACGTCAGACGGCAGCGCGGAGAACAACAGGTCGGTGTCGTCCGGGATCGCCGCCGGGTCCGTCTCGCGAACGGTGACGTCCGCGACGGACTCCGGAATCGGGGTGTCGAGTCGCCACTTCGCCGCGTCGCTGTACGCTTCGCCCGCGCTCGCGGGACTCGCAGTCAGCACGGAGACGTCGAAGTCCGGGTGGCCGTCCAGCAGCTGTACGAACCGCTGGCCGACCGCGCCAGTGGCTCCGAGTACGCCTACGGTAGTCATACCCGTCCCTCGGGACGGTACAGTGAAACCCCTTCGGGTCGTGGAAAATTTAGTTCCGCTTGTGCGTGATGTAGCCCGCGATGCGGTTCCGGACCTCCTTGGACTCGATGTTCGTCAGGTCCGTCACCGCCTTCTTGTTGTGCTCGAAGTCCTCCTTGCTGAACGCGTCCTCGTAGCGCTCCATGAGGATGTTCCCCGTCTTCTTGACGTAGTCGGGCTTGATGGCCATGTCCGCGTGTTCACTCGCCGTGCGTTAAAAGGATTCGTTTCGTACGAGTGGCTGGACTTCGATGCGGCCGGAATCGAGCGCGTTTCCCCGAAAGCCCCTGCTCGCTGAACCGCCCGCGGCTCGCTGCGCTACTCGACCTGCGGCCTGTGTCGCTTCCGTCGCCGGGGACTGGTCCAGCGAGCAGCCTCTTCCGGTCCCGCCCTGCCGGCTGCCCAACCGGTACCGGGTGGGACTGAAAGGGGCAGGCGTCTCGACGAACCCCGGGGACGCAAGCACCGCAACGACCGAAGGGAGTGCGGAGCGCAGCGACCCGCGGGAGTCGAGACGCCTGGGGCTTTCGAGGCCATGGAACTACCGGAGTCGTGTAGTCGAGACTCAGAACCGACCTATCGTTCGAACGCGCCCGCGACCAGCAGCGGGAGGACGAGCGTGGCTTCGGCCTCGACCTGAGTGTAGTTCGGTTCGGCGTCGTCGTCCTTGATCTTCCCCCAGGAGACCGCTTCCTCGGGGGGTGCGCCGGACAGCGAGCCGTCGCCCTCCATGCCCGTGGAGAGGTAGACGGCGTAGTCGGCGCCGCCCCGGAAGAGGTTCGTCATGATGGCGTGGTGTTTCGGGACGCCGGCGCCGACCGAGATGAGGCCCGTGGTGTCCGCGAGCAGGCCCTCCTCGATGAGGGAGTCGTAGTCGTCGAGGATCTCGATGCCGACGTCGGGGCCGCCGCCCTGCCGGTAGTAGTAGAGGAAGTTCCCGATCTCGGCGTCCGTGAGCGCGGGACAGTAGACGGGGACGTCGTTGTCGGCGGCGTTCTTCAGGATGGAGTCCTCGTCGTCGAGGGTCTCGCCGAGTTCGCGGGCGAACGCCGTCGGGGTGCGGACCTTCTCGTCGGCGAAGAAGTCCTCGAAGAAGTCGTAGAGGTACTCCTCGAGCCAGACGTAGCGGTCCGACGGCACGAAGATGTTGCCGAGGCGGTTGATGCCCTTCTCGCGGAGCGCGGCCTCGTCGACGTCCCACTCGCCCATCTTGAAGGGTTTCGCGGTCTTGATGACGTCCTCGGTGAGCGACCCCGACGTCGTGATGACGACGTCGACGTAGTTCTCCCGCACCATGTGCGCGACGACCTCACGGAGCCCCGAGGAGACGATGTTCGAGGTGAGCGTCAGGTAGATGGTGGCGTCCTCTTCGCGCATCTCGCGCGTGATGTCGACGGCCTCCGCGAGGTGGGTCGCCTGGAACCCCGTGGTGGCGTAGCTGTCCAGCAGCTCGAAGAAGTCGAACTCGCCGCGGAAGTCGTACCCGCGGACGTCCTCGGTGTCCAGTTCCTCGTCGGACCCCGGCAGGACGTTCTCCCGCGTGTCCTCGTCGGTCATACCCCGGGATACTGGCTGCACGGATTTGAACGTCCCGACATCGCGGCGGGGGTCGACTACGTCGATTCGGGTTCGACGAACCGGACGACGCGTTCGCGTTCGGCGCCCGCCCACAGCAGCCGGTAGGTCACGTCGCTGTCGCCGTCCCCGACGGCGGGCGAGTCGGTCGGGAGCCCGGGGGCGACGGCCGTCCAGCCCCGTCCCTCGCCGGCCGGGACGCGGCGTTCGAAGACGGCGAGGGGTTCGGTGGGGACAGCGCGCCGGCGGCGGTGAGCGCGCCGACGAACCGGGTGTCGCGGTCCGACTCGTTGGTCGCCTCGAACTCGTGGACGGTCCGGCCGGGTTCGGGCGCGGCGACGGCGTCCCACGAGACGGACAGCGACGGCGGCGCTTCCGCGAGCCGGTCCCGGAGCTCCTGGCCGACCGGCCACTCGCGGCTCCCCAGCGAGAACGCGGCGTGGCGCGCGGACCAGCGGTCCGGCAGTTCGAAGACGAGCCAGCCCGTCCCCGACGCAGCCGAGTACCGGCTTCCCGGCTGGGTCTCGCGCCAGATGCGGCCGGCGGTGCTGACGCCCGGCGAGTACACGCGGCCGCCGAGCCGGAACGCGAAGTCGAGTCGCTTCGGCGGTTCGCCGCCGGTCACGTCGACGCGGTAGAAGAGGTACTGGCGGCCGGCAGCGACGACGGTGGCGCCCGACGCCGCGAGCACGACGACCGCGGGCTGGAGGCGTTCGACGCTGACGGACAGCGACGCGTCGAACTCGGTGTCCGACGCCCGGGTGGTCGTGCGCGTCGTGGGATCCGGTTCGCGCTCGGCGGTGAGGCCGGCGCAGCCCGCGAGCCCGGAACCGAGGAGGGCGCTCGCGGACGCGAGGAACGCGCGGCGACGCATACCCCTCCTTGCCCGCGCGGCGACAAGTGTCTTGCTGGCCGGGTCGCGCTACCACTCGCCGCCGGCGTGCTCGCGGACGCGCTCGACGGCCTCGCGCTCGCGGTCGCCGCCGCACGTCCGCGCGACGTCCTCGAAGTACCGGAGGCGGTCGCGGAGCGTCCCGGCGTCGTAGGCGTCGACGTCGAGCCGGGACGCCGCGACGGTCGCCTCGACGACCGCGTAGAACCCGCGGTTGACGGACTGCGGGGCCTCGCGGACGACCTCGCTGTCCACCGGGCGGAGTTCCCAGTGCTCCAGGCGAGTGCCGTCCTCGTCCTCGCTACCGGCTTGCTCGACGTCGACGCGCGCCCACGCGGTCGCGGCGTCGAGGACGGGGTCGCTCGTCTCGCGGACGGCGAGCGCGGCGTCCGCGAACGCCACCGGGTCGTCGACGAACTGGACGAACCCCTCGCCCTCCCGGTGGAAGTTCCGGCGCGTGCGCGTGTTCCCGAACGTCGTCGCGGTCGCGGGCTCGCTCTCGGCCGCGGTCGCGGGCTCGCCCTCGGGTTCGGGCGCCCGGACGCCGAGCGCGGCCTGGTTCCACTCGCCGTTCGGGCCGAGCGTCGCCACCACGGTCTCCGTGACCCCGCGGAGCGCGACCGGCCAGCCGTCTCCCCCGGCGGCCTCCGCGTCGCGCTCAGTCACGCACGCTCACCCCGCGTTCGAGCGCGACGAACAGCGCTGCGGCGGTGAGGTCGGCGGTCGTCCCCGGATTCACGCCGCGGTCCACGAGGTCGTCCGCGAACGCGCGCACGGCGTCCCGGTCGGCGTCCTGGAGTTCGAGCGCGCGCTCCTGGACCTCGCGGGCGACCGCGTCGCCGTGCTCGGTCGCGACGAGCGTGTCCGGCGCCTCCGCGAGCAGGTGGAGGAAGGCGTCGGCGGCGCGGTCGACCAGCGGTCCGTCACCGGCCTCGACGTGCGCGGCGGCCCGGAACACCCGGGGGAACCCGTCCACCAGCTCGCGGGCGTTCGCGTCGCGGTCGGCGCTCAGTTCCATGACGTCGGCGAGTGTCAGACCGCGCTCGCGGAGTTGCGGGACGGCGTCCGCGCCGCGCCGGACGTCCAGGACGTCGGCGTCCTCGGGGAGGTGGCGGACCGCGACGTCCGCGTGCTCGAACGCCCGGTAGAACCCGGCCGCGTCCTCGACGGTCGTGGACTCGACGACGCCGGCCGCGCGCTCCCGGGTGAGGTCGCCGGTCGCGGCGGTGCGGACGAGCGGACACACCAGGAGGAGGCAGCCGAACTGCGTGTTCGTGCCGGCGGCGTCGGCCATCCCCGCGACCGCGGTCTCGAACGCGTCGCCGAGCGGGACGTCGGCGTCGGCGGCGGCCGCGAACCCCTCGCTGGCGCCGACCGCGCCGGCGAGGAACTGCTCGAAGCGGAGGTCCGCGAGGTCGCGCTCGCGGTCGACGTTCCCGGGTTTCGGGGCGCCCGCGACCTCCAGGAGGAGCGCGAGTTCCGCGTGCTCGCTCGGCGTCACAGGAACCACTCCTTGACGGCGGCGTAGACGGCGCGCACGCGCTCGGGGTCGCGGCTCGGCCGCCCGACGCTGACGGCGTCCGCGCCGTACGCGAAGTACTCGAAAACGTCCTCGCGGGTGCGGACGCCGTTGTTCGCGACGACGAAGAGGTCGGTCGCCTCGGCGACGTCCCGGACGACGCGGCGGGTGTCCATCGCGTCGACGTGGACCGCGTCGGCGCCCGCGCGCTCGAGGGCTTTCGCGAGCGCGGGCAGGTGGACGCCCTCGACTTCCGCGCGGACCTTCACGGAGACGTCGGCGCCGGCGTCGCTCGCGGCCCCGACCTGCTCGCAGAGCCGGCCGGTGTCCCGCAGCAGCGCCTCGCCGGCGCCGGCGTCGCACATCTCGTCCTGCCGGCAGTGCGCGTTCACCTCGAGGATGGCGTCGTGGTCGGCGCAGACCTCGGCGACCTCCCGGAGCGGGCCGAGGCTGGTGGTGCGGACGTTGACGCCGGCGCGCAGGAACTCGTCGTCGAGTTCCGCGAGCTGGTCGTCGACGAACCCGACCGGGTCCGGGGGCAGGAACTCCTCGCGGTCGCGCTCGACCATCGCGCGCGCCGCGTCCCGCGTCGGTTCGTCGACGGCGATGCCGCCGAGGAACGCGCCGCCGGCGGGGCGAGCGCAGGCCGTCGCCCACTCGGCGTCCGACTCGCCGGAGAGGCTGGCGAGCGCGAGCCGGGGCGCGAACATCACGCCACCCCCTCGGCGCCGACGCGCGCCAGCGCGCGCCGGCAGGCTCGCGCGACGCGCTCGGCGTCCGCCTCGTCGGTCATCTCGGTGTCGGTGCGCACGACGGGGCGGTCGAGGCTGGTGCCGTCGGCGTCGTCGAGCACGAACGCGTCCGCGAAGTTGTAGGCGTCGGCGACGCCCGCGGTCGACGCGTCGTACCCGACGGCGTCCATGAGTTTCGCGGCGGGCCCGGAGAACACGTCGTCCTCGACGAACGGCGAGACCGCGACCACGGTCGCGTCGGCGAGCGCGTCCCGGACGCCGTCGAGCGCGAGCACCGGGCCGATGCTCGTCACCGGATTCGAGGGGCCGACGACGACCGGGCCGTCCCGGATGGCCGCCAGCGCCTCCGGGGTCGGGTCGGCGTCCCCGGCGCCCCGGAACTCGACGTCCTCGACGGCGGGGTCGCCGCCCTCCGCGACCCAGAACTCCTGGAAGTGGCGTTCGCCGTCGGGCGTGTGGACGATGCTCGCGACGGGGTCGTCGCTCATCGGCAGGAGGTCGACGTCGAGGCCGAAGGCGTCGGCCAGCCGCCGAGTGACTTCCGTGAGCGTGTGGCCCTCGTCGAGCAAGCCCGTGCGGAGCGTGTGGACGGCGCGGTCGCGGTCCCCGAGGAACATGAACTCGCGGGCGCCCGAGAACCGCCGCCAGCGCGCGATGTCCCGGCCCGCGGTCTGCTGCTCGGCCGGCAGGTAGCGGGGTTCGGGGTCGACGCCGGCGCGCGCCGCGAGGTCCGCGAGGTAGTCGTGGGTCGTCGACTCGTCGCTCTCGATGCCCCACCACGTCTCGCGGTCGAGGACGCCGCCGCCCTCGAAGAGCACGGTGTCGACGTCGGGGCAGACGAGCAGGCCGCCGAGCTCCACGTCGTCGCCGGTGTTCGCGACGACCGTCGCGTCGGCGGAGTCGAACACCTCGCGGCCGCCAGCGATGAGCTTGGGGGTGCCCGTCCCCCCGGCGAGGAACGTCGTCATACAGCGTACTCGGGGGCGGGCGCGCTAAACGCTTGTGTCACCGGACGCCGCGAGCCCGGCGGCCGAGACGACGCGCTGCAGGAGTAGATTACGCGGTGACGTTCGCGCGCGCCTCCGGAATCCAGGCCGGCGGCGAGACGTCCGTCGACCCGACGTTCGTGAACCGCTGGGTGGCGTCGACGCGCTGCGTGTTCCCCCGGAGGGAGACCGTGATGTCGTAGGACGCGAGCACGACGACGCCGTCCGACCGCACGTGCAGCGTCGCGTTCGCGGCCTTCACGTTCGACTCGTTCAGGCTCGCGAACGCGGGCGCCGACGTGTTCAGCGAGCTCGCGCCCTCGGCCTCGTAGACGTGGACGGTCTGGCCGTTCTCGGTGGTCGTGCCCGCGTACGAGAACTCGAAGAGGCCGACGAACGAGGCGACCGTGCCGCGGGCGTACTGGCTCGCGTTCCCGAGGCGGCCCGTCGCGTTCACGTACCGCGTCTGGTCGGGCATCTCGAAGCGCTGGTAGCCCGTGCCGTTCGCGAACGCGTACCCCTCGACGACCTGCTGGCGGGCGGCGGTCCGCGTGAAGACGGCGCCCGACCCGAGGTCGCCGCGAATCACGGTGTTCGTCTCGCGGGTCGCGTTCCGCGCGGAGCTCTCGCTGACGGCGGTGGACTCGACGGTGTACGAGCCCGCGGCCTCGAGGGCCGCGAGGTGCTCGTCGGCGACCGCCGACGCGTTCAGCGGCGTCTCGTAGACCGGGTCGCCAGCGTCCCCGGCGGGCGGACTCGTGGTCGTCGCGTCGGTGCCGCCACCGCCGAACGCGCTGCAGCCGGCGGTGACGAGGAGGGCGGCCACGGCGAGCGTAGCGAGTGTTCGTCGCATACGCCGGGTTCGCCGCCGCTCCGGAAAACCCCTCCGAATGCAGTCAGCGAGCAGCCGCTGTCGGCGCTCGCTCGCAGCCGTGACCCCGAACGGGGGCTGTCACGTACTCGGCGTCCCGGCGACGGTGAGGGCGGCGAGCACCGCCGCCAGCCCGAGGTCGAACAGCACGAGTTTGACGACGAGGGCGTCGTTCCACCGCTCCGCGGGTCCGACGGACGCGCCGACGTCGCCGGCCGCGCCGGGAACCGTCGACGGGGAGGAACTGAGCGCGCCGAACCCGGTGAGGACGACGCCGACGGCGAACACGTAGAATAAGACGGTGCCGAACGACGAAGCGAGTCTCGTGCTCGCGGCGTACGCGCCGGCCGCCGCGACGCCTGGGGAGAGGACGCCGTAGCGGCCGACGACTGCGAGGACGACGCGGAAACGGTCACTGGGCACGCCAGCCAGTGCCGCGACCAAATAAAAAATCTCCACCCAGCGACCCAGCCAACCACGCACCGCTGAACCAGGCCCGGTCTCGGCGCGGTCGGACGGCCACGTCTTTTTACCGGAGAACGACGAACCTCGCCCCAATGACCACCATCAAGGACAGCGTCCACGACCACATCGAGGTCAAGGGCGTCGCCGCCGCGCTGCTGGACACGCCGCCCGTGCAGCGACTCCGGCGCATCAAGCAACTCGGCACCGTCCACCTCGTCTACCCGTCCGCGAACCACACGCGCTTCGAGCACTCCCTCGGCGTCTACCACCTCGCCGACCGCGCGCTCGACCACCTCGACATCGCCGGGCAGCGCGCCGAGCGCGTGCGCGCCGCCGCCATCCTCCACGACGTCGGCCACTGCCCGTACAGCCACAACGTCGAGGGCGTCGTCGAACGCCGCACCGGGAAGCGCCACGACGACGTCGACGAACTCCTCACCGAGGGCCGCGTCGCGGCCGTGCTCGCCGACCACGACCTCGACCCGGACACCATCGCGTCGCTCGTCGCGGGCGAGGGCGAACTCGCGCAGCTCGTCGCCGGCGAACTCGACGTCGACCGCATGGACTACCTCGTGCGGGACGCCCACCACACCGGCGTCCCCTACGGCACCATCGACCACGGCCGGCTCGTCCGCGAGCTGACGTTCCTCGACGGCGACCTCGTGCTCGCCGAGGGCAACGTCCAGACCGCGGAGAGCCTGCTGCTCGCGCGCGCCCTCATGAACCCGACCGTGTACAGCCACCACGTCGCCCGCATCAGCAAGTCGATGCTCCGCCGGGCGACCGAACGCCTCCTCGACACCACGGAGATCTCGGCCCGCGAACTCCGGCGGATGGACGACAACGAGCTCGCGGTCGCGCTCCGCACCCACGAGGAGACCGCGGACGTCGGCCGCCGGCTCGCCGAACGCGACCTGTTCAAGCGCGCGGTCTGGGCGGAGATGGGGGACGTCGACGGCGACGTGGTCGGCGCCGGCCACGACGACGTCCGCGAGTTCGAGCGCGACATCGCCGCGGACGCCGGCGTGCCCGACGAGCGCGTCGTCCTCGACGTCCAGGGCGAACCGACGATGCGGGAGTCCACGACCGGCGTCCTCGTCAACGGCGAGGTGCGCAGCCTCGACGAGCAGTCCACGCTCGTGAACGCCCTCCAGGTCGCCCAGCGCGAGCAGTGGCGCCTCGGCGTATACGCGCCCGCCGAGCACGTGGAGGCAGTCGGCCAGGCCGCCGAGCGCGTGCTCGGCCTGGAGACCGACGGCGCGCTCGTCAGCGAAGTGAACACGCCCGGCCGGTACGCCTCCCTCGAGGACTTCAGCTAGGCAGGACTCCTCGACCGCCCGACGTGTCGCGTCGCCGTCGGGCAAGGTTGACGGTGTCGGGGCGGCACACTCCGGTATGGAGCTCTCCGGAACCGTCCTCTGGGGCGAGGACTACGAGCCCGTCCAGGGGACACTCGTCGTGGAGGACGGCGAAGTGGTGCGGCTGGACGAGGAGTACGTGGAGTCCGAGGACGTCGTGCTGCCGGCGTTCGTGAACGCGCACACGCACCTCGCGGACGCCATCGCGAAAGAGGCGGGCCGCGGGTTGACACTCGAGGAGCTCGTCGCGCCGCCGGACGGCCTGAAACACCAGTTGCTGCGGGACGCCGACCGCGACGAGATGGTCGCGGCGATTCGGCGGTCGCTGTCGTTCATGGAGTCGACGGGGACGGCGGCCGCCCTGGACTTCCGGGAGGGCGGCGCCGAGGGCGTCCACGTGCTCCGAGACGCCGCGGAGTCGGTCGGCGTCGAGGCGTTCGCGTTCGGCCGCGGCGACCCGGACGTCCTGGACGTGGCCGACGGCTACGGCGCGAGCGGCGCGGCCGACGGCGACTTCTCCCGGGAGCGCAACGCCGCCCGCGAAGCCGGGAAGCCGTTCGCCATCCACGCCGGCGAGGTCGACGCCTCCGACATCAACCCCGCGCTCGACCTCGACCCGGACCTCCTCGTGCACATGGTGCACGCCGAACCCCTCCACCTCGACCGCGTCGAGGACAACGGGATTTCGGTCGCCGTCTGCCCGCGGTCGAACCTCGTCACGGACGTCGGGCTGCCGCCGGTCAGCGAACTCCTCGACCGGACGACGGTCGCGCTCGGGACGGACAACGTGATGACGAACAGCCCGTCGATGTTCCGCGAGATGGCGTTCGTCGCGAAGTGCTGCGACGTCGACGCGCCCGACGTCCTCGAGATGGCGACGCGCGCGGGCGCGGAGGTGGTCGGCGGGAACTACGGCGTCCTCGAGGCCGGCCGGGAGGCGCGCGTGCTCGTGCTGGACGGCGACTCGGACAACCTCTCCGGGGTCCGCGACCCGGTGCGGGCGGTCGTCCGGCGGGCGGGCGCCAGCGACGTGAAACGCGTCGTCCTGCCCTGAACACTTAACCCCTCACCTCGTCAACGTACCACACGACCATGGGCCGCTACGAGCGCATCCTGGTGCCGACCGACGGCTCGGACGCCACCCGGGAGGCCGTCGAGCACGCCATCGACCTCGCCGCCGAACACGGCGCGGACGTCCACGCGCTGTACGTCGTGAACTCTGCGAGCTTCGCGGGCCTCCCGATGGACTCCTCCTGGGAGAGCGTCTCCTCGATGCTCAGCGAGGAGGGCGCCGCCGCGCTCGACGAAGTCGAGGGGCTCGCCGACGACCGCGGCGTGCCCTTCGAGCGCGCGCTCGTCGACGGCAACCCGAGCAGGGAGATCGTGCGGTACGCCGAGGACGAGGGCTGCGACCTCATCGTGATGGGGACGCACGGCCGCGGCGGCATCGACCGCCTGCTCCTCGGCAGCGTCGCCGAGAAAGTCGTGCGGTCGTCGACTGTCCCCGTGCTCACTGTGCGCGTCTCGGAGTAGCGGCCCGGCTGCGCGCGGCCACTCTCTCGTCTAGACCAGCCGGGTGTGAAGCGTCAACTACGCCGTCCGGAGGTGCTGGCAGTCGCCGGCGTGAACGACTCGTTCGCCGTCGTCGGTGTCGACGACCAGCGCGCCGTGCTCGGTGACGTCCACGGCCTCCCCGACGACCTCCCCCGCCGGTAGTTCGACGCGAACGCGCTCGCCGAGCGTCGCCGCGCGGTCCCGCCACGCAGCGAGCACGCGGTCGGGGTCCCGGCGGAGGTCCTCGAAGCGCTCGAGCACGCGCTGGACGAACGCGCGCCGCGGCACGTCGCCGGCTTCCGCGCGCACGCTCGTCGCGTCCCCCGCGAGGTCGGCGCGGTCGACGTTCACGTTCACGCCGACGCCGACGACCACCCAGGAGACGCGGCTGGCCTCCCCCTCCATCTCGGTGAGGACGCCCGCGAGTTTCGCGCCGCCGCGCCCGCCGTCGCCTGCGTCCGGCACCACGACGTCGTTCGGCCACTTGATGGCGGCGTCGACGCCAGCCTCGCGCGCCGCGTCGGTGACGGCGACGGCCGCCGCGAGCGTGAGCAGCGGGACGCGCGCGGGCGGGATGTTCGGCCGTAGCACGAGGCTCAGCCAGACGCCGCCCGGGGGCGACGACCACTCGCGGTCGCGGCGGCCCCGGCCGCCCGTCTGTTCGTCCGCGAGCACGACGACGCCGCTGGCGCCGTCGGTGGCGAGTTCGCGCGCGCGATCGTTCGTGCTCGGGAGCGCGTCGTGGTACTCCACGTCGAACGGCGCGTCGAGCCCGAACTCGACGGCGGCGGCGCCGTACTCGGGGACGCCGGCGAGCGTGTAGCCGTCGGGGACGCTCTCGATTTCGAAGCCGTCGTCGCGCAGCGCCTCGACGTGCTTCCAGACCGCCGTGCGGGAGATGTCGAGGCGGTCGGCGAGGGCGGGCCCCGACACCGGGCCGTCGGCGAGGGCGTCCAGGACTGCGCGGCGCGTCTCGTTCATCGGCCGGGGGTTCCGGACGCACCGCCAAAAACCTCTTCATCCAGTCGTTCGTGGGCGTAATACGGCCGCTGCGGCCGCCACGCGGGCGCGTCGTGTTTTCCGTGCAGCATTGTTGCGTATATTTTTTATCTGTTATCTTCAAATAGATTGAATATGTCACCCGCGATAGGATTGGTTGACGATGTCAGACAACAAGTTCAGCGAGTTCCTGTCGAACCACCCGCGCATGATCGGCGTCCTGTTCACCATGATGGTGTTCCTCTCGACCACCGGCGCCGCCGCAGCCA
>JBDGUB010000051.1:0-14065 GCA_042216245.1 Halobacterium sp.
AGCGGGACATCCCCGCGGACTTCATCGACGCCGGCGTCTGGAAGTCGAACCTCCGGCAGCTCGCCCGCGAGCGGATGGACGAGCACGGGTACACCTGCGAGTGCATCCGCTGCCGGGAGGCGGGGATGAACGACGAGGACCCGGAGAACGTGGAACTCGACGTGTTGACGTACGAGGCCGGCGGCGGCACGGAGCACTTCATCAGCTTCGAGGACTTCGAGAAGGACCTCCTGGTCGGATTCGCTCGCCTCCGGTTTCCGGACGACCCGGTGCGCCGCGAACTGGAGGAAGCGGCGCTCCTGCGGGAGCTCCACGTCTACGGGAGCGAGGTGGGCGTCGGCGACGAGACGGCCGACGGCCAGCACCAGCACCAGGGGTACGGCCGCCGCCTGATGGAGCGCGCGGAAGAGATGGCGGCCGACGCCGGGTTCGGGAAGCTCTCCGTGATCTCCGGCATCGGGGCGCGGCAGTACTACAGGGAGAAGCTCGGCTACCACCAGGACGGCCCGTACGTCAGCAAGCGGCTGTAAGCAGTCGATTTACCGAGCGCGAACGTAGTGAGCGCTCGGGCCGACGAGCGACCACCGGGAGCGAGGAGTGCTTTTGGCCGAGCTTTTGCCGAGCGAGGCGCGTTCGCGCCGAGCGCAGCGCAAAAGGTCGTCGTGGCATCGGCGCTCGGCAGTACTACAGGGAGAAGCTCGGCTACCACCAGGACGGCCCGTGCGTCAGCAAGCGGCTGTAGTCGGCGGGCTGGCGTGCTTGAGGGCTTGCAGGCGGCGGGGACTTGCTCGCGGGACGTGTGCCGCGCTGTCGACCGCGACGGAGCGTCGCGTCCGGGCGTCCCGCGTCGGCGTTCAGGTCACGGGGCGGGTTGGTCTCGGTCTCGTACTTGAACTTGTGGTGGGCCGCGGCTGCTGGGCCCTAGACGGCGAAGGTTGCGCGGAGCATGTCCCGGGTGCCCGGGCCGAGGCCGACGGCGAGGATGGCGAGCAGCATCAGCGTGGTGTAGCGTGGCGCGTCCTCGCTGAGGTCGTCGTCGAACAGCGAGAGGACGAAGAGGACGGCGACGACTTTCACGACGAGGAACGGCCACGCGTCGCCGGTGACGCTGATGACGGACTCCGGGAGGACCGCCTGCGTGACGTCGATGACGCCGCGGTTCAGGGGGTGTTTCGGGATGAGGTCGGCCCGCAGGCCGAGCTCCTTCGCCCAGTCGAGGCCGAGGACGTTCGCGACGCCGTCGACGGCGTGCCCCCAGAGGACGACGGCGCCCGTCACGGACGTCCCGCTGGCGATTGACGGGTACTCGCGCCGGACGAACCACCAGACGGCTGCGGTGACGGCGGTGGCGCCGGCGAGCGTGACGACGGTGAACACGGGGTGGAATTCGACGTACTCGGTCGTGACGGCGAGGTAGCCGAGGAACCCGACGGTCGCCGCGAGGAGGACCGTCCCGATGCCGGCGAGCAGCCGGTAGCCGTCGTCGACGAGGCTGGTGCGTCGCGCGAGGTAGATGGCGGCGACGACGGCGGCGAGCGTGACGGCGAACATCACGAAGTAGATGACCGGGCTGATGATGAGCGCGTTCAGGGGGTAGTCGATGAACGGCTGGACGCCGACGGCGTTCTCGGCGGCGTTGTTGGCGTCCTCGACGACGCGGAGCGCGCCGCCGAGCAGGACGAACGGGAACAGCGCGTAGAGGAACCGCGGGCTCTCGCCGACCTCGAGGCGGTCGAGGAGGAAGCCGACGCCGACGAGGGACGCGAGCAGCGTGACGGCGTACCCGACCTCGGAGACGAGCGTGTAGCCGGGGTACGCGACCGGTTCGCTGGCGGCGCGGCACGCCGCCTGGCTGTACAGCAACTGGACGTTCCCGCCGTTCCAGGCGGCGCACTGCGCGCCCTGGGCGTCGGCGTAGACGGGCCCCCAGAAGTAGTGCCAGATGAACCCGCCGTAGACGGTGTCCCGGAGGACGAGGGACCCGACGACGAGGACGGCGAGGACGGCGAGGACAGCGCCGGTCCACGCGCGTTCGCGGTCGGTCTCGGGGAAGGTCATGGTACGATACGCGTAGGGTGTCCGTTTTACGGTTGCGGTCTCGCGCTACAGGGGGAGTTCGTGGGACTCGTACTCGGTGCCGAGCACGACCATCGTCTGGGAGCGCGCGAACCCGTCCATGTCGGCGATGCGTTCGAACATGAGTTCGCGGAGGTGGTCGGTGTCCTCGGCGACGACGCGGAGGATGATGTCCCACTCGCCGGTGGTGAGGTTGACTTCTTGGACGCCGTCGATGTCGGCGAGGCGGTCGAGCGCTTCCTCTTCGCGGCCCTGTTCGACGCGGAGGCCGACGATGGCGGACGTGCCGAAGCCGGCGGCTTTCGGGTCGACGTCGGCGTGGTAGCCGCGGATGACGCCCGCGTCCTCGAGGCGGTTGACGCGGTCGTGGACGGTCGCGCTGGACATGTCGATCTCGCGCGCGATCTCGCTGAAGGGCTTGCGCGCGTCGGCCTGGAGCGCGCGCAGAATCTCGCGGTCCGTCTCGTCGAGTTCCATACGCCGGACAGTGTGATTCAGTCCCAATACGCTTACTCTTCCGGGCGGATTTCGCGGGCTGCGGCGAGCACGGCGTCGTGGGCGGTGCCGTTGGACGCGACGAGGCCGTCCGCGCCGGGCTCCCAGCGGTCGCCGTGGACGTCGGTGACGACGCCGCCGGCCTGCCGGACGAGGTGGACGCCGGCGACCGAGTCCCAGGCGTTCGCCCGGACGTTCGTGATGGTGGCTTCGAGCTGGCCGCTGGCGACCATCGAGAGGACGGCCTGCGCGCAGCCGTACCGCCGCATGTCGCCGAACCGGTCGACAATGGCGGCGCAGGCGTTTGCGTACTCGTCGCGGCGGTCGAAGTCCCACCAGATGGTGGGCGCGACGACGAACGTCTCCGGGTCGGTCTTCTCGCTGACTTCGATGGGGTCGCCGTTCCGCGTGGCGCCGTCGCGGCCGGCGACGTACGTGTCACCGAGCGCGGGGAGGTGGTTGGCGGCGGCGACGGTCTCGCGGTCTTCGACGGCGGCGACGGAGGTCGCCCACACCTGGGTGTCTCGGACGTAGTTGTTGGTGCCGTCGATGGGGTCGACGACCCACGCGGCCCCGGATTCGGGGACGGCTTTCAGTTCGTCTTCTTCCTCGCCGACGATGGCGTCCTCCTGGTGGGTCTCCCGGATGACGTCGATGACGCGGCGCTGGGCGTCGCGGTCGGCGGCCGTGACCACGTCCGTCTTCCCGGACTTGGTCTCGACGTCGATGCCCGTTCGGAACGCCGCGAGGGCGACTTCGCCGCCGGCGCGCGCGGCGCGCTCGGCGATCGTGGCGTACTCGTCGCTCATGTGCCGAGTGACAGTCCTGACGCTCATAGAGGCGTCGTTTCGTCCAGAAGCGTTTTGCGAGGGAAGTCCGCCTCGCGGACTTCCCGCATCCATTCGCGCCGGGGGCGCGATGCGATGCGAGGGAAGGGATTCGAACCCTCGAACTCCTACGAGAACGGATCTTGAGTCCGTCGCCGTTGGCCGAGCTTGGCTACCCTCGCACGCGGTTCTGACTCCGAGTGTGTCGGGTTTAGGCGTTGCGAATCCCGCGGCCCCGGGTGGTCGAGCACCCCCGAAAAGACCAAGCCACCTGGGATGGTACGTGGTAACATGCAGCAGCACGACGACATCCGTCGCGGGAAAGCCGTCCGCGTCGCCCGCCAGGACGCCGAGAAGGCGAAACTCGCGGTCTACGGTTACGACCAGCACCAGCACTACGGCGACGACGGCGTCGTCACCGACGTCAAGGAGACCGACGACGGCACGTGGTACGTCGTCCGGTTCGACGAGTACGGCCGGGACGCCGTCCCCTATCGACCCCGGGAGCTCGAAACGCTGTAGGGCGAGACGACGACCCCGCCGACCGCCGGGGCAGCGAGTCGTTTCTGCCGGCGTGCCGACAGACGTATGAAGTCCCGCGGAGTAACGACACCGTGGCTAAACCGCTGCGCTTCCGGCATTCTCTCGAGTCCTGGAACAGCGACCGCGTCTCCCAGCGCATCCACCGGGCCCTCGAGGACAACCTCGGCGCCGAGATGACCGGGCCCTGGTTCAGTCCGCCCGCGGGCTACGAGGCCCGCCGCTTCGACGTCGACAACGGCGACACCGCGCTGTTCGCGTGGAACGACGACGAGGGCTGGTGGCTCGGGAACACGGAGACGCCGGAGGTGCTGTGGCGCACGGACAAGCAGTCGTTCGCGGAAGCCCCCTACGACGTCAGCGAGTGGGCGCAGCGCGAGTTCATCGCGGAACTCCACGAGGACGCGCCGTGGCTCGAGCCCTATCCGTACCTCTCGTGGTTCTTCCTGCCGGTGTTCTGCTCGAAGGACGGCCGGGAGACCACGCGGGAGTTCTTCGCCGAGCACGCGGCCGGGTTCCCGGACGCGGACCCCGAGGACGCCCTCGCGTTCTTCGAGTCGTTCCTTCGTACGGGCGTCTTCGAGGAGTACCGCCACGTCATGGCGGGGAAACTCGGGACCTCCGAGTACCTCGACCTGGCGCGCGCGAGCGCCGCGATGGGCGAGTTCGACGCCGCGTGGCTGCTCACGGAGGCGGGCTACGACGTCACGCCCGAGATCGAGGTCTCGACCGGGCACTCGCTGGACTACCGCGCCGACAGGGACGGCGACCACGGCGTCCTCGTCGAGGTGACCCGTCCCGTCCCGACGAACCGCCGCGCCGCGAACACGCCGGTGCGAGCCGTCAGGGACACCGCGCAGACGAAGTCCAGCGGGCAGCTCGACCGGCACGGCGGCGGCGCGGTGCTGTTCGTGGACTGCTCGTCGTTCCCGGACGACGAGTGGAACCAGATCCTCGGCGAGCAGCCCGAGGTCCACCACCGGCCCGCCGTCGTGTTCCGCGTGCGGCCCGACGGCTCCGTCGAGGGGTACACGAAGGGCTCGGTCCCGCTTGACCTCCCGCAGCTGTAGGAATCCGGCTGGCTGCTTGGGATTCGTCCGCCGGACGTAGCGGTACTTTAGCGTGAGCGCGAACGCCACCCGAGCGTGAGCGCGAACTCCGGCCCAGCCCGAGCGCGAACCGGACACCTTTTTTCAGGCGTCCCGCGTACACGGCGTATGGACCTGTCCGCAGCACAGCGGCAAATCCGGGACGCGGTCCGGGAGTTCGCGTCCGAGGAGATCCGCCCCGTCGCCGGCGACGCCGACCGCGAGCAGTCGTTCCCGGAGGACGTCTGGGACGGCCTCGCGGACATGGAGCTGACGTCGATGACCGTCCCCGAGGCGTACGGCGGCCTCGACGTCGACAAAGTCACGTACAGCGTCGTCAACGAGGAGGTCGCGCACGGCGCGCTCGCCGTCGCGACCGCGCTCTCCGTGCACTGCCTGGCGACGTCCTGCATCGCGGAGTTCGGCAGCGACGACGTCAAGGAAGAGTGGCTGCCGGAGATGGCCGAGGGCCGCCCGGTCGGCGCGTTCGCGCTCTCCGAGCCGGACGCCGGCTCGAACCCCGCCCAGATGACCACGGAGGCCGTCGCCGACGGCGACGAGTACGTCCTGAACGGGAAGAAGCAGTGGATCACGAACGGCCGGCGGTCCGACGTCGCCATCGTGTTCGCGAAGGTCGACGGCGACGACGACAAGATCACGCAGTTCCTCGTGCCGAAGGACGCCGACGGCGTCGAGGTCGGGAAGAAGGAGGACAAACTCGGGCTGCGCGCGAGCGACACCACCTCTCTCCTCTTCGAGGACTGCCGGATTCCCGCGGAGTACCGACTGACGGAGGTCGGGCGCGGGATGTCCGCTGCGCTGCACATCCTGAACGGCGGCCGCATCGGCATCGCGTCCCAGGCCGTCGGGCTCGCGCAGGCCGGGCTGGACGCCGCCGTCGAGTACGCCGACGAGCGCGAGCAGTTCGACCAGTCGCTGTCCGGGATCCAGACCATCCGCCACAAGCTCGCGGACATGGAGACGCAGACGCAGGCCGCCCGACTGCTCGCGCGGGACGCCGCGCGGCGCGCCGACGCGGGCGAGGACCACCGGGGCGCCGCCGCGAAGGCGAAGTACTTCGCGAGCGAGGCCGCAGTCGACGTGACGAACGAGGCCGTCCAGATCCACGGCGGCTACGGCTACACGACGGACTTCGACGTGGAGCGGTTCTACCGGGACTCGAAGATCACGACCATCTACGAGGGGACGTCCGAGATCCAGAAGGAAGTCATCGCGCGCGACCTGCTCGACTGACGCGACCCCTGGCGTCGGTGCGTTCCTCTCGGTCGGCAGGCGCCTCAGGCTTCGACGTCGGCGGTGTCGACGCGCTCGGCGGGGACGCCGGCGACGGTGGCGCCCGCCGGCACGTCCTTCGTGACGACCGACCCGGCGCCGACCGCGGCGTTCTCGCCGACCTCGATGTCGCCGAGCAGCGTCGCGTTCGCGCCGAGGGTCGCGCCCGCCCGGACGGTCGGGTGGCGCTTCACGGGGTTCGGGTCGTCCCCGCCCAGCGTGACGCCGTGGTACATGTGGACGTCGTCGCCGATGGACGCCGTCTCGCCGACGACGACGCCGGCGCCGTGGTCGATGGTGACGCGGCGGCCGACGTCCGCGCCCGGATGTATCTCGACGCCGGTCGCGAACCGCACGAAGTGCGCGAGCAGGCGGCCCGCGAGCGGCCACGCCTCGTAGAGGGGCGCGGCGAGGAAGACGTGCCACCAGACCGCGTGCAGGCCCGGGTAGCAGAGGAGGACTTCGAGGTCGCCGCGGGCGGCGGGGTCGCGGCGCCGCATCGCGCGGACGTCCTCACGGACGCGTGCGAGCATCGGCCTCCGTGGCGCGTCGCGGTCGGTCGCCGGTTCGAGTGAGCGTCGCCATGCCCGTGTGTCGGACTGCTCGCTCCTAAAGACTCCTGCACGCGGCGGGCGCCGCCGGGGCCGCCGGACCCGACTCCAGTGCCCTCGGCCGCCCGCCGGTTACACCGAGACCCACTCGCGGCGCTCGTCGCTGGTCTCGACGGCGTCGAGGACGCGCTGGACCGCGAGGCCGTCCTCGAACCCCGGCGCGAACTCCCCGCCGCCGTCGACGGCGGCGAGGAACTCGGCGTTCTCGTGGACGAAGGAGTGCTCCCAGCCGAGGACGTGGCCGGCCGGCCACCAGTGCTCGCCGTACGGGTCCTGGGCCTCCGTGACGAGCACCGACTCGAACCCGCGGCCCGCCGCGCGCTTGACCTCGAGTTCGTTCGGTCGCTCGAGGTCGAACCGGAGCGCGCCCTCGCTGCCGTCCACCTCGAACGCGTGGCCGTTCTTCCGGCCGGGCGCGCACCGCGACGCCTCGAAGGTTCCGACCGCGCCGGTCTCGAGGTCGGCCTGCGCCGTGAACGCATCGTCGACGGTCACCGCCCGCGGCTCCCCGCCGTCCTCGGGGACGCGCTCCTCGACGAACGTCGCGAGGTGGCCGCTGACGGCGTCGACGTCCCCGACGAGGTGGCGCGCGAGGTCGAAGCTGTGCGCGCCCAGGTCCCCGAGCGCGCCCGACCCGGCGGACTCGGCGTCGAGCCGCCACGTCCAGGGCGCGTCGGCGTCGACGAGCCAGTCCTGGAGGTACCGGAAGCGCGCGTGCCGGACGTCCCCGAGCTCCCCGGCGTCCAGCAGGCGCTTCGCGTACCGGACCGCGGGCAGGAACCGGTAGTTGAAGCCGGTGGCGGCGACCGCGTCGCTGTCCGCGGCCGCCGCGGCCATGCGTTCGGCGCCGTCCAGCGTGGGCGCCAGCGGCTTCTCGCAGAGCACGTGGACGCCCGCTTCGAGGGCGGCGACGGACGGTTCGACGTGGACGTCGTTCGGCCCGAGGTTGTAGAAGACGTCGACGTCGCGGACCGCGTCCCGCCAGTCCGTCGCGACGCGGTCGAACCCGAGCCTGTCGGCGGCGTCGCTCGCCGCGTCCTCGTTCCGGCCGACGAGCACGTCCAGTGATACCGCGGGGGCGTCCGGGAAGAACTGGGGGAGCGTGCGGAGGGCGTTGGCGTGCGCGTCGCCCATGAACCCGTACCCGAGCATCCCCACCGAGAGCGAACCGGTCATACCACAGCGAGCGCCCGCCGCGCAAAAAGCGTTCGCGTCCGGTAGCCCGCGACGCCGCGGCGACCACCGAAGTGCCTAACTCACGGTAGTCGCTACGGGCGGTCGTGACCGACGACTACGACGCCGTCGTCTACGACCTCGACGGCACGCTGGTGCGGCTGGACGTCGACTGGCAGCGCGTCGAGCGCGAGGTCGCGGCGGCGCTCCGGGACGCCGGCGTCGACCCCGCGGCCTTCGACATGTGGGAGATGCTGGACGCCGCCGAGGACGCCGGGGTCGGCGACGAGGTCCACGAACTCATCGCGGGCCACGAGCGGGACGGCGCGACGCGGGCGGAACGCCTCCCGGCGGTCGACGAGCTCGCGGGCCTCGACGCGCCGGCCGCGGTGTGTTCGCTGAACTGCGAGGCGGCCTGCCGGACCGCCCTGGACCGCCACGGCCTCCTCGGGGAGTTCCGCGTCGTCGCGGGCCGTGACACCGTCCCGGCGCGGAAACCCGACCCGCGGGCGCTCACGTGGGTGCTCGACGAACTCGGCGTCGACCCCGAGCGCGCGCTGTTCGTCGGGGACTCGGCGTCCGACGAGGTCACCGCCGAGCGCGCCGGCGTCGCGTTCCGCTGGGTCGAGTCGAACTGACGCCGCACGGGCGGGAACTGTCCCCGGGCGTCACTGCTGCTGGCGCGCGTACCCGTAGGTCGCGACGGCGGTGACGAGCCACACGACGGCGCCGACGCGCACCGCGAACGACGCCCGCGCGGTCCACGTCGGGAGCGCGTAGAACAGCGACAGCGCGGCGACGACCGGCGCGCCGACGAGGATGGTGAGGACGAACGTCGTCTGCATCACCCACCCGTAGTCGACGCCCTCGGGGTCCGTCTCCTCCTGTAGCTCCGGCACGCGCCGACCGACGCCCGCTGGCGGCTTAACTCCCGCGTTGTCCGGCGCGCACCGCCCCCGCGCTCAGTTATAGGCCCGGCCCGGATGCCCGACGCGTGTTCGGGCACGTTTAACATGGCGTCGGTCGGAGTCCGTGACATGGCGACCGTCCAGACCGTCCGCCAGCACGACGACGAGGAGCCACTGACGATGCTCACCGCCTACGACGCGCCGACCGCGTCGGTCGTCGACGACGCCGGCGTCGACCTGGTGCTCGTCGGGGACAGCGTGGGGAACGCGAAACTCGGCTACGAGTCGACGCTGCCCGTGACCGTCGACGAGATCGCGAGCGCGACCGGCGCCGTCGCGCGCGCGACGGAGGACGCCGTCGTCGTCGCGGACATGCCGTTCCTGAGTTTCGGCGCGGACGAGGCCGACAGCGTCGAGAACTGCGGCCGGATGCTCAAGGAGGCGGACGCGGACGCCGTGAAACTCGAGTGCGGGCCGCACACGGTCGAGCTCACCGACCGCCTCACGGACCTCGGGATTCCGGTGATGGCGCACCTCGGGTTGACGCCCCAGCACGTCAACCAGCTCGGCGGGTACTTCCGGCAGGGCACGGACCAGGACGCCGCCGAGCGCATCCTGGAGCTCGCCCGCGAGCACGAGGCCGCGGGCGCGTTCTCGCTCGTCCTGGAGCACGTCCCGGCGAACGTGGCGGCCGACGTCACCGACGCCCTCGACATCCCGACTATCGGCATCGGCGCCGGCCCCCACACGGACGGCCAGGTGCTCGTGGTCAGCGACGTCCTCGGGCTCTCGGAGCGCAGCCCGCCGTTCTCGAAGCAGTTCGGGGACGTGCGGGCCGAGATGGAGCGCGCCGTCGGCGACTACGTCGACGCGGTGGAGTCCGGGGAGTTCCCCGCCGATGAGCACACCCACGTCGCGGAGGACGTCGACGACCTCTACTGAGTCGGGGCCGCCGCCTTGAGGCTGTGCTGACCACGGGTCGCTGTCTCGGCTCTTTCACCGGCTACAGGCCGCGGTCCGCGAGGAACGAGGAGACGGCGTCGTTGAAGGCGTCCGGCGCCTCCAGCATCGAGAGGTGGGCGGCGTCGTCGATTGTCGTCCACTCGCCGTCCCGGACGTGCTCGGCGACGTACTCGTGGAACTCGGGGGGCGTGAGGCGGTCGTGTTCGCCGGTGAGCGCGAGCACGGGGCAGTCCACCTCGCCGAGCCGGTCGCGGACGTCGAAGGTGTCACAGGACAGGAAGTCGCGTTCGACGACCCGGCGCCCGCAGTCCCGCATCGCGCGCTTCGAGAACTCGAGTTCCCGCTCGCTGGGGTCGTGGAAGAGCACGTCCTCGCCGTGGAGGAACTCGACCGCACGGTCGAACCCGCCGTCGTCGCCGGCCAGCCACCGCCGGAGGTCCTCGAGGACGGAGAGCTTGGCGCCGGACCCGGCGAGCACGACGGCGTCGGGGTCGGCGCCGTGGTCGAGGACGGCGGTGAGCGCGACGGCGCCGCCGAGGCTGTTCCCGACGAGGACGCCGCCGTCCGTCGCGTCCGCGACCGCGAGCGCGTCCCGCGCGTAGGCGTCCAGGGTGTCCGGGCCCGGGTCGGTTTCGGCGTCGTCGCTGTCGCCGTGGCCGGCGAGGTCGACGGCGACGACGGGGCGCTCGCCGGACAGCCGGCCGAGCTGGGACTTCCAGACGCCGTGCGTGCCGCCGCTGCCGTGGACGCAGACCAGGGGCGTGCCGTCGCCGCCGCGGTCCGTGCGGCGGTAGGCGGTCGTCCGCCCGTCGTGGGTGACCGTCTCCATGGTAGCGGCGAGGTCGACCAGCGCCAAAACACCTACGGGACTGTGAACCGCAATTCCACTCGTCCGCCGGAACGCCACCACGGGCCGGATTCGTGCGCGACAACTTTATATGCAATGACGGATTACTTCACGTTAATGAGTCTCGACGCATTCACCGAGCAGACCGACAGCGTCGCCCGCCGCTACGACTACGACGACGAGAGCGTGCTCGTCGCGGACCTCGGCGTGAGCGACGACGCGGCGACCGTCGACGTCGTCGACGGCACCGTGATTCTCGTCGTCGAGCAGGGCGGCGAGGACGCCCAGTTCGAACTCGACGCCCCCCAGGGAACCGTCGAGAAAGCGCTTATCAACAACGGCGTCGTCACCGTCGAGGTGGAACGATGAAACTCACGGTCAAGCCCCTCAAACAGAAGGACGCCGGCCGCGGACTCGCCGCCGTGGACCGCGCGTCCATGGAGGAACTCGGCCTCGAGAACGGCGACTACGTCGTCATCGAGGGCAAGGGCGACCAGGGGCGCGCCGTCGCGCGCGTCTGGCCCGGCTACCCCGAGGACGAGGGCGAGGGCGTCGTCCGCATCGACGGCCGCCTCCGCCAGGAGGCCGACGTCGGCATCGACGACCGCGTCACCGTCGAACCCGCGGACATCAAGCCCGCGACCACCGTCACCGTCGCGCTCCCCCAGAACCTCCGCGTGCGCGGCGACATCACGCCCATGGTCCGGGACCGCCTGAACGGCCGCCCCGTCACCGCCGGCCAGACCATCCCCATCTCCTTCGGGTTCGGCGGGATGAGCACGGTCTCCGGCCAGCAGATCCCAGTGAAGATCGCGGAGACCGACCCCGAGGGCACGGTCGTCGTGAGCAACGACACCGAGATCCAGGTCTCCGAGCGCCCCGCCGAAGAGATCGCGCCCGGCGCCGGCGAGGGCGGCGAAGCCGGCGACGGCACCCCGAACGTCGCCTACGAGGACATCGGCGGCCTCGACAGCGAACTCGAGCAGGTCCGGGAGATGATCGAACTCCCGATGCGCCACCCCGAGCTCTTCCAGCAGCTCGGCATCGAACCCCCGAAGGGCGTGATGCTCCACGGGCCGCCCGGCACCGGGAAGACGCTCATCGCGAAAGCCGTCGCGAACGAGATAGACGCGCACTTCCAGACCATCTCCGGCCCCGAGATCATGTCGAAGTACTACGGGGAGTCGGAGGAGCAGTTGCGCGAGGTCTTCGACGAGGCCGAGGAGAACGCGCCGGCTATCGTCTTCATCGACGAGATAGACTCCATCGCGCCCAAGCGCGAGGAGGCCGGCGGTGACGTCGAGCGCCGCGTCGTCGCCCAGCTCCTCAGCCTCATGGACGGCCTAGAGGAGCGCGGCGACGTCATCGTCATCGCCGCCACGAACCGCGTGGACGCCGTCGACCCCGCCCTCCGCCGTGGCGGGCGCTTCGACCGCGAGATCGAAGTCGGCGTCCCCGACAAGGACGGCCGCCGCGAGATCCTGCACGTCCACACGCGCGGCATGCCGCTCGCCGACGGCGTCGTCGTCGAGGAGCTCGCCGAGAACACGCACGGTTTCGTCGGCGCGGACATCGAGAGCCTCGCGAAGGAGGCCGCGATGAACGCGCTCCGGCGCGTCCGCCCCGAGATCGACCTGGAGTCCGACGAGATCGACGCCGAACTCCTCGAGTCCATCCGCGTCACTGAACGCGACTTCAAGGAGGCGCTGAAGGGCATCGAGCCGTCGGCGCTCCGCGAGGTGTTCGTCGAGGTCCCGGACGTCACCTGGGAGGAGGTCGGCGGCCTCGAGGACACGAAGGAGCGCCTCCGCGAGACCATCCAGTGGCCGCTGGACTACCCCGAGGTCTTCGAGTCCATGGACCTCGAGTCCGCGAAGGGCGTGCTCCTGTACGGCCCGCCGGGCACCGGGAAGACGCTGCTCGCGAAGGCCGTCGCGAACGAGGCCAACAGCAACTTCATCTCCGTGAAGGGCCCCGAACTCCTCAACAAGTACGTCGGGGAGTCCGAGAAGGGCGTCCGCGAGGTCTTCGAGAAGGCGCGCTCGAACGCCCCGACGGTGGTGTTCTTCGACGAGATCGACTCCATCGCGGGCGAGCGCGGCCGCGGCATGAGCGACTCCGGCGTCGGCGAGCGCGTCGTCAGCCAGCTGCTCACCGAGCTCGACGGCATCGAGGAACTCGAGGACGTCGTCGTCGTCGCGACGACGAACCGCCCGGACCTCATCGACAGCGCGCTCCTGCGGCCGGGCCGCCTCGACCGCCACGTCCACGTCCCCGTCCCGGACGAGGACGCCCGGCGCGCCATCCTCGACGTCCACACGCGCGGGAAGCCGCTCGCCGACGACGTCGACCTCGACGACGTCGCGTCCCGGACCGACGGCTTCGTCGGCGCGGACATCGAGGCGCTCGTCCGCGAGGCGACGATGAACGCCACCCGCGAGTTCATCAACTCCGTCGACCCCGAGGAGGCCGCGGAGTCCGTCGGGAACGTCCGCGTCACCATGGCGCACTTCGAGGACGCCCTCGACGACGTCACCCCCAGCGTCGACGAAGACGTCCGCGAAGAGTACGAGGAAATCGAAGACCGCTTCGAGAAAGCCGACGCCCCCGACGACGACGAGCGCGCGCCCGGGGCGTTCCAATAAGTCGGACCTTTTTACTGCGGGGGGTCGCCTGAGGCGACCCCCGCTTGCAAAAAGCTACGCTAAAAACTTCCTGCGCTCGCTTCGCTCGCGCAGTGAAACTCGCGCTCCGCGCGAGTACAGTCGCTTGCTACCGACTGACGACGATTTGCGCAAATTTTATGTCCGGTGGCAGTAACGGGTCGGACAGCAATGCCGAACTATCGTCTGTTTCGGCTCCCCCTGAACCCCGAACGCATAGACGCGGTCCGCGAGCACTTCGACCACCTCGACGAGAGACGCGAGGCGTTCGAGCGCGGCCTCGCGCTGGAGAACATGAACGCGGAGGCGGCGTGGCTGGACGAGGACGCCCCCGCACTCTACTACCTTCACGAGGAAGGCGACGACTACCCGGCGGACATCGAACCGGAAGACATCAACGACCCCGCAGTCCTCGAACTGAGCCAGACGCACCACGGCTTCTTCGAAGAGGTCGCCGCCGAGGGCCACGACCACCCCGATGACCTCGAAGAATTACCGTCGCTGTTTGCCGCCTCGGCCCGAGACTAGTCCAGTTTCTCGGCGGCGTCCTTCTCGACGAGCGGCCTCGCGTTCTCCACCGG
>JBDGUB010000019.1:0-13604 GCA_042216245.1 Halobacterium sp.
GCCGGCGGCGCTGACTCCCGGCGGCTGGCGGTCGATCGGTCGGCCTCTAGTCTTTTGCTCCCGCGGCCACAACGACGGAGGTATGGGAGACGCGGGGCTCACGCTCGAAATCGACCCGCACGTCCACTCGGAGGGGTCCTACGACGGCCGGGAGCCCGTCGAACTCATCCTCGAGCACGCGAGCGACATCGGGCTCGACGGCGTCGTCGTCACCGACCACGACGAGATCAGCGAGTCGCTGCGCGCCGCGGAGCTCGCGCCCGAGTACGGGCTCGTCGGCATCCCCGGCGTGGAGGTGTCGACGGCGGCCGGCCACCTGCTCGCGCTCGGCGTCGAGGCGTGTCCGCCGCGGGGGCGGCCGCTGGCCGAGACCGTCGAGCACGTCCGCGGACTCGGCGGCATCGCGGTCGTTCCCCACCCGTTCCAGCGGAGCCGCCACGGCGTCCGGAAGCGCCGCATCGACCGCTGCGACGGCATCGAGGTGTACAACTCGATGGTGTTCACGGGGTACCGGAACCGGCGCGCGCGACAGTTCGCGGAACGCCACGGCTACCCGAAACTCGGCGCGAGCGACGCGCACTCAATCCGGAACGTCGGGCGCGCGTACACCGAGATCACGCTCGAGGACGTGTCGAGTGACGCGCCGCCGACGGCTGTGGACGGCGGCGACGTCGTCGACGCCATCCGGAGCGGCGAGACGGAACTCCACGGGAAGCGAACTCCGATTCACCGCAGCGCCCGCCAGTACGCGAAGGGCGCGGTGCGGAAGAGCGCGTACCTCCTCACCGCCACCCTCCCCTACGTGCCGGTGTGGCCGTCGTCGATGCAGAACGCGTGACGGCGTCGCCGCCCGGGTCGGCGTCAGGGGTTCGGCGCGTACAGCGCGTACAGGATGGAGAGCATGCCGGCGGCGGCGACCAGCGCGGCGACGAACCCGGCCTGGAAGATTGACAGCCAGAACAACTCGAAGAGCACGCCCTCGAGGAGTCCGCCGAGCCCGATGAGCGCGAACCCGAGCGCGACGTACACCATCAGTTGCGTGCCCTAACGCTGGTAGCCGCGGTACGCCTGGTACGCGATGACGAGCGCGAGCGCGGTCGTGAACAGTTTTGCGAAGACGAAGAGTATGTGGTCATGGGTTAGTCCCTCCGGAGGTCCTCGAAGATGGACGTGATGCGGTCGGCGGGGTCGGGGCGGCGTTCGACCCGGACGTCGAAGCCGTCCTCGCTCCGGTCGGCGTCCTCCTCTCGCCCGCAGTCGGCGCCGTGTTCATGTCACTGTCCACCGTCGTCGTCGCAATCAACGACCGCCGCCTCCGCGTCGTCGACCTCTCTATCCCCGCCGCCGCCCCGTGAGGACTCCAGCGGCTGTGGCGCCGCCCGGGAGCGTCCGGCGGCCGCGGCGTGTCACTCGGGCGGGTCCGCGTCCTCACCGAACCCGCTCCCGTACGAGTCGAGGACGTCCGTCACGCGGACCTCGTAGGCGTCGTACCACTCCGTCCACCGCAGCTTTGCCCGCTCGTGGTCGGGATGATCGCTGAACGAATCCAGCGCGCTCAGGGACTCCCAGTAGTAGACGACGAGTACCTCGTCGCTGTCCGGCGCGTTCCACGTGCGCTTCCCGAGGTATCCGTCCGTGTCCTCGGCGGCCGCCTGAATTCTGTCGTTCACCTCGTGGAACTCCTCGTCGTACTCCCCCGGGTCGAGTCGGAACGTAACGAGATACGTCACTACCCGTCGAGTCGAACCGCCCCGGGAAGAGCCTTCCTCCGGCGTGGGCGCTCGCGTCCCGGGGAGAGCAGGGGACGGGTCGCTTCGCTGCGGGCTGATTCGGGTGGCGTGCTGCGGGCAGATCTCGAGCACTTTCGGCACAGCGCTCACGTGAAGGACCCGTTGAAGGAGTCGGCGTACGCTGCATTCGGCTCGATTCTCGGCTTGCTCCGGTGCTCGGGTTCGCGGTGGCGGGGAAGATTGTGGCGTTCGGCGGTCTGTTGTCGGTCTTTCCGGGCGCCTTCGTCTCGGGTTTTCCAGCCCACCACAACACATTAGGTATTACTCCACGTATTACCGCGTATGAGTGCCGACGACGGCGACGGTGAAACCACCAGAATCACCCAGAAGGGCCAGGTGACGATTCCGAAAGCGCTCCGCGAGGAGTACGGCCTCGAACCCGGGGACGAACTCCGCTGGGAGGAAGGCGACGACGGCATCACGGTCCGCAAGGCCACGCAGTCGGCGGGCCGCGGCATGCTCGTCGACGAGGACACCGACGAGGAAACCCGCGAAGCGATGGCCGAGGAATTGGAAGCGTACATCCGCGAACAGCGCCGCGAGGAGTGGGAACCCGAATGACGCGGTACACCGTCGACGCCGTCGCGATGAGCCGCTACCTCGTCGACGAACTCCCCGAAGCGGCCGACGAGGCGTTCCGTCGTGCCGAGCAGGGTATCGACGTCCTCGAGGCGCCGACTGTCACCCTCAGCGAAGCCATCTACACTGTCACACAGAAAGGATCGATTGCCGGTGTGGACGTCGACACGACGCCGAACGCCGTCCTCCGCGGGCTCGTCAACGACGGCCCGATCCGCATCGCCGACACCGACGACCAGGACCTCGCCGTCTTCGGCAGCCTCATCGACCACCACACCCTCCACGACGCGCTGCTCGTCGCCAACCACCGCGTCCGCGGCACCGACGCCATCGTCACCAACGACGACGCCTTCGCCAGCGAATCCACCGTCTGGCACTAATCCTCGGCTGGCCGCCCTCCACCGTCGCCAAACGACGTTGCCTAACGGCGCACCGAACAAACCAGGGTCCACGTGTCACTGCCGGGCGGCGTTTCAGGTTTGGGTTCGGGAGGGCTAGGAGCACTGCGGTTTTCGCGGTCCTCGTACGGTTCTACTGCGCGTTCTGGGTAGTGGGTCCTGGTCATTCTTCGTCGAAGGTGAGGCGGTTGTTGAACGAGCGTCGGCGTTCCTCTATCTCCTCGCGGTCTGCGGCCTTCTCGTAGTGGTCGCGGATGACCTCGGGGCTGGCGTACGCGGCGTTCGGGGCCGATTCTGGGTCTCCTCCCTGTGGCCGGATTCGCGGTGACGGGGAATGTGGCGGCGTCCGGCGGCCTGCTCCCCTGAGTCCGGGTAGGGCCCTACGAGTTTGTTTTCAGGTTCGTGACGTCGAGGTGCTGCGTGAGTACATCGGTCTCGAAGTCACTGTCCGCGACGACGAGCTTGTCGCCGGTCGACTTCGCCGTCGCCGCGATCAACAGGTCTCGGGTTGCCATTCGTTGCCCGTCGTCGGGCAGGGCGTCCTGGAGTTCTGCGGCTTCGAGCGCGATCTCTTCGGTCAGCGCCAGTGAATGCACGCCGTCGAAGTCCTCGCGAGCGCCACGAACGTCGGTCTCGCCGCTCCCGAGTTTCCCGTGGAGTACCTCGAACACGCACAGCGACGAGGTGAGGTAGGGTTCGTCCTGCTCCTCGACGAACGCGACCGTTGCCGGCTCACCCCTGAGCATGTCGATGATGACCGAGGAATCGAGGAACGTCACTCGAAACTCTCCCGGGATTCCTCGACGGCTTCGCGAGCGCGCTCGGCCTCCTCCTCGCTCCACGCGCCGACGTTAATCGGCTCCTCCTCGTTGGCGAGCCGACTCAGGAACTCGTCCCACGTCTCGTTCTCGCGCTTGAGCCGCGAGAGCTTCTCCTTGGTCTCGTCGGTGACCCTGATGGTCGTGCTCACGTGTATACATTCCGTATATAGGTACGTAGTCGTTGCGGCGGTACCGAGGCGAACTGGCCACCCGGACCACCAATTGCCGAGTGTTGCAGGAAACCGGAATCTGCGACAGAATCACACTCATTTCGCTCCTCGCGTTCGCTCGTCGCAGAAAGTGAGTGGGTTCGGGCGGCTTCTCACCGATGGAAGACGGTCGCGCTCACTGCGTTCGCGCGCTGCGTCTTCCAGGGTTCGAATCCGGCCTCACCGCACACGATAGGCGACGCGAGCGACACGGCGGTCGCTCGCGGTCGCGTACAACGAGTGGGTTCGGGCGGATTCGAACCACCGACCTCGGCCTTGTAAGGGCCGCGTCATAACCAACTAGACCACGAACCCGCACACGGAACGAACCGTCGCGCGGCAAAAACGGTTTCCCTTCTGCGGAACGCCCAAACCCCAGGACGCCGTAGCGGGGCGCATGCTCTGGCGCGTGGCGGCCGTGGTGTGTCTGCTCGTGGTCGCTGGCTGCCTCGGCGTGCAGTCGCCGGGCGGTCCGGCGGCGCCGACGACCGCTTCGACGACCACTTCGACGACTGCGTCGGCGTCCACGAGCACGTCGGCGGATTCGGCGGTGCGGGTCGAGATACTCGACGAGAACGGGACGACGCTCGGGACGGTGTCGGCGGTGGTCGCGGACACGCCGAGCGAGCGGTACACGGGACTGAGCGACACCGAGTCCCTCGGGCCGAACGAGGGGATGCTGTTCGTGTACGAGTCCTCCGGGGAGCACACGTACGTGATGCGGTCGATGTCGTTCCCGATCGACATCGTGTACGTCGGGGCGGACCGGCGCATCAACCGCATCCATCACGCGCCCGTCGAGGCGGACGACGGGGAGTTGACGCCGTACCCGGGCACGGGCAAGTGGGTGCTGGAGGTGCCGTACAACTGGACGGTGCGCCACGGCGTCGACGTGGGCGACCGAGTTCGCATCCGGGAGTGACGCCGAGTCACTCGGCCGAACGCGGGTGTTTCGATTCGTAGGAAACGTTTTTGGCGGGGCGCGTCTTTTGCTCAGGAGATGAGTACAGCGACAGAAGACGACGACCCCTTCGAGAAGCAGCGGGAGGAGGTCGACGACGCCATGTACCGCCTGTTCGACGAGTACGGGCGGGACAACTGGGTCGCTGCAGTCGTCGGCATCGTCGCGAGCGTCGTGGCTCGCGTCCTCGACCTCGTGCCCGCCATCATGCTGGGGTACGCCGTCGACGCCTTCCTCCGCGGCACCTCGTTTCTGCCGTTCCTCCCCGCGTCGCTCCGCCCGGCGACCCGGACGGGGGAACTGTACGCCGCCGCCGGCGTCATCGCCGGCGCGTTCCTGGTGGGCGCCGGGTTCCACTGGCTGCGCAACTGGGGCTGGAACTCCTTCTCCCAGCACATCCAGCACGCGGTCCGCACCGACACGTACGACAAGATGCAGCGGCTGAACATGGACTTCTTCGCGACGAAGCAGACCGGGGAGATGATGTCCATCCTGTCGAACGACGTCAACCGCCTCGAACGGTTCCTGAACGACGGGATGAACTCGACGTTCCGGCTGTCCGTGATGGTGGTCGCCATCGGCGTCGTGCTGTTCACGAAGAACTGGCAGCTCGCGTTGATCACGATGCTGCCGGTGCCCGTCATCGCGTGGTTCACCTACCAGTTCGTGGAGAAGATCCAGCCGAAGTACGCCGACGTGCGGTCGAGCGTCGGCCAGATGAACTCCCGCCTGGAGAACAACCTCGGCGGCATCCAGGTCATCAAGACGTCGAACACGGAGTCCTACGAGTCCGAGCGCGTCGACGACGTCTCCCAGGGGTACTTCGACGCGAACTGGGGCGCCATCGCCATCCGCATCAAATTTTTCCCGGCGCTGCGCATCATCTCCGGCGTCGGCTTCGTGTTGACGTTCCTCGTCGGCGGCTACTGGGTGCTCGTCGGGCCGCCGCCGATGATGAGCGGGACGCTGTCCCCCGGGGACTTCGTGGTGTTCATCCAGTTGAGCCAGCAGTTCGTCTGGCCGATGGCGCAGTTCGGCCAGATCATCAACATGTACCAGCGGGCGCGCGCGTCCAGCGAGCGCATCTTCGGGCTGATGGACGAGCCCTCCCGCATCGAGGAGAACCCGGACGCCGCCGAACTCGACGTCGACGACGGCGACGTGGTGTACGACGACGTGACCTTCGGGTACGACGACGAACCCATCGTCTCGGACATCTCCTTCGAGGTCGACGGCGGGGAGACGCTCGCGCTCGTCGGGCCGACGGGCGCCGGGAAGTCGACGGTCCTGAAGCTCCTGCTCCGGATGTACGACGTCGACGAGGGCGAGATCCGCATCGACGGCCAGGACATCTCGGAGGTGACGCTGCCGAGTCTCCGCCAGCACATCGGGTACGTCAGCCAGGACACGTTCCTGTTCTACGGCACCGTCGTGGAGAACATCAAGTACGGGACGTTCGACGCCGACGAGGAGGACGTCGTGGAGGCCGCGAAGGCGGCGGAAGCCCACGAGTTCATCCAGAACCTCCCGGAGGGCTACGACACGAAGGTCGGCGAGCGCGGCGTGAAACTCTCGGGCGGCCAGCGCCAGCGCATCGACATCGCGCGAGCCATCCTCAAGGACCCCGAGATTCTCGTGCTCGACGAGGCGACCAGCGACGTGGACACGGAGACGGAGATGCTCATCCAGCGCTCGCTCGACCGCCTCACCGAGGACCGCACCACGTTCTCCATCGCGCACCGGCTCTCCACCATCAAGGACGCGGACAAGATCGTCGTCCTGGAGGGCGGGGAGATCGTGGAGCGCGGCACTCACGAGGACCTCCTCGCGGAGGAAGGCCTCTACGCGAACCTCTGGGGCGTGCAGGCCGGCGAGATCGACGAACTCCCCGACGAGTTCATCGAGCGCGCCGCGGAACGCCAGGCCCGCACCGACGTCGACGAGGCCGACGTCGACGACTGACGCCCACGACTGGCGGCGACGACTGGCGGCGACGAAAGGCGCCCACGAAAGGCGCCCACGACTGACGCCGATGTAGACGACTGACGTCTCCTTCCTCGGTGTTTCCGACCGCGGGCGTGGCGGCCTAGAAGCTCGCGGGGTCGCGTTCGCCGGCGGTGCCGCCGCGGTCGGAGTACTTGCTCGTGCCGACGGCCTCGCGGCCGACGCCGGTCTGGATGCTCGCGACCGCCGCCGCGGCGTCCGCGTACTCATCGACGTCGACGCGGTCGAGGACGTCCGCGACGCGCTCCTCGCCCGCGGGCAGGTCGAGGACGTAGTCGCCGAACGCCTCGCGGACGTCGCTGCCGGACTGCGGGTAGCTCTCGTCCCTGCGTTCGGTCTCGAGGGCGCGAAGCGTGACAGTCTCGGTCACGTCCGGTGTGGGGGCTGCCGGCCGGAACCTCGTTATGGCAGGCTACAAATCCCGGGCGGCCCTCAGTGGGGGTATGCGACTCGCGGACGCCACGTGGACCGACGCCGACGACGTCGACACGGACCTCGCGGTCCTCCCGGTCGGCAGCACCGAACAGCACGGCCCGCACGCCCCCCTCGGGACCGACTACCTGACCGCGGAGACCGTCGCCGAGACCGCCGCGCGGAACTACGGCGACGAGGTGGTCGTGGCGCCGCCGCTGACCGTCGGCGTCTCCGAGGAGCACCGCCAGTTCACGGGGACGCTGTGGGTGTCCCCGGAGACGTTCCGCGCGAACGTCCGGGAGGTCGTCGCGAGCCTCGCGAGCCACGGCTGGGACCGCGTCGTCGTCGTGAACGGCCACGGCGGCAACGTCCCGGCGCTCGGCGAGGCGTGCTCGCGGGTCACGCGCGGCGGCGACGCGTACGCCGTCCCGTTCACGTGGTTCGACGCCGTCGGCGACCACAGCGCGGACATGGGCCACGCCGGCCCGCTGGAGACCGCGTTCCTCCGGCACACCCACCCGAAACTCGTGCGGGAGGACCGCGTCGCGGACGCCCGCGACGGCGCCAGCGACGCCTGGGGGGAGTGGACGTCGCACGCGAACCTCGCGGTGGACTCGGCGGAGTTCACCGAGAACGGCGTCGTCGGCGACCCCGGCGAGGGGGACGCGGACCGCGGCGAGGAACTCCTCTCGCTGGCCTGCGACGCGCTCTGCGAGCTGCTGGACGCGGTCGCCGACCGGGACGCCAGCCGCCCGCCGCACAAGTAACCTCTCGCTTCGCTTACGTTACTGTGGTGCAGGGAGCCTACTTGTGGGAGCGGCGGCAACGGACCAGGCGATGCCCGAACCGCTGCCCGCGGTCGGCGTCGGCACGTACGGCCTCGACCCGGGCGCCTGCCAGGAGAGCGTCCGCACCGCCCTCGACGCCGGCTACCGGCACGTCGACACCGCCGAGATGTACGAGAACGAGGCCGCCGTCGGCGACGCGCTCGCCGCCGGCGACGTCGACCGCAAGGACGTGTTCGTCGCAACGAAAGTCCACTCCCGGAACCTCGCGTACGACGACGCTGTCGACGCCGCCCGCGCGAGCCGCGACCGCCTCGGCGTCGACGCCATCGACCTGCTGTACGTCCACTGGCCGATTCGCGCGTACGACCCCGCGGAGACGCTCGCGGCGTTCGACGCGCTCCACGCGGACGGCGTCGTCCGCCACGTCGGCGTCTCGAACTTCACGCCCGAACTGCTCGCGGACGCCGTCGACCGCCTCGACGCCCCGCTGTTCGCCCACCAGGTCGAGTGCCACCCGCTCCTCCAGCAGGACGACCTCCGCGCGCTCGCCAGCGAACACGACCACCACCTGGTCGCGTACTCCCCGCTCGCGAAGGGCGCCGTCCTCGACCACCCGACCATTCGGGACGTCGCGGCCGCCCACGACGCCACGCCCGCACAGGTCAGCCTCGCGTGGCTCCTCTCGAAGGACCGCGTCGCCGCCGTCCCCCGGTCGACGTCCCCCGAACACCTCCGGGAGAACCTCGCGGCCCGCGACCTCGAACTCGACGCCGACGCCCTCGCGCGCCTCGACGACATCGACGAGACGGCCCGCCAGGTCGACTTCGCGGACGCCCCCTGGAACTAGGCCTCGTCGTCGGCGTGCGCGTCCTCGAGCGCCGACCGCAGTTCGGGAATCGTGGACGCCAGGTCGCCGACCTGGTCGCGGGCGGTCTCGACGTCCGCGAGCACCCCCTCTACGTCCTCCAGGGCGGCCTCGAGGTCTTCGGCGTCCTCGAAGGCGTCCGCGCGCTTCCCCAGCAGGAAGGCCTTCTTCGCGTCCCGGAGGTGGGACTCGGCCTCGCCGACGTCGAGCGCCGACCGCAGCGCGTTCAGCACGCCGAGGGTGTTGTCCGCCTCCACGTCCCAGATGGCGTCCGCCGCCGGGAGTTCGGCGCGCGCGGCGTCGAGGTGCTCCTCGACGTCCGCCCGCGTCTCCTCGGCGGCCTCGCCGAACAGTTCCTCGTCGTCGAGCGATGACTGGCTCATGGCCGTGGATTCGCCGGCACGCGATTTAAAAGCACGCCCCGGAGTGCCCCTACTCGACGCACACGAGTTCCATCAGCGGATAGCCGTCGACCATCGACATCTCCGCGACGACCTCCCGGCCCTCGTACTCGACGACCAGTTCGACCTCCATGTACTCGCCCGTCAGCTCGGTGTACCCGTGGGTCGTGTCGAGGCTCTCGGTGAGGATGTCGACGGTGACGCGCCTGCAGAACGGCTGGTTCTCGATGGACTCCTCGATGGCGGTCTCCAGGCTCGCCGCGCTCTCCGGGCTCACCGGCGTCCCCGCGAACTGGTGGTAGAGCGCGCCGAACTTGATGCCCGCCTCGAAGCACGCCTCCGCGGCGTCGGATGCCATACCGCTTCCTGGGGCGGCCGCCGGCTAAGTCCTGTCGCCTGCCGCCGTCGCCGCGACGAGCGCGAACCCGAGCACGCCGCACGCCACGGCGACGCCCGCCGCGGCCTCGACGGACGGCGCGGGATCGGACAGCGACACCGCGACGGCGGCGCCCCCGAGCGACGTGGGAACGGCCGCTATCGGCGCGATCGGGAGCACGGGCAGGCGGTCCAGCACGACCAGCAGGCCGCCAACGGCCACGCAGACGCCCGCGAGCGCGGCGGCCGCCCGAACGGACGCCGCGAGCGCCGACGACACCGGCCTTGCGAACAGCGCGTATCCAGCGAGCACTGCGATCCCCCCTCCGAACAGGCTCACGAACCCCGTGAGAGCCCGTTCAACGTGCCTCGACATCGACCGGGTGTCCTACTGCCGACGGGTTAAAAGCGCCGAACCGCACCTTTCATACTGGCGGTCCGCGAGACTCACAACCGAATGGACGACCCGGTCCTCCTCACTGGCGCGTCGGGCCGCGTCGGGCAGGCCATCCTCGACGGCATCGGCGACGACTACGACTGGCGGCTGCTCGACCGCGAACCCCCGACCGGGGACACCGACCCCGAGTTCGTCGTCGCCGACGTCACCGACGAGGCCGCCGTCCGCGACGCCGTCGAGGGCGTCGGCGCCGTCGTCCACCTCGCCGGCGACCCCCGGCCGGAAGCCCCCTGGGAGAGCGTGCTCCGGAACAACATCGACGGCACGCGGAACGTCCTCGAGGCCGCCGTCGACGCGGGCGTCGAGAAGGTCGCGTTCGCGTCCTCGAACCACGCCGTCGGCCACTACGAGACCGAGCGCAAGCCCGACCTCTACCGCGCGGACGACGACTTCCGCCTCGACGGGACGGAGCTCCCGCGGCCCGGCAACCTCTACGGCGTCTCGAAGGCCACCGGGGAGACGCTCGGCCGGTACTACCACGACGAACACGGCCTCTCGTTCGTCGCCGTCCGCATCGGCAACCTCACGAAGGACCACCCGCCGGTCGACTACGAGCGCGGGCAGGCGATGTGGCTGTCCCACCGGGACTGCGCGCACCTCTTCGAGTGCTGTCTCGACGCGGACTACGGCTACGAGATCGTCTACGGCATCTCGGACAACGACCGGAAGTACTACAGCCTCGAGCGCGCCCGCGAGGTCCTGGGGTACGACCCCGTCGACAACTCCGCGGAGTACGACGACGAGGGCTCCTGAGACGTCCGCGCCGTCACCTCTGTCACGCCAGCAGCGCGACCGTCGTCACCCAGAGGCCGTACCCGAGGCCGAGCAGGAACACGAGGAACCCGAGGATGGTTCGCGCGTCGACGCCACTCCCCATCGAAGAGCGACGCACGGACATACCCGGTACTGGACAGCGGACCGACAAGAAAGTGGTGGGTCCGGGGTGGCGCGACGCCCGTTGGACGGCCGTCGGCGGGTAGCGCGCCGGCAGGCCGGCGGGGCGCGTTCGACTGGCTCGACCCTGGCTGCGTCGGGACTCGCTGCCACCCGGTTCGCCGTGCGGGACGTTCGCACGACCGAGGATGGATTTATAAGCGCGAGTGCGTAACTCTCTCCCATGAGACACGTAGGCCTCAAAGTCCGGATGGCCATCGTCGGCGCCATCCTCTTCGCGTTCTACTCGATCGCGATCGCAGCGGCGTGGTTCTTCTTCGGGCAGAGCCAGACGATTCTCGCCATCGCCATCCTCGGCAGCGTCGTCCTCGTCGGCGTCCAGTACAAGATTGGGAAGTGGGCGGCGCTCAGGAGCGTCGGCGCCGAGGACATGGACGAACAGCAGTACGCCCAGATTCACCAGTTCGTCGAGCGCGTCTGCCGCGAGAAGGACATGCCCAAGCCCTCGCTGAAGATCGCGAACATGGGCGTGCCGAACGCGTTCGCGGTCGGCCGCCGCGGGAACGGCACCGTCGTCGTCTCCCGGGAACTCATCCAGTTGCTCGACCGCGACGAACTCGAGGGCGTCGTCGCCCACGAGCTCGCGCACATCGACAACCGCGACGTCGTCACGATGCAGCTCGGCCAGGGCATCGCCTCCGTCGTCGGCATCGTCGCCCAGTACGTCGTCCTGTTCACGGGCGACAACGACCTCGCGGACTTCTTCCTCGCCATCGTCGTCGGCAACCTCGTGCAGTTCTTCGTGATGCTGTTCGTGCTCGCCATCAGCCGGTACCGCGAGTACGTCGCGGACGCCGACGCCAAGGAAGTCATCAACGGCGGCGAACCGCTCGCGCGCGCCCTCGAGAAGATCTCCGAGGGCAACAAGCAGGCCGCCCAGCAGCGCCAGCAGGCCGCCCGCGGCGGCCGCGCTCGCGGCGGCCGCGGCCGCCGGTCCCGGTCCAGCGACGGCGGCGTCGACCAGCAGGTGAGCGCGCTCTGCATCTCCAGCCCCGACACCAGCGCGCTCCAGAAGCTCGTCTCCACGCACCCGCCGATGGAGAAACGCATCCAGCGTCTCCGCTCGTAGATGCCCGGCATCCGGGAGCTCCTCGCGGTCGTCCTCGGCGTCGTTCTCGGCGTCGCGCTGGCCGTCGCGCCCCGAGCGATGCTGCGCGCGTCCGTGTTCGTCGGGCCGGCCCGCCGGCGCCGCGACAGCGGCCCCTGGGGGTCGGACGACGTCCCCCTCTCGGACCGCTGGGTGTGGGTGATTCGCGCGCTCGGCGTCGCCTGCATCGCCGTCGCCGCCGTCGTCGCGTACAACGCCTACGTCGCCTAGTCGAACAGTCCCGCGACGTCGTCCTCGCGCTGCTTCCGGCGCTGGACGTGCTGGCCGAGTCGCGTCGCGACCAGCGCGCGCTGCTCGCGCTCGGTCACGAAGTCACACAGCAGCACCCCGAACTCGTTGAGTTCGCCGTCCGCGAGGCCGTCGCGGGCGTACTCCGCGCCGCGCTCGAAGACGTCCGTGTCGTAGCCCGCGTGCTCGGCGAGCACCACGGCCGCCTCGACGCCCGCGGGCGCGTCCAGGTCGTCCAGTCCGAGCGCCCGTCCCTCGTAGGATAGCGCCGGCGGCGCCGCGCGCTCGACGCGCTCCGGGTCCCGCGCGAGCGCCGCGAGGTACGACCGCGCCGCCTCGACGCTCACGCCCCGGTAGTCCGCGGGGAGGCCGGCGAGGTACTCGCTCGCGCTCTCCGCGAGCCCGACGGTGCCCGCCCAGTTCCGGTCGCGCGCGTGGTGGACCGCCGCCGTGAACTGGATGAGTCCGTGGAGCAGCCGCTCGTCGCGTCCCGCCTCGAGCGCCAGCCACTCGTCCTCCCACGCGTCGTGGGCGGCGTGGTAGTGCCCGGCGTTGTAGACCGCGATGCCAGTGCGCAGCGCCGCGTCCATACCCACACCGACGTGGCCCGCCGGCAAAAGTCGGCCGTTCCGCGGCGACGCGAGCGCCACAGCGGGCTCTCGCGGTCGTGGCAGCGCGAGAAATTACGTCCGGACGGCGTCCTCGAACGTGTTCGAGGGCTCGGCAGACCGACGGTCTGCCGGCGTCCACGCGAACGGAGTGAGCGTGGGCTCGTCCGGTCGTGACGAACGAAGTGAGGAACGTCCGGACGGCGGCGCCGACCGCCGGTCGGCGCCACGTCGGACCTCCGGTCCGACGGCGATTTGAACGCCGACAAACTCGCTTCGCTCGTCTGTCGAGCTCAAATCGCCTCGACGGAATCACTCGCTGCACGACGCGAGAGCCACAGGGGGCTCTCGCGGTTGTGGCAGCGCGAGAAATTACGTCCGGACGGCGTCCGCGAGCTTGCTCGCGGGCTCGTCCGGTCGTGACGAACGCAGTGAGGAACGTCCGGACGGCGATTTGAACGTCGTGAGACGGTCGCCTCCCTGCGGTCGGCGCTGCGACTCACGGGTTCAAATCGCCTCGACGGGATCACTCGCTGCACGACGGTGAGCGACATACACGTCGCTCACCGTCGTGGCAGCGCGAGAAATTACGTCCGGACGGCGATTTGAACGCCGGTCCCTGGCTCCGCAAGCCAAGAGGATAG
>JBDGUB010000026.1:0-13306 GCA_042216245.1 Halobacterium sp.
ATGGGTCGGGGCGGAGTTGAACCGCCGACCTGCTCCGTGTGAAGGAGCCGTCATAACCGGACTAGACCACCGACCCGCGCGCCCATAGCTACCCGGAGGCCGCCATTAAGGCTTGCGTTCGCCGCCGGTTAGCTGCGCGGACGCGCGTCCCGCACCCCCGCTCTGACGCGCTGGCCCCGCGTTGGCTCGACGTCCGCTTCCCGGCGCCGACCGGTGGCTTCGCGGGCGGTCTCGGTCATGGGCGCGAGTTCCTCGCGGACGCCCGCGGCGAGTTCCTCGGCGGTGCGGCGGGCGTAGTACCGGGCGTCACTGAAGTGTCGGTTCATAGCCGACAGAAGGTCGCCGGCCACAATAACCCTGCCGGCCACCGGTAGCTTTTTGGTAGTTTAGGGAAACCTAAAATCCGTCGGCGGGCGCGCCGGCCGCCCGCCAGCGTCTGTCCCAGTCCACCGTCGGCAACCGCGCCCCACAGGGGGCGAAGGCATCAGCGTCCGCGGCGCCGTCAGTACGACGGCGACTCCTCGCGGACGTCCGCTCGCTGGTTCGCCAGCCGCGCGAACACGAAGAAGGCGTCCGACAGCCGGTTCAGGTACGCGACAGCCGTCTCGTTCACGTCGTCCTCGTGGTCCGCGAGCGCGACCGCGCGGCGCTCCGCGCGCCGACACACCGCCCGCGCCTGGTGGAGTTTCGCGCCGACGTCGCTGCCGCCGGGCAGGATGAACGACTCCAGGGGCTCGAGGGCCGCCTCGCAGTCGTCGATCCAGTCCTCCACCTGGTCGACGTGCGCGTCCCGAATCACGGGGTCGTCCTCGTCCGGCTCCGGGTTCGCGAAGTCCGCCTGCACCACGTGGAGGTGGTTCTGGACGCCCCGCAGGTACTCGTCGAGGTCGTCGAACCCCGACGGCCGCACGGTCCCGACGACCGCGTTCAGTTCGTCGACCGTGCCGTACGCCTCGATGCGCGGGCTCGCCTTCGAGACGCGGTCCATCGTCCGGAGGTCCGTCCGGCCCTCGTCGCCGCGTCGCGTGTAGATCTTCACGCCAGCGTCACCTCCACGTACTCCAGGATGTTCTCGCTCTCGGCCATCGTCACGCCGCGCTCGTCGTCGACGAGCACCGGGACCGCGCGCTGCCCGCTCACTCGCTTCACGTCGTCGCGCTCGGAGTGCAGCGCCGCCACCCACTCCGTCTCGTACTCGATGCCGTGGTCGTCCAGCGCGGCCGAGACGTCCTCGCAGTACGGACACCCGTCGAGGGCGTACAGCGTCAGAGCCATACCCGGACTTGGGGGCGCGCGCTCAAAGTAGTTGGTCTCCGCACCCCAAACCCTCATTTGGGCCGCGCGCCTCCGGGACGCCATGGCAGACAGCCTCTTCGAGACGACGTTCCAGGTCGGCGAAGTCGTCGCCGCCGAGCCGTTCGAGGAAGCCCGGAAACCCGAACTCGCGAAACTCGAGGTCGACCTCGGCGACGAGGTCGTCCGGTCCGCCGCCCAGACCGGCTACAACTACGACCCCGCGGACCTCGTCGGCGAGCAAGTGCTGTGCGCGACGAACCTCGGCACCGTGAACATCGCGGGCTACGAGTCCGAAGTCCTCACCGTCGGCGTCCCCGACGAGGACGGCCACCCGGTCCTGGTGACGCCGGACGAGGACGTCCCGCTCGGCGGCGAACTCTACTGAAGGCCGACGTCCGGCGAGACGCCCTCAGAGCGGTCGTTCGGGCCGCCGGCGGGGTGTGGTCTCGGGTTCGACGTCGGGGACGGGGGAGGCGTACGAGAACCGGGGGTGTGCGTCCGGCGGGATGGCGCCGTGGCGGACGAGGAACTCGCGGACGCCCGCGCGCCCGTCGAAGTCGCCGCGGTGCCAGAAGAAGACGCCGGGGATGCGCGCGACGCCGACTGCGGGGTGGTACTCGACGGTGCCGTCGAGGTAGCGCGCGGTCACGTCGGCGAGTTCGGCGTCCACGTCGATCCCGGTGTAGGTGCCGGCGATGCGGGGCGCGTGCCGGGCGGCGAGCACCGCGAAGTGGACGCGCGGGTCGAGGTCGTCGAGCGCGTGCCGGCGAACGAATCGCCCCCGGAACGGGTCGGGGAGGTAGCCGAACCCGTACCGCCACTTGCCGCCGCGGAGGACGCCGTGGCGGACGGCGTCAGCGTCCAGTCTGGTGCCCGCTATCCGGCGCGCGTCCGCGTCGCCCGCGACGAGCGCGCCGTGGACGTTCAGCCAGAACGCCTTCGCCGCTCGCTGGTCGGCCTGGAGTTCCGCGAGCACGGACTCTTCGAGGCGGGCGAGCGAGTCGAAGAGGCCGTCGGTCGGGTGGTCGTGGTGGACGGCGTGCAGGAGGCGTCGAGACGCCGCGACGAGGTCGTGCGGCGTCGTGGTGTCGGCGTTCGCGGCGAACATCGGACTCACCCGCACCCCGCCGTGTTCGTGCCCCTTGTTACCATACCGTACTGTTTCGGCGCGCGCCACAAACCTCTATCGGCGCCCCCGGCGACGGCCCGGGGCGGTCGGCGCTCGCTCCACACGACCGAGCGATTCAAGTCCACTTGCAGTAAGAAAAGTACAGTGCCAACGACGTTCGACCTGTTCGGAACGCTCGTCGCGGCCGAGCGCCCCGACGACCCCGCGGCGGCCGTCGCCGACGCCCTCGCGGCCCGTGGCGTCCACGTGCCGGCGGACTGGGCGACCGCCTACCGCGAACCCCACGCGGACGCCGACGAGGGCGCGGAACGGCCCCTCCCGGCGCACGTCGCGGACGCGCTCGCGAGCCGGGGCGTCGACGCGTCCCGGGACACCGTCCGCGAGGCGACCCTGGCCGCATTCGACCGCCCGGTCGAGCCCCGGCCGGGCGCTCGCGACGCGGTCGCCGCCGCGGCGGCCCGCGGCCCCGTCGGCGTGCTCTCGAACTGCAGCGTCCCCGGGCTCGTCGAGCGCGCGCTCGCCCGCGCGGCCCTCGCGGGCGACGTCGACGCCGTCGTGTCGAGTGTCGACTGCGGCTGGGGGAAACCCGACCCCCGGGCGTTCGAAGCCGTCGCCGACGAGCTCGGCGTCCCACCGGGGTCGCTCGTCCACGTCGGCGACGACCCGGCCACCGACGGCGGCGCCGACGCTGCGGGCGGGCGGAGCGTCCTGCTGGACGACACGCCGCTGACCGACCTGCCGGCCGAACTGGAGGGAGACTCGTGGGACTGACCGCGCCGGCGGCCGTCGCTGTCGCGTTCGCCCTGGAGGCCGTCCTCGCCGAACCGCCGACGCGACTCCACCCCGTCGCGTGGTTCGGCCGGGCCGTCGCGCCGTTCGACCGCGAGTGGCGGCACCCGCGGGCTGTCGGCGCGGGGGTCGCGCTCGCGCTCCCGGTGGTCGCCGCGTTCGCGGTCGGCGCGCTCGTCGCGCTCGCCGGCGGCGCCGACGCGTGGCTCGCCGCGGTCGTCGCCGGGGTCGCGCTGTTCACCGCGACCAGCCTGCGGATGCTGCTGGGGGAGGCCCGCGCCCTCGTCGCAGCGACCGAACGAGCGGACCTTGACGCCGCCCGCGCCCGCCTCCGGTCGCTGGCGGGCCGCGACCCGAGCGACCTGTCGGCCGGCGACCTCCGGAGCGCCGCCGTGGAGAGCGCCGCCGAGAACCTCGCCGACGGCCTGGTGGCGCCGCTGCTCGCGTTCGCCGCCGGCGCCCTGGTCTCGCTGCCGGTCGCGGCGGCGGCAGCCGCCTGGGTGAAGGGCGTCAACACGCTGGACTCCATGCTCGGGTACCGGTCGAAGCCCGTCGGCACCGCGAGCGCGCGCCTCGACGACGCCGTCATGTGGCTGCCCGCCCGCCTCAGCGCCGTCCTGGTCGCCGCAGCCGCACTCGACCCCGCAGCCCTCGGTCGGGCACGAGGGCACGCCAGCCGCCCGCCGTCCCCGAACTCCGGGTGGCCGATGGCGACGCTGGCCGCCGCGCTCGGCGTCCGACTCGAGAAGCCCGGCGCGTACGCGCTCGCGCTCGGCGACGGCCCGCCGACGGTCGCGGAGAGCCGGCGCGCAATCAGCGTCGTCGGCGCCGCGGGCGTCCTCGCGTACGCGCTGGCGGGCGCCGCAGCCGCCGCCAGGGGGGTGGTGGCGTGACCGCGGCCGCCCTCCGCGGCGCGCTCGTCTTCCTCACGCGGCTCCGCGTCGGGTACACCGAGGCCGCGTGGGCGGCGTTCCGGGACTCGCCGTGGGCGTTCCCGGCGGCGGGGTACGTCGTCGGCGCGCTCGTCGCCGTCCCCGTCGCACTCGGCGCCATCGCGCTCCCCGGCGAGACGGTGGCGTTCGCGTACCTCGTCGCCGTGTTCGCGGTGACGGGCATCAACCACCTGGACGGCGTCGCGGACGCCGGGGACGCCGCGGTCGTCCACGGGAGCCAGTCGGACCGCCGCGACGTCCTCAAGGACACGACGGTCGGCGTCGGCGCGGCCGCGGCCGTCGCGCTCGCGCTCCTCGGACTCGCGCTCGGCGCGCTCGCCGTCACCCGACTCCCCTGGCGGGCCGGCGTCGCCGTCGTCCTCGCCGCGGAGGTCGGCGCGAAAGCCGCGATGGCGGCCGTCGCCTGCCTCGGCACGGCGACCCACGAAGGGCTCGGCTCCCAGTTCACCGAACGCAACTCGCCCCGGCACCTCGCCGGAGTGGTCTTCGCCGTCCTGCCGGCGGTCGCGCTCGCCCGGGTGACGCCCGCGGCCGCGGTCGCGCTCGCGGGCGCCGTCGCCGCGGGCGTCCTGGCGCTGGCGTGGCTCGGCCGCCTGCTCGGGGGCGTGAACGGCGACGTCTTCGGCGTCGCCAACGAGGCCGGCCGCGTCGTCGGCCTGCACGCGGGGGTGGTCGCGTGGACGCTCTCCTGATGTGCGGCGGCCGCGGCACCCGCCTCGACGCCGACGTCGAGAAACCGCTGTTTGAGGTGGGCGGCCGGCCGATGGTGGACCGCGTCCGCGACGCGCTCGCCGAGAGCCGCGTCGACGCCACGCACGCGGTCGTGTCGCCGCACGCGCCAGCGACCCACGAGCACGTCGCCGGCCGCCTCCCCGTCGTCGAGACGCCGGGCGACGGCTACGTCGACGACCTGCTCGTCGCCCTCGAGCACGTCGACCAGCCGGCCCTCACGGTCGCCGCCGACCTCCCGCTGCTCGACGGCCGCGTCGTCGACGGCGTCCTCGACGCCGCCGACGGGTCCACGAGCGTCCGGGTGCCCGCCGCACTCAAGCGGTTGCTCGGCGCGTCCACCGACGAGACCGGCGACTGGGTGCCGACCGGCGTCAACGTCGTCGCCAGCGACGACGACGCCGTCTACCGCACGTACGACGCCCGCCTCGCGGTCAACGTGAACCACCGGTCGGACGCCGAGCTCGCCGAGCGCCTGCTCGCAGCGCGAACCGCAGGACGGAATTCCGCGGGCCGCCAGGAGGGAGACGATGGACCCTGACGCAGTCCGCGACGCCGACCGAGTCCCCCACGGCGGCAGCGACGACCCCGACGTCCTCGACTTCAGCGCGAACGTCAACCCCCGGACACCACCGGGCGTCCGCGGCGTCTACGAGGACGCGCTCGCCGACGCCGCTCGCTACCCCGACGACGACTACCCCGGCTTCCGGGACGCCGCAGCCGACTACGTCGACTGCCAGGCCGACTGCGTGGTGCCGACGCCCGGCGGCCTGGCGGGCATCCGGCTCGCCATCGAGACCCGGGTCGAACCGGGCGACTCAGTGCTCGTCCCGTACCCGAGCTTCGGCGAGTACGCCCGCGAGGTCGAGTTACAGGGCGCCGACCCGGTGTTCGTCCCGCACGACGACGTCCTCGACGCGGCGCCCGGCGACCACGCGATGGCCGTCGTCTGCAACCCGAACAACCCGACCGGCGACCGCTACGACCCGGCCGCACTCGCCGAGTTCGCCGACCGGTGCCGGGACGCGGACACCGAACTCCTCGTCGACGAGGCGTTCCTCGGATTCACCGACGCCCCCTCCCTCGCGGGCGGGGACGGCGTGGTGGTCGCGCGCTCGCTCACGAAGCTCTTCGGGCTGCCGGGCGTCCGCGCCGGCTTCCTCGTCGCCACCGGCAACAGACTCGCGGACCTCCGGACGGCCCGCCGCGCCTGGAACCTCTCGACGCCCGCGGCCGCGGTCGGCGCGCACGCGATGCGGCAGACGGACTTCGTCGCGGCGACTCGGCGGCGCGTCGCCCGCGAACGCGAGCGGATGCGGGACGAACTCGCGGACCGATTCGACGTCCACCAGTCCGACGCGCCGTTCCTCCTGCTGGACGTCGGCGACCGCGAGGTCACCACACTCCTCGACGCGCTCCACGCGCGAGGAATCGCGGTCCGCGACGCGACGACGTTCCGCGGCCTCGACTCCCACGTCCGGGTCGCCGTCCGGACGCCCGGCGAGAACGACCGACTGCTGGAGGCGCTTGCGGATGTTTGACGCGACCACGCGAGACGGCGTGCTCCGGTTGCAGCGCGCCGACGCCTGCTGGCTCTCGACGGGGTGGGACGGCGGCCTCGCTCGCGCCGACTGCGCGTTCAACGTCACCGTCCCGGAGGGCTGGAACCCCGGCGACATCGACGACTACGTCGCCGGCCGACTCGCCGACGCGAACTTCGACCGGCCGCCCCGGGCGCCCGTACTGCTGACCGGCGTCTCGCAGCGGCACGCGCGCGTCGCCCGACTGGGGCCAGTAGAGGCCGCGGCGACCGTCGGCCTCTCGAATCCGGCGGCGCTCCCCACCGACCCCGAGGGCGGCAGCCTCCCCGAGGAGCCGGACGCGGTCGCCGGCACGGTGAACGTCGTCGTCGGGACGACGCGAGCGCTCGACGACGCGGCGCTCGCGAACCTCGTCGCCGTCGCCGCCGAAGCGAAGACGGCGACGCTGCTCGACGCCACGGGGTTCCCGGGCACCACGACGGACGCCGTCGTCGCCGCCTGCGACCCGTCGGGAGAACCGGCCGCGTTCTCCGGCAGCGCGACGCGCGTCGGCAGCGCCGCGCGAGCGTGCGTCCGGGACGCGGTCGCCGCGAGCCTCGAGAGCCGCTACGGCGACGATTCCCTGCCGTCGTCGGTCGAGGACGCCCGCCACGGCGTCAGCACGGACGCCCGGGCGGACGTGTCCAGACCGGAGTGACAGAGAGAATTCTGTATCGCGGTATGTGATTTATCGGCGGTCGGCGAGGGGTTCGTCCCCCGAAACCAGTACGTTCAATTAGCTCGCCCGAACAGCGTCTACTATGGCTCGCGAGCTCGAACACGAGTGCCCCGAGTGCGGCGATGAGCGGACGTTCTACCGGGCGGCCGCGACGAACCTCCACCTGGGCCTGAAGACGAAGTGGTACTGCCCCGAGTGCGGCTACGGCTTCATTCGCATCGACGGCGACATCGACTCCTCGGCCGCAGCGTAACGACAGCGCTTCTCGAAGCGGCCTTCTTCCGGTCGGCTGCCCAGCCAACCGGCTCCCAGGGGCCTCCACCCTGGGGTTAGCGCCGACGTCAGCGGATTAGTTCTCACGCGCGCGTGCGTGCGAGTCTCCGAGCAGACAGCCGACTGAAGCGGAGTCCAGTTCTCGCCGCGACTAAACAGAGTTCAGTTCTCGGCGGGGAGCCCCAGTCCTCTCCGGCGGCTGGGCACCACTTCGACTGGTTGCGGCTGTTCATCGACCCCGGGGACCTACGCGCTCGGCGGCGAGTCGGGCGCGAGAAACTCGGTAGTGTGGAACTCGGGGAGGTCGTCCGGGAAACCAACCGCTTGCGAGAAGAACGGCGGGAGATCTCGGGCCAGGAGTCGATTGTCGCCCCGTCACTTGAGAGCTCTCGGCGTCCCGGAGTGTTCCGTGAGCGTTCGACGTGGGCCTCCCCGGCCCCCGAGTTGTGGTGATCTGCGGAGCACCGGCCCGCCTCGGAGGAGATCTATCCGATCCCGAAGCCCACCCGTAAACTACATACCGCGATATAGAATTGTGGGGGTGCGGCGAGTCGAGCGCACAGATTCGAACCTGGACGTTCGAGCGCTGTGGACCCGCGAATCCGCAGAACTAGCAGTCTTCCCAGTCCAGACTCCCGCTCTACGCTCTCGACCGCCGAGAAACAGTATCCATCCGGCCAGAGAGTCGCCGTCTCACCGGCCCCGCGTCAGGCGTCGGACAGCCCCTCGAAGCCGTCGACCGGAATCACGGAGTAGTCGACGGTCATCGTGTCCTTCGTGGCGCGCACGCGACCGACGAACTCCGAGATCTCCTCGAGGCGGCCCTCGAGGATGAACAGCTCCATGCAGTAGTGGTCGCCGACGTGATTGTGGACGTTCGACGTGACGAGGCCGTCGTACTCGTGGCGCAGCCCCATCATGCGCTCCTCGACGGTAGAGTCCTCGTAACTGAACAGCACGGTGACGACGCCGATGAGCGAGCGGTCCTCGAGTTGCTTGTCCTCGAACTCCCCGAGGAGGTTGCGGGCTGCCTCCCGGACGACCTCGCTGCGGCCGGTGTAGCCGTGGTCCTCGGCGAACTCGTCGATGCGCTCGAGGAGTTCGTCCGGCATCGAGACACTGACGACGGTCATGTATTAAGCCAGCCGCCAGCGAGTAATAAGGATTAGCTAGTCTACTCGAGGTCCTGCCAGGACAGCCGCGGGTTCCGCGCGGCGCTCGTCTGGTCGATTCGCCGCGCCGTCGTGCGGTTCGGCGCGTTCGCGAGCGTCTCGTCGTCCTCGTCGGCGACCGCGTTGAACGCGTCCGCGAGGTCCTCGAGGGACTCCTTCGTCTCGACCTCGGTGGGTTCGGTCATCAGCGCCTCGTCGACGAGCTCCGGCCACTTCGTCGTCGGCGGGTGGACGCCGTAGTCGAGCATGCGCTTGGCGACGTCGGCGGCGTCCTGGTCGCCCGCGCTCGCGACGAACTCGTGGTGGAACGGCCCCAGGGGGACGTCGTAGTCGAGCTGTTCGGCGAGGTAGTTCGCGTTCAGGACGGCCTTCGCGGACGCGTCGCTGAGGCCGTCGTCGCCGAGGCGGTCGATGTACGCGAACGCCTTCACGAGGACGAGCCAGTTCCCCGAGAAGCCGTGGACCTTCCCGATTGAGTGCTCGGGCGCGTACCGCTCGTACGCGCCGTCGCCGCTCCGGCGGACGTGGGGCTCCGGGAGGAACGCCGCGAGTTCCTCGGTGACGCCGACCGGGCCGGCGCCCGGGCCGCCGCCGCCGTGCGGCGTCGCGAACGTCTTGTGGACGTTGAAGTGCATGATGTCGAAGCCCATGTCGCCGGGGCGCGCGCGGCCGAGCATCGCGTTGAGGTTCGCGCCGTCGTAGTAGAGGAGCCCGCCGGCGTCGTGGACCATCGCCGCGATCGCCTCGATGTCGCGCTCGAAGAGCCCGAGCGTGTTCGGGTTCGTGAGCATCAACGCCGCAGTGTTCTCGCCGAGCGCGGCGTCCAGGGCGTCGAGGTCGACGCGGCCGTCGTCCCCGGACGGGATCTCGACGACGTCGTAGCCGCCGAGCGCGGCGGACGCGAAGTTGGTGCCGTGGGCGGCGTCCGGGACGACGACCTCGTCGCGGTGACCCTCGCCGTTGGCCTCGTGGTAGGCGTCCGCGAGCAGGATGCCGGTGAACTCGCCGGCGGCGCCGGCGGGCGGCTGGAGCGTGACGGCGTCCATGCCGCCGATGCGGCCGAGGTAGTCCTGGAGGTCGTACATCACCTGGAGGGTGCCCTGGACGGAGCGCTCGGAGCGGTCGGGGTGGACGCTCGCGTCGTCGAGCGCGGCGAGGTCCTCCGTGAACCGCGGGTTGTACTTCATCGTGCACGACCCGAGAGGGTACGGGCCGGAGTCGACGCCGTAGTTCTGCTGGCTGAGCCGGACGTAGTGCTTCGCGAGTTCGGGCTCCTCGAGGCTCGGGAGTTCGAGTTCGTCCCGGGTGAGGTCGTCGGGGAGCGAGGAGTCGACGTCGACGACGGTCTGGTCTTTCTCCGAGAGCAGCGGCTCGTACGTGTCGGCGTCGGCGGGCTCGTAGGTCGCCTGGTCGTAGTGCTCCATCAGTGCGTCACCTCCTCGAACGCGGCGACGAGGCGGTCCGCGGCGTGCTCGTTGGCATCGGTCACGCAGACCTGGACGTGGTGGTCGTCGACGGCGTGGACCGCGAACCCCTGGGCCTCGAGGTCGGCGGCGATGGCTGGCGCGGGCTGGTCGGTGTGCGCGAGGAACTCCCGGAAGTGGTGGCGGTCGTGGACGGGCGCGCGGACGCCGCGGACGTCGTCGAGTTCGGCGGCGAGGTCCCGTGGGAGTTCGACCATGCGTTCGGCGAGCTCCAGAAGGCCGTCCGCGCCGAGGCTGGCGGCGTGGATGGCGGTGCGGAGCGCGACCCACGCCTGGTTCGTACAGATGTTCGAGGTGGCGCGCTCCTTCCGGATGTGCTGTTCGCGGGTCTGGAGCGTGAGCGTGTACGCGCGGTTGCCGTCGTCATCCTGACTCGCGCCGACGAGCCGACCGGGGACCTGCCGGAGGAAGTCCTCGCGGCACGCGAACACGCCGAGGCCCATCCCGTAACTCGTCGGCATCCCGAGGACGCTGGCGTCGCCCACGACGACGTCCGCGCCGACGTCGACGGGGCGCCGGAGGAGCGCGAGCGCGACGGGGTCGGAGCCCACGCAGAACAGCGCGTCGTGGTCGTCCGCGAGGTCGCCGACCGCGTCGAGGGACTCCTCGACGGCGCCGACGGTCGTGGGGTTCTCGGCGTACACCATCACGACGTCGTCGGCCATCGCGTCCGCCAGGTCGTCGAGGTCGACGTTCCCGGCGTCGGTCCCGTACCGCTCGACGGTGACGTCGGCGCCCCGGGTGTAGTTCTCGAGGACGCTGACGTGGCCGTCCCGGACGTACGCGGGGACGAGCACACGGTCGCCGGAGGACGCCCGGACGCGCTTCGCGAGCAGCGCGGCTTCCGCGAGCGCGCTGGCTTCGTCGTACATCGAGCAGTTCGCGACGCCGAGCCCTGTGAGTTCGACGAGCAGGGACTGGTACTCGAACAGCGCCTGCAGGAACCCCTGCGTGACCTCGGGCTGGTACTGCGTGTACGACGTCAGGAACTCCGAGCGCTGCGAGAGGTGGTCGACGAGCGACGGCACGTAGTGCTCGTAGTGGCCGCGCCCGAGGAACTCCGTGAGGTCGTCGTTGTTCGCGAGCCGGCGCTCCGTCTCCGCGACGGCGGCCTGCTCGGACTTCGCGTCGATGCCGAACTCGCCGTCGAAGCGCACCGACTCGGGGACGTCGAACAGTTCTTCGACGCTGTCGACGCCGACGGCGTCCAGCATCGCCTCGGTCTCCGCGTCGGTGTGGGGGGCGTACGGGCTCCCGCTCATGGTCGTCCTCCCCGCGAGCGCGCGACGGTTCCGGGTCCAGTCATGCGCGAGAGTTACGATGCGGGGACCAAGAGGCTCCCGGTTTCCGGAACCACATTCCGGAAAACTGTGCACGTTCGTGGTGTGACGACCGCATCTGGAGCGGACAGATGGCCACGTGTGGACAAATCATCCGTTTGCGTCGGCGGGTCGACGAGGGCCGCCGCTCCGGCGCGTCGCTGAGGAGAAACGGTATGTGGGCGTCGCCCGAAGCCCGAGTTTGTCGGAGCGACCCGCGCGGACCGCGGTCGTCGCCGCGCTCAGCGACTGGCGGCGCCACGCGCTCGCGCTCGCCACCGTCGCCGCCGCGGCGGACGTCCCGGGCGCGTACTACGGCGCGGCGCTCGTCGCGTTCACCGTCTGGATGGCGTGGTTCGTCGCGACCACCATCGGGTTCATCCGGCACGCGGACTTCTGAACGTGCGCCGCCGCGAGCGGGAGCGAACCGGGTTACGCGATCTGGTCGCGGTACTCCTCGGCGGTCAGCAGGTCCTCGAGGTCGCTGTCGTCGAAGTCGAGTTCGACGAGCCAGCCGTCGCCGAACGGCTCGTCGTTGACGAGTTCGGGTTCGTCCTCGAGGTCGGAGTTCACGTCTGTGACCTCGCCGGAGACCGGCGAGTAGATGTCCGAGACGGCCTTGATGGACTCCACGACGCCGAACTCGTCGCCAGCGTCGAGTTCCGTGCCCTCGCTGGGTAGCTCCACGAAGACGACGTCGCCGAGTTCGTCCTGCGCGAAGTCCGAGATGCCGACGCGTCCGGTGTCGGGGTCGATCCACTCGTGCGATTCCAGGTAGTACAGGTCGTCGGGTACGTCGAAGCTCATTGGTCGATGAATGGGGGTGCGGTGATGGTCGCTTCCTTGCCGGTGCCGCGGATCTGGACGCGGACGGGCGTGCCGTCGTCGGCGTGCGCGACGTCCACGTACCCGAGGCCGATGGGTTCGTCGAGCGTCGGGCTCATCGTCCCGCTCGTGACCTCGCCGATCGTCTCGCCGTCCGGTGTCGTGATGGCGTAGCCGTGCCGGGGGACGCCGCGCTCCTCGAGCGTGAACCCGACGAACGTCTCCTCGATGCCGGCGTCCCGCTGGGCGGCGAGGCCCTCGCGGCCGACGAACTCGGTCTCGAGGTCGACGGCGAACCCGATGCCCGCCTCGAGGGGCGTCCGGGGGTCGTCCTCGGGGTCGAAGTCCTGGCCGGACAGCAGGAACCCGTACTCCATGCGGAGGGTGTCCCGGGACCCCAGCCCGCAGGGCTGGCAGTCCGACCCGAACGCGTCCCAGACGGCGCCCGCGCCGTCCGCCGGGAACACGAGTTCGAACCCGCGCTCGCCCGTGTAGCCGGTGTTCGCGACGAGGCACTCCACGCCCGCCACGTCCGCGTACTCCGCCTGGAACTTCGAGAGGTCCAGGACGTCGTCGCCGGCGCGCGCCGCGACGAGGTCGGGGGCGTCCGGCCCCTGGACGGCGACCATGCCGTACTCGCCGGTGGCGTTCTCGACGGTCGCCGACAGGTCCTCGCCGTCGCGGTACGCCGTCCAGCGCTCGTAGGCCTGCTCGTCGTGGCCGGCGTTCGGCACGAACAGGAACTCCGCGTCCCCGCCCTCGGGGAGCCGGTAGACGACGGTGTCGTCCAGCAGCACGCCGTCCTCGTCGGTGATCGCCGAGTACTGGGCGTCGCCGGGGTCGAGGCTGGTGACGTCGTTGGTCGTGAGCCGCTGCATCAGGCGTTCGGCGTCCGGCCCGGACACCTCGATCTCCCCCATGTGGGAGACGTCGAAGATGCCCGCGGCCTCGCGGACGGCGGCGTGTTCCTCCGAGATGGAGTCGAACTCGACGGGCATCTCCCACCCGCCGAACTCGGTGAACTGGGCGCCGCGGTCCTCGTGCCGGCCGTACAGCGGCGGCGTCCGTAGGCCCATAC
>JBDGUB010000006.1:0-12498 GCA_042216245.1 Halobacterium sp.
GTTCAGGGACGGCGCGTACTCCCGGGTCGTCACCGCGAACGTCCTCGACGAGGGCGTCGACGTCCCGGACGCGAACGTCGCGGTCGTGTTCGCGGGCAGCGGGAGCGAGCGCGAGTTCACGCAGCGGCTCGGCCGCGTCCTCCGCCCGAAGGAGGACGGCGGCCGCGCGCTCCTCTACGAGCTCGTGAGCGAGGACACCGCCGAAGAACGAGTCGCGGACCGCCGCCGGTAACCCCGCGGGATGGGTCTACCCCGCGGTCAGTTCTCCCGGAGGTCGACGCTCGGCTCGAAGTTCGTGACGTTCGCGTACTTCACGTCGTACGTGATGCGCAGCGTCGTCGTCGAGTGCGGGTCCAGGGACACCTGCCGGACTTTCGTCGTCGCCTCGCCGTTCAGCTGGCTGTTCACGTAGGCGGTGCCGGACGCCGAGCGCTCGCTCGGGTTCGAGACGGTGACGGTGTAGACGAGGTAGCCGTCCTCTCCCTCCTCGAAGTTGGAGCTGGCCACCTGGAGGACGTTCTCGTCGCGACCGCGGCGCAGACAGCCGGCGAGCGCGAACGCCGCGCCCGCGGCGGCCGTCCGACCGAGCAGGGTCCGCCGCTTCATACGTGCGGGTTTCGTGCTGCGTGCAAGTATCTTCTGTCTTTTTGTGCGCGCGGCCCCTACCCGGGGTCGTGCTCACGAAAGACCTCCTCCGGGTGTCCCGCGCGGGCGGCGGCTACCAGCCGCAGTTCGCGGACGGCGACGACGAGGCGCTGGCGGCGCGCGTCCTCGGGACGTTCCAGGGCCACGTGGGGGAGGAACGCGGCGCGCTCCGGCACGCGCTCGCGGACCTGGAGCGGGACGCCCGCGACTTCAAGCTCGTGCGGGGGTTCGCGCACCTCGTCGAGCGCGACGCGACCTTCGAGGTCGCGGCCGACGTGGACCCGGAGAGCGCGCGCCGCGCCGCGTTCGCCGCCGCGGAGGACGTCGGCGTCGTCCACGAGGACGAACGCGAGCGCGCGCTGGCGCTGGCCGCCGACCGGTTCCCGGGCGACGTCTCGACCGGCGAGCTCGCGGACTCGCTGTACGCCGACCGCGAGACCCGCGAGGTGCTCGTCGAGGTGGCGCCGCGGTGGACGCCCGAGTCCCTGGTCGCGCAGTACAACCTCTCGCTCGCGCAGACCGCGCTGTTCGACGCGACCGAGCTGCGCGTCCGGTCGGCGGACCCGCGGTCGCTGGTCGCCGCGGTGAAGCGCCTCGGTCTCCTCTACGAGGTCCGGCCGGTCGGGGACGGCCGCGAGGTCGTGCTCACGGGCCCGGACGCGCTGTTCCGGAACACGCGGCGGTACGGCACGCGGTTCGCGCGGGTCCTGCGCGCGGTCGCCGACCAGCCGGACTGGCGCGTCGAGGCGACCGTCGACGAGCGCGGCACGGAGCGCTCGCTCGTGTTGACCGACGACGACCTCTCGGTGCCCGACGCCGACCCGGTGACCGACGTCTCCTTCGACAGCGACGTCGAGCGCGAGTTCGCGACGCGGTTCCAGTCCCTCGACCTCGACTGGACGCTCGTCCGCGAGCCCGACGTGCTGGACGCGGGCGACCGCCTGATGGTGCCGGACTTCGCGTTCGAGTACGACTACGGGGACGCCCGCGTCTACTTCGAGATCATGGGGTTCTGGACGCCCGAGTACGTCGAGAAGAAGCTCGCGCAGCTGGACGCGACCGACGAGTCGCTGCTGGTCGCCGTCGACGCCGACCTCGGCGTCGGCGAGGACGTCGCGGCCCGCGACCACCGCGTCGTCGAGTACTCGGGGTCCGTGCGCGTGAAGGACGTCGTGAACGCGCTCTCGGAGCTCGAGGCCGACCTCGTCGCACAGGACGCGGACGCGCTCCCGGACGCACTCGCGCCGGACGACGACGCCGTCTCGCTCGCCGACCTCGCGGCCCGCCACGGCGTCAGCGAGAGCGCCGTCGAGGCGAAGGACTTCCCCGAGCACGAACTCGTCGGCCGGACGCTCGTCCGCCCGGGCGTCCTGGACGCCGTCGACGCCGACCTCGAGGCCGGGCTCTCCCGCGAGGACGCCGAAGCCGTCGTCGCGGCCCACGGCGTCGAGGACGCCAGCGCGGTGTTCTCCCGGCTCGGCTACCGGGTCGAGTGGGAGGGCCTCGGCGGCGGCACGCTCCGCGAGAAATAACGCTCGTAGGTAATCTCGCCGGATATCACGCCCGAGCGTTATTCGTCCGACCGGCATTGCCGTGGAGGCGCACGAAGCCTTCCTCGTCGAGTCCTCCGCGGGCGCGACCTAGAGGGTCCGCTGGTGGCCCTTCGGAATCATCGACTGGAGGGTGCCGTGCGTGAACAGGCCGACGCCGATGGGTTCGACGCCGCCCGCGAGCTCGTGGGCGACGACCAGGTACCCCCAGTCGCCGTCCCAGGACACGTCGAGGTCCTCGCCCGCGACGAAGCGCTTCGCGGCCTCGTCGCCGAGCTCCAGGACGTTCCTCGTCGCCGCCCCGCCGAACCGCTGGACGGCGTCCGTCGTCGGCTTCCAGTGCTCCTGGCGCGTCCGCAGCAGCTTCAGGCCGAGCGCCTCCACGGGCACCGGCCCCTCGAGGTCGTACGGGAGCGCCCAGACCTTCCCCTTGCCCTTCTCCCAGAACGTGTAGCCGTCGAACGTCTCCGCGGGCACGCCGAACCGCTGCGTCCACCAGTCGACGACGGCCTCCCGGGACGGCCGGCCCTCGACCTCGCGCTCGCTGCCCGTCCCCGGCAACCGGTCGAACTGCGTGCCGTCGTTGTGCCTCATGCGGTCACCTCCAGTTTCGCGGCGAAGAACCCGCCCGTGTCGTTGTGGTGCGGGTAGTACCGCCGCGCCTTCCGCAGCGAGTCGTCGTACGTCTCGCCGTCCCACTCGGTGAGCCCCGGCACCGACTCGAGGCCGGTGTCGAACTCCACGAGCTCGCAGCCGCCCGCCTCGAGGACCGAATCCACGACGCCCTCGTTCTCCTCGGGCGCGAACGTGCACGTCGAGTACACCACGGCGCCGCCCTCTCGCGTGAGCTCCACGGCGCGCTCCAGGATGTCCGACTGGAGGCGCGCGAGGTTCCGGCTCGCGTCGGCGCCCGCGCCCTCCAGCGCGTCCGGGTTCTTCCGAATCGTCCCCTCGCACGTGCACGGCGCGTCCACGAGCGCCGCGTCGAACGCGTCCACGTCCGGGAACGCGTCCAGTGTCGCGCGCCGCGCGTCCGTGTTCGTCACGGCCGCCGACGTCACGCCCAGCCGGTCGCAGTTCCCGCGGAGCGCCGACAGCCGCCCAAGGTTGTCGTCGTTCGCGACCACCAGCCCGCGGTCGCCGATCTCCGCGGCGAGCTGCGCGGTCTTCCCGCCCGGCGCCGCACACGAATCCCAGACGACGTCGCCCGGCCCCGGGTCCAGCACCGCCGGCGGCACGCAGGACACCTCCTCCTGGCCGTGAATCCAGCCGTGCACGTACGGCCACGTGTTCCCCGGCTTGTCCGTCCCGACCTCCAGCACCCCCGGATGCCAGTCGCGGCGCTCCACCTCGACGCCCTCGGCCTCCAGCGCCTCCACGACCCGGTCCGGCGTCGCCTCGATCGGATTCACGCGGACCGTCGTCGGCAGCGAGCGCTCGCAGGCCGCCAGGAACGCCTCGAAGTCGTCGACGATCGGATCGTACCGCGACAGCGCGTCCATCGACACCCAGTACGCCGGACGCCCGTTTGTGGCTTGCGCTCCCGCCCCCGCCTTTAAGCGGACGCCACGCGAACACCCACTATGGCTCGCGTCCGCATCAAGACCGAGTTCGAGATGGACTCGCCGACGCTCGTCGAAGGCCTCCCGGGCGTCGGCCTCGTCGGCAAGATCGCGACCGACCACCTCGTCGAGAAGTTCGACATGGACTACGTCGCCAGCGTCGACTGCGAGAGCCTCCCCCGCGTCGCCGTCTACGACGAAGGCAGCCGGGACGTCCTCGCGCCCGTCCGCATCTACGCCGACGAAACTCGCGACCTCCTCGCGCTCCAGAGCGACGTCCCCGTCTCCCGCGCGAACGGCACCGACTTCTCGGACTGCGTCACCGGCTGGCTCGCCGACCGCGGCGTCACCCCGCTCTACCTCAGCGGCCTCCCCGTCCAGGACCAGGACCCCGCCGACGTCCCCGACGTCTTCGCCGTCACCACCGGCGACGCCGACTCCCTCCTCGCCGACACCGACGTCGCCGCCCCGCCCGAACGCGGCGTCGTCGGCGGCCCCACCGGCGCCCTCATCAACCGCGCCAGCGAGAACGACCTCGACGCCGTCGGCCTCGTCGTCGAATCCGACCCCCAGTTCCCCGACCCCGCCGCCTCCAAACAACTCATCGACCACGCCATCGAACCCATCCTCGACGTCGACGTCGACACCGAGGACCTCGTCGAACGCGCCGAAGAAATCCGCGAACAGAAGGAGAAACTCGCCCAGCGCATGCAGGAAGCCGGCGAAGAAGAATCCACGCAAGCCCGCCCCATGCGGATGTTCCAATAGTACCTTTTTACTTCGGCGGGTCGCCTCCGGCGACCACTCTCTGCTCACGTGCGCAACGCGCCCGTTCGCACGGCCAGCGGGACCGGAGGTCCCGCTCAGCTCGCAAAAAGCTACGCTAAAAACTCCCCGCTCGCTGTACGTGGGTACACAATCGGACGCTGGTTTCGGGTTCGCAATCGGACGCTGGTTTTACCTGCCGGCGGACCGACGAGTCTACAATGTCTGGGCCGAACCGGAGCCGCCGTCGGTCTGCGCCACGGAACCGTGTCCGTTCGGCGGTGTCGCGCGTTCCGGCGCCCGTTCTCGTGCTGGCCGTCGGCGTGCTGGTCGCCGCACTCGTCTACGGGACGGTCACGGTGTTCGGGAGTGACTACCGGCTGACGTCGACCGGTGACGACGAGCGAATCGCCGGGACGACACTCGACACGTCGGCGGTCGCTGGCGTCACCGTGACGGTGCGGTTCGAGGGCGTCGCGGACCTCCGCGCGGTCGAAGTGACGCTGCCGAGCGGCGAGACGCGGTACCTCGACCCATCCACCTCGAACCTCGAAGCTGGCGTCGAACTCGACGTGAACGAGCCGGGAACGATCGAGTTCAGGTACCTACACGAACGGGGTGGCGTCGTCGGCGTCGACCGGATTCGCCTCGTCGAATCGAGTCGCATCTGACCCGGTTCGCCAAGAGTTATCAGGGCCCGCGTGCCGGTGTCTGGTATGACGGAGTTCTCCGAGCGCGTGGAGCAGGTTTCCATCAGCGGCATCAGGGAAGTGTTCGAGGCGGCCGGCGAGGACGCCATCAACCTGGGGCTCGGCCAGCCCGACTTCCCGACGCCCGAGCACGCGCGGCAGGCGGCCGTGGACGCCATCGAGGCCGGGAAGGCGGACGGCTACACGTCGAACCGCGGGACGCCGGACCTCGTGGACGCTATCGTGGAGAAGCACGCGCGGGACAACGACCTCGACGTCGCGCCCGAGGGCGTCATCGCGACCGCGGGCGGCAGCGAAGCCCTCCACCTCGCGCTCGAGGCGCACGTCGACCCCGGCGAGGAAGTGCTGTTCCCCGACCCCGGGTTCGTCTCCTACGACGCGCTCACCCGCATCGCGGGCGGCACCCCGGTCGGCCTCCCGCTGCGGGACGACCTCACCCTCGATCCCGCGACCGTCGAGGAACACATAACCGACGAGACCGCAGCGTTCGTCGTGAACTCGCCCGCGAACCCGACCGGCGCCGTGCAGTCCACCGAGGACATGCGGGCGTTCGCGCGCATCGCCGACGAGCACGACGTGCTCTGCGTCTCCGACGAGGTCTACGAGCACATCGTCTTCGAGGGCGAGCACCGGTCGCCGATGGAGTTCGCGGAGACCGACAACGTCGTCGTGGTGAACGCGTGCTCGAAGACGTACTCCATGACGGGGTGGCGGCTCGGCTGGGTCGCGGCGAGCGAGCGCCGCGCCGAGCGCATGCTGCGCGTCCACCAGTACGTCCAGGCCTGCGCGAGCGCGCCAGCCCAGTACGCAGCCGAGGCCGCGCTGACGGGCCCGCAGGACGTCGTCGACGAGATGGTCGCGTCCTTCGAGGAGCGCCGCGACGTCCTCCTCGACGGCCTCGAGGACATGGGTCTCGACGTGCCGACGCCCCAGGGCGCGTTCTACGCGATGCCGGAGGTCCCCGGGGGATGGGTGGACGAGGTGCTCGACCGCGGCGTCGTCGTCGTCCCGGGGGACGCGTTCGGCGCGCACGGCGAGGGGTACGCGCGCATCTCCTACGCCACCGACCTCGCCGAGATCCGGGAGGCGCTGGACGTGATGCGCGACGCGACGAACGCGTTCCGGTAGCCCGTCCTCTCCGGTAACCGACTCACGCGCCTGTCCGCCGACCACTGTTCCTGTCGGTGTCCCCGACAGTTATGCGGCCGCCGCCCCAACGTGGTATGCATGGACGTGTCACGGCACGGCAGCGGGCTTCGGGCGGCCGCCGCGGCGCTCGCGTCTCAGGTCCACCCGGTGTTCATGCTGCCGCCACTCGCCGCGTCCGCGTTCGGCGCGGTGCTCGCCGCCCGCTCGACAGCCGACGGTGCCGCAGTCCAGGTCGCCGCCGTCCACCTGGCCGGCATCTTCGCTGCCGTCTACACCGCCCACGTGAAGGACGGCTACGTCGACTTCTACGTCAGGGACGAGGACGACGACCACCCGCTGACAGAGGCGGGCTGCCGGCTCGCGCTCCGCGGCGCGACCGCCGCGTTCGCCGCCTGCGCGCTCGCTCTGTGGTGGCTGGTCGGCGCGGGCGCTGCCGCGGTCGTCCTGCCGGCGTGGCTGGTCGCGTACCACCACGCGCCCCAGCTCGACACGAACCCCGTGACGGCGACGACCGGCTACCCGTTCGGCATCGCCGTCTCGGTCGTCGGCGGCTACTACGTCCAGGTCGGCGCGCTCGGCGTCCAGCCGGTCGCGTTCGCGGTCGTCCTCCTCGTCCTGCTCGCCGGCGTGAAGGTCGTCGACGACGCCCAGGACTACGGCTACGACCGGAGCATCGGGAAGCGCACCGTCGCCGTCGCCCTCGGCCCGGCCGGCGCCCGCCGGCTCGCGTTCGGACTCATGGCGGCGTCGATGGCGGTCGTGCTCGCACTCGCCGCCGCCACCGTGTTCCCGCCGGGGTCCGTGGCCGCGGTCGCCGCGTTCGGCGTCGTGGCCGCGCTCGCCGCGCGCGCCGACGCCGAGACCGCGACGATGCTGCTCGTCCGCGGCTGCTACGTCTTCCTCGCGGTCCTCGTCGCCGCCGTCTGGTTCCGGCCGGCTCCCTAAGACTTATTCTCCGGTGCAGTTCCTGGTGTGGGTATGGACAGGCTCGGCATCCTCGGCGGGAGCGCCGTCACCGCAACGACGGTGACCGTCCCCATCGTGCGAACCGGGGCACCCGAAGCCGTCGTCACCGCCGTCGCCGTCGCGGGCGTGCTGACGGGCGCCGCCAGCCGGAATTTCCAGTCGGAGTTCGTCGACGCGTTCGCCGCCGGCACCGTCGGCTTCTTCGCCGCGGTCACGCTCGTCGCGCTCGGCTACGCCGGCAACGCCGAAGTGAACGAGGTCGTCGGCTCGCAGTACAACGTCGGCGTCCTCGTCTACCTGCGCTCGCTCGGGTTCTCCGTGGTCGCCGGCCTCGTCGCCGCCGTCGGCGGCGGCGTCGGCGCAGGGCTCAGGTACGCCGCCAGCGACCTCGCCGGCGACGCGTAGCCGGAGCCCTCAAGGCGGCGCAGTACCTCGCTCCCGTATGACCTACTGGCTGGACGACGACGTCCTCGCCGACCAGTACGAGGACGCGTCGACTCTCGCCGCCCGCCGCGTGCTCTTCGAGCGGTTCTCGGCGACCGAGCGGTCCCGCTTCGAGTGGCTGTTCGACCAGCTGGCCCTCCCGGCGGACGCCGACGTCCTCTCGCTCGGCAGCGGCCCCGGGACGCTCTGGGCGAAGAACGCCGACCGCGTCCCCGACGGCTGGGACGTGACGATCACGGACGCCTACCAGGGGATGGTGATGGACGCGATGGAGGCCCTCGAGGACGTCGACCGCGAGTTCAACTTCGACGTCGTCGACGCCCGCGACGTCCCCTATCCGGCGGACTCCTTCGACGCCGTCACCGCGAACCACGTCCTCTACCACCTCGACGACGCCGACCGGGAGACCGCGCTCGACGAGGCGCGGCGCGTCCTCCGGCCAGGCGGCGTCCTGTACGCGTCCACGGTCGGCGACGACCACCTCGCGGAGCTCTGGGACGCCGCGAGCGCGTTCGGGGAGCCGCCCGAGGGCCCCGCGTTCTCCCTCGAGTCGGGCGGCGACGAACTCCGCGAGGCGTTCGCGGCCGTCGAGCGGCGGCGCTTCGAGGCCACACTCGCGGTCGACGCGCCCGAACCGCTCGTCGCGTACCTCCTCACGCTGCCCGCGTTCGCGGACGCGGACGGCCCCGCGATGGAGCGCGCGTTCCGCGACCGCATCGGCGACGACGCCCTCGAACTCACCGTGGACGCGGGCGTGTTCGTCGCGACCACAGAGAACTGAGTCGGACGTCGCCGCGGACTACTTCGCGGTCGAGACGATCTTGACGACGTCGCCCTCCTCGAGCTCGTAGTCCTCGCCGACCTCGCGGTTCGTCTTCGCGTTCACCGCGTGCAGGTAGCCGTCCCCGATGTCGGAGTGCACGGCGTACGCGAGGTCGACGGGCGTCGACCCCGACTCGAGGAGGAACGCGTCGGGCAGCACGTTCCCCTTCGCGTCCGTCCACTTCGACTGGTCCTGGACGGGGTACGCCGTCACCATGTCCAGGAGGTCGTAGACCGCGTAGTCGAGGGCGGCCTGCACGCCCGTCCCGCCCCACTCCCGCATGGTCGCGCGGAGTTCCTCGAGGGTCTCGCGCTGCTCGCCGCTGACCTCGCCGGTGACCTCGAAGTCCTCGTCACCCGGGTCGTACTCGAGGAAGCCCGCGTCCGCGCCCCGTCGCAGCGCGAGTTCGCCCTGCGCGGTCGCGGGAATCACGGGCTTCTCGAGGCCGAGCAGGCGCTCGACGTTCTCCGCGGGCGCCTCGTCGACCTTGTTCGCGACGACGACGATGGGCTTCGTGCGCTGGCGGACGCCCCTCGCGAGCGCCTCCCGGTCCTCGTCGGTCCACTGAATCGGGTCCTCGGGGTAGTCGAACTCCCGGAGGACGGCGGCGACGTCGTACTCGCTCGCGCCGAACCCCGTCATCAGGTCCGTGACGGCTTCCTCGATGTCGAACCCCGGCGACCGCGACTGGCGCTCCACGGACTCCCAGTTCCGGTCGACGATGCCCGCCAGCCAGAGGTCCATCTCCGCCTCCACGAAGTCCACGTCCTCGACGGGGTCGTGCGTGCCGACCTGGACGGGTTCGCCCTCCTCGTCGGTCGCGCCCGCCGCGTCCACGACGTTCACGATGACGTCCGCGTTCGTCAGTTCGTCGAGGAACTGGTTGCCGAGCCCGCGGCCCTCGTGGGCGCCCGGAACGAGGCCCGCCACGTCCAGCAGCTCCACGGGGACGTAGCGCTTTCCGTCGTGGCAGTGCTCGTGCCCGCAGCGCTCCTCGCGGGTGAGACACGGGCACTCCGTCCGCACGTGAGTCACCCCGCGGTTCGCGTCGATGGTCGTGAACGGGTAGTTCGCCACGTCCACCTCCGACCGCGTCGCCGCCGTGTAGAACGTCGACTTGCCGGCGTTCGGCTTCCCGGCAAGCGCGATAGAGAGCATGCCTCCGAGTAGCCCGACCGGCGGAAAGCGTCTTTCGGTCCCCGGGGTCCGCCGTCTCGGGCGCCAGTACTTTCACCGCCGCCCGAATCGTTCGAACTGATGTCGACTGGCGCCATCAACCCGATGACTGCAGTCCGGTTGCTCGGCGGCCTCGCGCTCCTGTTCGGGAACGGCTTCTTCGTCGCGACCGAGTTCGCGCTCACTCGCGTCCGGCAGTTCCCGGAGTCCGAGTTCCAGGACACGCCCGGCCTCCAGCGCGCCTGGGAGATGACCGACCGCCTCGAGATCTACCTCACGGGCTGCCAGCTCGGGATCACGGTCTGCAGCGTCGGGCTCGGCGTCGTCGCCGAACCCGCGCTCGCCGTGCTCGTCGCGCCCGTCCTCGAACTCCTCGGGTTCGGCCAGGCGGCGGTCGCCACGACGTCCGTGGTGGTCGCGCTCGCCATCATGAACGTCTTCCACCTCGTGCTCGCCGAGCAGGCGCCGACGTACCTCGGCGTCGAGCGCGCGAAGCAGGTCGCGCACTACTGCGCGCCAGTCCACTACTACTGGACGCGCCTGCTGGAGCCGGTCATCAAGGTCGGCGACCGCGTCGCGAAACTCACCATCTCCCTGCTCGGCGTCGAGATGACGCGCTCGTGGACCGAGGAGGGCGAGGAGGGAATCGAGGGCCGCAGCGACCTCCGCCGCGAGATGGGCAGTCTCCTCAGCGAGGGCGAACTCCCCGAGGAGCGCCGCGAGGAAGTCCTGAACGCGCTCGAGATCGACCTCATCCCCGTCGAGGACATCATGGTCGACGCCGAACACGTCGTCCCGCTGTCGACCGAGGTCTCACTCGAGGAGAACGTCGACCGGATGTCCGACCACCCCCACGTGCGGTACCCGCTCGTCGGTGACTCCCTCGAGGACTTCCGCGGCATCGTCTACCTCCCGGAGGCGTTCCGCGACCTCGAGGCCCTCCGGTCCGGCGAGGACACCCTCGAGGACATCGCGCACCCGCCGATGACGATGCACGCGAACCTCCCCGTCAGCGAGGCCATCGACCGCTTCCAGGCGGAGAGCCAGGAGCTCGCGCTCGTCACCGGCGAGGACGGCGTCGTCGGCCTGCTCACGGTCACTGACGCCCTGGAAGCCATCGCCGGCCAGATAGAGGACCCGATGGACGTGACGGACGGCGAGGAGCCCGAGGACGCCTGACCGCGTCGCTCCGGCTCGAGGATAGTCTGGAAGGAAGACTCGGTTACTCGGCGTCGCGGTCCGCCGCGCTCCCGATGCGCATCTCGCCGGTCGCGCGGATGACGCCGTCGACGTCCGCGTCCTCGTGTATCTCGACGTCGTGGCCGGAGACGTCCCCGAGCACGAGCGCGTCCGCCGCGACCGTGACGTCGCCGTCCCGCGTCGTCACGTCGCCGTGAATCTTGGTGCCGGCGCCGACGCTGACGTCGTCCTGCGCGCGCAGGCTCCCGAAGACGTTGTTGTTCGCCCCGACGTCGATCTCGGTCGCGCGGATGTTCCCGTGCAGCCGGCAGTCGTTCCCGATGGTCGCGGGCGTCGACACCCGCCACGCGTCGTCGGAGACGCTCGCCGACCGCGGAATCGTCAACGGTTGGACGTCGCCGTCCGCCGCGAGTTCGTCGACGAGCTCCTGGGCTTCCTCCTCCTCGCCGAGCCGGAGGAGGTGCGTGAGGTACATCACGAAGAACGTGATCGTCGGCATCGGGTTCCGGATGACGATCCAGCCGGACGCCTCGAAGCCCTCCTCGATGTCGACGTCGTCGCCGATGTCGAGGTCGCCGCCGACCACGAGCCGGCCCGTGATGTGCGCGCGCTCGCCGAGGTACGCGTCCTGTTCGGCGAGCACGTTCCCGTCGACGTCACCCCACATGTCGAGCCGGCAGTCGCCCTCCGCTTCGATGTCGCCGTCGAAGGTGACGCGTTCGCCCGCGACGACGCTGCGGCCGCGAACCCCGAGCTCGATGGTGGACTGTCCGCCGACGAGCACGTCGCCGTCCGTCACGAGGTCGTGCTCCTCGACGGTCGTGCCGTCGGGGATCACGAGCGCGTCGATGGGGTTCGTGCCGAGCACACCCGATACCACACCCCGCACGGCAATAAACCCCGCGAGACTGCGTGACGCGCGTCAGACGGCGCACTTTTGTCCGTCCGCCGGCTACCAGGTGGTATGACGACGCTCTCCTTCGAAGAGGACGGCGTGGACGTCGTGTACGAGGGCACCGAGTTCCGCATGGAGAAGGCCCTCATCGAGGGCGCCACGCAGAAGAACTACACCGACGTCACGGACCACGAGGTCCTGCAGCTCGTCGAACCGAACCCGAACCTCTCGGGCGAACCCCGGCGCATCGGCGACATCGTCTCGTAGCCGCGGTACAGCGAACCCCGGAGCACAGCCGGTGCGGAAGCACAGCAGACCCCGTACCTATCACAACGTTTACGTAGTGGCGTCGAAACCCTCGTAGTATGACCGTGCCAGTCGACGACTTCAGCCACCCGTCGTGGTCCACGGCCCTCGGCACGTTCGTCAGCTACGGCCTCGTGCTCGTGGCGATGTTCGTCCTGCTGTTCGTCGTGCCGTACGGCCTGTTCCGCTTCCTGTAACCCCACCCGCTCCATCTCTTCGCGCCGCACCGACCAGCCGCGGCGCTCGTTCCGGTCTCGCGCCGTCGTCACTGTCTGGTCGTCGTCACTGTCTGGTCGTCGTCACTGTC
>JBDGUB010000044.1:0-12082 GCA_042216245.1 Halobacterium sp.
CCACGCCTTCTTCGACACACCGATCAACGATGTGTTTCGAGAGCGTATGGAGGAAGTGGTCTTTCCGTCGGGAGAGTTTCTGCCGGGCGTTCCGCGCTCGCTTGGACGGCCTGTTCTCGCCTTCAGTCTGATACTCCTCACGGGTGAAGTAGTGCTTGTCTTCTTTCAGCACGTTCCCCGGATACAACTCGGAAGGGCCATCTTCGTAGTCGATGGCGAGGTAGTTGCTGATCCCGAGGTCGATACCCACCGTCTTGTCTCCGGGGGCGTCTTCGACTGGAATTTCTTTCTTGCAGACGAGGTGAAGTTCCCACTCGTCGCCGTTCCAGACGGCACGTACCTGCTGGATGTTCTCGACTCCTACGTCGGGGCGGGTTTCGTACTCGGTGAGGATGAAGTCCGACCGCGACTCTTTCAGGTTGAACCCCTTCGAGAGGCGGAGTTGGCCATGCTTGTCGTCATGCTTGATACCCTTCTGTTTCCACGTGACGGTGGAGCGTGGGTGTCGGTCGCCACGTTTCCGGTAGCCCGGTGGGTTGTTGCCGTCGTCAGAGTTGTACCAACCAGTGAACGCCTCAGCAAGCTCTTCGAGAACTCGCTGACTTGACTGGGAATGAAGGTCACTGTAGCGGTCGTGGGCTTTCAACTCGGATTTCAGTTCGGCTTCGTCGGGTATCTCACCGTCTTCGTCCCACCGTTGTTGGATGTAGTAGCGTCCGACGTTCCACAGTTTGGATGCAGAGAACCCGCACTGGTCGAGGTCGTCACAACCCTGACTGTGGTTCGTGATGCGTGCGACGTAAGTGCGGGTCGTCTCCAGCATCGTACTGTAATCATAACCAGTTATGGAGCAGACTTTATTAAAAGATGTTCGACGGGGAATATCCGGCCTTGTTGGTATCTGTGGACTATGTCACTGAGTGACGGCGCGTATCCACGGCCTGAAGGCCGTGGTATTGCGCCTGCTCCGCGTATAAGAGGACCGGGTTCGGGGCGACGGTCCGTCCCCGGGCCGCGACGACCACGCGGCGCCTCGACTGCGTTCGCTCGTTCCGGGGCTGCGGGCGTTACGCTCCGTTCACGCGGCGGCCGCCGCGTCGCTCACGGGCGGCTCCGTTCACGGATGGTTAGGCGTCGTTCATGCGGATGGACGTGGTGGCGTCGCAGGCCAGGCACGTGCTCACGCGGTAGGGCTCCCGGGAGAACTCGTCGTTCTCGGGGCTGTCGCTCTCGGTGCGCAGCTCGATCTCGACCGAGTGGGCGGTCTCGCGGTCGCAGGTCTCGCAGTACTCCGAGCGGTTCGTGCTTGGGGCGGTGGTCGTCATGGTCGTTCCTTCGTTCGAGTGGAGAGGGGAAAAATAGGGACGGCCTTCGATTCGGTTTTGGGACGTTTAACGCCAATTAACGCGGACTAATTCGCGGCTTCAGGGTCTCTGAGCGGAGAACTGGGTAAAGGGGTGACTAACCGGTCGTTCGGTGGCGCGCCGGGACCGGAGCGCGGCGCCGGGCCCGCGCGGGATGCACTCCGAGTCGGCGGTCCGAACCGGCCGCCTCGACGCCGGCAGTCCGGACGGCCGAATCGACGTCGGCGTCCGGGCCTACAGGAAGTCCTCGATGTGGTCGGCGACCTCCTCGGGGGTGTCGCCGACGGGGACGCCCGCGTCGTTCAGCGCGTCGATCTTCGACTGCGCGGTGCCGGTGCCGCTGCCGGAGACGATGGCGCCGGCGTGGCCCATGCGCTTGCCCGGCGGCGCGGTGCGGCCAGCGATGAAGCCGGCGACCGGCGTGTCCATGTTCTGGGCGATGTACGCGGCGGCCTCCTCCTCGTCCTCGCCGCCGATCTCGCCGCACATCACGACGGCCTCGGTGTCGGGGTCGGCCTCGAACAGCTCGAGGGCGTCGATGAAGTCGGTGCCGATGATGGGGTCGCCGCCGATGCCGATGGCGGTGGTCTGGCCGACGCCCCGCGACGTGAGGGAGTCGACGACCTGGTAGGTGAGGGTGCCGGACCGCGACACCAGGCCGACGTCGCCGGACTCGAAGATGTTCCCGGGGAGGATGCCGAGTTTCGCCTCGCCGGGCGTGATGATGCCGGGGCAGTTCGGGCCGATGAGCCGGGTGCCCGTCTCGGAGAGGCGCCTGTTGACCTTCGCCATGTCCTGGGTGGGGATGCCCTCCGTGATGGCGACCACGAGGTCGAGGTCCGTGTCCAGCGCCTCGAAGACGGCGTCCGCGGCGAACGCCGGCGGCACGAACACGACCGAGGCGTCGGCGTCCTCCTCGTCGACGGCCTCGTGGACGGTGTCGTAGACCGGGACGCCAGCGACGCGCTGGCCGCCCTTCCCGGGGACGGCGCCCGCGACGACGTTCGTCCCGTACTCGATCATCTGTTCGGCGTGGAACTTGCCTTCCCCGCCCGTGATGCCCTGCACCACGACGCGCGTGTCGTCGTCGACTAGAATACTCATTGGTCCACCTCCTGGCTCTGTTCGTCGGCGTACTCGACGGCGCGCTGCACGGCGCCCTCGAGCGTCTCCTCGACGGTCACGAGTTCGTCGTTGAGAATCTCGCGGCCCTCCGCGGCGTTCGTCCCCGCGAGGCGGACGACGACCGGCTTCGGGATCTCGTCGAACTGCTCGAGCGCGCTGTTGATGCCCTTCGCGACCTCGTCGCCCCGGGTGATGCCCCCGAAGATGTTGAACACGACGCTGTCGACGTTCTCGTCGCTGAACACCATGTCGAGGGCGTTCGCGACGCGCTCGGCCTTCGCGCCGCCGCCGATGTCCAGGAAGTTCGCGGGCTGCCCGCCGTAGTAGTCGACGAGGTCCAGGGTCGTCATCACGAGGCCGGCGCCGTTCCCGATGATGCCGACGTTGCCGTCGAGGCGCACGTAGTCGAAGCCGTACTCGTTGGCTTTCGCCTCGAGTTCGTCCTCGGCGGCCTCCTCCTCCATCTCGGCGAGTTCGGGCTGGCGGAACAGCGCGTCCTCGTCGATGTTCATCACGGCGTCCGCCGCGATCACGTCGCCGTCGGACGTCACCATCAGCGGGTTCACTTCGACGTCGCTGCCGTCGCGGTCCTCGTAGAGGTCGTAGAGGGTGGTGAGGACGCTCGCGACGTCGCCGGCGACGTCCTTCGAGACGCCCGCGTCGTAGACGGCCTTCCGCGCCTGGTAGGGGTGGAGGCCGAACGCGGGGTCGACGTGCTCGCGGGCGATGGCGTCGGGGTCCTCCTCGGCGACCTCCTCGATGTTGACGCCGCCCTTCGTCGACACCATCACGACGGGTTCGCCCTCGCCGCGGTCCATCGTGACGCCGACGTACAGTTCGTTCGTGAAGTCGACGGCTTCCTCGACGAGGACTTTCTCGACCGTGTAGCCCTTGAGGTCCATCCCGAGGATGGCCTCGGCGGCCTCGCGGGCCTCCGACTCGTCGTCGGCGAGTTTGATACCGCCGGCCTTCCCGCGGCCGCCGACGTGTACCTGCGCCTTCACCGCGACGGGGTAGCCGATGGCCTCGGCGGCCTCGACGACCTCGTCGACGGAGGTGGCGAGCGTCGACTCCGGCGTCGGGACGCCCGCCTCGGCGAAGACTTGCTTCGCCTGATACTCGTGGAGTTTCATGCACTCGGAAGGGCGGACGCGTTTCGCATAAAGCCCACCATTCTCCGCTCGGCGGTCAGTCCTGCCGGTACTCGCGGTAAGAGTACGCGACGGAGACGACGGCGGCGGCGAGGGCGGGGGCGACTGCGAGCGCGAGCGCGTAGTCGGGCGCGAGCGCGCCCAGGGCAGCGACGACGCCGCCGACCTGGAGTACGCGCGCAACGAGGTGGTTCGTATCCGTCCAGACGGCCTCGTCCTCGAGCGTCCACGGCGTGCGCGCGCCGACGAACCAGTTCTGCTCGGTGCGGTCGGTGACGTAGCCGCCGAGCACGTAGATGGCGCCGATGCCCGGGGAGAGCGCGGCGAGCAACTCGAACTCGTAGCTGGCGTTCGCCAGCACGACGAGGACGTGGGCGTAGCCGACGAAGGCGACGGTCGCCACCGCGAGCAGGTCGTAGGACGACCGGAACTCCTCGTAGCCGTCGCGGGGGTCGACGCGCGGAATCACGGCGAAGAACGCGAGCGTCGCCGCGGCGATGGCCGGCAGCAGCGCGAGTGCGAACGCGCGCGGCATCGTGCCGTCCACCTCGCCGCTGGCGTTCCAGTGGGTCGCCATCTCGGCGGGCATCGACGGGTACGCGAGCACGCTCACGAGGGCGGTGAGGGCGACGACGATGCCGCCACCGAGGAGGAGGCGCCGGTCGGAGGACATGTGTCGGCCTCCGAACCAGTGGCCCATAAATCGTGGCAGTTCGCTCCCGGCGGGGCCGGCGTAGGTTTACGGAGCTGGGCGTGTCACTCGCTGTCATGCACGCGGAGTTCGACTTCGAGGGCGACGTCGTGCTCGTGACCGGGGCCTCCGGAGCGCTGGGCAGCGCCATCTGTCGGGCGTTCGACGACGCCGGCGCCACCGTCTGCGGGACCGACGTCCAGGCCCCGGACGACGACACCGAACTCGACCGCGGCGAGGTGTCGTTCTACCGCGGCGACCTCACGGACGAGACGGAGGCCGAACAAGTCGTCGAGGCCGTCGTCGACGCCCACGGCGGCCTCGACGCCCTCTGCAACGTCGCGGGGATGTGGCGAGGCGGCACGCCCATCGAGGAGACGGCCGTCGAGTCATTCGAGACGGTGTTCGACGTGAACCTGAAGACGATGTTCCTGGCGAGCAAGCACGCGCTCCCGCACCTACAGGAGTCGGAGGGTGCAATCGTCTCAGTGTCGGCCCGCGCGTCCCTGGAGGGCGGCGAGGGCGACGGTCCGTACCGCGCGTCGAAGGCCGGTGTCCGCCTGCTCACGGAGACCATCGCGGAAGAGAACCGCGGCACCGTGCGCGCGAACGCCGTCATGCCGTCGGTCATCGACACGCCCCAGAACCGCGGGATGCTGCCGGACGCCGACCACGACGACTGGGTCGACCCCGGGGAGATCGCGCGGGTCGTGCTGGCGCTGTGCTCGGACGCCACCGTCCCGACCAGCGGCGGCGCCATCCCGGTGTACGGGGAGGCCTGACAGCGCCCCTGAATTTGGGGGATTCTACCGCGAGCGGTGCTAACACGGCGCCCCGCAGTCGTGCGGTTTTTACTCGCGCTCGAGATACGGCTTGGTAGACCATGGCAGAACGAGAGACCTGGGCCACGCGCCTCGGGTTCATCCTCGCGGCAGTCGGAAGCGCAGTGGGGCTCGGAAACATCTGGCAGTTCCCGTTCAAGACGGCGACGAACGGCGGCGCGGCGTTCGTCTTCGTCTACCTCCTGGCGGCGCTGCTCATCGGCCTCCCCGCCATCCTCGGGGAGTTCGTCGTCGGGCGGCGCGCCAACATCAACGCCGTCGAAGCCTTCGACCGCCTCAACCGGCCGGCGTGGACCGTCGTCGGCGCGCTCGGCCTGTTCACCGGGCTCTGGATTCTCTCGTACTACAGCGTCGTCGGCGGCTGGGTGCTCCGGTACGTCGCCGGCAGCGTCACGGGCGCGTACTTCGCCGACCCCGGCGGCTACTTCGGCGCCATCTCCGCCGGCTGGGAGGCCATCGCGCTGCACGCCGTCTTCATGGGGATGACCGCGTCCATCGTCGCGTTCGGCGTCGAGGACGGCATCGAGAAGGCGACGAAGCTGATGGTGCCGTCCATCGTCGTCATCCTCGTCGGCCTCGCCGCGTACGCGTTCACGCTCGACGGCGCGAGCGCCGCGTACAGCTACTACCTCTCCCCGGACTTCCAGTACCTCGCGAACAACCTCGGGGAGATCGTGCCGTTCGCGGTCAGCCAGGCGTTCTTCTCGCTGTCGCTAGGGATGGGCGCGATGATCACGTACGCCTCGTACCTCGGGAAAGACGACAGCCTCCCCGCGGACGGCAGCTTCATCGTCGTGCTGAACACGTTCGTCGGCCTGCTCGCCGGGTTCGTCGTGCTGCCGCTGCTGTTCGCGCAGTTCGGCCAGATCCCGCAGGGCGCCGCGGGCGGCGGCGCCGGCGCGCTGTTCGTCTCGGTCGCGAAGGCGTTCGCGGACCTCGGGATGGCCGGGCGCGCTCTCGGCGTCGTGTTCTTCGGCGTCGTGCTCATCGCCGCGCTGTCCTCCGCCATCAGCCTGCTGGAGGTCGTGACGTCCTACGTCGTCGACAACCACGACTACGAGCGCCCGACCGTCGCGTTCGGGTTCGCGACCGCGCTGTTCGTCCTCGGCACGCTCTCCGCGTGGAACACCGCGTGGCTCGGCTGGTTCGACACGCTCGCGTACAAGGTCCTGCTGCCGACGTCGGTGCTGCTCGGCGTCGTGTTCGTCGGCTGGGTGTACGGCCCGCAGGCCGTCGACGAGATCAGGAAGGGTACGGGCGGCGGCGAGACGTTCGCCACGGCGTGGCTGTGGTCCGTCCGCACGTTCGTGCTCCTGGGCGTGGTCGCGACGCTGTACCTCGGCGTCACCTCCATCTACCCGGCGCCCCCGATTCCGGGCCTCTAGGAATCGTCGGCGAAGCGCCGGAATCGGCGCGGAATCGAAATTCTATAACGGTTTTTCAGCCGCGTTACGTCGGGATTACGACGTATTGAGGGTTCGTCGGACGTAACCCTCAAATGCGGGGACTTGCTACCCGGTGGCAATGACACGGGAGTCCTGGCAGACGAGAATCGGCTTCATCCTCGCGGCGGTCGGGTCCGCCGTGGGACTCGGGAACCTCTGGCGGTTCCCGTGGATGACGAGCGAGAACGGCGGCGCCGCCTTCCTCCTCGTCTACCTCGGCGTCGTCCTCGTCGTCGGCGTCCCCGGCCTGCTCGCAGAGTTCGTCATTGGGCGGCGCTCCCGGCGCAACCCCGTCGGCGCGCTCTCGGACCTCTCGGACTCCCGGGCGTGGTCGGCGTTCGGCCACGTCTTCGTGGTCACCGCGGTCGTCCTGCTGTCGTTCTACAGCGTCGTCGGCGGGTGGATTCTCCGCTACCTCGCCGCGAGCGCGACGGGCGCGTACTTCGCGGACCCCGCGGCGTACTTCGGCGCCATCGACTACGGCGTCGAAGCCGTCGCGTTCCACCTCGCGTTCCTCGCGGTGACCGCCGGCATCGTCCTGCGCGGCGTCCGGCGCGGCATCGAGACCGCGACCAAACTCATGATGCCCGCCATCCTCGCGCTGCTCGTCGCGCTCGCCGCGTGGGGCGTCACCCTCGACGGCGCCGCCGCCGGCCTCGAGTTCTACCTCTCGCCGGACGTCGGCTACCTCCGCGCGAACTTCCTGGACATCCTGCCGGCGGCCGCCGGCCAGGCGCTGTTCACGCTCTCGCTGGGCGCCGGCACGATGCTCACGTACGCCTCCTACCTCGGCGAGGACCGCTCGCTCGCCGCCGACGGCACCGCCATCGCGGCGCTGAACACGTTCGTCGGCGTGCTCGCGGGCGTCGTCGTCTTCCCCATCCTGTTCGCGCTCGGCGCCGGCGCGGGCGGCGGCGGCCCGGGCGCGCTGTTCGTGAGTCTCGCGGGCGCGTTCGCCGCGCTCCCGTACGGCGAACTCGTCGGCGTCGCGTTCTTCGGCGTCGTCGCGCTCGCCGCGCTGTCCTCGTCCATCTCCATGCTCGAGATTCCGGTGTCCTTCCTCGTCGACGAGTACGGCGTCAGCCGGCGCGGCGCGACGACCGGCCTCGTCGGCGTGTTCGCGGTCACGGGCGCCGTCTGCGCGCTCGACCCCGACGTGTTCTCGTTCGTCGCGGGGACGCTCGTGAACCTCCTGCTGACGGGCGGCCTCGTCGGCTTCCTCCTGTTCGCGGGCTGGGTGATGGGCGCGGACGCCCTCGACGAGTACCGCACGGGCGCCGGCAGCCTCGCCGGCGACCTCGCGACGCCGTGGCTGTACGCCGCCGGCGTCCTCATCCCGGTGTTCCTCGTGTTCACGTTCGTCTCCGGGCTCGCCGCCGCGCTCGGCGTCACCGTCGGCCCGCTGTCCGTCCTCGGCGTCACCCTCGACCAGACGCGCGTCCTCGTCGTCGTCAGCGTCGCGGTCGCCGTCCTCTCGTTCGTCGGGCTCCGCCGCCCGAACTCCGTGCTGTAGGCGGTCCGTCCCGTCTCCTGTGGGAGACCCGTCCTGTTCACCGCAGCACGCGTCCCGTCGACCGCTCTCTCGCGCGTGTGAGTCTCGGAATCCTTTTGCCGTCGCTGTGGGAAACCACGCCCAATCAGATGACGATGGAAGAGCGCATCGAGGAACTGCGCGAGAAGAAGGAGCGCGCACTCCTCGGCGGCGGCGAGGACCGCATCGAGTCCCAGCACGAGAAGGGCAAGATGACGGCCCGCGAACGCATCGACTACTTCCTCGACGACGGGACGTTCAACGAGTTCGACCAGCTCCGAACGCACCGGAGCCACAACTTCGGGATGGAGGAGAAACAGCTCCCCGGGGACGGCGTCGTCACGGGCTACGGCGAGGTGAACGGCCGAACGGTCTTCGTGTTCGCCCACGACTTCACCGTCTTCGGCGGCAGCCTCGGCGAGGTGTTCGCGGAGAAGGTCACGAAGGTCACGGACAAGGCGATGGAGGTCGGCGCGCCCGTCGTCGGGCTGAACGACTCCGCGGGCGCCCGCATCCAGGAGGGCGTCGACTCCCTCGGCGGGTACGCCGAGATCTTCACGCGCAACGAGAAGGCCAGCGGCGTCGTCCCCCAGATTTCGGCCATCATGGGGCCGTGCGCGGGCGGCGCGGTGTACTCGCCCGCCATCACGGACTTCATCTTCATGGTGAAAGACACCAGCCACATGTTCATCACGGGCCCCGACGTCATCGAGACGGTGACCGGCGAGGAGGTCGGGTTCGAGGAGCTCGGCGGCGCGACGACGCACTCCTCGGAGTCCGGGGTCGCGCACTTCGCCTGCGACAGCGAGGAGGAAGCCCTCGACCAGATCAAGCGCCTGCTCTCCTACCTCCCCCAGAACAACGTCGAGGACCCGCCGCGGGTCGAGCCCTGGGACGACCCCGAGCGCCGCGACGACGCCCTGGAGTCCATCGTGCCGGACGAACCGCGGAAGCCCTACGACATGACCGACGTGGTCGGAAGCGTCGTCGACGAGGGGTCGTTCTTCGAGGTCCAGGAGAACTTCGCGAAGAACATGGTCGTCGGGTTCGCGCGCCTCGACGGCCGATCGGTCGGCGTCGTCGCGAACCAGCCCCGCGTGAACGCGGGCACGCTGGACATCGAGGCGTCCGAGAAGGCGAGCCGGTTCGTGCGGTTCTGTGACTCCTTCAACGTCCCCATCGTGACGTTCGTCGACGTCCCCGGGTTCCTGCCCGGGACCGACCAGGAGCACAACGGCATCATCCGGCACGGCGCGAAGCTCCTGTACGCGTTCAGCGAGGCGAGCGTCCCCCTCATGACGGTCATCACGCGGAAGGCCTACGGGGGCGCGTACGACGTGATGGCCTCCAAGCACATCGGCGCGGACGTCAACTACGCGTGGCCGACCGCGGAGATCGCCGTGATGGGGCCGAAGGGCGCGGTGAACGTCCTCTACCGGGACGAACTCGAGGACGCCGAGAACCCCGACGAACTCCGGGAGGAACTCATCGAGGAGTACCGCGAGGAGTTCGCGAACCCGTACACGGCGGCCGACCGCGGCTACGTCGACGACGTCATCGAGCCGACGGAGACGCGGCCGCGGCTGATCGACGACCTGGAGATGCTGGAGAGCAAGCGCGAGGACACGCCCGAGAAGAAGCACGGCAACATCCCACTGTGATGGCGGCGAGCGACCCCGCACTCTCGATTCCCGAGGACGCGAGCGACGAGGAGGCGGCGGCCATCGCCGCGGCGGTGAGCGCGCACCTCGCGCGCCTGGAGGCCGAGGCGGCGGCCGGCGAGGACGGCGCGGAGACGTGGGACGGCGAGAAGTGGTCGTTCGCCGGCCGCGTGGAGGCGCTCGGCGTCCGCGGCGTCCGCGTCCCGGACGGCGCGCCGCGGGACGCGTGGAGCGCGGCGGGGCGGCGGGAGCGGTTCTGAGCAGTCGACGCCGTTCCCTTCGGGGGTGACGACCGGTGACGCGAGGTCGGCGCGCCTGCCGTGTCGCTCTCCCAGCCTGCCGCCGGCATCCCGCGGAACCGGTCACGGGTCGAGTTCGACACCGGTGACTTCGAATCGCGCGCCGTCGGACTCGCTCTCCGAGACGGCTATCGACCACCCGTGAGCCTCGACGAGGTCGGTGACGATAGCCAGCCCGAGTCCGGTTCCGCCGTCGGCGGTCGAGTGCCCGTACTCGAAGATGTCCTCGCGTTCCCCGGGTGGGACGCCGGCGCCGTCGTCGGCGACGTAGAACCCCTCGGCGTCGGACAGCACTCCGACGGTCACCGTGACTGGCTGGTCGTTGTGGTCGACGGCGTCCTGACGAGCCTGCGAGTCAGGGCTCGTGGAACCGTGTTCCACGGCGTTGCGGAACAGGTTCTCGAGGACGCTCCGGAGGAGTTCCGGGTTCCCCGCTATTTCGGCTCCGTCGAGCAGCGTCTCCAGCGTCGACCCGCCGGCCGGGACGGTCGCCCAGGCCTCGGTGACGACCGGTTCCAGGGCGACGACCGGCGGGTCGTCGACGACCGTTTCGGCGCGCGCCATCGTCAGCAGGCCCTCGACGATCTCGTCCATGCGGTCGTGAGCGTCCGAGACCGCGTCGAGGTGTTCGACGTCGCCGGTCTCCCTGGCCATCTGCACGTAGCCGTCGGCCACGTTGAGGGGGTTCCGGAGGTCGTGGGAGACGACGGCGGCGAACTCGTCGACGCGGTCGCGCTGGCGCTGTAGTTCCCGCTCCCGGCGCTTCTGGGTCGTGATGTCGTGCAGCAACACGACGCGGCCTCTCCGGGTGCGGTCGCCGAGCGGCGTGACCGAGACGGAGAAGTGTCTGTCCTCCCCGTCGAGTTCGATCTCGACCTCGGCGTCGGTCTCCCCCGGAGCCGTGAACTGCGTGACGACGTCGTCGCGGAGGGGCTCGAAGAATTCGCTGGCGGTCGCGCCGACGGACGACGACTCGGCGTCGAACAGCTCCCGGGCGCGGCGGTTGGCGTTGACCACGCGGTTCTCGTCGTCGAGGACGACCAGCGCGTCGTCCATCTCCGCGATCGCGGTCCGGCGGGCAACGGGAGTGACGTCCAGGAATCCGGTGCGGAACAGGACCACCCAGAGGACGACGGTGCCCGCCAGGTAGCCGACGGAGGAGACGTTGTACGGGACGGCGAACGGGTCCAGGGTCGAAACGACGCTCGCAGCGAGGATGGGGACGGCGACAGCCGACAGCAGTAGCAACTGTTCCCGCCGGACGCCCGTCGACCGGACGCCCTCGACGACGAGTGTCGCTTCCGCGACCAGCGCGACGGCGTAGCAGGCGGCTGCGTGAACCCAGAATCCGGTCGCGAACGTGATGCGCTCGGTCCCGTTGATGACGGCTCCGCGGGGGACCGCGGGGCCGGTGGCCACCCGGTACATGACGTGGTGGAGTGGGTTCGTCCAGAACCCGAGCTGCAGAACGAGCACGCCGGCTCCCAGCAGGACGGCGGTGCGCTGCAGGCGGACGCCTCGGCCGGTGACCGACAGCGCCAGCAACAACCACCCCGCGGCGGTGAGTTCCGTGCCAAGCAGGAGTACGTTGACGCCGACGGTCGAGAGGACTCGACTCGCGGCGAAGTTCGGCACCCCGAGCCCGAACATCCAGAGGGCGACGCCGACCGCGAACAGGCCGTACCCCGCTCTGCCGGGCTTGTCCGGGTTGTCGACCGCCGGTTTCAGGGACGCGAGTGACACCACGCCCGCGACGACCTGAACGCCACCGACCAACTGTGGGGAGAGCGCCATGACCCGTCTCGCCCTCTGCAGTGTAGCTACATAATTATTGGTTATCCAGCTGAAATTTCCACGAGTGCGGGCTGCGGGCCACAGCCCGGCTGATAGTGGTGTCTGGGGCTAGCGCTCCGCGAACGTCGCTCGAATCGTCTCGTCCGGCTGGTAGGTCGCGGCGAGGTCGAGGCCGACGT
>JBDGUB010000004.1:0-9395 GCA_042216245.1 Halobacterium sp.
GAGGACTTCCGGGAGACCCGGCTCGCCGTCGAGATCCAGAAGATCCGGGACGCCAACCACTCCCGGGAGACCAAGCCCTACGAGATCACCCACGAGGGCATCTCCGTCTACCGGCAGGCCAACATCTTCTGACTCCGCTTCCCCGATTCGGCACCGTCTCTACGGACCCCGGCCGCTCGCTCCGGACGCGAAGCCAGTGGCTCGCCGGTCGGGGACGAAGGTTCAAGAGGGAGGCCGGGACCAACCGGGGGCGTGACGTGACTCTCGGACGGGCCCGGCCGAGGCGGTAGCGCGGCGAACCGGCCCGTCGACGCTCCGGCCGCCTGTCAGCCCTACCGGACGATCGTGACCGGGACCGGCGAGCGCCGCACGACGTTCTCCGCGACGCTCCCGAGGAGGATGCGGCTGACGCCGGAGCGGCCGTGGCTCCCCATCACGATGTGGTCGATGTCGTTCTCGTCGGCGTAGTCGACGATGGTGCGGCTCGGGCGGCCGACTTCGGTGACGGTGTCGAGGGGGTGGTCGTACTTGTCGGCGGTCTCCTGGGCTTCGTCGAAGAGTTCGTCGGCGCTCTCTTTGGCCTGCTCGAACCACTCCTCGGAGTACCCCGGCACCGTCGCCTGGGCGGTGTACCCGGCCTCGATGGGGTCGATGACGTTGATGACGGTGATGTCGGCGTCCTTGAACTCCTCGAGGGCGTACTCCAGGGCGTCTTCGGCCTGCTTCGAGCCGTCGATGGGAACGAGAATCTTCGACATGGGAACGAGTTCGGAGCCCGACTTAAAAAACGATGGGGCCGATTCCCGTCAGTCGCGACCGTGTCGCGTGACGCACGTCGACAGCCCCTGAATCTCCACGGGCTCGGAGTTGTCCGGCGAATACACGACCATCTGTCCCTTCTCCATGTAGGGGACTTTCGACTGCAGCGACGACGGAATGTTCACGGCCTGGATGGCGTCCTCGTCGCCGAGGTTCAACACCACCGTCGTGTTCACTTGCTTGAACACGGGGTCGGCGACGTCCTGGGGGTCCTGGGTGACCAGGAACAGCCCGAGGCGTTCCTTCCGACCCTGCTTGGCGGCCTCCGTGAACTTCCCGACGACCTTCGACGCCTGCACGCTGTCGGCGTCCGCGAGGAAGTTGTGCGCCTCGTCCATCCCGACGAGCAGCGGCGTCTCCTTGATGGCCTCGTACCGGGGGTCGTTCGAGAGCTTCTGGTCGACCAGGAGGCTCGACACCGCGAGCACCACCGTCTCGGCCGCCCGCGAGTTACTGATGTGGTAGGTCGGCACCACGGAGAGCCGGCCGGGCCGCACGAACTGGCGGGCCTCCACGAGGTCCGTGATCGGGCGGGCGTCCTGGTCGAACAGCCCCGACGGCATGTTGTGCACGCGCCGCAGCACGGCCTCGTAGGTGGCTTCGTGGACGCGCCCGCTCTCGTCGAGCTGTTCTTTTAGCGTGGGGTCGTCGAGGAACTTGCAGAACTCCTCGTAGGTGCCGGACTGGCCGTGCTGCCGGAAGAACCGGTCGAGGAGCTGCGTCAGCGCACCGTACTGGTTGTCGTTGAGGCCGCTGGACGCGACCAGCCAGGGGTTGTCCCGCACCATCGAGAACGGCACCGTGAACTCGATTTGTTCGGCGCCGTGGTGGTCGGCGGCGTACGACGCCGATCCGACTTTCGGGACGAACGCGACGGTGTCGTCGTGGCCGCCGTGCGCGAGCCCCTGGGTCTCCCAGCGGCGCTCGTCGGCGGCGTCGGCGTCCGGGTTGTCGTCGTGCATCTGGGCGTACTCGTCCTGGGGGTCGAACTGCACGACCGCCAGCCGGCGGTTCGCGCCGCCGGACTCGACGGGGTACCGGCGGTCCTCGTGGAGGTACTGCCGGAGGACGTTCTTCGTGGCGTGGGTCTTCCCGGACCCCGTGCCGCCGGCGACGAGCGTGTGCCGGAACACGAGGGGGTCGCCGGCCGCGTAGTCGTCTTTGACGCGGTAGTCGATGGTCGGCGGTTCGGCGGCCGTCCGGACCTTCTCGCCGCCGACCGAGAGGTGTCCGAGGAACACGCCGTCCTCGGGAATCTTCAGCCCGGTCTTGATCTCGGTGGCGTCGTCGGCCTGCCGGACGACGGTCTCGGGTTTCGGGACGCGGTCGGGCATCCGGCGCTTCAGGTCGCCACCCTCGCCGTAGAGCACCGCGACGGGGTCGAGTTCCGCGAGGAACTTGTAGTCCTGTTCGTCGACGCCGTCCGACCGCATCGCGCGCCGGGCGTGGATCTCCGTGGCGTCGTCGCTCTGGAACGCCTGGACGTACTCGAGGCCCGTGATCTTGCAGAAGAGCTTCTCGCCGCCGGGGTAGGGCGCGACGAGGTAGCTGCCGAGGCGGACCGCCGACCGGTTGCCGGCGGTGACGTAGGCCTTCAGCGCGGTCTCCTGGCCGTCCTCGTGGATGCGGAGGCCTTCGGAGACGGCGAGCGCGCCGAGGCCGTCGTCGCTGCCGGTGTCCGCGAGGTCGGGGCGGTCGAAGTCGTCGGTGTCGCCGTCGGCGTCGCCGTCGCCGTCGTCGTCGCGGCCGTGGTCTGCGAAGTCCCCGAGGTCGCTCATGGCGAGACGGTGGCGGGCCACGAACTAACTCCTTTCCCCTGGAACCGAAACGGCTTAGGGACTGGTCGGTCCCCGTCCGGCGATGCTCTCCACAGTCGAGAACACGGCGGTGCGGGCGTGCGTGACCGGCGGTCGCCACCTCCGGGAGCGCTTCGGCGGGGAGACGGACGCGGAGTTCTCCCGACACGACGTGAAGGCCGCGGCGGACCGCGCGAGCGAAGAGCGCATGCTCGACGTCGTCCGGGAGTCCCACCCGGACCACGCGGTGTACGCCGAGGAGTCCGGGGACGTCGCTACCGAGGGGCCGCTCCAGTGGGTCATCGACCCCCTGGACGGCACGAACAACTTCGTGTCGGGGCTGCCGTCGTTCGCGACGGCGGCCGCCGTCCTCGACGACGGCGAACCGGTCGTGGGCGTGGTCTACGTCCCCGTCAGCGACGACCTCTACGTGGCGCGCCGCGGGGCGGGCGTCCGCCACGACGGCGAGGCGGTGGCGGCGGACAGCGACGTGCCGACGGGGAAGGCGACGGTCGGGTTCGTCGTCGGGCACGACGTGAAACGCGACGACCGGATGGCGCGCGCCCGCGAGCTCCAGGCGGCGCTCGGGGACGCGACGAAGCGCGTCGTGGAGAGCTGGTCGCCCTGCGTGCACTGGGGCGCGCTGGCTCGCGGCCGGCTGGACGCGATGGTGTGTTTCCACCCGGACGACGAGGAGCAGCACGTCGGCGAACTGCTCGCGTCGGAGGCGGGCGCGGCGGTCGCGCGGCCGGCCGACGGCGTCTACGTCGCGGCGGGCAGCGCGGGCCTGCGGGACGACCTCGTGGCGGCGATATCGTAGTTCTCGCCGGCCGTTCCGCGGGCTTATATCCGTTGACGGTGCTACACGTGACTGTATGTTGCTGGTGCGCGGTTCGGCTGGCGGGACGACGCTGACCGGGACGCTCTACGAGCGGGGGGAGGACGCGCCCTCGTTCAAGGGCGCGCCCGACGAGGCGGCGCCCTACCTGTGGGTCTGCGACGAGTTCTACGCGGTGGACAGCGGGGGGAGCGTCCAGGAGGTCGACGGGGAGGACGTGAACGTCGCGTTCGAGTCGCCGATGCCGCGGGGGTTCGAGACCCGGGAGGCGGCGCTGGACGCGGCCCGCGAGCACGTCCGCACGCAGTTCGCGCGCATCGGCGTCGACCGCGAGGACGTGGAGATCGAGGTCGTGCGCGAGCACGAGGCCGAGTAGCGAGCGACACTGGTCCTACCTGCTTCAGGGTTCTACGCGGCGGTGACGCCGAGGACGGTGGCGACGACGAGGAGGTTGAAAAAGGAGAGCACGAGCAGTCCCTTCCACCCGATCTGGATCATCTGGTCGACGCGGACGCGGGGGATGGTGGCGCGGCACCACTGCGTGAACAGGAACACGAGCCAGACCTTGACGGTGAACCAGGCGAACCCGGGGAGGACGGGGCCGGCGGGGCCGCCGAGGAACAGCGTGGTGAGGACGGCGCCGCCGAGGAAGATGTGGACGAACTCGCTGAGGTAGATGAGCGTGAAGTAGACGCTGGAGTACTCGGTCATGATGCCGGCGACGAGTTCCTGTGGGGCTTCCGCGAGGTCGAAGGGGTTGCGGCCGACTTCCGCGACGAGCGCGACGAGGAACAGCGCGAACGCGAACGGGTTGACGAACGCGTACCACGACGGGACGGTGACGCCGGCGACCGAGAGCAGCGGCTGGGCCTGGGCGTCGACGATGGCGCCGAGCCGGAGGCTGCCGGCGAGCAGGGCGACGCTCGCGCCGGTGACGACGAGCGGGATCTCGTAGGCGATTGTGAGCGCGACGGCGCGCAGCCCGCCGAGCAGGCTGAATTTGTTGTTCGAGGCGTAGCCGGCCATGAGGATGCCGACGCTCGCCATCGAGGAGGCGGCGAAGACGAACGCGAGCCCGACTTCGGGGTCGGCGAGCTGGACCTGGACGCCGAGGATGGTGCCCATTGGGACGACGGCGAATCCGAGCAGGGCGGTGGCGGCCATGACCAGGGGCGCGAGGTCGAACGCGGGCCTGTCGGCGCCCTCGGGGACGACGTTCTCCTTGGAGAGCAGGCGGAGGGCGTCGGCGACGACGATGAGGACGCCGTAGGGGCCGATGCGGTTCGGGCCGATCTTCCCCCAGAAGTCGGCGGCTATCTTGCGTTTCGCCCAGGGGCCGGCGACCGCGGTGGTGGCGAGCACGAAGTTCGCGACGAGGAACGCGGCGAGGAACGCGCCGAGCGGGTCGGCGAGCGGGCCGACGGGGAGCGCGCGGGCGATGGCGTCGGGGAGCCGTGTCGCCGTCACCGCGACCACCTCGAGTCGAGGCGCAGCTTCGGGTGGCGGCGCGTCGTCGTGGGCGACCGGGTACTGGGGGCTGGGTGGCTGGAGACGGGGTGGCTGGGTATGGGGCTGCCGATAGTCGGGCGGCTGGGTGCGGGGCGGCTGAGGGGTGGGCGGCTGGTGGCGGGGTGGCCGGGAGTTGGGCGACTCGCCGTCATGCGCGGTGGTTTCGATCGCCGGCAGTTCGTCCTGCTGCCGTCCTCACTAGGGCTTTGAAGTGCCTAGTCGTCGGTGTACTCGTCGAACCGCGTGACGGCGTTCCGCCACGCGAGGACGGCGGCGACGCCCGCGAGCAGGACGCCGACGGCGAGGCTGGCGACGCGGACGGCGGCCGCGCTGGCGCCGAGGGCGTCGGCGACGGGGTCGGCGACCGCGGGCGCCTGGAAGCCGGTGGCGACGCCCGCGGTCAGCAGGAAGACGAGCGTGTAGACGCCGAACGCCCACATGGAGGGGACGACGGCTTCCCGGCTGCGGGTGATGGAGGTGGCGTCGAACTTCGGGAAGCTGGTGCCGACGCCGGCGGCGACCGCGGCGGCCAGCGGCGGGAGCACCGCGGCGGCGGTTACCGTGCAGACCACCGCCAGGACGGGCAGCGGACTGAAGACGGCGAGGACGCCCGCGACCGCGACGGAGACTGGGGTGCCGAGGAGCGCGCTGGCGGCGACGAGGCCGCCGACGAACTGGCGGCCGGAGACGCCGGAGGTCACGGAGATGGGGAGGACGGCGCCTTCGTCGCCGAGGGGGTTGAGCGTGAACAGGGCGCCGGTCATCCACGCGCCGTACAGCGCGACGGTCGTCGGGAGGAGGGCGGTGACGCGGCCGGCTTCGACGCTCGCCTGGATGGGCTGGAAGAGCACGAAGACGGGGTAGGAGACGTAGACGAGCTTGACGGGTGCTCGGCGGGCGCGCAGCCAGCTCTTGCGCGCGACCCAGGCGGTGCGGCGGCCGAGCACGGCGTCGAGGCGGCCGCTGGTGGCGGAGTCGCTCTCGCTGACGCCGGCGTGGACGCCGTCGTCGTACCAGCGGCGCTCGGAGACGCGGACGCTGGCGGCGACGGCGGCGACGGAGACGGCGACCGACCCGGCGAGCACGGCGCCGGCCTGCAGGGGGCTGGCGGCGTCGGTCACCACGAGCAGCGCGAGGTCGCTGTACCACGCGACGGGGGACGCCTGGAACGCCGCGACGACGGGTTCGAACACTTCGCCGAGCGTGTTCGTGAGGATGAGCCCGAAGTACGCGACGAACGCGAGCACGCCGAGCGCGGCCTTGTACCGGGCGACGAACGCGGACTGCCCGAGCAGGTAGGCGGCGCCGGCGCCCAGCGGGAAGCCGACGAGGAACGCGGTCGCCGTGAGCGCGAGCACGCCGACCGCGGTGAGGGGGAACGCGAGCGGCGAACCGGCGCCCGCGGCGAACCCGGCGCTCGCGACGACGAGGGGGACGGAGAACAGGCCGGCGACGCGGAGGTAGCCGGCGACGAGCAGGCCGCCGACGACGTCCCGCGCGGGGACCGTGGTGAGGTAGCCGTCGCGGGCGTCGATGTCGCCGAGCTGGAGCGCCGTGAGGTAGGCGGTCATGAACAGCGTGAACGCGCCGACGCCGGCCGGTACGAGACTGACCAGGTCGGCGACGTCGCCGGGGCCGTCGGCGACGGCGCGGCCGGCGTGGTAGGCGCCGAACGTGGCGGCCGCGGTGAACCCGAGGCCGAGCAGGCCGACGAACGCGGTGGCGGCGAGCTGGCCGGCGCCCTTCGCGCGGAGTTTCCGCCAGCCGACGCGGAGCTCGTTGTACCCGATGGCGGCGGCGTGGCGGGGCGTCGGGAACCCAGGCACGGTCAGGCCTCCTCGGCGCCGATGCCGCCGGTCACTTCGAGGAAGACGTCCTCGAGCGTGCGTTCGTCCCCGGACTCGGCGCGGGTCTTGAGGTGGTCGGGGGCGCCCTCGGTGACGAGGCTGCCGTCGTAGAGCACGCCGACGGTGTCCGCGAGTTCGTCGACGACGGGGAGGATGTGCGTCGAGAGGAAGACGGTGGCGTCGCCCTCGGCGAGGTCGGCGATGGTGTCGCGGACGGTGCGGGCGGCCCGCGGGTCGAGCCCGGACGTGGGTTCATCGAGGAAGAGGACGTCGGGGTCGTGGAGCATCGCCTGGATGATGCCGGTCTTCTGTTTCATCCCCTTGGAGTACGCGGAGATGCGTTTGTCGGCGTCGTCGGCGAGCGAGAACCGCTCGAGGAGGTCGTCGATGCGTTCCTCGGCGCGGGCTTCGGGAAGGTCACGGAGGCCGGCGACGTACCGGAGCTGTTCGCGGCCCGTGAGTTCGGCGTGCAGCGGCGGTTCCTCGGGGAGGAATCCGATGTTCGAGACGACGGCTTCGCGGTCGGTGACGTCCGCGCCGGCGACCGTGCCGGTGCCGTCGGTGGGTTCGGTGAGCGTCGTGAGCATCCGCATCGTCGTCGTCTTCCCGGCGCCGTTCGGCCCGAGGAACCCGTAGACGGAGCCTTCGGGGATGGCGAGGTTGAGGCGTTCGACGGCCGTGGTGTCGCCGTACCGCTTGGTGAGGTTCCGGGTCTCGATGGCGCGTTCGGTCATTGTGGGGGAGTCCCCGCTCGGGGGCCTTAAATGTGGACGGGCGTTCGCTCGCGGCGAGAGCGCTCGCGCCCGGCCCGGAGCCCGGCGGGTCGCTGTTTGGACCTGGGCTACTGGTCGGGCCAGCGGCGGTCGTCGTAGTTCTCGTCGCGCCCGCTGTCGAAGGCGGCCTCGAGTTTCCGGACGAGTTCGCCCTTCTCGGTGGCGCCGATGCGCGCGAGCTCGTCGGCCTTCGCGACCGGTTCGGGCGGCCCGGCTTCGGCGGCGACCTCGCGGGTGACGTAGCGCTCGACGGCGTCCCGGCAGTCGGCGTCGTCGGCGAACGCCCGCGGGAGTTCGACCTTGTGCACGAGGTCCGTGCGGGGGTCGTAGACGACGAAGAACGCGACCTCGTAGTGCTCCGGCGCGAGTTCGCGTTCGACCCCGAGTTCGCTCGCGTCGGCGAACGCGCCGTCGGCGCCGAGCGTGGACGTGAACCAGCCGGTCCACGTGAGGCCGTCCGTGAGCCGACGGTGTTCGTCGGCGTCGCCGTCGTACTCGCGGCGCTCGAGCACTTGCGCGAAGAACGCGGCGTCGCTCGCCCACGGCGTCGGGCGGCCGCGGTCGCGGAGCGCGCGCACGAGCGCCTGGCTGGCGGGGCTCTTCACGAACCCGGCGAGCGGGACGTCCTTCTCGACGAACGCCTCGACGAGGGCGACGTAGTTCTCGAGGACTTCCGCGACGAGTTCGTTCTCCGTGACGAGGTCCGCGAGGCTGGCGTGGCGGTCCGCCCAGTTCACGAGCTGTTTCGGGTAGACGGGGCCGTCGAGCAGCAGGAGGTCGTCGACGGCGGCGGCGTGCTCGAGGGCGTGGTGGCTCTCCGCGAGGTAGAGCGCGAGCCCGTGGACGACGCGTTCCTGGTCGCGGGCGAGCGGTTCGGTGTGGACGATGCGGCCGCGGCTGAACCCCTCGTCCCAGCGCTGCCAGTCGGTGTTCGTGCGGACGGTGGCGTCGTTGGAGTGGACGCTCGTGATGACGGTGCGGGAGCGGTGGAGGTCGAGGTCCGAGGGGGTGGCGCTCATCGCGGCCTGCGCGAGGTCGAGCACGAGGCCGTTCTTGAACGTCTTCGGGTTGATGGTGCCGGAGTCGAGGCCGTGCGTGGAGTCGAAGGGGCTGGGCTGGAGCGCGAGGTCCTCGATGGGGGCGGCGGACCGCCGCTGTTCGTCGAGGGGTTCGAGGACGGGGCCGTCCTCGCCGTAGAGGGGGTCGAGGTAGTTCGTCCACGTCTCTTCGGCGACGTCGCGGTGTTCCTCGGCGTCCACCTCGTGGCGGATGCGGGCAGCGAGGTCCGCGATGCCGTCGAAGTGGACGGGGTCGAGGGTCATGCCGTGGAGTGGCGGAGCGAGCCACAAGTAGTTCCCGACAGTCGTTTACTCGCGACCGAGGAAACTTTTGTCAGAATAGTTAACTGTGGCTGGCTCGAACCCCCGCCCGGATGCAAGAGTACGACCGGAACACGGTCAACTGGCGGCGCACCGACGACGGCGTCGAACTCTACGACGAGGCCAACCCCGACGCCTGGATCCGCGTCACCGTCGAACCCGGCGCCCCGGCAGACGAACGCCCCTACAGCGTCTGCCCCGAGTGCGGCGTCGTCGCCCCCCAGCGCACCATGCCCTCCGACGCCATGACCTGCGGCGAGTGCGGCGCCGAATTCGAGAACGACGCGTAGCCCGCCCCGAGCAGTCCTCGGAGACAGCGCTCCTGTTCTGCACGCTCGCGTCGACGCCACTCACTCGACAGCCCGGGGGGTGTCGATGCCAGGGCTTCTGGGGTTTCGGGATTTCGGGATTTCGGGGTTTCGGGGGCTTCGGGG
>JBDGUB010000004.1:9495-11128 GCA_042216245.1 Halobacterium sp.
GGGGCTTCGGGGTTTCGGGGGTTTCGGGACCTCCGGGGTTTCGGGGGTTTCGGGACCTCCGGGGCTTCCGGTGCTCCCCGGAGACAACACCTAGAAGAGCGCGGGGCACCGACACCCACTCGATGAAGGCGGCGCTCGTGATTCTGGACGGCTGGGGGCTCGGCGACCACGACAGGCGGGACGCGGTCAGGGCCGCCGACACCCCGAACTTCGACGAGTACCGGGAGCGCGGCGCGTTCGGGACGCTGACGACGTCCGGCCGGGACGTCGGACTCCCCCGCGGGCAGATGGGCAACAGCGAGGTCGGCCACCTCACCATCGGCGCCGGCCGCGTCGTCCCCCAGGAGTACACGCGCATCGAGGACGCCATCGCCGACGGCGAACTCTGCGAGAACGACGCCGTCGCGGACGCCCTCGACCACGTCGAACGCACGGGCGGCCGCCTCCACGTCATGGGGCTGGTCTCGGACGGCGGCGTCCACAGCGACCACGAGCACGTCCACGCGCTCCTCGAGTGCGCCGCGAGCCGCGACCTCGAGGCGACGACGCACGCGTTCACGGACGGCCGGGACACGTCCCCGACCGGCGGCGAGGACTACCTCGCCACCCTCGAGGAGGTCGTCGACGAGTACGGCACCGGCGACGTCGCGACGGTCTCCGGGCGGTACTACGCGATGGACCGCGACCGGAACTGGGAGCGCACGAAGCAGGCCTACGACGCCATCGTCCACCGGAACGGCCAGCACCGCGCCGACTCCGCGGTCGACGCCGTCACCGAGTCCTACGACCGCGGGGACACCGACGAGTTCGTCGAACCCACCGTCGTCCGGGGCGGCGATCGGCTCTCGGCCGGCGACGCCGTCGTGTTCGCGAACTTCCGCGCGGACCGCGCCCGCCAGCTCACTCGCATGCTCGCGGACGTCCGGCCCAACGACTGGGAGTTCGACACCGACCCGCCCGAGGTCCCGGTGGTGACGATGACGGAGTACGACGAGACGTTCGACCTCCCGGTGGCGTTCCCGTCGAAGGACCCCGAGGACACGCTCGGCGAGGTGCTCGCCCGCGAGAACCTGACCCAGCTGCGGGTCGCGGAGTCCGAGAAGTACGCACACGTCACGTACTTCCTGAACGGCGGCCGCGAGGTCGAGTTCGAGGGCGAGATCCGGCGCATCGTCGACAGCCCGGACGTCCCGACGTACGACCGCAAGCCGGAGATGAGCGCGCCCGAAGTCACCGACACCGCCCTCGACGTCCTCGCGAGCGACGACCCGGACGTCCTCGTGTTGAACTACGCGAACCCTGACATGGTCGGCCACACCGGCGACTACGACGCCGCCATCGAGGCCGTCGAAGCCGTCGACGCCGAACTCGGGCGGCTCGTCCCCGAGACCCGCGAGGCCGGCGCGCACGTGGTTCTCACCGCGGACCACGGGAACGCCGACGACATGGGCACCGAAGCCGACCCCCACACCGCGCACACGTTCAATCCCGTGCCGTTCACGTACCTCGCGGCGGGCGCGTCCGGCGACGACCTCTCCGGCGGCCGCGTCGTCCGCGGCGGCGGCGCGCTCCGGGACGTCTCCCCGACGCTGCTCGACCTGCTCGGCGTCGAGCAGCCCGCGGTGATGACCGG
>JBDGUB010000048.1:0-7174 GCA_042216245.1 Halobacterium sp.
CGCCGGTCCCTGGCTCCGCAAGCCAAGAGGATAGTCCACTACCCTATCCGGACTCGCTTCTGGATAGCCCGGGGCTACGTAAAGCGGTTACGATTGGGGGGCGGTGGTGGGAAGGCATTTCACGGCCGGGCGCGGAGGGCCGGGTATGCGTCGGCGAGGCGTGCTCGCCGGGGTGGTGGCGGTGGCGACTGCTGGGTGTCTCGGTTCGGGGCGCGGCGGCGGGTCGCCGTCGGTCGCGGGGACCGATTTCTCGGTGGTCGACGCGGGCTGTGGGGTGGTTCGGGAGGCGGCGTCCGTGTCCTTCGGGGGCGGTGTGGTGCGCGTGGCGGGGAAGACGAGCGCGCCGAGCGGGTGTTACACGGCGCGGTTGGCGTCGGCGGCCTACGACCGGGAATCGGGCGAGCTCCGCGTCTTGGTGGCGGCGGAGCGCCGCGAGGACGCGGCGGGGTGCGTGCAGTGCATCACGGAAATCGACTACGAGGCGGCGGTGCGGTTCGACGGCGGGCTGCCGGCGTCCGTCGTCGTGGTGCATCGGTCCCGGGGCGGCGAGCGGACGGTGGCGTCGGTCGAGCGCTGACGGGGTCCGCGATGACGCGGACCGGTCGGCTGGCGGACACGAAAACCAATTGTTATACCGCCGGATTCCGTCGGTCGGTCGCACATGAGGGCTGGCGTACTCGCCGTCGTCGACGGCGACTTCAGGATGGTCGACTCGTTCACGGAGACTGTCACCGAGGACGACCGGGAGCTGTCGCGGCGCCTCGAGATCGACCGCGTGTTCTCGCTGCCGTCCGGCGACATGGCGTTCGCGGGGCGGGCGGCCGCCGAACGCCTCGCGAACGAGCGCGACCCGTCCATCGAGGACGGCGAGATCCGCGTCCGGGAGGACACCCGGGTCGTCACCGACTACACCGAGTTCGCGGGCGTCACGGGCGAGTTCGTCGCCGCCGCGAGCAGCAGGGGCGCGTTCGCGTTCGACCTCGTCGGCGCGGAGACGAACACGTCCCTGGAGCGCGCGACCCTCGACCTCGACGCGTTCCTCGCGAGCCACGGCGGCGCGCGGCCGTGGCGCGCGGGGTTCTCCGGGACCGGGGACGCCGCCGTCAACGGCACGTTCCACGGCGAGGACCTCCGGGAGAGCCACGACCTCGACGCGCTGCTCGCGGACTCCACGCTGAACCAGCTCGGGCTCGCGTACGAGTACGACGGCGACGACGTGAAGATGACCGCGTCCCGGAGCGGGTACGTGGAGGTCTACCAGCCGTCGTCGTACGACGCTGGCGCGTTCCTCGAGTACGTCCGCGACGAGATGCTCCCGCACGTCGAGTGACGCTGTCGGGGGCGTCCGCAGGTTCAAGTACGGGCGGGAACCAACCGGTCGCGTGCAACCGAGAATCGACGGCCAGCGTCGCGGCGTTCCGGCAACGAAAACGCTTATGCGCGGCGTGTGCCTGTACTGACCTACGATTATGGGCGACATCGAGGACACTTACGAGGACCTCGACACCGACGTGTCCCTCGAGGAGTTCCGGGACGCCGTCGAGTCGAAGGTCGAGCAGATGGGCGGGCTGGCCGACGAGGAGACGGCCGCCATGCTCATCGCCCACGAACTCGACGACGGCGAGGTGAACGGCGTCGCCGACGTCGAACCCGAGATGGACGAGGTGAAGTTCCTCGCGAAGGTGACGAGCGTCGGCGACGTGCGGACGTTCGAGCGCGACGACGACGAGGACCCGGAGGGCCGCGTGGTGAACGTCGAGGTCGCCGACGAGACGGGGAGCATCCGGATCTCGCTGTGGGACGAGCAGGCCGAGGCCGCCAGCGAGGAACTCGAGGTCGGCCAGGTGCTCCGCGTGAAGGGCCGGCCGAAGGACGGCTACAACGGCGTGGAGGTCAGCGCCGACCAGGTGGAGGTCGACGACGACGAGGAGATCGACGTCCAGGTTCAGGACGAGTACCGCGTGGAGGACCTCTCGCTGGGCATCTCGGACGTGAACCTCGTCGGGGAGGTGCTGGCGACCGAGAGCGTGCGGACGTTCGACCGCGACGACGGCAGCGAGGGGAAGGTCTCGAACCTCGTGGTCGGCGACGAAACCGGGCGCGTCCGCGTCACCCTCTGGGACGACCGCGCGGACCGCGCGACCGAACTCGACGCCGGCGAGGTCGTGGAGGTCGTGGACGGCTACGTGCGGGAGCGCGACGGCAGCCTCGAACTCCACGTCGGCGACCGCGGCGCCGTCGAGGTCGTCGACGCGGACGTCACGTTCGTCCCGGAGTCGACGCCCATCGAGGACCTGGAGCTCGAGGACACCGCGGACATCGCGGGCGTCGTGCGGTCGGCGGACCCGAAGCGCACGTTCGACCGCGACGACGGCAGCGAGGGCCAGGTGCGGAACGTCCGCGTCCAGGACGAGACCGGCGACATCCGCGTCGCGCTCTGGGGCGAGAAGGCCGACCTCGACCTCGGCCCCGGCGACGAGGTGGCGTTCGTGGACGTCGACATCCAGGACGGCTGGCAGGACGACATCGAGGCGTCCGCCGGCTGGCAGTCGACCGTGATTCCGCTGCCGGACGGCGCCGCCACTGACGAGGACGCGGGCGAGTCCAGCCAGGGCCTCGGCGCGTTCCAGAACGGCGACGGCGGGGAGGCGGCCGGTGACGACGCCGCGGGCGACGCCGCGGACGCGTCCGTCGACAGCGATGCGACCGACGGCGCAGCGAGCAGCGACACTGCTGGCGGCGACGCTGCGGCGAACGGCGACGCGCCCGGAGACGGGGAGGAAGTCGAGTTCACGGGCGTCGTCGTGCAGGCCCAGAACCCGGTGATCCTGGACGACGGCGAAGAGACGATGAGCGTCGAGACCGACGCGGACGTCACGCTCGGCCAGGAGATAACGGTCCGCGGGTCGCTACGGGACGGCCGCCTGCAGGCCGAAGAACTGCGGTAGGAGAGCGGATGGACGGCTACGGTCGGTGTCGCTTCGCCGACTCGGGCCTTGTCTAGTCCCAGGGTTCCTCGCCGCGCTCGTTCGCGGGGTTCTTCGTCTCGCGGGCGTCCTCGTGCCGTTCCTCGTCCTCGTGCTCGAGCTCCTCGCTGATCTGTTCCTCCCGGTACTCTTCGTCGGCCTGCCGGCGCTCCTCGACGGCTTCCTCGGCTTCCTCCTCGTTCGCGTCGACTTCCTGGTCGGCGACCTCCTCGGCGTTCGCCTGATGGGGGTTGTCCGTCATACCCGGCCGGTTCGGCAGGGACGCCGAAAGGCGTGGTGGCCGCCGGTATCGCGGTTGCGGGGCGCCCCGCCGCCTCGGAACAACGGAAACAGTTAAGCGTGCGACCGCCACGCATAGACGCATGAGCGTCGAACTCCCGTTCGCGCCGGTCGACACCATCATCCGGCAGCACGCGGGTGACCTGCGGGTGAGCGCTGACGCGGCAGAGGAACTCGCGCGCCGCATCCAGCGCCGCGGCGCGTCGCTGGCCGAGGACGCCGCCGAGCGCGCCGCCGAGGACGGCCGGAAGACGTTGATGGCGTCGGACTTCGGCGTCGAGGACGTCCCGGACGGCGACGACCTCACGCTCCCGGTGGCCCCGGTCGACCGCATCGCGCGCCTCGACGTCGACGACCGGTTCCGGGTGTCGAAGGACGCCCGGGTCGCGCTCGCGGACCTCCTGGCAGTGTACGCCGCCGACGCCGCGCGCGGCGCCGCGATTCTCGCCGAACACGCCGGCCGCCGAACCGTCCAGGCCGAGGACGTGGAGACCTACTTCGAACTCGTGGAATGAGATTCGGATTCAGCGAGACGTGCCTCGACCACGACCCGGGGCCGCGGCACCCTGAGAGCCCGGACCGCCTCCGCGCGGTGAAACGCGGGCTCTCGAAGCGCCACGGCGTCACGTACGAGGGCGCGGCGCCCGCGTCAGTCGCGGACGCGACCGCCGTCCACGACCCCGGGTACGTCGAGGAACTACGGGAGTTCTGCGAGTCCGGCGGCGGCAACTGGGACCCCGACACCGCCGCGTCCGAGGCGACGTGGCCGGCCGCGCTCGCGAGCGCCGGCCTCGCGAAGGACGCCGTTCGCGCCGCGCTCAACGGCGCCGACGGCCGCAACACGCCGTTCTCCCTCGGTCGGCCGCCCGGCCACCACGCCGTCGCGGACGACGCGATGGGCTTTTGCTTCCTGAACAACGCCGCGGTCGCCGCCGAGTACGCGCTCGCGGACCTCGATGCGGACCGCGTCGCGGTCTTCGACTGGGACGTCCACCACGGGAACGGCACGCAGGACATCTTCTACGACCGCGGCGACGTCTTCTACGCCTCGATTCACGAGGACGGCCTCTACCCGGGGACGGGCGACCTCGAGGAGACCGGCGAGGGAGCCGGCGAGGGCGCGACGCTGAACCTCCCGTTCCCCGCCGGCTCGGGGGACGCCGAGTACTGCGCCGCCGTCGACGACGCGGTCGCGCCCGCCGTCCGCGAGTTCGACCCCGACCTCGTCGTCGTGAGCGCGGGCTTCGACGCGCACCGCCACGACCCCATCTCGCGGATGCACGTCTCCACGGAGGGCTACGGCGCGCTCACCGACCGCGTCCGCGCGCTCGCCGACGACGCGGACGCCGCGCTCGCGTTCGTCCTCGAGGGCGGGTACAGCCTCGAGACGCTCGCGGACGGCGTCGGCGTCGTCCACGAGACCTTCGACGGCCGGACGCCCATCGAGCCCGACGACGACGTCAGCGACGCCGTCGCCGACCTGCTCGCCGACCTCCGCGAGTCCCATCAGACGCTCGGGTCGAAGTAGCGCGCGAACTCCCGGCCGAAGTCCGCGGCGAGCCCCGCGACCGCCTCACCGACCAGCACCTCGTAGTCGCCCGCGTCGACGACGGACGCCACGTGTGCGCCGAGCGCGACGTCCCCGAGGCGGTCGCGCGCGAACGCCTCGGCCGTCCGGACGTCGCGCTCGCGCTCGACGACGTACCGGTCGTCGTCCACGAACGGCCCGTACGCGTCGCCGTCGGCGTACTTCTCGTAGAACCCCGTGGCGTGGTCCTCGACGTGAACCGGGGGACCGACGTGGCGTTCGACCGCGGGGCGTTCGGCGACCTCGAGCTCCGCGAACAGCACCGCGCGGTCGTCCGCCCACGTCGCCGCCCGCAGCACCCCGAACCCGTGGTCTTCGAGCCCGCGCACGAGCCCGTCCCGGGACCGATAGAGCTGGGGGTACAGCTGGTCGTCGACGAGGTCGGGCGCGTCGAACACGACGGCCAGCGGCGTCGTCCCGCGGTCCTCGACGTACGCCGCGACCTCGCTCTCGTCGAGGGGGTCGGGGGCGTCCGGTTCGAACCGCTCGACGGTGGGGTCGGCGAGGAACGCGCGGGCGTGGTGCTGGACGCGCGCCACGTTCTCCTCGGAGACGACGGCCGCGACGTTCCGCTCGGGGTCCGTCGGGTCCACGACGACGAGCGCGTCCTCGAAGGACTCGGCCGCGTGGTCCTCGGGGTCGAGGACGACCCGGGGGTGCCAGTCCGCGATGGCTTCCAGGGTCTCCCGGAACCCCCCGTACTCCACGACGAGCAACTCCGTCAGGTACCCCGAGAACCCCCGCGTGCGGAGGTCGCTGCCGTACGCGCCGACGCCCTTCAGGAACTGCTTGAACAGCCGGACGTCCGCCGCGAGGTCGGCGTCCAGCCGGGACTCGAGGTACGCGTTGTGGAACGGCGTCCGGTCGACCGCGGACTGGATGTCCGTCGCGGACGCCAGCCGGTAGCACGGCACCAGGTCGACGTCGTACCCCTCGAACTCCCCCTTCACGTAGGGGTGTTCGGCGTACTCCTCGTGGCCGTCCGGCAGCACCGCGTTCCCGACTTCGAGCCCGTAGGCTTCCAGGTCCGCCCGCGGGAGGTCCGCGGGGAACCGCACGAATAGGTCGATGTCGCGGTCCCCCGCCACCCACGTGCCGCGCGCCGTGCTCCCGACCTGCAGCACGTCCGCGTCGACCGGGAGGTCGGCGATGGCGTCCCGCGTGCGGTCCGCGAGCCGCTCGGCGGTCTCCGCGAGCGCGCGCTGTTCGGCCGGCGTCGGGTTCACGCGCTCCCGCACGCGCTCGACGACCGACTCGAAGTCGCTCATACGGCCGGGGTTCGCGCGGCCCGCCCTAAGCGGTGTCGATGCCCATGCCTGCTGGCGAAACGAAAGCCATATCATAACGCGCCGGATAGCAAGAGGTGCGAGCCGCCATAGCTCAGTTGGTAGAGCACCTGGTTGTTACCCAGGTTGTCCCAGGTTCGAGCCCTGGTGGCGGCGTGAATTCTCCCAGAATTCACGGCACGGGAGACGTAGTCTCCCGGCGGCGCTTCTCCTGCAATCACTCGCGGAGCGTCGGCTCCGCGATGATTCTCATGTGTATCGCAGCCAGCAGGGCTCGAGCCCGAGAGACGCAGCGCGAACGGAGTGAGCGACCGTCTCTCGACGTTCAAGCCCTGGTGGCGGCGCTTCTCCGACACTCGCTCGAGACTCGCGCTGGAGACAATATTCTGCACCTCCACAGGGGGATTACTCGGGACATCGATGCCTAACTCGCGGATGTCAGCGAAGACGATTTCCAGAGCGTCGTGAACAGCATCGACGCTTTGCGCGCCAGTACAGACGACTTTCCCCGACCGGAAAATCAGCGTGGCTGACTTCGGCTTCTGAAGCCGGTAGACAACCCCGGGGAAGTCCTCTGGGTTGTACTCAGCGCCATCAAGATCTGTGGCGAGCTGGTCGAGGGCGAGTTCCTGGCTGATATCGCTGGATGCAACAACGTTCTCGATGTGGATCGTGTCCGCTAGACTGCTCATACGCGTCTTCGTCGGCCACCGCACGTAAATAGCGGATGGACCTGTGTGGCGCTGGTCAGACCCGCACCGGACACTCGGCTCGAGTATATCCCACTACGTACAGAGAATGCAGTCAGCAAGCAGGGATTGTTCGTTCCACATCTTGAACTGTGAAATAGCTGGTAAGCAGGTCTGCGTATTAAACGGTTGTTTTACTCCTCACTCTGGAAACCGTATTGGAACCTCTTGTTAGTAAGGACGAACGCTCTTGGGAAGCAGATTGTTGGCGACGAACTCGTCATTTGAGCCGGCTCGGTAGATTCCGCTGTTCAGCCCATCTCGCTTTCAGTCTGGCGCTCCACA
>JBDGUB010000015.1:0-6698 GCA_042216245.1 Halobacterium sp.
GTCCCGTTTCGCTGGACGACCTCGTCGTCGACCTCGATGTACGAGTCCTCGCTCACGTCCACGATCATGTCCTTGTGGACGGCGGACTGGTTCTGTTCGTTGCCGTCGCCGACGGTCTCCTCGTACGCGAACCCGAGCGCGAGGTGGACGGTGTCGCCCATCTTCTCGTCGAACAGCATGTTGTACGTGAACCGGTCGATGGCGCGGTTCATCCCGATGCCGAGCTCGCCGACACGCCGGGAGCCCTCGTCGGTCTCGACGATGCTCGCGAGCACGTCGGCGTGCTGGTCGGCGTCGTGCGCGACGACTTCGCCGTCCTCGAACTCGAGGCGCGCGCCCCGGATTTCGCGGCCCATCCCCATCACGGGCTTGTCGAAGAGCACCTCGCCCTCGACGCTGTCCGGGACTGGCGCGGTGAACACTTCGCCGCCGGGGAGGTTGTCGTCGGCGTCGTCGTTCACCGCCACGTTGCCAGCGATGCTCATCGTGAGGTCCGTGGTGTCCCCGGAGACGATGCGGACCTCCTCCGCGGGGTCGAGAATCTCGACTAACTGGGCCTGGAACTCCCGCTGGGCGTCCCAGTCCCGGTTGACCGCGTCATACACGAACTCCTCGTAGGCTTCCGTGCTCATCTCCGCCTTCTGGGCGTTCCCCGCGGCGGGGTACTGCGTTCCGGCGATCCTGCACTCCATCGACGCCTCCTGAATCGGTTCGTTGACCTTCGCGAACGCCTGCATGGACTCGGGGTCGAGGTCGCTCATCTCGGCGACGTTCGAGGCTGCGCGGACGCTGAGGAGGACGTCGGCTTCTTCGACGAGCGCGAGCGCGTGGTCGGCGGTGACGAGGTCGTCGGTGTCGGCGTTCGACGCGAACGCGCGCACCGCGCGAGTCGGCATGCTGAGCCCGATGGGCATCGCGCCGCGTTCGCCGAGTTTCTCGTAGATTGCGGTCTCGAGGTCCGCTGCTTCGGCGGGGGCGTTGACGACGACGAGGTCGCCCTGCTGGACGTCGGTGCAGTGGTCGACGAGCAGTTCCGCGTGCTCCTGGATGCGGGGGTCCATGCTCCCTGGGTCGCGAGGGCGACCGAAAAGGGTTTCCAGAACGCCAGTTCTGTCGGCTACTCGTCACGTCCGGGGACGCGGCCGACGGTGACGTAGAACGGGACGGTCTCGACGCGCTCGTAGTCGTTGTCCTGCATCTGTTCGACGACCTCGCGGCCCATCTCGCGCCACTCCGCCCGGAGGGCGTCGTAGGCGGCTTCGTCCATCCCGCCGGCCGCGAGTTCGGGGCGCTGTTCGGCGAGGCGTTCGCCCGTCGCCTTCCGCGCCGCGGACTCGAGGGCGGCCTCGCCGTACGGCGGTTCGACGCGACGCACGTGCTCGTAGCGGGTTGTGGTGACGTCCTCGAGGCCGGCGTCGCGGAAGACGTCGGCGGCGTCCGCACCGAGGCCGACGTTCGTCGGGACGCCCTCGACGTACGCCCGGCGGGCGCGTTCCGCGAGGTCGGCTTCCGCGGGCACGGTGGATTCGACGGTCACCGCGGCGTTGTCGGGTTCGACGGCGGCGACGAGGTCCGTGGAGACGCGCGCGAACTCGCGGACGGCGTCCAGGGGCTCCGGGAGGTTGATGAGCAGCGCCTGGCAGGCCGCGAGGTCGCAGGCGTCGTTCCGGACCGGGAGCCGGGTCGCGTCGCCGAGCAACCGGTGGTCGGCGTCGACGTGCGCGAGGAGGCCGGGGTCGGCGTCCACCGCGAGGACGTCGCCGTCGGTCTCCTCCCGGAGGACGCGCGTGAGTTCGCCGGTGCCACAGCCGACGTCGAGCACGCGCTCGCGGGTCGAGAGCCGGAGGGCGTCGAGGGCGTCCCTGTCGGCCCACATGCCTCGACGGGTCTCCTCGAGGTAGTCGGCGGTGAATCGGCGCACACGCCCAGGGAAACGGGGGAAGGGGAAAAGGTGTCGGGTGCAGGGGGCGGCCCGCCGCTCCCGGTGTCAGGTCCATGGCAGTCGGGAGGGGATTCGGGCGGCGGGCGCACCTCGAGGTAGGGGCGCCGCGGACTTAGTTCCGGCCTAGGCTGAAACGACCATTTGACCGACGCGTCAGGCGATTCGCCCGGTCGTTCGTTCGGTCGTTCGCCCGGTCGTTCTCGCTGCGGTCGTCACGTCTCGCGGAGCTCCCGGACTTTCTCGATGTTCCAGGCGAACCCGCGGCCGTCCTCGTGGGGCGTCTCCAGGACGAGCGGGACGTCGTTGTCGACGACGACGTCGTGGTTGACGAACGCACGCATGCCGTCCTCGCCGATGAGTCCCTCGCCGATGTGGGCGTGTTCGTCCTTGTTCGTGCCGCACTCGTGCTTGGAGTCGTTGAGGTGGACGCACGCGAGGTGCTCGACGCCGACGACGTCCGCGAACTCCGCGAACGTGTCGTCGACGGCTTCCGGCGTCGAGAGGTCGTAGCCCGCCGCGAACATGTGGGCGGTGTCGAGGCAGACCTCGAGGTCGTGGGCGGACTCCTCGAGGACGTACGCGAGGTGCTCGAAGTCGTCGCCGAGTTTCGTGCCCGAGCCCGCGTCGCTCTCCACGAGGACGGTGACGCCGTCCGGGACGTCGAGTTCGTCGAGCGCACTGACCGCGTTCTCGAGGCCGCCCTCGACGCCGGCGCCGGTGTGCGCGCCGAGGTGGACGTTCACGTACGGGATGTCGAGTTTCGCGGCGGCGTCGACCTCCTGCTGCATGGAGTCGACGGACTTCTCGCGGAGGTCGTCCTTCGGCGTGCAGAGGTTCACGAGGTACGAGGAGTGGATCACCCACGGGCCCTCGAGGTGTTCGGCGGTTCCCTGCCGGAACTGTTCGGCTTCCTCGTCGCCGACGTTCGGGTCCTGCCAGACCTGCGGGGAGTGCGTGAAGATCTGGCCGCAGTTCCCGCCGACGTCCAGTTCGTTCTCGACGGCGTTGTGGACGCCGCCCGCGATGGAGACGTGTGCGCCTACTCGCATACGCGGACGTTCGCGGGAGCCGTCAAAGAGCCTTCGAAGCCGGCCACGAGCACGCCGCGCGGGACACAACAACTTTGCGGCGTGAGTCCCGTGAGGGCGTATGGGCTCCGACGGAGCGCTCGACGTTGGGGACGCCGTACCGGAGGTCGCGGCGCCGCTCGTCCAGCGGGACGGGAGCGTGGAGACGACGGCGCTGCGGGACCGCTACGCGGACCGGCCGGCGCTGGTCGTGTTCTACACGAACGACTTCAGTCCGGACTGCGTGACCGAGTGGTGTTCGTTCCGGGACTACGGCTGGTTCGCGTCCAGCGACGCCGTCCGCGTCGTCGGGTCGAGCAAGTCGATGGTGCGGACGCACCGCCGGTTCATCGACTACCTCGACATCGACTTCCCGCTGTTCTCGGACCGCGACCTCGAGGTGTCGGACGCGTTCGGCGTGACGTACCGCGCGTTCCGGGTGCTGCCGCGGTCGAAGCGGTCGGTGTTCCTCGTGGACACGGACGGCGTCGTCCGGTATCGCTGGGTGGGTGAACACCCACTGGACCCGACGAGGGACCAGCCGCCGCTGGACGAGATTCGTGACGCGGTGGGGGAGCTGGCCGGCGACGAGACGGAGACCTTCGGCTTCGGCTAGTCGGGCGGGATAGTCGACGGCGACGGCGCGCTTCGCCGGTTCAGGGGGTCGACGCGCCCGATCCGGCGAGCAGGCCGCCGGTTCAGGCGGTCGGGTCGGTTCGCTCCCGCGTCCAGTCGTCGGTCGCGTACTTCTCGTCGGCGAGCTCGCGGGCGGCGGCGAGTTCGTCGTCGGTCCACTCGCCGACCGCGGCCTCACACCAGTCCGCGAGCGCGTCCTCGAGGGCGGACACGGCGTCCTCGCGGTCGACGCCCGCCTGCTCGCGGATGCTCGTGACCCGGTCGCGGTACTCGCCGGGCGTGACGCCCGGGTCCGCGAAGACGCCGAGGTGGCGTTCGGGGACGAGGTCGTAGGACAGCGACCCGTGCTGGATGACGGCGTCCCGGGTGCGGTACTGGGCGTTCCCGGCGATCTTCCGGCCGCCGGCGACCATGTCGTGGGCGGGGTGGAGCGCGCGCAGGTAGCACGCGGGCTCGTGGAGCGCGGGGTGTTCCTCGGGGACGAACTCGGCGTCGACGCCCATCGCGTGGAACGCGTCGAGAATCGGCTCGCAGAGCAGGTCGTAGCACTCCATGAGGTCGCCGGGGAGTTCGTCGGCGGGCGCGACGATGCTGTAGGAGATGTCGGCGCGTTCGTCGTGGTAGATGCCGCCGCCGCCGGTCTGGCGGCGCGTCACGTCGACGCCGTGGCTGTCGGCGTACGTCCAGTCGACGGAGCCGGCGGCCTGCCGGTACCCCATCGAGAGCGTGGACGGCGACCACGCGTACGCGCGGACGGTCCGCGGGCCGCCGTCGGCAGCCGTCTCGGCGGCGACTTCCTCGAGTGCCATCTGCATCGGGCCGTCCCGCGCTTCCTCGGGTATCAGGCGCCACTCCCGGTCGGCCAGCATCATGGGGGAGAGTTCGCGGGCAGCCTGAAAAGGTGTTCGTCCGCTCGGTCGCCCGGGAGAGACGCAGAAAGAAAAGAAATCTGACAGTAGCGAGGTTTGATTACGGTACTTCTGTATATTTGTAAACAATGGACAGGGACCACTTCCTCGAGGTCGTCCGCCGGGGGCCGGTGCTCGCCGCGCTCGCCGAGGGGCCGCTGTCGCCCCGGGACCTCACGGACCGCCTCGACCACTCGCGGTCGACGGTCCACCGGATCGCCACCCGGCTCGAGGAGGCCGGCCTGGTCGAACGCGGCCGGGGCGAACTCGAACTCACGCCGCTCGGCGACGCCGTCGCCGCCGAACTCCGGGCGTTCGAGTGCAACGTCCGCGCGGCGCACCGCCTCGAACCCCTGCTCGAGTGCTTCGAGGACCTCCCGTTCGACTTCGACGTCGAGCGGTTCGCGGACGCCACCGTCACCGAGTCCGAACCCGGGAACCCCTACCGTCCCGTCCAGCGGTTCATGTCCCTCGTCGAGGACACCGGCACGCTCCGCGGCGCCGACCCCGCGGCCATCAACCCCCTCCACCTCGACGCCCTCCACCAGGCCATCCTCGACGGGATGGAGACGGACGCCATCTTCCGGCGGGACGTCGTCGAGGAGCTCGTCCGGAACAACCCGGAGCGCGCGCGAACCGCCTTCGAGAGCGGGAACCTCACCCTGCGCGCCCGCGACGAGGTCACGTTCGGGCTCACGCTCTGTGACGACCGCGTCGGCGTCAGCGTCTACGACCAGGACACGGGGATGATGGAGCTGTACGCCGACACGGACGCCGAGGCGGCCCGCGAGTGGGGCGAACGCGTCTTCGAGGCGCTCCTGGAGGACGCCGAGACCATCGACTGGGAGAACCACCTCGTGGGGGACGACTGACTCCGCGGTCCGCACCGCTCACCCCGTTCTGTTAGAGCACCTGTCAGGTGGGTGCGTGTCGCCGTTGCATAGCGGAGAGCCGACAGAACGCGTTCGTCCCCGCCTCGATTGGCGACGCTGCTCGCCGGCACCCGACCCCAGACGCAGCCGGCTCGCGGCGGCCGCGGCTCGAGGGGCCGGATTTCCCATCGAGCGCGCCGAACTCGGCGGGCATCGGCTGCTCCCCCTGTGCAGTTCGGAGCCGTCCGGCCGGAATTCTGTATCGCGACATGTGATTTATCGGCGTTGAGGTGGCGTTCGTGCCCGCCCACAGAACGAGCGCCGAAAACGCCGTTTTTCCGGACGTCAGGCGCTGATCGACTGATCACTGGCCAGACGCACGCGCACGCGAGACTGTCGACCGTCGGTCGGCGCTCCGCGGGGCTTTTACCCGCCAGTCGCCTACCGTCGCGTGAATGGTTCGGAACGTCGCCGCCGAGATGGCGGACCTCAAGCCCGAGGACTTCCACCTGCTCTCGGGCGTCGAGCACGGGATGCGGTTCTCCGAGTGGGTGAGCCGGGAGAAACTCCCGGAGTTCTCGCGGCTCACGCCCGAGGAGGTCGACTACCGGCTCGACCGGATGCTCGACCTGGAGTTCCTCGAACGGAAGACCATCCAGTACGAGGGCGTCCAGTTGACGTTCGCCGGGTACGACGCGCTCGCGCTGCACGCGTTCGCCGAACGGGACACCGTCGAGGGGTTCGGCGCGCCGCTCGGCGTCGGCAAGGAGAGCGACGTCTACGAGGTGCAGTCGTTCCGCCCGATGGCGTTGAAGTTCCACCGCGAGGGGTACACGCAGTTCCGGGAGGTCCACCGCGACCGCGACTACACCAGCGACAGGGAGCACACGTCCTGGCAGTACACCGCGCGGAAGGCCGCCGAGCGCGAGTACGACGCACTGGAGACGCTGTACCCCGACGTGAACGTCCCGCGCCCGGTCGACCAGAACCGCCACGCCATCGTGATGGAGAAAGTCGAGGGCACCGAGCTCTCGAAGGCGAAACTCGACCCCGCGCAGGCCAGCGGCGTCCTCGATCTGATCCTGCGGGAGGTCGCGACCGCCTACGACCTGGGGTACGTGCACGCCGACGTCAGCGAGTACAACGTGTTCGTGAACGAGGACGGCGTCGTGCTGTTCGACTGGCCGCAGGCGACGCCGACCGACCACGAGAACGCCCGCGAGCTCCTCGACCGGGACGTCGAGAACATCGTCGGGTACTTCCAGCAGAAGTA
>JBDGUB010000034.1:0-4835 GCA_042216245.1 Halobacterium sp.
GAGCTGCTTGCAGCCACGGTGCAGAATCGACGAGAAAGACTGCGTCATCGACGAGCTGTTTGTCGCGGAGTTCGGCGAGGAAGATCTCGGTAATCGCTTGGTTTCTCGTTGGAGAGGGCTTGACGTGCAGCAAGCGGTTCGTGTCGGAATCGACAGCAGCGTACAGCCAGAAGCGTTCATCGTTGAGCTGGATCACGGTTTCGTCAACCGCGACGTGATCCGGATCAGCGCCATCGATCGGCTGTAGATCGGCCTTCTGCACCCAGTTGTGAACGGTCGTTCGGCAGCGTTCGACACCCAACCTATCGAGAATCGAAACGGTATCCGAAAGTGATAGTCCAGCCAGATGGAGTCGGATACCAAGCTTCATCGCGGGCTCGGGTGTCGCCTCTCGCTCCAGAAAATCTAACTCGAAGCAATCGCTACCTTCGTTGAGGCGGGCGATTTCGAGCATGAACCACTCAAAGATCGTTCCGCCTCACTCTTCATCCTTATCTGAACACCGCCGTTCCCGCAATCACAACCGTTTTGCGCGCTCGGCGGCTGTTCTCGACAATGACAGCGCCCGTTCGCGTCGCCGTCCCGCGGAAGGGGCGGCCGCTGGAGGCCGTGCTCGACCGCCTCGCCGCTCGCGCGGACGCGACGGCCGTGGCGGACGACGTGGTGTCGACGCTGCGCTTCGAGAAGGCGGTCGCGAAGGGCGAGCAGTCCCCCGACCGCGGCGTCTACGAGCGACTCGCCGACTACAGCGACCCCGCGAACCCGCATCGCCCGGACTACACGCTCCTGCGGGACGCCCGCGCCGGGAAGCCCCGTCGCATCGTCTTCGACTCGCTCACCCTGGACGTCGACGGGACGCCGGTCCAGCTCGTCGGTCGCGAGGAGCCGTTCCGCGCGCTCCGCACGCACGAGTTCGCGCTCGGGTTCGACAGCGCCGACCTCGTCCTCGAGGAGGTCGTGGAGCTGCGCCCGGACCCCCTCGCGAACATCGCGGACGTGAACGACCGCATCGACCCCCTCGACACGGACGTCCGGGTCGTCTCGGGGCTCGGCGACACCGTCCACCACACGCTGCTTGCGACGCCGGAGGCCCAGAGCCGGGTCGACGCGCCGGACCTGGACCGCAAGTTCGTCCGCGAGTACGAGGGCGAGGTCTGCATCAGCCCCCGGTACGAGCGCCTCGTCGAGGCCGTCCTCGGCACGGCCGCGACGGACGGCGTGGAGTTCGTCTACCCCGAGTCCGGCCGCGAGGAGGAGGCCGCCATCGCGGACGTCGGCGTCGGCGTCTACCTCACGGTGACGGGGTCGACGGCCCGCGAGCACGGCCTCGACGTCGGCGCGCAGCTGTTCCCGAGCGAGACCGTGCTGATGGAGAACCAGTGCGAGGCGACCGGCGACGACGTCGAGGCCGTCCGGCGCGCGCTCTCCGCGGCGCCGGCGGAGACCGCGATTCCACCGCAGTAACCAGTTTTCCCCAGCGTCCGCTGGCGGGCTGCCGGACGGGATTCAGTCCGGACTGCAGTCGGCTTCCGCGAGCAGCGTTCGCTCGACCGGTTCCGGTCCGTGCAGTCGCGTCTCCTGCCCGACCGCGTACACGGCGACGGCCACGGGGTTCCGGCCGGCGCGCTCGAGACGCCCGCAGAGGTAGTCCGCGAGCGCGACGCCGACCGCCGGGGAGTCCGCGCGCCGGACGTTCGAGAGGTACTTCCGCCAGCGCGCGCTCCGGTAGGAGTCGGCGACGTCCGGTGGTTTGTCCCAGTCGACGGGGGCGCCGTGGAGGGCGTCGACGCGCTCGCCAGACGCGAGCGTCGTGGGCGCGACGAACCAGTAGTCCGTGCCGAGCGGGGAGGGCGCGAACATGTCCCACCTCGGGTCGGGTGATTGGTCGACGGGCGCCGCGCCGGGAACGCCGACGAGGCCGACGGTGGCAGCGTTCCAGACGAGTACGACGGCGAGGACGACCGACAGCGCCGCGGGCACGAGGCGGTCCCGCCAGGTCTGGAGACCGGCCGGGAGCGACGGGAGCGAGACGAGCGGGAGTGACTCGCGGAGGCGTCGCTGCCAGGCAGCCACCGGGAGTTCCGCGAGTCCCGGAACCCGGTCGCGCGCCGGCAGCCGGTCCCAGGCCGCGGGCGGGACGAACGGCAGCAGGGCGGCGATAGAGACCAGCGGGAAGACGCCGAGCTGCATCGTCGCGAGCATCCCGGCGTGCATCGCGGCGAACAGGCCGGCGAGCGCGGCCCGCGGCCACCCGGTGAGGACGACGAGGAGGCCGGACGCGGTGACGAGCGCGAGCCAGAGGTGGGAGAACGCCCGGAGGAGCCCGGGGTGTCCGGCGAGGACGTCGCCGAGCCCCACGAGGAACATGTCGAGGCTGAACACGTACTCGACGGCGCGCCCCGACAGCCACGCGTCGCTGCGGAGCTTCAGGACCGCGTTCACGGCGTACAGCACGACGACCTGGAGGAGGACGCCCGCGGTCGCGACCGACGCGACGCGTCGCCGTCGACGGCTCCCTTCGCGGACGACGGCGTCGACGCTCCAGCGCTCGCCGAGCGGGAGGAAGACGCCCCAGAGGAACAGCATCCGGAGGAGGGTGTCGCCGCTGTTCAGGACGAGGGGATTCCGGTACTGGAGCGAGAGGACGAGGGCGCCCGTGACAACCGTCGCGAGGGTTGTGCGGTAGCCCGCGAGCAGCGCGACGGCGGCCGCGGCGGTCGCCGCGAACAGCAGCCACTGGAACCACGCCGCCCCGGAGAGCGCGTGCAGGGAGAGCCGGCCGAGCGTCGGGTGCAACTCGAAGAGCAGCGACCGCGGGAGGACGCCGCGGTCAGTGTAGAACGCGACGAGGCTGCGCGAGCGCAACGCGAGGTCCAGGAGGACGAGCGCGCCGAGCGCGACCCGGAGCGCCGCGAGCGCTCGCGGGTCGACGGCGAACCGGCGGGCGACGGACTCGCGGAGGGACACGTGCTGACTCCCGGCGCGCGGCGAATAAAATTTCGGTGCCCCGGCGGCCCACCGTCGCCGCGAATCGTGGCTTGAAGTGCGTGGCGGGCCGACACTCAGCCATGTCGGACTCCGAACGCGGCGACCGGTCGGCGTTCACGTGGTCGGCCGGCCGGTACCCGTCGCTCGCGCCGAACCTCCTGCCCGCTATCGCGCGCGTCGTCAGCGCCGCCGGCGTCGACCCCGGCGACCGCGTCCTCGACGTCGGCTGCGGCACGGGGAACGCCGCCCTGACGGCTCGCCGCGCCGGCGCGCAGGTCGTCGGCGTGGACGTCACGCGGCCGATGCTCGACCTCGCGCGTGACAGCGCCGAACTCGCCGCCTACGACGACATCCACTGGGTCGCCGGCGACGCCGAGTCGCTGCCGTTCCCGGACGACAGCTTCGACGCCGTGCTCTCGAACTTCGGGCACGTGTTCACGCCGAACGCCGCGGACGCCGGCAGCGAGATGGTGCGGGTCGCCCGCCCCGGCGGCCGCGTCGGGTTCACGGCGTGGTCGCCGGACGGCGTCGTCGGGTCGCTGACCGACGTGCTCACGGACCACGTCTCCCACGAGCACCACGACCCCTGGGCGCACCTCCGGTGGGGCGACCCCGAGTTCGTCCGCGAGCGCCTCGGCGACGCCTGCGAGCTCTCCTTCCAGCGGCGCATCGCGCGGTTCCGGTACGTCTCCCCGCAGCACTTCTGGCGGGAGTTCGCGGAGGAGTCCGGGCCGCTGTCGCCCGCGCTCCGCCAGCTCGACGCGCAGGCTGCGCGCGCGGCGCTCCGCGAGGACGCGCTCGCGCAGCTCGACGAGTGGTTCGCGGACAACGCCGTGCGCGTCGAGTACCTCCAGGTGCGGGGCGTCGTCGAGTGACCGTGAGGTAGTTTGGCCCGCACTTTAGACGGCCTCCGGTCGTCTCTCGACGTGCCGCCGTTCCGTCGCCGCGGCACCCTGGAGGAACACAATGCACTACGACACGTTCGTCGGCGAAGTCCAGCATCGACTCGAACTAGGGACCGAGGGTGAGGCAGTGCGCGCGACCCGCGTCGTCCTCGAGGCGTTCGGGCAGCGGCTCGGCGAGGGCGAGGCGTCGGACCTCGCCGCCAACCTCCCGATGGAGATCGACCGCTACCTCACGGAAGCGGACTCCGGCCAGCAGTTCTCCTACCAGGCGTTCCTCGAGCGGGTCGCCGAGGGCGCGAACGTCGACGAGACGGACGCCCAGTTCTACGCGCAGGCGGTGTTCGAGCTCGTCGACGAGTGCGCGCAAGCGAACGAGACAGAGCAGGTGCAGGCCCAGCTCCCCGACGACTTCGACCCGCTGTTCGAGTTCGTGGACAGCGAGTCGACGCCGTGGTAGCTACGGCGAGTAGTCGGGGGACTGCGCTTCGATGACGGTGGCGACGTCCTCGAGTTCCTCGCCCGTCGTCGCGACCACGTCGTCGAGGGTCGCGACGCCCTCGAGTTTCCCGTCGTCGTCGACGACCGGCATGCGCCGGACGCGGCCTTCGGCCATCTTCTTCGGGAGTTCGACGGCTTCGGCGTCCCCCTGAATCGTCACCGGGTCCTCGGTCATGACGTCCTCCGCGTGGAGGTCGTCGAGGTCCCGGCCTTCGCCGTACGCGACCGCGATGTCGCGGTCCGTGATGACGCCGACCGGCTCGTCGTCCTCGGTGACGATGACGTCGCCGACGCCGTCATCGGCCATGACTTCGGCGATGTGGGGCACTTTGGCTTCCGGCGGGACAGTCTCGGCCTCGACAGCCAGGTGTTTCACAGGCATCTCGTCCCGAACGTCTCCCGAATCGCCCATAAATCGCGAGCCTAATTACGGACGAGTGGGGG